>NZ_JAUPEC010000001.1 GCF_030551755.1 Pseudocolwellia sp. AS88
TGATGTTGATATTACCGGCGGTGTAGATGCCAATAATGACGGTGTGGATGATAATGCCCTTGCGAACTTACCTGATATCGATAGTGATGATATTCCTAATCATTTAGATGACGATGCTGATAACGATGGTATTTCTGATGTGGTTGAAGGTAACGGCGATACTGATGGCGATGGCATTCCTGATTACCTAGATTTAGACTCAGACAATGATGGTGTTTTTGACGTTGTTGAAGGTACTGTTGACAGTGATTTGGACGGTATACCTGATTACCTTGATACTTCAATTGATGAAGATAATGATGGCATTCCTGATGTTCTTGAAGGTAGAGGCGATATAGATAACGACGGTATACCTAACTATTTAGATACTGACTCAGATAATGATGGCATGTTAGATAGTGAAGAGTTTGGTTTAACTTTTTTAGACACTGACGGAGATGGCATTGATGATGCGATTGATGTTAGTAATACCGGCGGTACTGACGCGAACAATGATGGTATTGATGATGATTACCAAGGCATTAATACTGACTTAGATGGTACACCTGATTATCTTGAGATTGATTCTGATAACGATGGTATTCCTGATGTTGTTGAGTCTCTAGGATTTAAAGATACAGATGGAGATACGCTACCTGACTTTAGAGACCCTGATAGCGACAACGATGGCATTGCAGATTTTGTTGAAGCTAATAGCCTTGGTTTAGACAACGACGGTGATGGTATTGATGATGCCTTTGACGTTGATTATCAGTCGGGAGTTGATGCTAACAGTGATGGTATTATTGATGCAGTAACTCTTGATACCGACGGTGATGGCGTAATTGATATGTTTGACCTGGACTCAGATAACGATGGCAGATTAGACAGTTTAGAAGCCCCAACTATAGACAGTAATAAAGATGGTATTGCTAACGCTATAGCACCATTAGTTATTGAGCCCGCCGATACGGATAATGACGGTATTTATGACTTCCGTGATTTAGATAGTGATGGCGTATTTGATATTACCAATACACCTGAGCAAGCGTTTGATGCGAACGGTGATGGAATGATCGATATTACTGCGGATCTTGATGAAGACGGCATTAATGATAGCGTAGATAGTGACTTAAATCTGCGTGGCGCTGGTGGTAACAACGATATCGATGAAGATGGTGCGGTTAATGCTATCGATAAAGATGATGATAATGATGGAATATCTGATATCGCGGAAGAGCTCATTCATATCGACGGTAATGTTTCAGTCAATACAAGAGTGAAGGCTAGCTATGGGAAATCGAATATTTCCGCAAGCGATGATAATGGTAAGCTAAGTTTTATCGGACAAGATACGGATGGTGATCGTGTTATTAACAGTAGAGATGCTGATAGTGATAATGATGGCATACCAGATCGCATCGAAACGGATCGTCCACCAGTATTAGGCTTAGATAGCGACTTTGACGGGATTGATGACGCATATGACGTTGATGCTACGGGCGGCGTTGATCTTGATGAAGACGGAGTAGATGATAAGTTTCTAGTAGCCGATACAGATAATGACGGTATTCTTGATTATCATGACCTTGACAGTGACAACGACGGTATCAGTGATACTCAAGAGCAAGTTGCTGTGCCACTACTTAATGTTGATGAGGATGGTGATGGTATTGACGATGCTATTGACGTTACTTATACCTTAGGTATAGATATTGATGAAGATGGTATTGATGATGATCTTCTTTACAATTTTGATCCGGATGGTGATGGTATTCTAAATTATCGTGATATCGATAGTGACGGCGATGGTATTGAAGATTCACAAGAAGGTAGTGATGATTCAGACGGTGATGGTATCCCTGATAATATTGATAATGACTCGGATGGCGATGGTATCGACGATAATGTTGAGGGTAATGTAGATACCGATGGTGATGGAATACCTAACTATCTTGACCTTGATTCTGACAACGACGGTATATCTGACTCTATAGAAGGTGTAGGAGACATTGATGGTGACGGTACCCCCGACTATCTCGATCTTGATTCTGATGGTGATGGCCTTAATGATAGCGCTGAAAATGGAGATTTTAATAACGATGGTATTAACGATAGGTTACAAGCATCAGGTAAAGTTGAATCTACTTATAAAGGAAGTGGCTCTATGACGCACTGGATGATAATAATGTTAATTGGCCTTTGTGTTATTCGTCGCCAAAAAACACTAGGGAAAAAACGTTTTTTTAAGCTTCTAACATTGATTGTAGTTGCGCTAACGGGATCTGTATCAATGCTAGCGCAAGCAGACGCAAACATAGAAACTTCGCTAAGTGAAAATCACTTCCAAAGTGATAATTCAGAAGATTGTCGTAGGAAAGATAAAGCCGATATGCCGTTGTCATGTTGGTATGTTGGACTAATGTTTGGTCAAAGTTATGTTTATCCTGATAACAACAATACGATATGGGAAGTAAATGACAATAATGACAATGCCTATGTAATTAATCTAGGGTATAGTTGGAGTCAACACTGGTTTGCTGAGCTAGCATATGCTGATCTTGGTAAGGCTACATTATTTAGTCGAAATCCAAGTTTAACTGAAAATTTACAGGTAGATTACAAAGGGTTTTCAACAGATATAGGTTACTGGTTGAAACCACGTAATCAAACTTGGAATGTTTACCTTAAAGCAGGTTTAGGTTTTCTTAAAACAAAGGCAAATCTGCCTAAGCATCATGAACAAGTGGAATCAACGCAAATACGTCTCGGTTTAGGAGTAGAGTGGAATATAGGCCAGCAGTGGTTTTTACGGATAGAACACAGCCGCTATGATAAAGATGCTAGATTAACCGGACTAAGCTTTAGTTATAGATTTAATGAGCAGTAGGCTTACCCTTATTTAGGACGAGTCAATTATTAAAATTAAAAAAGCGACTACTTTATTGAAGTGATCCCCAGTAATTGGAATATCTAACTTTATGGGGCACTTCATTAATCGGTATGTCTTTTTTATTTAATGCACTATTTCTGTTTAATGATTTTAGCTGCAATTTAAAAATGGTCGATTACAGACCACCACCTGACAACTACTCAGATTACCCAATAATTATTAATATGTTTCATACCAAGTTAATTAATTGATTAACTTGGTATGAGCAAAATTCACCAATAACTTCGGCTGTGTCAAAGCACTGGTTGTACCATTATAAATTTTCTGATCTTTTGTTTCTGAAGGTTGATAAGTCAGGTTAAATTACTAAAAAAACTTTTCACTCTCATTCATAAAAGTAAGGGCGATAAACATCTTAGTTTTCTGTTTAATAGATTTATCAGTCAGCTTAGGAAATATATGTATTTCTAAAGAACGCCATAAATCTTTGGCATGATCTGGGCTAATTTCAGTATTTTTAAATTTTAAACCAATTAGTTGCTACTTGTTCAAAAGTATTACTTAAAGTTACATGCTGTTTACGGGCTAATTCTTCTTTGTGTTCTTTGGGGGATATCTTTGGCAAGTAGCTCTTTTGCATTATTGTGTTGTTTTTTAGCATCAACGAAAGAAACAGAGGAGTTAGCACTAAATGTTCGCTTACTGGTGAAGAATTTAATGTAACCAGTAACCAAGACTTAGCGCCAGTTGACTTTATTCTTAATTGTAATCTGTTGCCGTCACCTAATTTATAAACCTTTTCTTGAGGCCTTGCTTGTTTAACTTTGGTATTTGTTGAATTTTAGACATAAAAAAAGACGCTAGGACGCGTCTTAATCTTTAAAATTGGTGGCGGGGGGGAATCGAACCTTTGTAAATCATTTTAAATTCAAAGCCTTATTTTAATAACTGTTAAAATATAGTTACCACTAATCCCATAATAGAAGATAAATTATTTGTTCTCATTGTTCTTAATAGCCTCACTCTCTGCCATATCTAAAGCCATTGACCAATTTTTTGATACTAAGTAAATTGAAACACCTACGAAGAACCAAGATAATACAGCCAAAGCTAAACAAATAGATATGAAGTAAACATTATCACTATAACCTACAGATATCTGACTTAAGGCACTTAAAAATGAAAAAACAATCGATAATATCAACCAATTAGAAAAGTTTTTTAATTGAGAATAGTAACCAATTTTTTGTCCCTTTTGTCGCCGTTGTTTTACTGCGTCCTGATATTGAGTCAGATCGTAATAATCCTCTTTCATGGTTTTAATTATCACTGATTTCATTGAAAACAAAAATGAACCTATAGTAAAACCAGAGACAAATAGAGCGGTTCTAAACTCTTGATGATATTTGACTAATTCACATACACTATCCATGTTAATTACTCTTGCAACTCTTTTGGTTGATTTTGGATGTCTACTTCAAGTTGGGCATTGTAGTCTTTAGCACTAAATAATTTCCAAGAAGTATCACATATTACTCCAAATATTTCAGTTTGCTCACTAGTTTCTTTTATTATTTTCATCAACGCGGGGCAACTTGTGTAGTTTTTCCACTTGGTTGAAGGAAGCAAGTCCACATAATCATCGTAACCAATTTTTCCAAAATTATCTTGGTTATCGCCAACAGCTAATTCTAGAGTATCACCAGAGTGTGAAAGACCTATTAATCTTAATGTTTGTTCTTTCTTCCATGAAGAAAAAGGAAGAAATATAGACTTAACTAATCTTTTTACTTCTTTTATAGGACTATCTTTATGAAGATCTAATTGTAAATGTGCCTTTTTTGTCATAGGTTCTATAGGAGTAAAGCAACCTGCGTCATCTAATGCGTTATCCGCCCGAAGCACTATTTTATGAATCTCTTGGTATTTTGGGAGCAAGTTATCTAAATCTGACGGAGTAACTAGTATTTTTAATGAAAATTGCCCCCAGAACATTTCCCTTGCTTTTTTATCAACATTTTCAATATGTTTTTTACCGAAATCAGTTAGTTGATTTTTTCTATCTTTTATTTTGTTAAGTCTGACAATTTCATGTTGTTTTCTGAAAAGTTCATTTATTGAAGTTGGTGAAGCGGAACCATTATAACTGTATAGTAAACCTTTGTTAGTTGAAGGGTTTAAACAAAAAACGCAAACTTCTGTACCATGCTCACCTGCTTTTAACTCAGATTTATTTATAATAAGATCACCTTCGGAGTCTTTCTGAGTAGCTAATGATTTTTTATTAGTTTTATAAGTGAGAATTAAGCCGCAAATAAAATTATCAACTACATCTGTAAACAATATGTGCTTTTTACTATAAATTGGTATTTCTTTTCCTTCAATTGTTTCTAGCTGCTGAAAAAATTCCCCAATTGAAATGTTTTTAGCAATCTCTAGTTCAAAACCAATAATTTTAACCTTCATTTTCCATCCTTAAAAAACAATCACAATAAGCATAATATTCACAAAAAATATCAAAGTCACTTCATTTCATATATATAAAGGAATTAAAAGGATATTTGTATATCATTTCATAGCTTTCTATTCTTAAAGTAATTAACTTCTATACGATATTTAGAATCCATCGTGCGCAGTTAGTTAAGGTCATTGCTATATCACTATGATCTAGTTGCTTTGCTACCCATGTAAAAGGTTTGTTTTCAGTTAGCATAGTTGAGGCCTAGGTATGTCGAGTGTTGTATAGTTTTCTAAACTTAACACCTGATAGTTTTAACGATGGTACTCAGCAGTTATGATCAATTGGATTATGACCACGCGATGATTAATCGTGTGTGGTCATTTATTTTAGGGCTAATTAAGACGCTCGTAATCCTGTTTTGAAGCTACTTTTAATACTCCACCGCACATGGGGCAATTAGGAATTTCTAAGATGGAAGCTTCTATATGTATATCCGTTTCCCACCAAACTTTTTTACATTCAGATATACACTTGTATTTTGGGTCTGTTGTTTCAGCGGTCATAGTTATATGGTTTTCAGTTTTAATAATTTTCATTTTTAATTCTCTTGGCTATTTTCAGGAATCCAACGAGCATAAGTACTTAACGTCATTGCGATATCACTATGACCGAGTTGTTTTGCTACCCATGCAATGGGTTTATTTTCGGTAAGCATTGATGAAGCATACGTATGGCGGGTGTTGTATTGCTTTCGAAATTTAACACCTGATTGCTTTAACGATGGAACCCAGCAGTTATGATAAATCGCTCGGTCGTCTCGCCAAGGTTGGTTGTTTTTGGGATTTAAAAAAATGCGTTCATGATCACTTGATGTGAGTGATAATTGATCTTTCAAAACTTTAAAAGCTGTTTCATGCAATTGATGTGTTCTTGCACTAGAACGTGTTTTTGTTTCTTTTTCACGACCATGTACTAATGCTTTTCTTACAAATATAACTTTACGTTCTAAATCAATATCTGATTTTCTAAGTGCTAATAATTCCGAAGTTCTTAAACCAGTCCAAAAAGCGAATTCATATAAATTACGAACTTGTCCTGACATTTGGTTTAATATTTTTTCACGTTCAATTTCGTTGAATGGTTCAGGTTCTTTTCTGATATGTTTGAAGCGTTTAACCCTATCAATAGGATTACTATTAATTACCTCGTCAATAAATAGCTCTTGAAATGCAGACCTTAATATAGAACGAACTTCATTTTTTGTTTTTCCTGATAGGGTCGATGTAGCTCCCCAATCTTTGAATATACTTGGCTTAAATTCATTTATAAGGATATGACCGAAGTTAGGTTCGATATGATGATTTATTTTACTGATATAGCCACGCTTGGTGGAATACTCCCACTGGTCTTGAGTGCGTTTAAACCAATCATTAACCATTTCCTTAATAGTAATATTACAAGCTTGATTTCCATAAAGTGATAAAGCAGTTCTACTATTGGGAAAGTGTTTTAAGTAATCAAATTGTCCCATCGCTATTTCATATAAAATAACATCACGCTTACGAGCCATTTCTTTTAAAGATGACTTTGTTGGTTTAACTTTTACAGTTTCACGACAACGAACATCGTTATAAGTAAACGAGATACTTATACTTGAGTTATTAGCTTTAATACCTTTTAGCTTACTATCCATTTGTTTACTTCCTTAATACTAATTAAAACTCTGCCATCAGGCGCTTTTGTAAAATGCTGATCGATCACCCATTGTCCTTTTTTGATTTTTGCTCTTATAGCCTCTTCGGTGTAACCGTAAAACTCAGAGCACTTCTTAATAGTTATCCAATTCATATTGTCTCCGTTGGTCTGTACTGGACTTAGAGCTATCATCTGATCTAATATCATCAATAAACAGCACCGAAACTGTAACGAAACCGTTACTTTTTATTTAATAACATGAGGTTAGATATGGATATCAGGATGCTAAAAGAAACCTGTGAAGCGACTTTACATCTGATTGATGAAATAGATTATTCGAAACCAACACCTAAAATGTTATTAACAGCTTTGTTAGAAAGAACGATTGAACTTATAGATGATGGGTATAAAGTCGATGACATAATGTTCACAACATTTGAATTAATTGAATTAGTTAAAACGGGTTCAATTAGTGAAAATCAAGCGAAGAAATTTAAATCAGACCACTACTCTGAAACAGAAAGTCTATTAAATAAAATAAATGAACTACGAGATAACCAATATGGAGGTAATTTAGAATATTTAATTGAGCTATCCGATACAGGAGAGAAAGGTGGTGCGAAAAATAAGAAGCATCATTTTTTTAAAATTGTTGAAAAAAACAAAGTAAAAAGTAATAACGAGAGTACCAAAGACTCTAATTCTATTAGGTATGAACCAGTCAAATTACCAAAACCTAATTGGTTTGCTAGACCATTTATGTCAATAGAATTGTCATCGTGGCGTTTATTTATATACGCAGCAATACCGTCATCTGCCTTACTGTTTGGATGCGTACTATTTGTTCAATCTTTCATAACTCCGTCAACTTCAGAATTGGTGTTTTTTTTACTTTTTATAATCATTACTATATATGTCGGTAAACTAATATTTCCGTTTTATGAGGCTAATCATCTACGTATAACTATTGCTCCACAATGGCTGATGAGGTTTTCACAACTTACAGCACAGATCGAATCAATTAAGTTAGATAAGATAAGAAAAAATGGTCGTCCTTATAGAAAATTAGAGTTTGTAATTTATGAGGGGAAATGCCCTATATGCAATAATATTGTTGAAGTTGAAAAAGGGAAAAGGCAATTTAAAGGTAGACTCATTGGGATATGTAATGAGTCACCTAGAGAACATGTATTTAGTTTTGATCATGTGACTAAGAAAGGTAAGTTAATCACTTAAAACTCTTTTGTAAAATAGGCGTTATTTAAAAGGTATTTATTCCGATACACAACGAGAAAATATTGCTTCTAATAATGAATAATCACAATGAACGCTATTAATATTTGCTTGTATCCATTCTTCTTTAGTTACACTCGACCATGATATTTGGAAGCCACAGTTAACAATTATATGCTCAAATAAAATACGTTGTGAACGACCATTGCCTTCACGAAATGGATGAATAATATTTAAGTCACCGTAGAACTCAGCTATTTTAATAATAAAAATTTCAATATTAAGCTGTTGAAAGTAGTTTTCTTTTGCTAATAAAGAAAATATTTTATCAGCTTCGCGTTGTATATATTCAGGACGACAGAACATAGTATCGCCTTTATTCATACCAATGGTTCTAGTTAAACCAGCCCATAAATATAAATCACCAAATAGTGTTTTATGGATACTTTTTAGGTAGTTAAGGTTATAAGGGGGAGGTGAGAAGTCAATTGATTCTGATGATATTCGTGAAATATCGGTTTCAGCTAGTTCTAATAAGTCACTGTCTTTAATATCAAGATTGTTAATTAAGGTGTTTGTGTCTGTATAACAATAGGGATCATCGCCAGTTCCATATTTCATTGATACCATTTATGAAGCAAGTGCCTTATATTTAGCAATAACCTCTTCTTTTGATAACTTAATAGGTTTAGAAGTTTTAGTTTGTTCAACCCCCTCTAAACGTAAACTATGGCGATAGTTTTCTGCGCGATGCTCTTTTATGTAGTTCACTTTTTCAGATAAAGTAGATAAGGCCAAGGTAAACTCCTCAAAAAACAGTCAATAGTAGAGTGGTATTATATAACAATAACACTCTTTTTAGAACTATTACAAATTGTTAAAGAACGATGAAACGTTATTAAGCCATTTCCAATAACGATATGTTTTTATTAAAAGTCGATTTTGATAATTGTAAAAGTTCGTCTGGAAACTTAACCATTACTTCTATTTCGTCATTTAATGTAATAACACCTGCAATAAATCCAATATCTTCAATAGCTAAGTTCTCATTACTTTCATTCTCTTTTTTAATAACATGACTATTAAGAAGATCACATGCCTCTTTTTGCGTGAATTGCTCACCAAACCCCATCATTTCTATATTCATCTTGTTTATTTCCATCTATTTAATTGGTTAGTACAGTTATTTACACAAGTCCAAGAGCGCTTTTCTCCTCCTCGTTACTCAGGCTTCGCCCTCGTCGTCGGTCAAGCGCTAAAAGACCAGCCAACTCCTTATTATTACCCTCAAACATCGGGTCATAAGTCGTCATCGGCGACATTTTTTTCGTCCACTTCATTGTCCTGGTTCGGCTAATCGTATTTTTACTTATAAGGCCTACAATAAAAGCAGGTTTAATATCACCGTAATAACTCAAATTACTTTTTGATATTTCACCAGTATTGATATCTATTTTTTCAGTTGGCTTTTCTTCATAAAATGGTTGGATAGGGCGATTACGTCTAGGTAATATTGCGCCACCCATTGCCATGACATAAGCAGCCCAATCTCCAGAATCAGCAGCATTGTATGCTTTGCTGATTTCTGGTTCTGTATTTCCTTTTAAACGTCTTAACTCTCGCCATACTGTTACTGATGGACCACCTATTTGTTGAAATTGACGTATTCCCCACAATGATGACCAAGCATCTATTTTTGATGCGGCTATCTTTGAATCATTTCCATAGTTATCTGAGGTAATGTCATCACCAGCAATGTTTTTTGATATGTATTTAGCAATATAACCAGCAGCACTACCTTTTTTAGGATCAATAGATATAGCTTTGAATCGATGTTGTTTAGCACCTCGCTCGTTACCCTCTTCTTTTAAAGCGTATTTACTAAAAACCTTACGTGCTTTATGAATATCTTGAGGAAGCATGAATAATAATAAATGCCAATGAGGGGTAGCATCATGATGCGGCTCTACTACTCTAAATCCATAAGGGTGAATATCTTTTTTCTGTAAAGCAGAACGAATAAGTTTCCAATTGTTATTAAAGTATTCATTAACTTCTTTTGGAGTTGAACCATCAAACTTAGGATTTGGTTTACCTGATGAAAGTACGGCATGCATTTTTGATGGAGACGTTAGAGTATAAAACTCTCCAGCATGACCCATTTCAGTTGCAACTTCTTCAAAGCCTCTTATGCGAGTCATTAATTCAGCTTTACGAATACGAGGGTTAGATACTGATTTATTATAAATATCGAGTAATGTATAAGATTGACCATGCTCATTTGTTATCTGATTTGAGTTTAAATAATCATACGAATTTTTGAGTTGAGTGTTTCTTACTGCCGAAGCGAAGTTGCTTGCATAACAGGCTGAATTTTTATGAACGAGATTTAGTTTTCTATGAACTTGTTCAACATGCCTTTTACGTAATGTATTAATTTTCTTAAGCCACCATTTAGGGCAACTTAATTTATTTAAAGTGGGTATAAAAGGTAGCTCGCTATCAAAAGTATCAATATCTATTGAATACTTTTTTGCGATACCTTGGCAGATTTGATACGCAGTTTTATTTTCACCGTATTTGATAACGGTAGAACGGCAACGAAATGACATATTTTCACAGAACGTTTTTATTTCTGCTTCTGAATTAGATAAGTTTAAATCATGAATGATTAACTCTTTATCTATGCGACCAATAAATAAGTTAGCTTCCCTTAAGCTTTTATCATGAAAAATTTCGAGGTAATGATTTTTTAACGCATTTTCTAAATGAGGATGACGCTCAAAGATCTTTTTACGATAGGAGTAACATTCGCGAGTACCAATGTTATTTTCAGACAATGGCAAAAAGTTGTCAAAATTCTGCCATTTTTGAGCCCATTTAGGACTACCTGAGACCAATTGGGTTTCAGACGAAAAAAAGCCACAACCACTGTTTCCAGTGCCTGTGGCTTGATTTGACTGACTTTCATCAGTACTCAATTTGGTGGAGCGGGGGGGAATCGAACCCCCGTCCAAAAAACCTACATCCTCGGTACTACATGCTTAGTCGATTATTTATTTAACCAATTGGACGCCAATCGACAGGCTTCGTCATGGTGAGCTTAATACTATTTCGCGGTTCAGCCTTAAGCGTGCTTCCCTCGCTATCCTATTTGGGGTGACCATCGATCCTCTAAACAACAGGACAATTTTTGAGGCGATGGCTAGCCTAAGCGGCTAGTGCGAACGTTTCGTCGTTTGCAATTATAGTTTTGCGGCTTTTTACGAGGCCAACCGCCCCTCGGCATGCACCTTGGGTTTCGTGAATCTTGTCGAATCCTAGATCCGCCCCAAAGTTTTACTCTTTTTTCTATAAGCTATAGTAGCTTATGACGTGCATTGTACATCGCTTAGTTTAAATAGACAACGTGGTAATTTTTAACCAGTTATCGCTCTAAGTTTTTGTTTTTCATTAAACGACCTTTATCAACAGCCCATTCTCTGTCTTTGATGTCAGAACGTTTGTCATGATCTTTTTTACCTTTACCTAGGAAGAACTCTAGTTTTACCCAACAAGCTTTCCAATACATAGCTGTAGCGATAAGTGAATAGCCATCGCGTTCAACATAAGCAGTAACTTGTTCGAGCTCTCTGCGGTTTAGTAATAATTTACGGTCACGGTTTGGATCACATACAACGTGGCTAGATGCAGCATTGAGTGGCATTATTTCAGCACCAAGCAAATAGGCTTCGCCATTTTTTATATGTACGTAACAGTCTGATATGTTCACTTTACCACTTCGGATTGATTTTATTTCCCAACCCTGCAAGCTCATCCCAGCTTCAAACTTATCGCTTAAAGTATAGTTATGACGAGCTTTTTTGTTTTGTGCGATGGTATTGTTATTCGGTTTCTTTTTTTTTGCCATGTTAGTTCCATTCTTTTTGCCAAAATAGATAGCAAGCGGCGTCATTATACGGGGAATCTATAGTATTTAAACGGCTTATTTATCATTTTTCATATTAATGCGTTTTTTGCTGAGTTTTGTTATGATGTCGCCCTTGAGAATTGGAGGATAAATGCCAACTATAAGTCGTAGTGCCTTAGTAATGCACAGTGTTGAAGAGATGTACAAACTGATTAATGATGTGGTTTTGTATCCTCAGTTTTTGCCTGACTGTAGCGATAGTAAAATTGTTACACAAGATGAAACCTCAATGACTGCCTCGTTACTTATTTCTAAGGGCGGTATTAAAAAGTGGTTTACTACTAAAAATACGTTATTGAGTAATTCTGAAGTGATTATGGACTTAGTTGATGGCCCATTTAAAAAACTTACAGGTGGTTGGGTTTTAACACCTTTGTCTGATGAAGCTTGTAAAATCGAGTTAGCTCTAGAGTATGAGTTTTCAAGTAGAGTTTTTGATTTAGCTTTTGGCAAGATCTTTAACCAGCTAGCTAACAATATGGTTAAGTCGTTCACTAACCGAGCGAAAGAAGTTTACGGTTAATATGGAGTCGAGTACGTTGGAAAATAAAATTAGCGTTGAAGTTGTATACGGAACTCCAACTAGCCAAAAGATTATTGAAATAAAAGTTGATGAAGATACTAGTATTGAAAGTGCTATTAAAGATTCAGGCATTATGTCTATTTATCCTGAGATTGATTTAGCGGTGAATGCTGTAGGTATATGGAATAGAGCTGCTAAATTAACTGATACTGTTATCGATTTAGATAGAATTGAAATTTATAGGCCTTTACTTGCTGATCCTAAAGAAGTGAGAAAACGTCGTGCTGAAAAAGCTAAAGAAGAAGGGCGAGCTAACAAAATTACTGGCGGTAGAGTTAAGCCGTTATAGTTTTGATGTATATTATTCTGTAGTTATTAAAATACAGATATTAAAAAAGGCTGAAATTTCAGCCTTTTTTGTTGGAAATTTATCAATGGATTATTTTCAATCTCAATATAAATCCCGTCACACGGTCTGGTTTAGTTTTCCATTGGTGTGTTATACGATTCTGGTAATTCAAAGTCACCACTTGCTTTAACTAAGCGGTCATTTTCAAATACGACAGTGAAGTTCTTTTGCTTGTTATACTTTTCACTTTTACCTGATTTTAATCGGTAAACATAATGCCATGTGTCATCTTGAAATGAATCTACAACTACAGGGCTTCCTAAAACAAATTTAACCTGTTCTTTGGTCATATTTATTTGGAGTTTATCGATATCTTTTTGTCCTAGATAGTTACCTTGCGGCATATCTAATTTATAAACCCAGCTTGAACAAGCACTAATTGATAAACATAAAATAAGGGTTACAGCTCGAAACAACATGTATTTAAATTCTTCCTATGTAGAGGTAAGTGCAGATAATAACTAAGGTGAGCTTTATATACAAAGCTATTTTAATTTTATCTAACTTTTATATCTATTTGTTCTAAATATTTGATGAGATCATTAAACCTGTTTAACTCTAATTTCTGGTATTAATGAGCTATTAACTTGCAAGAAGTTCTTGCGCATTAGCTAAACTGGTATCTGTTATTTTGTTACCTGCAAGCAAACGCGCAATTTCTTGGACACGACCATCTTCAGAAAGTTCAGTTACTGTTGTTTCGGTTCGTGAGCCATCTGTTAATTTAGCAACAAACAATTGTTGATGACCTTTACTTGCTACCTGTGGTAAGTGGGTTACACAAATAACTTGTGTGTTTTTAGCAAGGGCTTGTAGCTTAGAGCCAACCATAGAAGCGGTTGGTCCACTGATACCTACATCGACTTCATCGAATATGAGGGTTGGTGTAACAATTTTCTCAGCTAAAATTACTTGCATAGCTAAACTTATTCTTGATAGTTCACCTCCTGAAGCTACTTTGTCCATTACTTCTAATGGCTGGCCAGGGTTAATGCTTACTAAAAAGGAAACTTCGTCGCTACCTGTTATAGATAGTTTTTCATTGGTTGATGGTTGAACATCAACTTTGAACTCTCCATGAGGCATATTAAGATCTTGGATATTAGCACTAATTAATTTACTTAATTTTTGTGCCGACTTGATACGAGATTTAGTGAGTATGTTTGATGCTTCAAAATAGTTAACTTTAGTTTTTTCTATTTCGCTAGCAATTTCTATTAAACGATTTTCATCAGAGCTGATGTTTTGCAGCTCTAAAGTAAGCTCTGCATGGAACTGCGCTAAATTTTGTGGTGCTATTTGATGTTTTTTGGCTAGTAATATGGCTTGGGAATAGCGTTCTTCGATAAGTGCATAGGTTTGTGGATCTAACTCTAAGTTATCGTAATAATGTTTTAATTCACTGTTTGCGTCTTCTATTTGTACCAGTGCTTCATTTATTGTATTGGCTATATTTTCAAGCTTACTGTCTAGCTTTGAAAGTGTTGTTAAGCTTTCGTTTGTTTTACGCAAAGAGTCGATAATATTAAAGTTATCGTCTTCGGATAAGGTTTGAATAGAATACAGTGTGTCATTCAAAATATCTTGCGCGTTACTATGGCGTTTGTAGTCAATTTCTAATGTTTCGAATTCGCCATCTTGCAATGAAAACTCATCTAATTCTGTTACTTGGTATTGTAATAAAAGCTGCTTAGCATCTCTTTGTAGCTTGGTTTCGTTTAATAATGCTAGCTCGTTACTGAGTTTTTTATAGTTATGAAAATAGTATTGAACATCATTAAGTAGATGATTGTGATTTGCATAACCATCTAACATTTTACGTTGTTCGGTATTTTTCATTATTAATTGATGATCTTGCTGACCATGAATATTAATAAGTAAGCCACCAATCTCTTTTAATTGAGTAAGTGGAACTTGGCTACCATTTATGTAAGCTTTAGAGCGACCTTCAGCAGACACTATACGGCGAAGAATACATTCGTGCTCTTCATTAATTAAATCATGCTGGCTTAACCATTTAGCTGCATGTTTGTTATTTGAAATATCAAAAGTGGCTGCTAACTCAGCTTTTTTTGTATCAGGTCTAACAACATTCGTTGTAGCTCTTGCTCCTAAACACAAGCCCAGAGCATCTATAGCAATAGATTTACCTGCGCCTGTTTCACCTGTAATTGTTGTCATGCCATTTTGCCAATCAATATCGAGTGTTTTAACAATGGCGAAATTTTGAATATTTAAGTGTAGTAACATAATGCGATTTAATGGTTAAAAACGATTAACTGTTAATTTATACAGTAATTGTTTTTTATGCAAGTGTTGAATGAAAAATAGTTTCATTTTTGTACAAAGGTATTTAAAGTAAATAAATAATGTTATTTGTTCGATTAGGTTATTGAATAGATATATACAAATCTAGGTTAATTAAGAAGGGCAATGTAAGACATGTCTTACATTGCTGTAGGATATAAAGTTTTTTTCTTACTTGTACACATTTTATTTACATATTATGTTGTTGAATTTTAAGGTTATTGTTGTTTTTGGTGTTGTAGGCGTTTACATTTTTGTAATATTTTTACTCTAGTATGGTTCGCATAATTATTTTTAAGCGTATTATATCTCTTGCTAGGAAGACACTCAGTCAGGATGATTGATTTGTAATGGATTTACACAAAAGGATTTTATAAGGATATGCTCCATAATAAGTATATATGGTGAATTGCATTAGGATGATGCTAAAAATAGATTTTTAATAACTAGGAGTAGTTATTGCCAAGGAAAGGTATGAAGGACAACGAAAGATTCGTTTAGGGAATACTAAGGATAGTTGTTAAGGATGATGCTAAAGATTTAATAACTCGGAGTAGTTATTGCCAAGGAAAGGTTTGAAGGACAACGAAAGATTCGTTTAAGGAACACTAAGGATAGTTATTAAGGATGATTCGGGAACACTAATTGCAGGATGCAATTTATAAGCTAGTTAAAAAATGCGATTCTTTGAATCGCATTTTTTTTATTTAAAATTTAAGGTTTAGGCAATTAAAGCATTAATATGCTGATAAATTAATTTATTTTATAAGGAGGCATATTAACATTATCAACTTTATAGCCTCTTAATTGCATTTCACCTAAGTATGATGATTCTCCATCTCCGCTAAATTCAAACTCAAAAATACTCATCCAGTGTGGACCATATTGTTTGTTAAAGCGTATTCTGCTTGATTTTCTCGCGAGTGAAATAAACTGTAAGCTTTCAGTATTACAGTATTGATTAATGTGGTTTCGTGCATACTCTGATATTTTTCTTAAGTGAATAAAATACCAAAAAACAAGGCCAACAATCAGTAAGTAGTATATGTTTTCCATAGGATTTAGCCTTTGGTTGTTGTTTGAAAGATATAGCCAATAGCACTTGATAACGCTTCACTTCGTTCAGGTGCTCTCATTACCTCAAATACTTTTGGGCGTAATGTAGGTATTGCAACTAAGTCTTTAAATATTTCAGCAAATAATTCTGCATCGTTGTGCTTAGCTATTGCTTCAAAATAAGTTAATAAAATATCGGTATCATTAAATGCATCCCATAAGCGACCAGCAAATAGGATGAGAGTATTTATTGATAACAACTCATCTTGCTCTAGCAATGAGTTGATATAAGTGATTACTAGGGGATGAGAGCTAGTGCTTGATAAACTTCTTAATAAGTTACTTTTAGTGTTGTCGTTAAGATCTGTTTGTTGAAGCTTGTTTAATATTGCTTCAATTAAGGTAAGTGGCAGCTTTTGGTTTTCAAGCGCGGTACATAAAGGGTTAATTACGTCATCAGGTAAAGAATTAAGTGATCGTGTTAACTGCTCAGCATTATCTTCTTCATTAATTTTTGAAGCAAAATCATTTATACCCTGTACACCAAGGTTGTGCCAATTATTCCAACCCAAATCACCTGATATATATTGAGTAAATAAATCATAGTGTGCACTCATTTCTCGCTTAAGTTCGGTGTTCACTATACTGTTTAGAGCCGCCAATTTATATTGAGCAGGTGTAAAGTGGTAAGGATTGTTTTTGAGTAATTCTTCCTGCTTTTCTGATGGTGTATCAGTAATGTTGTTACCTAGCGCTTCAATAATAATAGCGATGTAATGGTTTCTTGCGCCTTGATTTAATAAGCCTCTTTCATCAAGTGGTAGTTTAATAAACCAGATAAAAGGTTGTTGTGAGTTCTTCTGCCAAAATACGATAGCTAAACAAGCATGAGATTGAGTAGGGAAGGGGTAAGGCAGTTGGTTTAACTCTATTTTGTTAAAGGTTTCTTTAGATATTTTATCTATTCTTCGGCCAAGATCGTAAATTCTGAATTGAGAACCTGATAAAGAAAGTAATTCTGATATAGAGGAAATAGTAGTCATAGTTAAAATATGTATCGAATAATATGCGCATTATAGAGATAATAGAAAGTGAACTCCACGATAAAAACTTTAGATACCCATATTTAGCTGCTTAACTACAAGTATATCTAGATAAAACGAGCTTATTCGTGTCTTTAAATCTTTATTCAATAACTTATGATTAGTGATAAATAGTAATGACTGAATTATTAGAAAACCAAGATGTAGATCTTGAAAAACCTATATTAAAAATACTTTACCAAGATGAATATTTGGTTGCTGTAGATAAACCGTCAGGACTTTTTGTACATAGAAGTTATATGGACCGAGATGAAATTTATTTTGCTTTGCAATTGGTGCGAGATCAAGTTGGACAGTATGTATATCCGTTGCATCGACTTGATAGACCAACCTCTGGTGTTTTGCTTTTTGGTTTGAATCAAGAAGTGGCGCGTTTAATGGGAGAAGCTTTTACAAATAAAACCATTCAAAAAACTTATTATGCACTTACCCGCGGGCATTTAATGGGGGAAGGTTTAGTTGATTATGCGCTAAAAGAAAAGCTGGATAAAATAGGCGATAAGTATGTTGACCCTAATAAAGAAGCTCAAGAAGCACAAACTCATTACCAGTCTGTTGGCACGGCAACATTAAATGAAAAGGTAGGTAAGTACGATTCAGTACGTTATTCATTGATTAAACTATTGCCTGTGACAGGAAGAAGACATCAAATTAGACGTCATTTGGCTCATTTACGTCATCCTATTATTGGTGATATTAATTATGGGGATAATAAACAAAATCCATTTTTTAATGAGTACTTTGGTTTTAAACGTTTGATGTTACATGCTCGCCAATTAGACTTTACCCATCCAATAACGAATGAAGCAGTTAAAATACAGGCTGACTTTGATGAACAATGGTTAGATGTGTTTAAACAATTAAATTTAACATGGGATTAACGGCTTTAAGCTGGTTAATCACTAAATAAGACGTTTTATATTTATAAGATCATAGGTTTAAAAATCGTTGAGTTTATACAGCAATCAACGATTTAAATGTCATTGGCTTTCGCTAGCGGACCTTGAATTGTCACTGCATTAATATCTTCATTAATGAGTAATTCGAATCTATTTATTGGTGTTGAGTTATCTATCAACTTTGGCCCTTTAAGGGTTACTGCATTAACAAAAACATCACCATAGTAGCTTTCACGTTGTTGCTGAAAGGCCAACATCATTTGTTGGTCTGCTGTTACAGGTCGGTTCATTAAAGACATTAATAAATAATGATCAGAAATTAATGGTTTTTTAGCAAGCTGAACGGATTTAGGTGTTGAATTACACGCTGTAAGTATTAAGCCTAAAATGCATGCTGTAACTATTTTAATTAATTTCATAACAATCTCTTTGAGTAAAAACCTATATGCTAGGTATATCAAGTGCTATGCCAATATTTTAATTTGATGATTTTTATAGGATTTATTAGGAGAGTGTGGTTTTTTTAACGGTGTTAATTTAATGTTAATTAGCTGTGTCAAATTAATGACAATAAAAAAGCAGCTAATATATCCACACGGTTTGTGGTTACATTAGCTGCTTTTAAAAATTACTTTTTAGACTTTAATTAGTGTGCTTTATTAGCAAACTCATTGATTAGTCGATAGTGCGTAATAATTCATTTAAGCCAGTTTTTCCTAAAGTTTTAGCATCAACTTTTTTAACAATTACTGCACAGTAAAGGCTGTAAGTTCCACATTTAGAAGGCATGTTACCAGCCACTACTACAGAGCCCGCAGGAACACGACCGTAAGTTACTTCACCTGTTTCACGATCTAAAATCTTAGTAGATTGACCAATGTAAACGCCCATTGAAATTACAGAACCTTTTTCAACAACAACACCTTCAACGATTTCTGAACGAGCGCCAATGAAACAGTCATCTTCAATAATTGTAGGGCCAGCTTGTAATGGTTCTAAAACACCACCGATGCCAACACCACCTGATAAATGAACGTTTTTACCAATTTGTGCACATGAACCAACAGTTGCCCATGTGTCAATCATAGTTCCTTCGTCAACAAATGCGCCGATGTTAACAAATGAAGGCATAACTACAACGTTCTTACCAATGAAGCTACCTGTACGAACAGAAGCTCCAGGAACTACGCGAACACCGTCAGCTTTAAATTCTTCGTTGCCGTAGTTTGAGTATTTCATTGGAACTTTATCGTAAAATTTACTTTCTGCGCCGTCTAACGTTTCGTTATCCCAAATACGGAAAGATAAAAGTACTGCTTTTTTAAGCCATTGGTGAACAACCCATTCGCCATCTATGTATTCAGCAACACGAGCTGAACCATTATTTAAAGCATCTAACGCATCTAAAACGGCTTGTTTAACTACTGGAGTTACTGTTGATGGAGAGATGTCAGCACGGTCTTCAAATGCTTGTTCAATAATACTTTGTAATTCAGACATTATATTTCCTAATTTGTTCTAAAGTTAATTTGAATTTGAATGAGATGTTTTGTCGCACAACATTACGGTGAGAGCTTCTTGCTCTTCTAATGTAAGTGCTTGGTTGTACTTGTTTGATAGAGTAAATACATCTTCTGCTTTTTCACCAAAGGTTGTAATTTTGGCTGAATGAATTTGTACTTCACACTTTTGAAAAACTTCAGCAATACTTGCCAATAATCCAGGCGTATCTAGTGTAAGTATTTCTAGCATGGTTGTATTTTTAGCTTTGGTTTTTGTTTCAATAAAGCTAACTTGTGTCGGTATATCAAACTGTTGAAAG
The DNA here is from genome assembly GCF_030551755.1 of Pseudocolwellia sp. AS88. GTDB lineage: Bacteria > Pseudomonadota > Gammaproteobacteria > Enterobacterales > Alteromonadaceae > Pseudocolwellia. The sequence goes on from NZ_JAUPEC010000001.1 coordinate 20,351, forward strand.
CGCTTTGCTAAAGGCTTAGGTTTTATTAAACATTGAGAAGCAGATAATACTTCTGTTAGTGCCTTTTCAATCATATTTGCTCGAGCAATATCATCAATAGGTTCACCTTGTTGATCAAGTACTACAAAGGTATTTGCTGTGTAGCTTTTTTTGGTGGTGATGATTTTGGCATCATGGATTGATAGTTGTTTAGAGCCCAATAGCGAAACAATATTATAAAAAATATTGGATTGATCTTTAGTGTAAACAAAAACCTCAGTACCACCTCTAAAAGGTGTAGGATTTAGAATAACTAAAGGCACTTTTTTATTGTGATTTAAAATATGTCGGCAATGCCATGTAAGTTGTTCAGGCCCGTACCGTAAAAAATAATCAGACTTAAATTCTTGCCATACTTTAGTTATTTGAGTTTCAGTAATACCGTAAGTTAACAATAACTCTGAAGCCATTTGTTGGTTTTCACGTACTTTAGCACGTAAATCTACAGGTTTTTCTAAGCCTCTTAAGAATGCACGTTTAGTACTGTAGTAGAGCTCTTGTAAAAGGTTCGACTTCCAGTTGTTCCATAAACTTTCATTAGTTGCTCTCATATCTGCAACTGTTAAACAGTATAGGTAATCGAGGTGGGTTTCATCTCGAATAATATCTGCGAATTCTTTAATAACATTTGGATCAGAAATATCTCGGCGTTGCGCAGTAACTGACATTAATAAGTGATGTTTAACTAACCAAGAAATTAATCGACCATCGTGATCGCTTAATTGATGTAGTTTGGCAAAGTTTAACGCATCAATAGCACCTAACTTAGCGTGATCTCCACCTCGACCTTTTGCTATGTCGTGGAATATCCCGGCAATATAAAGCAGTTCAGGCTTACGAACACGCTGTACTAATTTGCTACAAAGTGGAAATTCTTTGTTAAATTCAGGCTGACTAAATTTGTATAAATTTTTAATTAAGCGGTAGCTGTGTTCGTCAACCGAATAAGCATGGAATAAATCAAACTGCATTTGCCCCACGATGTTTCGCCATTCAGGTAAATAGGCATCTAAAATAGAGTGTCTGTGCATTAAACTAAATGCTACGCCTAAACCTTTTGGGTGCCTCATTAACTTCATGAAGGCTTTTCGTGAGTCGGCATAATCCATTAAACATGATACAAATCGACGACGGGCATTTCTCATTAAACGTAATGTGTCGGGATGTAAGTCAGTTATTTCATCATGTTCTGCTATCAGTAATAGCATTTCCATAATTTTATTTGAACGGGTAAAGATACGTTGATTAGTTACTTTTATTTGTCCATCAACAATAACGAATTCATCATTAATAGGTGTAACTTTTTTGTACTTGTTTTCGTTGATAATTACATATTCAAAATGTTGAAGTAACATTTTGTTTAATTCTGCAACGCGACCAATAATTCTGAAAAAACGTTTCATCATTCTTTCAACGGCTAACTTACCGCCATCACCAAAACCGAGTAATTCGGCAACGCTGGCTTGATGATCAAACAGTAATCGGTTCTCGTTTCTGCCGGCAACAAAGTGCAAAGCACATCGCATACGCCATAAGTAATCTTGACACTCTACTAGCTCAAAATATTCGTTAATAGTGAGGTATTTGTGTTCAACAAGTTCTTCTAGAGAGTCGGCAACAAAGTGACGTTTTGCTACCCAACCTATGGTTTGTATATCTCGTAAGCCACCAGGGTTAGCTTTTAGGTTAGGTTCAAGAGTATAAGAGGCGCCGTGATATTGTTTGTGTCGATTATATTGTTCGTCACGTTTAGCAATAAAGAATTTTTTGGATGTCCAAAATACGTCTTGGTTTAATAAAGGCTGTAACTGTTCAGTTAAGGCTTCATTACCACAGATTTGTCGCATTTCCATTAAGTTCGTTGCAATGGTTACATCATTTACAGCCTGTTTCAAACATTCTTTAACGCTACGTACACTGTGACCTATATCTAATTTTACGTCCCAAAGCTGGGTAATAAAAGTAGATATTTTTTCTTCAAGATCTTTGTCGGTTTTTTCTTGTGTTAATAAAAGAATATCAACATCAGAATAGGGATGTAACTCAGCTCGCCCATAACCACCAACAGCAATTAAGCTAATTTGGTATTCATCAAGCTCATGCTGACTCCATAATTTAGTTAAAATATTATCAACAAATTCAGCTCTAGCATTCACCAGAGCAGTTATGTCTTCAACAGGAAATATATCTTTTTGCCATTGATGAAATTCAGCACCAAGCTTACAAATTTCAGCACTAGATACAAAAGGAGCACTGACTGCTAGCGGCTCAACAAATTGACTTGGCAAGGTAGATTCAGTAGTCACTGTTTTCTTCTTATAGTAATTAATTAAAGTAGTTAGCATTATTTTGAGTAGACGCTAGTTGTGTAACATTCTAGGTAACGATTCTTCTTTTCGTAACGTGAGTATTTCACAACCCGTTCTGGTAACTACTATTGTATGTTCCCATTGAGCTGATTTTTTGCCATCTATAGTATAAACAGTCCAATTATCTTCTTTATCAAGAATGGTATTAGCACGACCCAAGTTGATCATAGGTTCTATGGTAAAACACATGCCTTCTTCCATTTTTGTTTTGTCATTATTTTTATAATGAACAATTTGAGGTTCTTCATGGAAAACTTGACCAATACCGTGTCCGCAATATTCTTTAACAATAGAATAACGGCCTGATTTCTTAATGAACTTTTGAATCGCAGTACCAATTTCACCAAAAGTAACACCTGGTTTTACTTTTTTAAGACCAACGTAAAGTGCTTCTTGAGTGATACGGCATAAACGATTATCTTCAGGAGTTACATCACCAATAAGAAACATTTTGCTGGTATCGCCATGAAAACCATCTTTAATAACGGTGATATCAATATTTAAGATATCACCATCTTTAAGTGGTGTGTCATCAGGGATGCCATGACAAACAACATGGTTAACTGAAGTACAAATAGACTTTGGAAATCCGTGATAGTTTAAAGGCGCAGAAATTGCGTTTTGTACTTTCTCGGTATACTCAGCACAAATGGTGTTCAATTGGTCAGTAGTAATGCCCGCCTTTATGTGCGGTTCAATCATTTCTAATACGTCTGCAGCAAGTTGACCTGCAATGCGCATTTTTTCTATTTCTTCCTGACTTTTGATATTGATTCCCATTAATGCCTCATTTAATTAATTTTGGTTTGATTTTGTCTATAAATTTAAACAGTTTTTAAAATGTTAACGCTGTTTTAGACGCGCTATTCTGCCTAAACGTTCATATTTTGTCTATTGAGTTTTTTTCGTTAACCGTTAGCTAGCTCAAGTTCAACAGCTTCTACAATTGCTTTTGGATGTTTTAGATAAAAATTATGATTTAATAAAATAAGTCTTTCATCTATTGCAAGTAGTAGAGCAGGGATAGCTTTTGTTCCCATAATATCTTGTAGTTCTTCAAGACTGCTTAATAATATTTCAGCATCTTTTGTGAATTTTTCTAAAGTGAAAACCTTATTAGGTGGCGATAACTTAAACTCGCTTACAATATCACTCATATCATCAAAAGAGCGTAATTCGTTAGCTTGTTCAAAATGAGCCTTAAACAGTGCGTTTAATACTTCTAAACCAATATGTGGCACCTTGTTTGAAACCCATGACATAACGTTAGCTGTTAACGTTGAGTCTTTAGCTTGCTTTAGTTGTGCCATATAAGCATCACTAAATATAGTGGCGCTATCGTCTTCAATGGTTTCGATAGTTTTCTTAGAAATATTTTCATCACCTTCATAACGCGCACAATGTAAAAGGTTAAGCGTGAATTCAGGATGAGCAGCCATAATTTCATTAACTAATGGAAGCGTTACATAGCTCCAAGGGCAATGAGTATCGTAAATATAAAATAGTTGTACAGACATAGTGATTAACATTTGATTACTTTGCGCTAATTTTAACGCGCTATGAGCCATTAGCATAGAATATTCTCAACTACGATATTCATTTTCGTTAATTAATATTATTTAACGTCATTTCTAGTAAAAAAGGCTATGTTATGGTATAAAGTGCGCCGCTAATAATCTACATAGTATTTGCTGTGTGTTATTAAGCCAAAACTGAATTAACAATTGATGTTAATTTTAAATATAAACTCACATACATCTAGCAAAGATATACTGGGGTGCTCAGCTTAACCATATTAAATGTGTAAGCAAATAAGAGTCTTGTATATTGGGTGTATGAACGCTTAACCCTAAAAGGAAAAAACATGCCAAACGTTTCAATGCGCGATATGCTTAAAGCCGGTGTACATTTCGGTCACAAAACCCGTTACTGGAATCCAAAAATGAAAAGCTACATTTTTGGTGCTCGCGATAAAGTTCATATCATCAACCTAGAACAAACTGTACCAATGTTTAATGAAGCTCTTGCTTTCATTAACAACGTTTCTTCTAAGAAAGGTAAAGTTTTGTTTGTAGGTACTAAACGTGCTGCAAGCGATGCAATCAAAGATGCTGCAATCAAATGTGATCAATTCTACGTTAATCACCGTTGGTTAGGTGGTATGTTGACTAACTGGAAAACAGTTCGTCAATCTATCAAGCGTTTAAAAGATTTAGAAGCACAAAGCTCTGACGGTACTTTTGAAGCTCTTACTAAGAAAGAAGCTTTAATGCGTACTCGTGAAATGGAAAAGCTTGAAAAAAGCCTTGGTGGAATTAAAAACATGGGTGGTTTACCTGACGTTTTATTCATCATCGATGCTGATCACGAGCACATTTCTATTAAAGAAGCTAACAACTTAGGCATTCCAGTAATTGCTGTAGTTGATACAAACTCTAACCCAGACGGTGTTGATTACATCGTACCTGGTAACGATGATGCTATCCGTGCTGTGACTTTATACTTAGATTCTGCTGCAAACGCAGTTCTAGAAGGTCGTGAGAAAAACATCGTTGTTCAAGCTGAAAAAGACGGTTTTGTAGAAGCTGAGTAATTAGCTCTTAACGTTTATTTCATGTGGCGGTAATAAAGTTCATTTATTATCGCCAACTTATTTAATACTTATGCCCAAAACTTTATAGAGTGTTTATCTTAAAAATAAACTTTGCTCTTGGTACGGGGATAACTAAAAATTAGGAATTAACTCATGCAAATTACTGCTGCAATGGTTAAAGAATTACGTGAACGCACAGCTGCGGGCATGATGGATTGTAAAAAAGCTTTACAAGAAGCTGAAGGCGACATGGAACTTGCGATTGAGAACATGCGTAAGAACGGTCAAGCTAAAGCTGCTAAAAAAGCAGGTAACATCGCTGCTGAAGGTCAAATCATCATTAAAGATGGTGTATTAGTTGAAGTTAACTGTCAAACTGATTTCGTAGCAAAAGATGATAACTTTTTAGCATTTGCTAACAAAGTTGCAGATACTGCTGCTGCTTCAAAAGTAACAATTGAAGAGCTTCAAGCAAAGTTTGAAGAAGAGCGTATTGCTCTAGTGACTAAAATTGGTGAAAACATCAATGTTCGTCGCGTAGCTTATGTTGAAGGTACTACTTTAGCTACTTACAAGCATGGTGCTACTATTGGTGTTGTTGTTGCTGGTGAAGGTGATGCTGATTCACTTAAGCACATTGCAATGCACGTTGCTGCAAGCAAGCCAGAATACATCAACCCTGAAGATGTTCCAGCTAGCGTAGTAGAAAACGAACAACGCATTCAGTTAGATATCTTAAAAGCTGAAAATGATGCTCTTGAAGAAAACAAGAAAAAGCCTGTTGATTTATTAGAAAAAATCATCATTGGTCGTATGAAGAAATTTACTGGTGAAATTTCTTTAACTGGTCAAGCTTTCATCATGGAACCTAAGAAAACTGTTGGTGCAGTACTTAAAGAAAAAGGTATTACAGTTTCTAGCTTCGTACGTTTAGAAGTTGGTGAAGGTATCGAGAAGAAAGAAGAAGATTTTGCTGCTGAAGTTGAAGCTCAAATCGCTGCGGCAAAAGCTTAATTTTTAAACGCTTTTAACGTTTAATTAACTTTAGAGACGCTTATTTTGTAAATATACTTTCGATAGTTAGCTAAACGTACTAGAATAGCCGCGACCAAATAAGGTCTCGGCTATTTTTTTTCATCTTAAGAAAAGTACAGGAATGTTTTTTATATGAGCGTGAATCCCAAACCAACATATCGTCGTATATTGTTAAAACTTAGTGGTGAGGCCTTAATGGGCTCTGAAGGTTTCGGTATTGATCCGAAAATTTTAGATCGCATGGCTCAAGAAATTAAAGAACTCATAGAAATGGGAGTTCAGGTTGGCTTAGTTATCGGCGGTGGAAATTTATTCCGTGGTAAAGGATTAGCTGACGCAGGAATGAACCGTGTTGTAGGCGACCAAATGGGTATGCTTGCCACTGTAATGAACGGTTTAGCAATGCGTGATGCTTTACATCGTGCATTTGTAAATACACGTCTAATGTCAGCAATTGATCTTGCTGGTGTATGTGACCGATATAACTGGGCTGAAGCAATCAGCTTACTAAAGTCTGGCCGAGTAGTAATATTCAGTGCTGGAACAGGTAATCCATTTTTTACCACTGACTCTGCAGCTTGTTTACGCGGAATCGAAATTGAAGCTGATGTTGTTTTAAAAGCTACAAAAGTTGACGGTATTTACTCTGAAGATCCTGTAAAAAATCCTGAAGCGACACTTTATAAGCATTTAACTTATGCTGAAGTACTTGATAAAGAATTACAAGTTATGGATTTAGCGGCATTTACTTTAGCGCGCGACCATAGCATGCCTATTCGAGTATTTAATATGAATAAGCCTGGTTCACTTAAATCTGTTATTTTAGGTGATGACGAAGGTACAATTATCGACCACGCAAAGAATTTAGATTAGTTTTAAGGAATATCACGTGATTAATGAAATAAAAGAAGATGCTCAAGATCGTATGGGTAAAAGTATTGAAGCATTAAAAGGTAGTTTAGCTAAAATAAGAACTGGCCGTGCTCATGCATCATTACTCGATAATATTTCTGTAGATTATTACGGAATGGAAACACCTTTAAATCAAGTAGGTAATATTTCTGTTCCAGATGCAAGAAACCTAGCTATTACTGTTTTTGACAAAGGAATGATTTCTGCTGTTGAAAAGGCTATTTTAAAGTCTGATTTAGGTTTAAATCCACAGTCTAACGGTACGTTAATTCGTATACCACTTCCTCCTTTAACTGAAGAGCGTCGTAAAGATCTTGTTAAAGTTGTTCGTGGTGAAGCTGAAGGCGGTAAAATTGCTATCCGTAATATTCGTCGTGATGCTAATTCCGATTATAAGAGTTTATTAAAAGATAAAGAAATTAGTGAAGATGAACATCATCAAGCAGAAGATGAGATTCAAAAGATAACTGATACATATATTAAGCAGGTTGATGATATATTAGCCGCTAAAGAAGCTGAATTAATGGAAATTTAGTTTTTTAATTGCTTATTACTAAACGCCGTAGATAATACTTGTAAAGTAAGTTTCTGCGGCTTTTTTGTTTCGTGGATAGGTTGTATTTACACCAGACTAACCAATAAATATTTAGGTCGCTTCAATAAGGTAAGCAGAAGTGATTAAGAAAAACATTCCATATTTTTAACAAGCTAGATTGTTATGAAAGGTTGTTTTTCAAATGCATATTTTTCAATTAACTTAATCAATTGGTAAATAATGCCTGAAATCGTTAGTCGGTTATTCATAAGGTTATAAAGAATAAATGTCAGAAGAAAATCGGAAAATTCCGCAGCACGTAGCCATAATTATGGATGGTAATGGACGTTGGGCACAATCTCGTTCTAAAGCGAGAGTTGCTGGTCATAAAGCAGGTGTGGAAACTGTTCGTTCTTCTGTTACTACAGCAAGAAAATTAGGTGTTAAAGCATTAACCCTTTTTGCCTTTAGTAGTGAAAACTGGTTACGCCCAGAGTCTGAAGTTAGTGTATTGATGGAATTATTTATGTTTGTGTTAACTCGTGAAGTTAAACGTTTACATAAAAATGGAATACGTTTTCAGATCATTGGTGATGTTGGTCGTTTTTCAGAAAAGCTACAAAAAAAGATCAAAGAATCGGAAACACTTACTGAAAACAATACCGAAATGGTTTTATCTGTTGCTGCCAATTATGGTGGACGTTGGGATATTACCCAAGCAACAAAGCAGGTTGCTGAAAAAGTTAACAATAATGAATTATCAATAGATGATATTTCTGAGCAAGTAATGAATGAACATATTTCTTTAAATGGGTTACCCGATTTAGATTTGTTAATTCGTACGGGTGGTGACTATAGAATTAGTAATTTTTTATTATGGCAAGCAGCCTATGCTGAATTCTATTTTACCGATACTCTATGGCCTGATTTTAATGAAGACGCTTTTAAAGACGCAATTTTTTCTTTTGATAAGAGAGAAAGGCGATTTGGATTAACGGGCGATCAAATTAAAAATAATCCAGAGTAGGTAAATATTCGAAGACATCTATATTACTGATAAAAGAATATTTTTATTTTTATTTGTGTAATAAAGTGTTCATCTAAATATTTTGTTTTCACAATCAATAAAATTAAAAGCAAATAATAATAAAAACAACTTTAACGTAAAAGGGTGAAATTTGTTAAAACATAGAATTATAACAGCGTTAGTATTGGCTCCCGCGACGATAGCAAGTATTTTTTATTTACCATTACCTTATTTCTCAGCATTAATGCTTGCGGTAATGGGAATAGGCGCATGGGAATGGGGTCCATTAATGGGCTTTGCGAACAAAAGAAGACGTATAGCTTTTGTTCTTGGCACAAGTACTTTGATTGCTGCACTTTGGTATTATTTTCCTTTATTAGAGTTATGGTTAACGTCTTCTGACCTTCAAAAACCTATCATTTATATATTGTGGTTGGCGGTTGCTTGGTGGCTGTTGTCAGCTACCTTAACTTTTCTTTATCCTCGCTGTAGTAAATTCTGGTCAAGTCATCGCTCCATCAGAGGTGTATTTGGTTGGTTAACACTTGTTCCTACATGGTTAGCTTTCATAGTAATGCGTAGTAGTGAATATGAAATAGATACTTATCACGGTGCTCAGCTCATTATGTTTTTGTTTTTAATGGTGTGGAGTGCTGATATTGGTGCTTATTTTGTGGGGAAATCATTTGGTAAAAATAAATTAATGCCTAATGTTAGTCCAGGTAAAACAATGGAAGGTTTTGTTGGCGGAGTTGTTGTTGCTTGTATATTAGTAACCGTAGCAGGTTTAACAATGAACTGGCAACTCGAGCAGTTCTATCTTGTTATTCCTATTACTATTTTAATTACGACAGTGTCTGTTTTAGGTGACTTAAATGAAAGTATGTTTAAACGCCAAGCAGGGATCAAAGATAGCGGCTCTATTTTACCAGGTCATGGTGGAATATTAGATAGGATTGATAGCTTAACCGCTACAGCTCCTATATATGCCTTATGTTATGCGTTAATAGGCTGGTAGTTTGTGTCAGAAATTAAAAATGTTGTACGTCGCTTATGTATTTTAGGAGCGACTGGATCGATTGGTTTGAGTACTTTAGATGTTGTTCGTAGGCATCCAGAAAGATTCGATGTTGTTAGTTTATCTGCTCATTCAAGTGTAGATACGTTACTAGCTCAATGTATTGAATTTTTACCTGAAACGGTTGTAATGGTTTCTAAACCTCATGCTAAAGAATTGAAACAACTATTGCTTGATAAAGACCTGGGTCATATTAATGTATTATCAGGCGCTGAAGCATTAGAAGTTATTTCACAAGACAAAAGTATTGATACCGTGATGGCTGCTATTGTTGGTGCATCTGGCTTAATGCCAACTTTAGCAGCAGTAAATGCAGGTAAACGTGTTTTACTTGCTAATAAAGAGGCTCTAGTTACCTCTGGTGCTATTTTTATTGAAGCCGTTAAAGCTAGTGGCGCACAACTTATTCCTATTGATAGTGAACATAATGCTATTTTTCAATGTTTACCTATCGAAGCTCAAAATACTCCTGGTTACTGTAATTTATCTGAAAATGGCATTAGCAAAATATTGTTAACAGGTTCAGGCGGTCCCTTTAGAACGTTTAGTGTTGAAGACTTAGAGAGTGTTACTGTTGAGCAAGCTTGCGCCCACCCTAATTGGGATATGGGACAAAAAATATCAGTAGATTCAGCCACTATGATGAACAAAGGCTTAGAGTTTATTGAAGCTAAATGGTTATTTAATGTTGAACCTGAAGATATTCAGGTAGTTTTACATCCTCAAAGTACCATTCATTCAATGGTTCAATATAAAGACGGCTCTGTTATTGCGCAAATGGGTAATCCTGATATGCGTACACCTATAGCCCATGCATTATCTTTTCCTGAACGTATTGATTCTGGCGTTGAACCGTTGGACTTTTTCAATACACCATCGTTTGAGTTTCAAGCCGTTGACTATGTTAAATACCCAAACCTTAAATTAGCTATTGAAGCCTGTAAAAATGGGCAAGGTGCATGTACAGCACTGAATGCAGCGAATGAAATAGCGGTAGATGCTTTTTTGAACAAAAAAATAAAGTTTACTGATATATACAAAATAAATGAAACTTCTGTGAATAAATTTGTCTCAGAAGATGTAACTTCAATTGATGATGTGATGAATTTAGATAATCGTGTGCGAGAGTTTACTAGAAATTTATTAACTCAGTATGATACGCAAGACATTAGCGACAACATGAATAGAGATAACCATTAATATGTTTGATTTTTTATGGAACTTAGCTTCATTTGTTATCGCATTAGGTATATTAATTACTGTCCATGAATACGGTCATTTTTGGGTAGCAAGAAAAAATGGCGTAAAAGTTCAAAAGTTCTCAATAGGTTTTGGTAAAACTTTATGGAGCAAGATAGGTAAAGACGGCACAGAATATGTTATCGCTTTAATTCCTCTTGGCGGTTTTGTAAAAATGTTAGATGACCGCGTTGATGATGTTTTACCTGAAGATGCAGATAAAACCTTTAACGGTAAAAATGTGTATCAACGTATAGCGATAATAGCGGCAGGACCATTTGCTAATTTTGCCTTCGCCATAGTCGCTTTTTATCTTATGTTTTTGATTGGTGTTCCTAGTATTAAACCAATCATTGGTAGTGTAGAGCCTTCTTCAATTTCAGCAAAAGCGAGTTTGCCTGCTAACAGTCAAATTGTAGAGATAGCAGGAAATACAATTACAGACTGGCAAGATGTAAATCTTGCTCTGGTTGGCGAAATAGGTAGTCAATCCATAGAATTTAAAACCAGACAAGAAGACAGTGTTAATTTAACTACAAGCATTTTAGACACAAATGGTTGGGAGTTTTCACCTGATAAAGAGTCAGCAATTACTAGTTTAGGTATCCAACCTTTTAGATCTAAAGTATATAATGAAGTGGTTATTGTTCACCCTGATAGCCCTGCAGAAAAATCAGGAATACAAGTTGGTGATGTTCTTTTAGAGCTAAATGGTATTTCACTTAACGGTGACTGGGCTGTTTTTTCAAATAAAATTAAAGAATTAGCAGGACAATCAGTAGAAATTAAAGTACAAAGAGATGGCTTTACAGAGTTATTGACTGCTGTACCAGATACAAGAAAAAGTAATGGTAAAGATATTGGATATTTTGGCGTAACACCAAAATCTGATCCTTACCCAGAGAAGTACCGAATTAATACATCTTATGGTCCTATCGAAGCTATAGGTCAAAGTGTAGAACGAACATGGAACTTAGTGGTTTTAAGTTTTGATATGATAGGGAAGTTAATAACAGGCGATGTTTCTGTTAAAAACTTAAGTGGGCCAATATCTATCGCCCAAGGTGCTGGAAACAGCGCTAATATAGGTTTGGTTTATTTCCTAGGGTTTCTAGCTTTAATTAGTATTAACTTAGGAATAATTAATTTATTACCACTACCTGTACTTGATGGTGGGCATTTACTCTATTACATTATAGAGCTTTTCACTGGGAAACCCGTACCTGAAAAAGTACAAGAGGTTGGGTTTAAATTTGGTACTATGGCACTTCTGTGTTTAATGAGTATCGCTCTGTTTAATGATTTGTCTCGACTTTAGTAAAATTTCGACACTGACTATTTAATAAAAGAAGTAAATAAAGTTTATATTTTATGATGATAAAAAAAATTGCACTAGCTACCATGCTAACTGGTTCTGTCACTCCAGCTTTAGCTACAGAAGCGTTTAAAGTCGAAGATATTCAAGTTAAAGGGTTGCAACGTGTTGCTGTTGGTGCCGCTTTAACTCATATCCCATTTAATATTGGTGACACACTAAATGACTATAGAATTTCTCAATCGATAAAATCTTTATATAAATCAGGTCATTTCAATGATATTGCTGTTTACCGTGATGGTAATGCACTTATCTTCAGAGTCAGAGAAAGAGAAACTATCAGTGAAGTAACTTTTGATGGCAACAAAGACTTAAAAGATGAGCAACTTATACAAAGCTTAGACGATAGTAATATCAGAGTCGGTGAAACTTTAGATAAAACTATTCTTTCTAGTATTGAATTAGGCTTAGAAGACTTTTATCACAGCGTAGGTAAGTACAACGCTGACGTTAATGCAGATATTACTCATTTACCGCGTAATAGAGTAAAAATTAACTTCGATTTTAAAGAAGGCGATGCTGCAGCAATTGAACAAATTAATATTGTTGGTAATGAAATATTTACTGATGAAGAGTTATTAAATAACATCGAGCTGACATTTGATTCACCTTGGTGGAATTTTATGGCTCAAGATCGCTACCAAAAGCAAACTTTGCAAGGCGATATTGAAAGTATTGAAAGTTTCTACTTAGATCGTGGTTACTTACAATACAAAGTAGACTCAACTCAAGTGTCAATGACACCAGATAAAAAAGCTGTTTACATTACCCTAAATGTAACAGAAGGCGAAACTTACACTATTAGTGAAGTAGAGTTTATTGGTGAATTCAAAGAATTTGAAAAAACAATCAAAGCGATAACACCTTTAAGAGCTGATAAATTATATAACGGTGCATTAGTCACTTATAACGAAGAAATGATCAGTAAATTTCTTGCTCGTTTTGGTTATGCTTATCCTAAAGTGACAACAATTCCTGAAATCAACGAAGAAGATAAAACGGTTAAATTAGTTGTATCTGTTGACGTAGGTAAAAGAGTTTATGTTAATCGTATTAACTTTAATGGTAATGATGTAACAGCTGACCGTGTTTTACGTAGAGAGATGCGTCAAATGGAAGGTTCGTGGTTATCTAATAATAACGTAGAATCTTCTAAAGCTTGGTTACAGCGTCTTCCTTATATGGAAAATGTAGAATTTGAAACCACCAAACTTCCAGGTGAAGATGATCTAGTTGATGTCGATTTTACTGTAAAAGAGCAACCTTCAGGATCTTTTACTGCTGGTATAGGTTATGGTGATACAACTAAACTTAGTTTAAATGCAGGTATCCAGCAAAATAACTTTTTAGGTACAGGTAATACACTAGGTTTAAGTCTTAATACGGTAAGTTACTCTAAGAGTGCAAGTATTTCATTTACAGACCCATACTTTACTACTGATGGTGTATCTCTCGGTGGTAGTATTTTCTATACTGAATTTGATGCTGGTGCTGCTAACCTTGAACAATACAACAGTAAGAAATTTGGTGTTGGTGTAAACCTTGGTTTCCCAATTAATGAATATATACGTTTAAATTTTGGTTTAAATTATAAAAACGAAACCATCTCTCGTTTACAGTCTTACGAGCAAATCGATGTGTTTTATGATTTATATGCTGATTCAAATGATCCTAGTGCAAAGCTAAAATTTGAGACATTCGATTTATCTGCAGCGATATCTCGAAATACACTTAACCGTGGTACGTTCCCGTCAGCAGGTTCAAACCAAACATTAACGTTTAAAGTTACAACACCAAATTCAGATTTAAAATACTTTAAATTGAATTTAGATACAAAGTGGTATTTCCCAATATCTCAAGATCAGCGTTGGACATTCTTAACACGATTTGAAGCGGGTTATGGTAATGGTTACGGAACAATTAATGGCAACGACCAAATTTTCCCATTCCAAGAAAACTTTAGAGCGGGTGGTGCAGATACATTAAGAGGTTTTGAAACTAATACGGTTGGTCCTCGAGCCATATATCGTAATTCAACAACTATTTCATCACCATTTGGTACTGCATGTTGTTTAAGCTCTGATAGCGATACTATTCAAATATCAAGCCGTTCAGTAGGTGGTAATGCCATCGTATTGGCAGGTGTTGAGTTAATTGTACCAACACCATTCTTAGATGAAGGTATGTCTAACAGTGTCCGTACAAGTTTCTTTGCAGATGCTGGTAATGTTTGGGATACTGAATTTGATTTAAATAGATTTGATGATTTGTCTGAAACGCAAAGAAGTTTCATTGATGATTTTGCTGACCCTACTAATTATAAAGCTTCAGCAGGTTTATCAATACAATGGTTATCTCCTATGGGTCCAATGATTTTCAGTTTTGCGAAAACATTGAAATCTACAGATGATGACGATACTAAATTCTTTACGTTTAATATCGGACAAACCTTTTAAAATAACAATTGATCCCTATATAGTTATAATGGTCAGCAATTAAAATAAATAATGAAATATCCAGGAGAAGAAGTTGAATAAATTTATAAAATCTTTAGTAATGACAACAGCAGCATCAGGAATGTTATTAGCTGGATCTGCGATGGCTGCCGATCAAAAGATTGGTGTAGTTAATTTCCAAGAAATTATGAGTAAAATTCCTCAAACAGCTGTAGTAATGCAAACACTAGAAGCTGAATTTAAAGATGAAAAAGCAGAGCTTGCTCAGTTAGAAAAAGACATTAAGTATTTTCAAGAAAAGAAACAACGTGATGGTGCTTTACTAACACAAAAAGAGAAAGATAAGCTTGATCAAGATATTGGAACTAAGTACCAAGAATATCAAACTAAAGCGGCTGCTTTCCAACAAGCAACTGGCGCTCGTCAAAATGAAGAAACAACTAAAATTATCGCATTAGTTCGTCAAGCAATCGATGGTATTGCTAAGTCTGATAAATACGACTTAATTTTAGAGCAAAAAGCTGTTGTTTTCTCTAAACCTAAAGCAAGTATTACTGATAAAGTTGTAGAACAAATTAGTAAACTTAACTAGTGATGAGCAAAAAATCTTTTACACTGGCTGAAATTGCAAAAGAAATAGGCGCAACTGTTAACGGCGATGAAAATTGTGAAGTTAACAGTTTAGCTACTTTATTAAATGCTCAGCCTGGACAGATAGCTTTTTTAGCTAATAAAAAATATCGTCAACAACTCAATGATACTAAAGCAAGTGCCGTTATTATTACTGCAGATTGTTTAGAAGATGCACCAACAAACGCATTAGTCATGGATAATCCTTATCTAGGCTATGCGCTTGCTGCACAACTCCTTGATACAACACCAAAACCCGCCAATGGTATACACCCTTCAGCTGTTGTCGATTCGTCAGCAACAATAGGTAATAACGTTTCTATAGGTGCTAACGCAGTTATAGAATCAGGCGTTACACTTTCAGATAATGTATCTATTGGTGCAGGTTGTTTTATTGGCAAAAATGCAACTATTGGTAACAATAGTGCAATGTGGGCTAATGTTAGTATTTATCATGAAGTTAAGATTGGTAATAATTGCTTGATACAATCAAATACTGTTATCGGTTCTGATGGTTTTGGTTATGCGCCTGTTAAAGGTAAGTGGCTTAAAATACCTCAATTAGGCTCTGTTATTATTGGTGACAATGTTGAAATAGGTGCAAGTACGACTATTGACCGTGGTGCACTAGACGATACGATTATTGAAGACAATGTAATTTTAGATAACCAAATACAAATTGCACATAATGTAACTATGGGGGCTGGTACCGCTATGGCAGCATGTAGTGTTATTGCAGGCAGTACCACGATAGGAAAGAACTGTACTATCGCTGGCTTGGTTGGTGTTAACGGACATATTAATATTACTGATAATTGTATGTTTACTGGTATGTCTATGGTAACAAAATCAATGACCGAACCAGGAGTGTATTCTTCAGGTATGCCAGCGCTTCCTAATAAAGAGTGGCATAAAATGAATGCTCGTGTTCGTAAATTAGATAGTGTAATAAAACGCCTTAGTACTTTAGAGTCTGAAATATTAGAAAAAAAGAAGTAATTTAGATAGGTTATTTGGTAAAATACTTTTAATTAAATTACTTCATAAGGAATAATGAATTGGAATCTCAAAAAAATGAGTTAAACGTTCATGAAATTCAAGAGTTAATCCCTCATCGTTACCCAATGTTACTTGTTGATCGTGTTCTTGATTTTGAACCAGGTAAAACCCTTCATGCAATAAAAAATGTTACATTTAATGAGCCTGTTTTTATGGGCCATTTCCCAGAACTTGCTATTTTTCCAGGTGTTTTAATACTTGAAGCCTTAGCACAAGCGACTGGTATACTTGGCTTTAAGTCTAGTGAAGGTCGTGAAGATGGTGAAATGTACTTATTTGCTTCTATAGATAATGCTCGTTTTAAACAACCTGTAGTTCCTGGCGATACTATGCATCTTCATGTCGAGTTCCTTAAAGAACGTCGCGGTATGTGGAAATTCCATGGTGAAGCAAAAGTGAACGGTAAAGTTGTTTGTTCTGCTGATCTTATGTGTGCAAGACGCAAGCTTTAAACCGATTAAACAGTAAAAGTGGTGAAAAAATGATTCACGAACAAGCTATTATAGAACCAGGCGCAGTTATTGGTAAAAATGTAACTATTGGTCCTTGGACATATATTAGTAAAAATGTTGTTATTGGTGACGATTGTGTAATTAGCTCACACGTTGTTATTAACGGCCCAACACGAATCGGTAAAGGAAATCGTATTTTTCAATTCGCCAGTATTGGTGAAGATTGTCAAGATCTGAAATATGCAGGGGAGCATACAGAACTCGTTATTGGTGATAATAATACTTTTAGAGAAAGTTGTACTATTCACCGTGGAACCATACAGGATAATAGCTTAACTAAAATAGGCAATAACAACTTATTTATGGCTTACACTCATGTAGCTCATGATTGTGTTGTCGGAAATAATTGTATTCTTGCTAACAATGCTTCAATTGCAGGTCATGTATATGTAGGTGATCATGTTATTTTAGGTGGTATGTCAGGTGTACATCAATTTTGTCACATTGGTGCTCACAGTTTCGTGGCAGCTAATGCACTAGTATTAAAAGATGTTCCTCCTTATGTAATGGCTTCAGGGCAACCAGCTAAACCATTTGGTTTAAATTCTGAAGGTCTTAAGCGTCGAGGTTTTGATAAAGATGTTATCTTAACGATTAAACGCGCTTATAAAGCTGTTTACAGAAAAGGGTTATCTGCTGATGATGCTATTGAAGAAATTCAACAACTGTCTGATAGTATGCCCGAATTAACTTTATTCTCTGATTTTATTCGAGATTCAAGCCGCGGTATTATTCGTTAAATACCGCACATTCTTTGCCTGTAGAGTATAAGAAATATTGTGACTCATCCTTTAGAAGAAACAGATCAGAAAAATATATCATCAACAACAAAAACTGTAATAGGTATAGTTGTTGGTGAACACTCTGGTGATACTTTAGGCGAAGGTTTAATTATTGCGCTTAAACGTACCTATCCTAATGCCAAATTTGTTGGTATTGGTGGCCCCAAAATGATTAACCAAGGCTTTGAAAGTTTGTTCGCTATGGATGAACTTTCTGTTATGGGAATTGTTGAAGTTTTAGGGCGTTTAAAAAGACTATTACATGTACGTAAAAGTGTTGTTCAATACTTTACTGACAATAAGCCTGATGTCTTTATCGGTATAGATGCACCTGATTTTAATTTAACTTTAGAAGAGAAATTAAAACAAAAAGGCATTAAAACTGTCCAGTATGTAAGTCCTTCTGTTTGGGCTTGGCGAGAAAAACGAATTTTTAAAATTGCTCGCGCCACTCATATGGTTTTATCATTATTACCCTTTGAAAAAAAATTCTATGATAAACACAATGTCCCTTGTACTTTTGTAGGACATTCGTTAGCTGACGATATTCCATTGGTCTCTGATAAGTTAGTAGCAAGAGATGAGTTAAACTTACCTCATGATCGTAAGATTTTGGCATTAATGCCTGGAAGTCGTGGTGGTGAGCTTGCTAAATTAGTCGAACCCTTTTTACAAAGTGCTTTAAAGCTTGCTGAAAAAGATAAAGACTTATTATTTATTGCACCGATGATCAGCCAAAAAAGAGCAGAGCAGTTTATTGCCCTTAAAAATGAAATAGCGCCAAACTTGCCTGTTGAAATTATTATCAATCAAACACATAAAGTAATGGCCGCCAGCGATTGTTTATTAACGGCTTCAGGTACAGTAACTCTTGAAGCTGCATTAATTAAACGCCCTATGGTTATTACATACAAATTTAATTTTATCACTTACATGTTAGCTAAATGGCTAGTTAAACTTAAATGGTTTTCGTTACCTAATTTACTAGCTAATGAAACACTTGTGCCTGAATTACTTCAAGATGAAGTGGTTCCTGAAAAAATTGTTCCATTATTACAAAAGTTTTTAAATGAAGATCAATCTGGTTTAAATGAAAAATTCATGACTATTCACCAAAGCCTTAAACAAGATGCTAGCGAAAAAGCAGCACAAGCTGTAATTGAGTTAATAAAATTAAGAGCGAGTTAATTGAAGCATGAGTGAAACTATTACTACTAAGATAGAAAAAAAACCAACTAAAAAAACTAAAGTTGTTTTCCCTCCATTTGAGTACCCTTTAGCCTATTGTATTGCCGGAGTTGATGAAGTGGGGCGTGGTCCACTAGTTGGCGACGTTGTTACAGCAGCCGTTATACTTGATCCAGATAATCCTATTGAAGGATTAAAAGACTCTAAAAAGCTCTCAGAGAAAAAACGTCCGCTATTAGCTGAAGAAATCAAAAAAAATGCCATTGCTTGGTCAATAGGGCGGGCAACACCTGAAGAAATTGATACTTTAAATATTTTACATGCCACTATGTTAGCAATGCAGCGAGCAGTACAAGGTCTTAAAGTGACGCCTGATTTTGTTTTAGTTGATGGTAATAGATGCCCTGTTTTCTTAAGTGAAAATGGTCCTATTAATACACAAGCTGTTGTAAAAGGTGATGATAGAGTTGAAGAAATAAGTGCTGCTTCAATTTTAGCTAAAGTTGCCCGTGATGAAGAAATGGTTGAGCTGGATAAGTTATACCCAGAGTACGGTTTTGCTCAGCATAAAGGTTACCCAACTAAAGCCCATTTAGAAAAAATTATTGAACATGGTGTACTTGATTGTTATCGAGCCAGTTTCAAGCCTGTAGCGAAAGTGATTCAAGAGCAAGGGGTTAATAAACCTTAATGTCTGATATGACTTCTGATACATCAAATCAATCTACTGAATTGACAGCTCCTGAAAATGTAGATGTGATTGCAAAAGATCCTAAATTTGTTCATTTAAGATTGCATAGCGATTTTTCGATGTGTGATGGTTTAAATAAGGTAAAGCCTATAGTTGCTCGTGCAGCAGATTTAGGTATGCCAGCCTTAGCTATTACCGACCAAACCAACCTATGTGGATTAGTTAAATATTATCACGCAACTCATGGCGCAGGTATAAAGCCTATTATTGGTGCTGACTTTTGGGTGAGAAGCGATGAATTAGGCGACGAACTATTTCGTCTGGTGGTTTTGGCCTCGAATAACAAAGGTTACAAGAATTTAACCGAGCTTATTTCTAATGCTTATTTACGTGGTCATATTCAAGACCGTGCCGTTATTGATAAGAACTGGTTAGTCGATTATTCAGAAGGTTTAATACTGCTGTCTGGTGGTCGAGAAGGTGATATAGGTAAAGCGTTAACTAAAGGTAATATGCCATTAGTTGATGAGATGATTTCTTTTTATCAAGAGCATTTTCATAATAATTTCTTTCTAGAACTTATTAGAACAGGACGCGAGAACGAAGAAACATATTTACATCTAGCAATTGAAATCGCTGAAAAATATGAACTTCCCGTTGTAGCAACTAATGAAGTTATGTTTTTGACTGAAGATAACTTTGATGCCCATGAAATTCGTGTAGCCATTCATGATGGTTACACACTAGACGATAAACGTCGTCCAAAACGTTACAGTAAAGAACAATATTTACGATCTGAAGAAGAGATGTGTGAACTCTTCCATGATATTCCTGAAGCCTTAGCTAACAGTGTTGAAATTGCTAAACGATGCAATGTTACCGTAACTTTAGGAGAATATGTTTTACCTGATTTTCCTACCGAAGGTTTATCAATAGAAGATTACCTTGTTAAAGTTTCTGAAGAAGGTTTGCAAGAACGTCTTGAGTTTTTGTTTGACAAAGATGCCCCAGACTTTGCAGAAAAGCGTAAACCTTATGATGAACGTTTAGCTATTGAACTTGAAGTAGTTAACAAAATGGGTTTCCCCGGTTACTTCTTGATCGTAATGGAATTTATTCAATGGAGTAAAGATAACAATATTCCTGTTGGCCCAGGCCGTGGTTCAGGTGCTGGTTCTCTAGTTGCTTATGCACAAAAGATTACAGATTTGGACCCACTTGAATATGATCTACTTTTCGAACGTTTCTTAAATCCTGAACGTGTATCAATGCCCGATTTTGATATCGACTTTTGTATGGATAGACGTGATGAAGTTATTGATCACGTTGCTGAACTTTATGGTCGAGATGCTGTATCGCAAATTATAACCTTTGGTACCATGGCTGCAAAAGCGGTAATACGTGATGTTGGTCGTGTACTTGGACATCCTTATGGTTTTGTCGATCGTATTTCCAAGTTAATTCCGGGTGATCCTGGAATGACACTGGCTAAAGCTTTTGAGGTTGAACCTAAATTACCAGAAGCCTATGCGCAAGATTCAGACGTAAAAGATCTTATCGATATGTGTCGTATCTTAGAAGGTACAACAAGAAATGCGGGTAAACATGCTGGTGGTGTTGTTATATCACCAACCACTATCACAGACTTTGCGCCACTTTATTGTGATGACGAAGGTAAAAACCCTGTAACTCAATTCGATAAGAATGATGTAGAAGATGCGGGTTTAGTTAAATTCGATTTCTTAGGTTTAAGAACGCTTACTATTTTACAGTGGGCGATTGAAATGGCAGATGAAAAGTTAATAAAAGCGGGTAAAGAGCCCATTGATATTACTCGTATTCACCTTGAAGATCCTGCGAGTTTCAAAGTATTACTAAATGCTGAAACAACTGCTGTATTCCAATTAGAATCTAGTGGTATGAAATCTTTAATCGCCAAATTAAAACCCGATTGCTTTGAAGATATAATCGCATTAGTAGCTTTATTTCGACCTGGTCCGTTGCAATCAGGCATGGTTGACAACTTTATCGAGCGTAAACATGGCCGTGAAGCCGTTAGTTACCCAGATGAAACATGGCAACATATAGATCTTAAACCTATTTTAGAACCGACTTACGGTATTATCTTGTACCAAGAGCAAGTAATGCAAATAGCACAGGTTTTAGCTGGTTACTCGCTAGGTGGTGCAGATATGCTTCGCCGTGCAATGGGTAAGAAAAAGCCTGAAGAAATGGCTAAGCAGCGAGCAGGTTTTGAACAAGGAGCTATAAATCGTGGGGTTGATGGCGAATTAGCCATGAAGATCTTCGATTTAGTTGAAAAGTTTGCAGGTTATGGTTTTAACAAATCACATTCAGCAGCTTATGCATTAGTTTCATATCAAACTCTGTGGATGAAAACACATTACCCAGCCCCATTTATGGCCGCAGTAATGTCTGCAGATATGGATAATACCGATAAAATTGTTACCTTAGTTGATGAATGTGGAAATATGAATATTGATATTCTTCCACCAGATGTAAACGCAGGGCATTACAAGTTTACGGTAAATGAAGATAATCAAATAGTTTACGGCATTGGTGCGATTAAAGGTGTAGGTGAAGGCCCGATAGAAGCGATTATAAAAGCGCGTAAAGAGGGCGGTCCATTTGTTAACTTATTTGATTTTTGTGCACGACTAGATCTTAAGAAAACAAATAAAAGGGTACTTGAAAAACTTATTAAAGCTGGTGCTATGGACAACTTAGGTCCACACCGAGCCGCATTGTTTGAAACTTTACCTGAAGCAATTAAAGCAGCAGACCAGCATGCTAAAGCACAAGCACTAGGACAAGATGATTTATTTGGGTTAATTAACGAAGAGCCCGAAGATACTAGACAAGCATTTAAAGAAGTAGCTAAATGGCCTGAAGAAGTATGGTTAAATGGTGAAAAAGAAACTTTAGGTTTATATTTAACTGGCCATCCCATTAACCGCTTTCTTTCTGAAATAAAACACTATGCCAGTGGTCGACTAGTTAGTATGCAACCTACCAATAAAGATAAAACTACAGTAGCTGTGGGTTTAGTATTGGGGGTTCGTGTTATGGTGAATAAACGAGGCCGTAAATGGGCCTTGGTAACATTAGATGACAAAAGTGCACGCATAGATATTCGACTTTTTCCTGATGATTATGATACCTTTGCCGAGTTACTTGTTACAGATGCTATTTTAGTGTGTAGTGGACAGGTCAGCTTTGATGAATATTCTGGTGGCATTACAATGACCGCCCGAGATATAATGACAATTGCTGATGCAAGGGAGAACTATGTAACATCTCTTGATATAAATGTTAAACGTACAGCTATTAATAATAATTTTATAGAACATTTTTCTCAGGTACTGTCTCCTTATAAAGATGGTACTTGCCCTATACGAGTATTTTACGAGCGTGAAGAAGCGCAAGGAATGCTTGAACTAGGCGTACAATGGCGAGTTACTCCAGAAGATGCTTTATTGCATGAACTAAGAACACTACTTGGTGAAGAGTGCTTAGCGTTACAATTTAAATAAGAGTTGTCTATCACAGCTCAAAGACTTAGGTAAAAATTAACATGTCATTAGATTTTTTAGACTTCGAACAGCCAATCTCTGAGCTTGAAGCGAAAATTAAAGAATTAGAGTCGGTAAATTCTGGCCAAGAACTTGATTTAGATCTTGAAGAGCAAATTAGCCAATTACGCGGCAAAAACAAAGAATTAACGAAAAAGATTTTTGCGAATCTTGACCCTTGGCAAACAGCACGTGTGGCTCGTCATCCACAACGTCCTTATACACTTGATTATATTGAGCGTATGTTTACCGAATTTGATGAATTAGCAGGCGATCGTGCATACGCAAATGACAGAGCTATTGTTGCCGGTACTGCTAGATTAGACGGTATGCCTGTAATGATCATTGGTCATCAAAAAGGTCGTTCAACTAATGAAAAAGTTAAACGTAACTTTGGTATGCCTCGTCCAGAAGGTTACCGTAAAGCATTACGTTTAATGAAAATGGCAGAACGTTTTAATATGCCAATTATTACTTTTATTGATACTCCAGGTGCATACCCTGGTATTGGTGCTGAAGAGCGTGGACAGTCAGAAGCAATTGCAACTAACTTAAAAGAAATGGCACGTTTAACTGTTCCTATCATTTGTACTGTAATCGGTGAAGGTGGTTCTGGTGGCGCATTAGCTATTGGTGTTGGCGATAGAGTTAACATGCTGCAGTATTCTACTTATTCAGTAATTTCTCCAGAAGGTTGTGCTTCAATTCTTTGGAAAACTGCTGAGAAAGCACCATTAGCTGCTGAAGCTATGGGTATAACAGCACATCGTATTAAAGAGTTAGAATTAATCGATAATGTTGTTGAAGAGCCTTTAGGTGGAGCACATAGAGATATGGATCTTATGGCTGAATGCTTAAAGCAAGAGATCAAAAGCAATTTAGCTGAATTAACAGATTTATCAAAAGAAGACTTAATTGAAAAACGTTACGATCGTTTGATGTCTTATGGTTATTGTTAATTTAACGACCTAAGTAATTTTCTAGCTTTAACGACTCAAATGAAGAGTTAAAGCTAGAACATATTCTAGAATGTATTAAAGAGTAAGCTAATCTGTCATGTCATTAGAATCCACTCTGCATCATTTTTTAACTTCTTACCCTGATTCTCATATTCTCGTCGCTTATAGTGGTGGCATAGACTCTCAAGTCCTATTACATTCTTTAGCAAATCTTAAAAAAAAATCATTAGATAACACAATTCATATTTCTAACCCTGTTAGCGTTTGTCATGTTAATCATGGATTAAGTAAAAATGCTGAGCAATGGGAAATATTTGCTCAACAACAATGTGATTTACTGGATCTCCCTTTAGATATATGTCGTGTTTATGTAAAAGCTAAAGCACAACATAGTTTAGAAGAGCTTGCCAGAGATGCTAGATATGACGCATTAAAAGCATTAATCACTGAAAAGATATTATCAAATGTTATTGTTTTAACGGGTCATCACAGCGACGATCAAGCTGAAACTTTTTTACTCGCTTTGAAACGAGGTTCTGGACTTAAAGGTATGTCAGCTATGAAGCAAACCATGCCTTTTGCTGATGCATTACTGGTTAGGCCCTTGCTCACTATTTCTAGAAGCCAAATAGAAGCTTATGCGCACGATAATAACCTTTCTTGGATTGATGATGAGTCAAATGAAGATACTCGTTTTGATCGGAACTTTATTCGTCATCAGGTTATGCCAAAAATTACGGAAAGATGGCCAAGTTTTTTAAAAACAGTTAACCGAAGCGCTGAGCATTGCCAAGAGGCGGAGTTACTTTTAATTGAGTTAGCCCAACAAGACTTAAATATTATTCAATTAGCTAATAACGCTCTGAGTTTAGATAAACTACAAACATTATCTCAAGCACGCTTTAATAATCTTATTCGATATTTTCTTGGTAATCATGGTTGTTTAATGCCGAGTAAAGCACAATTGACCCAATTACAGAGTCAATTATTAGC
Organism: Pseudocolwellia sp. AS88; assembly: GCF_030551755.1. Lineage (GTDB taxonomy): Bacteria > Pseudomonadota > Gammaproteobacteria > Enterobacterales > Alteromonadaceae > Pseudocolwellia. Next base: position 45,416 of record NZ_JAUPEC010000001.1, read on the forward strand.
TAAAACAGATAAAGCTCCAGCAGTTAAAGTGGGAGATTATTGGTTAAGGCGTTTCAAAAATAGTGTTTATCTAACAGGTGAACTAAAAAATATTACTGAAATGAGTTTACCTATTAAGTTAGGAGAGCAGAGGTTAATTGATAAAAGCTTGATTGAATTACCTGATGGTTTAGGTCAATTAAAGTTTGAAATTAAACATCTTTGTAACAGTATTGAATTTACTGATGGTAAAGGTAATGCAAGCCAGCATATTATTGCTCCACTTTTAAACCAAACTGTAAGCATTCGTTTTTCCCATAACAATCCTACTTGTATACCCGATTACCGACAACATTCGCGCTCATTGAAAAAGATTTTACAAGAGTTAGATATCCCCACATGGGAACGTAAACGTTTACCTTTCTTATATTATAATGAAGAGCTTGTAGCTGTTATTGGTCACTTTGTTTGTAAAGAATATATCCCGACTGAAACAGATAATGTATTAAGCGCTACTTGGTTAAAATAGTTGCTTAAATCGAGTTATCTAAAACAATATATTTAAAATAGCTTCTTTGAAATGAAAACAGTCACTTAAAGTGACTGTTTTTTGTTATTTTTAATTATTATCTACTTAACGCTAACTAAGCTTACTTAACCTGAATTATGATTACTTAGACAAGTAATGTGATGTCGCAGCAGTGAATACCACGTCTGTTGAGCTATTAAGTGCTGTTTCAGCAGAATCTTGTATCACTCCAATAATAAATCCAATCGCAACCACTTGCATAGCCACATCATTAGGAATACCAAACAAGCTACAAGCTAATGGAATAAGCAATAAAGATCCACCTGCAACACCTGAAGAACCACAAGCTGATATAGAAGCCACTACACACAATAATAATGCGGTAGGCAAATCAATAACAATGTCTAAGCTATTGGCTGTAGCAAGCGTTAATACAGTAACTGTTATTGCAGCTCCAGCCATATTAATTGCTGAACCTAATGGAATTGAAATAGAGTAAGTATCTTCATGTAAATCAAGTTTTTTACATAAAGCTAAGTTAATAGGAACGTTTGCGGCTGAGCTACGTGTAAAGAATGCTGTGATCCCTGATTCTTTTAAACAAGTAAAAACTAATGGATATGGATTTTTCTTCGTTACCATATATACAATGAGAGGGTTAACAATTAAGGCGATAATTAGCATAGAACCAACCAACACAGTTAAAAGTTGAGCGTATTCAGAAAATACTGAGAAGCCAGTGCTAGCAATAGTATTAGCAACTAAACCAAAAATACCTATAGGTGCTAAACGAATAACAAACCTAACAATACCTGTAATAGCTTCACTAAAATCGTGAACCATAGCTTTAGTGCTTTCGTTCGAATGTTTTAAAGCTAAACCTAAACCAATCCCCCAAGCGAGAACGGCAATAAAGTTACCATTAGTGATCGCTGTCACAGGATTTTCCACCACTTTAAATGCTAGCGTAGTTAATACTTCACCAAGCCCTTGAGGTGGGTTTGCCGATGCCCCAACAATATCCAAAGTCAATGTGGTTGGAAACAAGAAGCTTAATACAACAGCAACACAGGCTGCACTTAATGTTCCTATAAAATAAAGAAAAATTATGGGTTTTAAGTTGGCATCACTGTTAAGTTTTTGATTTGCTATTGAAGACATCACTAATACAAAAATCAATACAGGAGCAACTGCTTTAAGAGCATTAACAAATAGCTGTCCTAATACAGCAAACGATTGTGCAATTTCAGGCGCTATTGTTGCAAATATTGACGCTAATATAATGGCGATAATAATTTGGCTTACTAAGCCCATAGATTTTAATTTAGAAGATAAAGAAGGAGACCCTTCGTTGGCTAGTGTCATGAATTAATCCTAAGTTATTGTTCTTATTTATCAATATGCTTTTTATTCTTCGAATTTAATATAAATTCTTGAATTATGTGCGTAGTTTTTCTTATTGCAGCCGTAATGTCTACAATAATTCTATTAACTTGATGCTTTTAGCGTGCCTTAAGAGTTAAGGGCGTTGTTTTTTCACTGGAGCGTCGTATAATACCAAACGGATTAATTTATTGAGCAACTTAGAGCTACATTAGCAAGCTTAGAACAAGCAAAATTGATTAAACATAGTTATTCTATATTTTTTTAATTTTGTGATGTTATCAGTTTGCTAATGAGCTCCCCAAGGGCGAGAATTTAAAGGCTCATATGCCGCGTTATTGATTTTGACAAGGTTCCTACATGGATGTAGGACATTAGGGTAACGCAGGAGCAGTTACCGAGAATAACCATTCTCTTCAATCAATGCCTCGCCTACATGGATGTAGGTGCTTAGGTTCAGTCTGGAACTATGAACCTGTGCCTCTAAGCCTTTAAATTCTCGCTAAGTGAGCAATCAATTAATCCGTTTGGTATAATTACGCCACAGATATTTTATAACTTCTAGGATGAAAAATGGTAGCGCAAAAAGCTTTAGAGCAACGTAGTAATAACACTTGTGAATTATGCACAGCAACAGACAACTTAGCTGTATTTCCCGTGCCCCCGATAAGTGATTTAAGTGCTCAACAAAGCATTTTAGTTTGCGAAATGTGCTTAGAACAAATTGAAGGTAAGGTAGATTTAGATGTAAATCATTGGCGTTGTTTGACTGACAGTATGTGGAATCAAGAGCCTGCAGTTCAAGTGATATCTTACCGTATGTTACATAAACTTTCTGCTGAAAGCTGGGCACAAGATGCTTTAGATATGATTTACATGGAAGATGATGTTAAAACATGGGCAGAGCAGGGGATTGCCGCTGCTGAACGTGAAGGGCCAACAAGAGACAGTAATGGTGCTGAGTTACAAGATGGTGATGACGTTACTTTGATTAAAGACTTAAAAGTTAAAGGTGCAAACTTTACAGCTAAGCAAGGTACTTTAGTACGAGGTATTAGCTTAACGGATAACCTAGAACATATTGAAGGTAAAGTTAACGGTACGCGTATTGTTTTAGTCGCGAGTTACCTTAAAAAAGCATAAATAAGCGCTATCTTTTCTAAGTTTATAATCTCTATAAAGCTTCTTTATAGAGATTATAGAATTTAACATGTTTGATAACCCTACGCTTTAAAACCTTATTAAACACTTTTAATACATTCAAATAATAAGTTATCTATTTCTTTGTTTGGATTATCTTTATAGTACTGAATGCCGCACTCTGAATTATTATCCAGCCGTTTAATGACGCCTTTTATTGTTAAAGGTAAACCAGATTTAGGCATAAGCAGGTTAATTCTTATTTTACTTTTAGGGATGTTTTCAGGCATCGCTGAGAAAAGCTTTATTTTGATCCCTGCTGTACTCATATCAAGTACAAGTCCTTCTAGATGAATTTCACTGTCGTTGCTAGGAGCGAATATAGTAATATTTGCTGTTAAGCTCTGAGGTTTAATTCTTTCATGTTTTCTTTTGTCAGCATTCATATTTAATTTTCCCTTTAAATGAATACAAATTAGTATAGTTAATAATTTTAATAACGTGAGTTTATAGCTCTGTTTTAGCTACAGTTCTGGATTATTTATTATCATCGAATTTTATGATTACATTGATTGAATAGCATTTTGCGATTAGTGTTTTTGATGATGGGCATATATTTGAAAGGTTATATCTTTTCTAAAGGTATATCGTTTTATTAAAAACTGCTGTAAAAAATATCCGATAGCTTTGGTAATTTTTTAAGTACAACAATATTAAGGTAAATATTGTTGTACTTTGTAAGTTTTTATTGGCTTCTAAAATAATTAATCGATAGGTTTTTTAAATAACGTAAAAAGCTCTTTTAAAAAACGTATATTAATTACTTAGCTGTTTTTCGTTCTATTTTTTCTTTACGTTTTTCTTTGATCAGATGTTTTACTTCACCACCGATATGGGTTTCGCCACGTTGCTTCGCTAAATTGACTTGGCGCTCACGCTCTCTAAAACCAGCACGTTGTTCATCAGTGTACTTATCAATACAGCGAGGGCAACTAACGCCTTTAACATAAAACTCACTGAGTTTTTCTTCTTCAGTAATTGGGAATCGGCAAGCAAAACATTGATCGTATTGACCTTGCTCTAAGCTGTGATTTACTGCAACTCGGCTATCAAATACAAAACATTCACCTTCCCACATGGTTTCTTCTTGTGGTATTTCTTCTAAATATTTTAGCACGCCGCCTTCAAGGTGATAAACTTCATCAAAGCCTTGTTCTTTAAGATAAGCCGTAGATTTTTCACAGCGAATACCGCCGGTACAAAACATAGCAACTTTCTTATGCTTATTTTTATCTAAATTCTTTTCAACATAGTCTGGGAATTCACGGAAGGTTTCAGTGTTTGGGTTAACCGCATTTTTAAAAGTACCAATTTCCACTTCGTAATCATTACGTGTATCTACCAACAATACATCGGGATCAGAAATTAAAGCATTCCAGTCTTTAGGTTTTACATAAGTACCAACTGTTAGTGTAGGGTCAATACCTTCCACACCCATAGTCACAATTTCTTTTTTTAATTTAACTTTTGTACGTTGAAATGGATATTCAGTGTTGTATGCGTATTTACAAGACAATGGTGATAAACGTTCATCACTTTGTAAATGAGCAAGTACATTATCAATACCTGCTTGTGGGCCGGCTATAGTGCCGTTAATACCTTCTTCAGCTAAAAGCAGGGTGCCTTTAACTTCATTTTCTTCCATTACGGCTAAAAGAGGAGCTTTTAAGTTTTCAAAATTTTCTAAACGAACAAACTTATATAGTGCGCAAACTGTAATTTGACTCATAACGTTACCCATTGAACTAACCAAATCGTAAATCTGGTGCTTTAGATTATAAAATATACATAGTTTATATGTACTTAGTATTTTGTGTAATTAAGAGAAAACTCCCTTAAAAACGCGTTGAGGATTCTAGCAAAAAAGATGAAATAACAAAACCGAAATCAAGTACATTCATTTGCGATAGATCAACTTCTTGCGTCATTAACTTGTCATGCTTAAGTAAACTAATTGTCATATTTTGTTTTTACATTAATTGCACTGGTGAGCAGTAAATTTTAATAACTTTTAAAGAGGTTTTGAAAATGGCTAATTTTGATTTATACGAAATAGAAGACTTTGTGAATGATGACACTGTTGAAGCAGCTCCGAAGATAACCACTAAAACCATAAAAAGAAAATGGCGAGAAATAGAAAACTTTAAAGAGAATCAAAGGCTACATCGTGAATTATTACAATACAGCTTATATGAGTTATAACAACTTTTTAAAGTAAAGTTGTGCGGTATTAAGCCCTAGTATCATAGGGCTTTTAATACTTTATTTCTGTTTATATTTAAAACAAATATTCAAAATAATCCTTTTAATTAAAATAAATTCTTAATTGAGCCGATTACAATAAGAATTAATGCTTTTTTCTTTAGTCAGAGATAGGTAAAATCTCGCCATATTTATTACAGAATTATAGCGATTTTTTAATGTTCGAACTCAAATACGATACTCCTGCCGAATGGACCGAAGCCGTTTTAGCCGACTTTAACTCTTTTTTACAAGATCATGCTGCTGCCGAAAAAAAGGCATCGGGAATGGCTATGTCTATGTTATCTCATTATCAAGATCGTTCACGTTTAGTAAAAGAAATGACAGACTTAGCTTTAGAAGAGTTAATTCATTTTAAACAAGTGCTAAAACTATTAACGGCACGTGGAGTTCCGTTAGCTAACGATAAAAAAGATCCTTACGTAAAAGAGATACGCACTGTCTTTAGACATGGTCAAGAAGCTTTCTTCATGGATCGCTTGTTAGTTGGTGGCGTAATTGAAGCTCGTGGTCATGAACGTTTTTCACTTGTAGCTGAAGCTTTAGAACCAGGAAAAGACAAAGACTTTTATGTCACTATCGCTAAATCAGAAGCTAAACATAAAAACTTATTTGTAGAGTTAGCTTATGAATATTTTGATAAAGAAGAAGTTAATAAGCGCTTGGAAGAGATTTTAGAGTTTGAAGCAAAAATTTGTGCAAAACTACCTTTTAGAGCAGCTCTTCATTAGCAACCAATCCTTTCATTTATCACCTCATTTACACTTCCAAAATATTAAAATGACAAGCTGATTTAGAAAAACTAAATCAGCTTACGATTATCATGTTTTTAACTGAAATTTTTATTTCGTTTCAAACTTGTTAATAGAGTTAACACTTATTTAGCATGTGGCGTATTTTTAAACGGTTTTAGTCAGTTGAATTTTTTAAATAAAATATTATTCGATTGATTTGATAGAAAAAATTGGAAAAAAAATAGAAGAATGCCATACTCTTTTTATCAAGTTATTAACAATTAGTTGTTGAAATGAAGCTTTGTGAAATTACACATAATAGCAACGGGAATTATACCCAACTATTAGCAAATTATGTGTTAGACAGTGACTTGTTGAGTGTCACTTTTGATGAAATTTTTAATAATATTTTATCTTTAACTAATCGGGCATGTGAAAGCTCAGTTAGCCAAATTAATATCATTGGTTATGATAAATATTGGCGTAAAACTGATATTGGCTTTAGTAAAGATTCATGTAATGCCACTCATTTATTGAGTGAAATGGTTTTAAGTCATAATCAATTTTTTGAAGTGTTGGGTATTCTCGAAGATAACCGCATCATCAATAAGCCCATTGTCATTAATGAGCAAGCAATTAAAAGTTATGCTGCAATACCCATTACCTTATCTGATGGAGGAATAGTGGGTACATTAAGTTTAATGAATAACGAAGCGGTTTCACTAAGCGATAATCACCGAATGTCTCTATCTTTAATGGAGAGGAATATAGCTTCACAAATTGAACTTTGTCTTAAAAATAAACAATTAGAATGTATTGCAGATGAAAATAGTGTTAAAGAAAACAGTGAAATACCTTTAGCTTCAGAACCTGTTATATCAAAAGAAGAACTATTTGCTGATTTAGATGCATTTCTTCACCGTGCTGTACATGATTTAAGATCTCCATTAAATGCAATTAAGAACATTACCTCGTGGATTAAAGAGGATATAGAAGATGGCTTCATTGAAGATAATGAAAAAAACTTTGCTATGGTGGCTAATAGCACAGTTAGGATGGAAACATTACTTTCAGATTTAAGTACATTTTCACAGATAGGTAGGGAGATTTATCCTCATGAAGTTTTTAATTTAGATAGTTTAGTTAATGAAATTTGTGGTTGGTTAACTCTTCCTCATCATTTTAATATTTCAGTAGAAAATTGTGAAATTGAGTTACCCAAAGAGCCTCTTTTATTTGCATTAAATCACTTGGTGTCAAACGCCATTAAACATCATGATAAAGACAAAGGTAATATAGACATTAAATGTGATTATCAGGGAGAAAACTATCAAATCTCTGTTACTGATGATGGCCCAGGTATATCTGATGTTTATTACAATAAAATTTTTGAAGCCTTTCAAACATTAAAATCTAAAGACCAAGTTGAAGGAAGTGGACTTGGTTTAGCTATGATACGAAAGAAATTGCTCCCTTATTCAGCTGAGGTAACTGTAGAAGCTAAAGTTAATAAAGGATCTACTTTTACTATCATTTGGCCAAAGCACAATAATAAAGCAGCACTTTAACTACGGAAATTTCTCGAGGGATGTGATGAAGATATTATTAGTAGATGATGATTTAGCTGATAGAGAAATTATTAAAAGGACGTTAAGCCGCAATATAGGTGAATTTGAGTTAATTGAAGCAAATTCAGCTGAGGAAGGTTTAAAAGCTGCAGAGCTTGAAAGTTTTGATGTACTTTTACTCGATTATAGAATGCCTGAGGTTGACGGCATTGAAATGGTAATTGAGCTAAGAAGCAAACCTAATCTTGGTGAAGCAGCCATTGTTATGATGAGTGCGACAGACGATGAAGTTCTGGCATTATCGTGTTTACAAGCTGGTGCACAAGATTTTATTCCGAAAAATGAAATAACAGCAACTAAACTAAAACGTGCAATTATCCAAGCTAAAAAACGTTTTGAACTTGAGAAGAAAGTTTATGACAGCTTTTGCCAAGTAAGAGAATTAGCTGAGAAAGATTCTTTAACTGGCCTATCTAATCGTTATCATTTTGAAGAAGCTTTAAAAGTTTCAATCGATAATAATAAGCGATTTCAAAGTAATATTGCTTTGCTCTTACTCGATTTAGACCATTTCAAAAATGTGAATGACACCTATGGGCATGAAGTTGGCGATAAACTTTTAAAGTATGTGGTTAATTTGGTTAAACAATGCCTTCGAGGTAATGAGCTTTTTGGCCGATTAGGTGGTGATGAATTTGCTATTTTTATAACCGGACTAAACTTAATAAGTGGAGCAACTTCTGTTGCACAACGTATTATAAAATCTCTAGAAAACCCTATTGAAATTGATGGTCACACTATTCAATGTGGGGTTAGTATTGGCATTGCTTTACATCCTCAAAATGCGAGCACGGCAGAGTCATTAACTAAATATGCCGACATTGCGATGTACCGAGCCAAAAAACAAGGTCGAAATCAGCTGTGTTATTTTGAAAATGAAATGCAGCAACAGTTCTCTCGAAGTTATAAAGTAGAGATGGAACTGAAAAAATCCGTTATAAATAAAGATTTTGACTTACATTATCAACCGGTTATTAACGTAAAAGATAAAAGCATTGTAGGGGTTGAAGCACTTATTCGTTGGCCTAACAGTAAATTAAACTCAACTCCTGATGAGTTTATACCTATCGCAGAACAGTCTAATATTATTGATAAAATAGGCGAGTGGGTATTAGAAACAGCGATAAAACAATTGGCTATTTGGCATAGGAAATTTAATAAGCCTCTTACTATGGCTATAAATATCTCAGCTAAGCAATTAAATAACTCTACGCTGATTCCTACTTTTGAATACATGCTAAATAAATATGATATTAACCCTGAGTCAATTGTTTTAGAGTTCACAGAAACAGCTTTATTGGCGCAAGATGAGAAAAATCATCAACGTATAACTGAGTTTTATAGGTTAGGTTGTAAGCTAGCCTTAGATGATTTTGGAACAGGGTTTTCATCCTTATCTCATCTATTAAATTACCCCATAAATATTGTTAAGTTAGATAAATCGCTTCTACCAAACTGTAATACTGAAGAAAGGCACTTATCTATAGTAAAAGGGATTGCCGCAATGGCAAAAACTATAGGGTTACATATTATTGCTGAAGGCGTAGAAACTCAATATCAAAGCAATTTATGTTCAGAACTAGAAGTTGATGAATTACAAGGTTACTTCTTTGCAAAAGCATTACCAGCTAATGAATTAGCAGAAAAGTGGTTAAAGTAGAAAGTGTCTTTTTATTGTTATATTAGTTTGTTACTCTTTAAATAGAATAGCTTGGTATATTTTATACAGTGATGTGATACCAAGTTGATTAATTAACTGCTCATTTTTAACGGTTAAAATTAATAATGACGGCGTTATAAAATTTATAAGTAGAATAACTACTTACTAAATTTTATGCCTTGTAATTATCCATTTTTTCTCATGAAAAAGTAGATCACTTAATTAATCAAATTGGTATGAGGTGCTAGGATTGATGGTTACCCAAATACATATGTAAATAAATCAAGGACTTTACAAGCTATTAAAAAAGCGAAGATGGTTAGGTGTTAAATAGTAATATTGATATATTTACATCGGATAGACGATTTTACTGAATCGGTACTTTAACTTAATTAGATACATAAAATTGACTATGAAAAAAATAATAAGTTCAATCCTAATTCTTTGGGTTACTCAAACCTTACTCTTTGTCGGTAATGTAGAAGCAGATGATAAAATTATTCATATTTATCAAGATGCCGACTTATCTATACATAGCCAATCTTCAAAAGCTATTCAACTGGGTATAGAAGTCGCTTTTGCTGAAGTAAATAATGAAATAAATGGCAATAAAATTCTGTTCAAATATTTAGATCATCGCGGTAATGTACTGCGCAGTAAAAGAAACTATAAAGCTTTTATCAATGATCCTAATGCTTTAGTTATATATTCAGGTATACATTCCCCTCCGTTAATTAACAACCGAAAATTTATTAATGAAAGCAAGGCATTAACCCTTGTACCATGGGCTGCCGGTGCTCCTATTACTCGTTACCCATCTAAAGAAAATTGGATATTTCGTTTATCTATTGATGACATGCAAGCTGGAGGCATGATCATTGATTATGCAATGAAAAATCAACAATGCCGAAAACCTCAGCTTTTACTTGAAAACACCCCTTGGGGGAATTCTAATTTAGTCAATATGTCGAAAGCTTTGACAACTTATGACATTCAATCTCCTCAAGTTACTCGTTTTAACTTAAGTGTAAAAGCTAAGGGTGCACAAGTACTTACTGATAGCATTATTAACCAAGGTAGCGATTGCTTAATCTTAGTAAGTAATGCTGTTGAAGGTATTGTATTCGCTAATGCGATGTTAGAGGTACCAAGAAGTAAAAGATTGCCTATTATTAGTCATTGGGGAATAACCAGTGGTGATTTACATGAAAAGATTGATGCTAAGGCAAGAGAAGGTTTAGCTTTAAACTTTATTCAAAGTTGTTTTGCTTTTACTAATGAAACTCAAACGCCTCTGGCTAACCAAGTATTTAGTCAATTAATTGAACATACTAAAGGTATTATTAAAAATCCAGCCGATTTACAGTCAGCTGTTGGTTTTATACATGCCTATGATTTGACTAAGTTATTAATACAAGCAATAAAACAATCAAAGCTAACGGGGAATACACTAAAAGACCGGAATACAATACGTCTTGCTTTAGAAAATCTCTCTAACCCCGTTCAAGGTTTAATAAAAACATATGATAAACCTTTTTCAGTTTTTGATTCTGTACTCAATAACAAAGCGCACGAAGCATTAAATGCCAGTGACTATTGTATGGGATATTACGGCGCAACGAATGAAATTATAATCATAAATGAATAAGACTAATTTAAAAAAAGAAGCATCAAATAAGGTGATAATATTCCGTACTGTGGTTGGTTACAGTATAGGTTTACTTTCTTTATTAATGCTACTTAGTGCTTTTATTATTATCCCAAAAATAAATACATTGTTCGAAGAGCAATATGATAAAGACACTAAAAGAGAGCTTAAAAAAGAAGTTGCGCTATTTAATAACTTTATTGAAAGCCAAAGAAGGGTTATCGAAGATCTCGCCAAATTTCCAAGTATAACTAATGCGGTTATGTTATCTGATGCAGATAATGCCTCAGTTAATGGTTTATTAAAGAATGTTGTTATAGGTGGTGAAAAAGGGCGACTGGTCTTACAAGATATTGAAGCGAATGTATTAGTACAAACCACAAAACAGCTACAAGGTATTTATACTAATGAAGAGCCTTGGATAGAAGAAATTTTAAATGCCTCTAAACCTTACCATTTCCAATTATTAAATCAAAGTCAAGATTCTATCCTGTTTAAAATATCTGTGCCTGTGCTTTACAGCGGCTTCGTAGAGGGCATATTAACAGGGGAAATAAAAGCCTCTCTTGATGATGTTTTTGTTAATCAAGTCCTTAGTTCAGATACCGCTATTACACTCACACAAAATGAGTTAACGGTAGGCACAAGCACAAACAAAATAGTACTAGCTCGAGAAAATACAGCCATGTTACAAGGTTTGAATGTAACGTTCACTTATATTACTGATGATGCACCTTTACTGAAAAGAGAGCGTAGTGTCCAAAATTTAATTTTTTCAGTTTTACTAGCAGGTTTAGCTGTTTCTTTTATTTTATTTTCCCTACTCAGTTATACCGGCGCACTACAGAGAGTAAAACTTAAAAGTAAAGAAAACAGTCGAGTTAGTCTATATTCTATGCCGATAATTGTTGGTGTTTTAGGTGTTAGCGCTAGTATTATTACTTTTATTATTGTATCGAATGCTAAACAAGTATCCGTTGAAAATAATTTGATTTTTGAAAGTCAAAAACACGTACAAGAAGTGCGAGAAAACCTAAACACCTACTTAGGTATTCTTGACTCAGTTAACGCATTTTTTAGTGCTTCTGAAGAAGTAGAACGTCAAGATTTTAAAGTTTTCGTTGAATCGTTCCTTGTACAACATAAAAGTATTAAAGCAATAGAGTGGATACCGAGTATTACTCATGAAGAGCGTCTAGTACTTGAAGACAAAGCTAGGTTAGAAGGTTTTACAAACTTTAGTATTAATGAAGTTAACCAAGATGGGAATTTAGCTTCAGCGACGCAACGTGAACATTATTTACCTGTTTATTATTTAGAGCCTATAGCAGGTAACGAAAACGCATTAGGCTTTGATTTAGCGTCTAATCCTTTAGAACTAAAAACCTTAATTAAGGCGCAAGAGAGCGAGAGTAAAGTTGCTACTTCTAAAATTACTTTATTTGAAGAAGATATAACTAAAGCGGGTATTTTTATCTTCAGACCTGTTTTTTATAATGATAAAAAGCAAGTAACTGAAAAGCTTAAGTTACAAGGTTTTACTTCTATTTCATTAAGGGTTGAAGACCTTGTCAATGAAGTGCTGTTAGGTATGGATAGTAATTTAGCTTTGTTTATTCAAGACATCTCTGATCCTGAATTCCCAGAAACCCTTTATGGTACACCTCAAGTAGTGGAGTCTTTTTCACGAGATGAAATTATCAATTTAGCAGGGCGTAGCTGGCGAATAAAAATATACAGTAAAGCAAATAAAACTGAATATGCGCAATCTGCATGGGGTATGTTAATTACGGGCTTAATATTCTCTGGCATTATCGTTTTAGGCTTGGTTCATTTGATCCGTAGACGTGAGTATGTTGAACAGCTCGTTGTGCAAAGAACTGCAGAACTTACGGCAAGTGAAGAGCATCATAGAGCGATAGTGGAGCTAGCGGTTGATGGCCTTATCACCATTGATAAATTTGGAATTATTGAACGATTTAATGAGGCCGCCGAAAATATATTTGGTTATCCGTCTAAAGAAGTAATTGGCTCTAACATTAAAATCTTAATGCCAACGTCTTCGCATCAAGGAAGTGATGATTATTTTAAAAATAAACAAGATGAAACCAAAGAACAAATAATCTCAATTGAGCGCTATTTAGGTAGTGGGAAGTATGCAAAAGGCCAGCATAAAAATGGAACAATATTCCCTATAGAAGTTTCTGTTAGCGAAATAAAGCTCGGTTCTACAATCAAGTACAGTGGAATTGTTAGAGATATAAGTGACCGCGTTGCTTTTGAGAAAGAGCGTGAACAGTTTATAGAAAAGTTAACTGATTCGAATGAAGAGCTTGAACGCTTTGCTTTTGTTTGTTCACATGACTTACAAGAACCACTTCGGATGATCAGGAGCTTTTCAGAAAAGCTTCAAGATCATATAAAAGAAGATCTTGAACACGATGAAAAAGGTAAGAAGTATTTTAATTTTGTTATTGATGGTGCTATTCGTGCTCAGGCACTAATTAATGATATTCTTACTTATTCAAGTATTAGTAATGACATAAAACAATTAGAAGATGTTAATATACAAGACCTTATTAATGTTATTAAGAAAAATTCCCTTGATTTAACTGAAAGTAATACAGCTGAAATCACTTACGACCCCTTGCCAAACTTGCAAGGAAATAAGACGCAATTATTCCAACTTTTTCAAAATTTAATTAATAATGGAATTAAGTATCAAAAAACTGATACTAAAGCACATGTTCATATAAGTGCAAAAGAGGCAGAAGATCATTGGTGCTTTACAATAAAAGATAATGGCATTGGTATGGATGAACGTCACTTTAAGAAGATTTTTGAAGTTTTCCAACGATTGCACCGCAGAAGTCAGTATGCAGGTACAGGTGTTGGCCTATCTATTTGTAAAAAAGTAGTAGAGCGCCATGGCGGAACGATATGGGTTGAATCTGAGAAAGGTATGGGTTCGACTTTTTATTTTACATTATTAAAAGCCTAAAATTTGCAGGTTTGTTAACAAGGTTAATTATGATTAAAGAAGCAAAACTCGCTGAAATTCTTCTAGTTGAAGATAACGAAGGTGATATAGAGTTAACTAAAGAAGCTTTTGAAGAAGCTCAATTTCGCAACACGTTAAATGTTGTTGAAGATGGTGATGAAGCCTTAGATTATCTTTTCAAACGTAATGGATTTGAAGATGCAGTAATGCCTGATATTATTTTACTGGATTTAAATTTACCTTGTACAGATGGTAGAGAAGTATTAGAAATTATTAAAGCGGAACCGCGTTTAAAAAGAATTCCCGTTATAGTATTAACCAGCTCTAGAGCAGATAAAGATGTGGTTGAAAGCTACGATCTACATGCTAACTGTTACATTGTTAAACCTGTTAATGCGGCAAAGTTTATGGCAGTTGTACAAACCGTTGAAAACTTTTGGGTTGACATTGTTTGCTTACCACCATCAAATTCTGACGACTAATAGACTAAACCATGCCTAATGATTCAAATACACACTTACACTCTCAATTAGCTGAAACTCAACGTGAGTTAGCTCAAGCTAAAGCAGATTTAACGCAATTAAAAGCAGAGTATCAAGAGTTTGTTTATATCATTTCTCATGACTTAAGTGCTCCATTACGTCAAATTGAAGGCTTCTCAGAGATGGTTCTAGAGAGGCATAAAGATGATTTTGATGATAAGTCTAAACGCCATTTCGACTTCATTCTAAAAGCTGGTCATTCGATAAGAAATATACTTGATGATTTAACTGGTTACTCACGTATTATAAAGAGAGATGAGCCTTTTACTGACATAGATCTCAATGTCATCATTTCCTCGAATCTAGCAGAACTTTCATCTGTAATTGAAAGTTCTAGTGCCTCTATTAGCATCGACACTATGCCAATAGTAAAAGGGGATGAGGAACTTATATCTCAGATGTTTTATCACCTTATTCATAATGCACTCCATTATCATTTACCGAACACTCCGGCTAACATTACTTTAAGTGTGGATGAATTAGACAACTTTTGGCAGTTTTGTATTACTGATGATGGTATTGGTATACCTGAAAATATACACGAAAAGATCTTTAAAATGTTTCGACGAGGTGTTTCTGAAAAGAAATATACAGGAGCAGGTGTTGGACTTACTTACGTGCAAAAAATACTTACAAAACATCAAGGGAGTATCTGGCTTAAGTCTGAAAAAGGTATAGGTTCTTCTTTTTATTTTACTCTTAGGAAGGCATAAGTCATGGTTGATGCGATACGAATTATATACGTTGAAGATAATGAAATTGATACAGAGCTTTTAAAAATGTGTGTTAATAGATACAAATTTACTCAGCCTATAAGTTTTGACATTGCAGAGACGGTTGAAGAAGCTAAAGAGATGTATAATACAAATATACATAGTGCTGCACTTGTTGATTGGAATTTACCTGATGGGGAGGGGATAGAAGTTGTACAGTTTATTCGAAGTATTAATAATGAAGTCCCAGTATTTATTTTAAGCGGAGCTTTACCCCCTAAACATCAACAAAAAGCAGAGCAATCTAATGCTACTGCTTATCTAGAAAAAAACTATAATAAGAACTTTGCTAATTATCTTTATACCTTTTTATAAATTTAATATTTAGTATCTGTATCATTATTTTACTCTGTTTTTCCCTTTCATATTTCTATATATACTTCAAACCTTACTTACAGAAAAATAACACTTTATTTTACTTTAGACTACAAAAAAATTGATTTCTGAACTAAGATTAAACGTAATCACATTAAGTTAAATAACTTACGAAATAAGGGCTAATATAAGGTTGTTAAAATGAAGAAAGTTTCAATTAGATCCCTTACTTCTGCTGTTATTGTTTGTGTTATCGGCATGCTTATGACTTATATTTTGTCTATAAAAGTAGGTGAGCAATTAAAAAAACAGAGCTATCTTAAAGTCGAGAATATTGCAAAACAAGTATCTATCAATGTTCAAAACGCTATAAATATATCTCTTAATGACTTACAAGGTTTACAAGCTTTCTATAGTGTTAACCAAGAGCTATATTCTTTAAATAAATTCAATCAATACATGCATGTTTTAGATATTGAAAATCGCGATTATATTCAAGTATTGAGTTGGGTACCTCTTGTTAAAGATATTGAAAGAGAAAAGTTTGAGTCTGTTATTCGAAATCAACAAGAAAACTTTACGATTACTGAACGTAATAGTGACGGGCAACTTATTACAAGTCAGATAAAGGAGTACTATACTCCGGTTACCTTTATCAGTCCTTTTGAAAAGAATAAATTAGCTCAAGGTTACGATCTTACCAGTAATACTGTACGTCGAAATTCGTTAGAGTTTGCACGTGATAATGGAACTATGACCACCACAGAGCAAATTCGTTTAGTACAAGAAACAGGACACTCTGTTGGCTTTTTAATTATAGCTCCCGTATATAAGCAAGAAGTAACTCTTACGTCAGTACAAGATCGTTTTAATGCCTTAAAAGGCTATGTAACAGGTGTGTTTAGAATTGATACTTTAATGTTAGCAGCCAAAGAACAGGCAGACAAAGAAGGCTTAGTATTAACTCTGTTAGATATAAATCAAGACAACAGTAGCTTATTATTTGGTGAGATAAACTCCGCACCATTTGTTTATTTTGATTTAGACATACCTGAGCGGCAATGGCGTTTAAATATATCTTTGAAAGAATCTCTATTAAACAGCATTGAATCTCCTGTTGTTGTTAAATGGTTTTTACTCGGTGGATTTTTAGTCAGCTTTTTGATGGCGTTGTCTATTTTTGCATTACAGACCTCAATTATACGTTCAAGGAATATAAAAACATTAAGTCAGGAGCTACAAAATCAAAATGATAAACTTGAATCTAAAGTATTAGAAAGAACTGAATTATTAGAAAATAAGAATCATGAACTTAATGAAACCATTGCAGAGTTAAAGGTTAAACGTGTTGTGATGTCAGGCCTTATCAAAGAATCTATATCAGCCAAGCGAAGTGCTGAAAAGAGAGCGCTTGACTTATCACGTTCAAACAAAGACCTGGATGATTTTGCTTATATTGCTTCTCATGATTTACAAGCACCACTGCGTGCTATTGACCAACTAGCACAATGGGTAACTGAAGATATAGCTGAAGGGAATTTGGAAGAGGTACCTGAGCACCTTAAATTAATGTGCAGTAGGGTGCGGCGTTTAGAAACTTTATTAAACGACTTGCTTGCTTATTCAAGAATTAATCGCCAACAATACAAACTCGGTGAAATAGATGTAGCTAAAGTAGTACATGATTTAGTAGAAATAAATGCACCTATAGATAACTTTACTTTAACTATTAAGGGCGTTTTGCCAATATTTGTTACTGCCAACTTACCTTTAGAGCAAGTGTTTAATCATCTTATAAGTAATGCTATTAAACATCATCATCAAGGAGAAGGTCGCATACAAATTTGTTGTGAAGAAGATAATGATTTTTATCATTTTTTTGTAAAAGATGATGGGCCTGGCATAAAGTTAGATTATCATAGTAATATATTTCAAATGTTTAGAACATTAAAGCCACGAGATGAAACTGAAGGTAGTGGAATGGGTTTAGCATTAGTAAAAAAAATAGTTCAGCGTTTTTCAGGCGATACAAGCCTTGAGTCAACTGTTGGAGAAGGGTGTACCTTTTCATTTACTTGGCCAAAAACTATAACTACGTTGAATGAGTAAATTTATAAAAAAGGATACGATTATAAATGGCGAATAATAAAGAAGTTAGTATTTTGTTAATTGAGGATGATGACATTGACGCTAAAGCAGTGCAGCGTGTTGTAAAAAAACTTAAACTAACTAATCCAATTATTAGAGCAACTAACGGCGCCGAAGCACTTGAGATACTTCGTAATAAAGAAGTTATCGTAAAGCCTTATATTATATTTCTTGATTTGAATATGCCAATTATGGGTGGATTAGAATTTCTTAAAAATATACGTAAAGATGAATACTTGAGAGATTCAATTATTTTTGTTTTAACAACATCTGCCGCTGATGAAGATAGAGTAGCAGCATATAGTGAGAATATAGCAGGTTATATTGTTAAATCTGATGTGCAAGGTGAGTTTGATAAAGTGCTTAAAATGCTCGACTATTATTGGCACATTGTAAGACTTCCTGATTTATAATATAGAATTAGTACAACAGCACTTTGGAACGTTATCAATATACAAAGAGTACAAAATAAAAAGCAAATAGTTATATTTCTAATTTATCTCAAGAAATAGCACTATTTGCTTTTTTATGTTTTAGCATATTTTGCAAGAAACACTTAATAGAGCTTATAAATTAAGCGACAGCAGATAAAGGCGTATTTTGAATAACTACCGAAAGTTTATCTTGAGATGCTTTTTCAAAAGCTTGCTTAAGAGTATCATTCTCTAAAGAAGCCGTATCTTCAATTATTCCTTCTTCTTGAATAATAATTTCATCCCAATCTAATTGGTTAAAAAAGGCTTCTATATCTTTAAGTTGTTCCCGTAAGTTCTCATTAGAGCAAAACATAGTAAATGCGTGTAAGTTGCCTTTTACAAATTGGTTTGTTTCTCCAATATATTCAGCTGAACCACTAATAATTAACATAATTTATCCTTATCTGTTCTGACCACAGTGAAGTGTTAAAGCATGGTCCACATAAAACGGTATAAAACCTAGTACGTAAACGTCAATTTTTTAACAAAATTTAATTCATTAACTAATAAGCAGAAATCATTCCATATTTTTATATGAACTATTTTGGTCTTTTATCGCGCTCTGATAAAGATGTGTACCAACAAGTGATAATAAACAATAAGCGGTAAAATAATAAAAACCTTGTCCAACAAATGAAAGTGTTTCACTACTAATATGTAAATTAAATTTGAAGCCGAACAAAGCCAATTGCTGTGCATTTGATGTTTCAGTGTGGTTTGTTGATAAAACAGCAAGAAATATCGCAATTACAAATACATCAGCCATTGACCATTTACCAATTGCAGCAACAAAATTAATGATTTTTTTCTCAATAACTTGTTCTTTATTTAGAAAAGCTAAAGAAACAAGAATCGTTTTAACGACAGGAATACAGATTGAGAAAATAAAAATGAGTAGTGCAACTAATATTCGGTTATCAAGAAAAAGTTCTTCTATCGTATTTATCAGTGATAGTTCTTTATCTATTAGTGTTGAAGATAGATTTGCTCCACTAACATCAGCAGTCATCTCCATCGACAGTGAAAACATAGGAAGTACAATACCGGGTACAAATAAAAGTAAAGCGAGAAGGTTAATCACAAAGCCGAGTTTTTTCTTAATCATGTTATAACTTTTAATTAGAACTAAATTTGTAGCTGATTATAACACTCAGCTTTAATGGACCAAATATTTATCAATAGGTGAAATTTGATTATTTTAATTATGATTTCGAATTATTGTATCGATACCCTTATAAAAATCACGTAAAATACCAGTAACGAGCTAAATCATAAATTTAGTAAAACATTTAGGAAAATCATGAAAAAGACATTTACGCTTACACACCCGAAAATTAAATACGATAGACTTATTGATGGCGTTAAGCACGACGTAAAAAAATACGTCAAAAGAGAACGAAATAAGCAACTTCCTATCGATGCTGATTTTTGGGATTTTGATTGTAAATTTGGACAAACAGAAAGTGAAGCTGAAGAAGTTCACTTGGCTGAGCTTAATAAACATATTGATAAAGCAGCAGCTGAAAACTTAACATCTTTCTACATTGAAATAATTGCTAAAGAAGGCTTCAGACAATATAAATCAGATATTGATGAAGACGACGAAGAAGAAATTGAAGATTAGTTACAAATACTAACAGGGAGTTTGTTGTGGCAAGTGCTAGTTTATTAACCTTAATTGATGATATTGCATCTATATTGGATGATGTTGCAATACTTTCAAAAGTAGCAGCAAAGAAAACCGCTGGGGTTTTAGGTGATGATTTAGCATTAAACGCAGAACAAGTTTCTGGAGTTAAAGCTGACCGTGAATTACCTGTAGTATGGGCAGTAGCTAAAGGCTCGTTTTTAAATAAACTTATTTTGGTTCCCGCTGCATTAGCTATTAGTGCTTTCGCTCCTCCTTTAATTACTATTTTATTAGTTATTGGTGGTTTGTTTTTATGTTATGAGGGCGCAGAGAAGGTCATCGAAAAGCTTTTTCATCAAGAATTACATAAGCAAAAACATAAAGAAAACATGCATCAAGCTATTCAAAATAATGTTGATTTAGTTGCTTTAGAAAAAGACAAAATTAAAGGAGCTATTCGAACAGACTTCATTTTATCGGCTGAAATTGTTGTGATTGTACTAGGTACTTTGCAAGAAACTTCTTTTGAAATGCAAGTGATGGTGTTATCCGCAATGGCGATACTTATCACTGTTGGTGTTTATGGCTTAGTTGCGGCAATTGTTAAACTTGATGATTTAGGTTTATATCTTTTAAAACAATCTATAAGTGGCTCATTTAGTGCTGTAAATAGAGCTTTAGGGCGTGGCTTATTAATGTTTGCCCCCTTTTTAATGAAAACTCTAGGAGTAGTAGGCACTATTGCTATGTTCTTAGTAGGTGGCGGTATTATTGTTCATAGTATTGGCTTTATTCATCACTTTGTAGAGTCTTTTATATCTTGGTTTAATAGTCTCTTAACTGTCGATATCAAAATGTTGCTTTCTATTATTGTTGAAGGTTTGATTGGAATAACGGCTGGTTTATTTTTAATTCCTATTATTTCAGGTTTAGCCAAACTAAAAAAAAGTAAAAAACCTGAAATTGAATCTTAAAAAATATCATAATTATTTAGGCTATATCATGTTATTTCCCTTTATTGCTTGGGCGATAACAGGTGTTTTCTTTTTTATTAAGCCAGGTTACTCTCAGGCTTATGAGAGACTTCAAATAACGGGTTACCCAAATATTACGTCATTTCAACCTGCAGCTGATAATGAATGGTCAGAAATTAAAATTATACGTTCTATCCTTGGCGAACATTTATTAGTAAAAAATAAAGACGATGATTGGATACATTTAAATAAGAAAACGATGGAACTTGTTCAAGCTCCTAGCCCTGTTCAAGTAGAGCTTTTAATTAAAGATGCTATAAAGCAGCACTCTGAACGCTATGGTGTAATCAATGACGTTGATGGACTGGTAGCTTTAACATCTAACCAAATAAAGATCACTTTAAACTGGGATAGAATGACGTTACATCAACAAGGACCTGATACTGAGTTCATCGATATGATGTATAGAATTCATTATCTACAATGGACTGGTATTAAAATTATCGATAATGTTTTAGGGATTATCGGTTTGGCTTTAATGATTGTTTTAGCTGGGTTCGGCCTGTTGTTGAGTTTTAAACGTTCAACCTCTTCAGAATAAATATTATAGAAATATCTCCGTTTAACTTAAATAAACGTTAATCATATTCATCACTTATTATGAGAAAATAAATGAACGCAGTTCATAAGCTTTACGAGCATCGAAAAAGTATTAGTACTACAGTGTACAACTCGAGAGGTTGGAAAGTTAAACGCTGCGAAAAATGCCGAATTGGTTTAACTCACTGTATTTGTGAACTAACACCTAAGGTAAAGAGTAATGCCGGTTTCTTGCTTTTGATGTACGATACCGAAATATTAAAACCAAGTAATACAGGTAAGCTTATTGCTGATGTTGTACCTGATACTTTTGCTTTTTTATGGTCTAGAACTGAAGAAAATACAGAGCTGTTGAATGTTTTAAATGATGAACAATGGCAACCTTTTGTTGTATTTCCTGAACAATATGCAGAACCAGAAAGAGAGGTTTTTAACCAAAGCATTACTACTAATTCGGGTAAGCGCCCATTATTTATTATGTTAGATGGTAGCTGGCGTGAAGCTAAGAAAATGTTCCGTAAAAGCCCTTATTTAAATCGCTTTCCTGTCGTATCGTTTAATCCTGAAATGACAAACAATGAAAGTCTTATTTCTAGATACCAAATTAGGCAAGCCAATGTTTCTAATCAATTTGCTACCGCTGAAGTGGCTGCTAGGGTTTTAGATATGACAGGTGAGTCGGTAAACGCTGAAATTTTAGATTTATGGTTTGATGTGTTTAACTTTCAATATCGTAAGAGTGTTTGCCAAGCCAATACGGGTAATCCTCATGCTATAGAAGATTACCAAACATACTTAGCAAGTATATAAATTAACTTAGGTCAGTTTCTGCTTCTAATAGTCCTGGAGAGCTTAATTGCTTTTTAGTAAGTTGATTAACAACATCACCAATAACAATTAACGTTGGTGGTTTAATATTATGCTTAACGACTATTTCAGCCAAGGTGTTTAATTTCCCTCTATACACTTGTTGTTCTGGTTGAGTCCCTTTAAAAATAAGTGCAGCAGGCGTATCAGCCTTTTTACCATGTTCAATAAGCTTTGAAGCTATTATTGGAAGGGTATTGATACCCATATAAAACACAATTGTTTGTGCATTTGAGGTTAAGCTGTCCCAAGGTAAATTTAGTTCACCGTTATTTTCCATATGCCCCGTTATGAAAGTACAGCCTTGAGCAACACCTCTATGCGTTAAAGGAATGCCTGCATAAGTAGTGCATCCTGAAGCCGCGGTTATGCCAGGACATAAATGGCAATTAATTCCTTGAGAGAGGGCATATTCTGCTTCCTCTCCACCTCGACCAAAGATAAAAGGATCACCACCTTTTAATCGTAAAACACGCTTACCTAACTTAGCCTGTTCAACTAATAACTCATTAATCTTATCTTGCGGTACTGAATGTTTTGCCTGTTTTTTTCCAACATAAAAACGTTCAGAGTCTTCAGGCAACAAATTAAGAATATCTTGGCTAACCAAGCGATCGTAAATAGTCACTTCGGCCTGTTGAATAAAACGTAAGGCTCTTAGTGTTAATAGTTCCGGATCACCTGGTCCAGCACCAACAAGTGCAACCTCGCCAGAATTTAAAACAGCTTTACTATTAAATGTGATATTAGAATCATTTTCATTAATGATCATTGGTGACCTTATATAAGATAGTGAGGTTGGATCTGGTGTGAACTTAGCTAGGCTAATTTATGAATGGATAATATCACTTTAAGTAAAAGTATAAAAAAACTCTTTTATATTATTATATAAAAATATCATCTATAAAAAAGTCTTTATAGCATTTTAAGTTATTACTTGAGGAGGAGTAAAGTCTACGTTGTAACACGTAGACTTTGACTTTTTAAAGAGAGTTAAGGAGGTTTTGTGCGTCTTCTCTTTCTGAGAATTTAGCTTTGTGTCTTAAAGCTTGTCTTAATTCTCGTTTGGCTTCTTCTATGCGATTTAATTTAGCTAAAGCATAACCAATGTGATAATTAATTGAAGGATTGTTAGAGTCAATTGAATAAGCGTTTCGTAGTATAGATAAGCTTTCATCGAACTTATTGTTTAAGCTTAGTATCCAACCATAAGTATCTATAATCGCCGATGAATTTTTATTTAACTCCATTGATTCTTTTGAATATTCTTCCGCTTTATTTAAATCGGTAGCTATGTAAATATTAGCTAAATTATTGAGCACAGCGGCTCTGTTTTTTAAGTTTTTAACATCAGCTAACATTTCGTAATGAGTTTTAGCTTCTTGTGTTTTACCGTTATTTAAAAGGTAATCAGCATAAACGGAACGCATTAAGTAATTGTTAGGATTTTTATCTAAAAGGCTAATTAATGTTGTTTTAAAGCTTTGTTCTTCAACCTTAGCTAATGCTAGTTGATAGGACTTTAATAAAACTATATGAAAGTTGTTATCATGATTTAAAGCTTTTAAATAAAGCTTTTGAGCTTCGATTTTATCACCTTGCTTAAGAGAGAGATCACCTTTAAGCATTAATATATTCGGATCACTCTTATTTGTTTTTTCTAGATGTATAAGAATAGTATTAGCATTTGTGAATTCACCTGTATCTATTTCTAGTTTTACTAATGAACGTTGAATAAATATATTGTCAGGTTCTATTGATAAAGCTTTCTCTAAACTTTGCTTAGCACCGGCTAAATCATTTGCTTGGATTTGCATTTGGCTTACTGAAAACATTTCTCTTGGACTTGTTACAACACCAAACAGTATTTGTAATTGTTTCTTGGCATTGCCTAAGTCTCCTAAACCAATATAAATTAAGGCCTTCATTCTTATATATTTGGTATTTAAGAAACTAAGCTTGCTAAGCCTATCAACTTGTTCAAGAGCATCTTCATATTTTTCTTGCTGGTAATTAATTTCCATCAATACTTCTAGAGCCGGGATATAAGTAGAGTTTTTATCTATAATTTTATTAAGTGTTGTTTTAGCGCTTTCTATATCTCCCATATTTTTATCAATTTTTGCTTTAAGTACTTGCAACGAAATATTATCAGGTTGGACTTCAAGTAAACGTGTTGCAATATTGTTTGCTTCTTCTAGATTAGATAATGCTGCATTTGCTGTAGCAGTATTAAATAAAGCACTGAAATTATTAGGTTGTAACTCTATAATCTTAGATAAAATCGAAAGAGCTTCAGTCCACTTGTTTTGTTGTAACAATAAACTCGCTTTAAAACTTAAATAATCCGTATTGGCTTTATTGAGTGTAAGTAGTTCATTTGCAATCTTATGAGCTTCAACTAGTTGATTGTTTGAAGAGAGTAATAAACCTTTTGTTAAATAATAAGTTGATGAGAATTTTTCTGGTTTGTTGTCTTCTAATAATGTTAAGGCTTTATCAATTTGGTTACTTTTAGCTAAAAGGTTAGCTTTAGCTAAAGTGAAATTCAGGTGTTTACCATAAGTATTTTCTAACGGTTCTAATATTTGTTGGGCTTTATAGACTTTATTGTTATTCAGGTACAGCTCAAATAACCTCAATGAAAGTTCTAAATTGTTTTTAATTATTTTGGTTTTACTTTCAAGTAATTCAAATGCTTTAGCTTCTTGATTTTGACTTAAATAGATATCTACCAGCAGGCTTATCCCACTTAAATCTTGAGGTTGTTCTTGAACATAAAACTGTAGTTCTTTTTGAGCAAGCTCTAAGTTATTTTGTAAATATGCCGCAGTACCAGCCACAAGAGCAAAAGATACATTACTATTTCTTTGTTTATCACTTAATAATGAGAGTTTTTGACTAATATCAACAAGAATTTGGTTTGCTTCATCCTCTCTAGATGTGTAGCTAAACAATCGACTTTTAAGTAGTTTCGCGAATGGGTCTTCAGGTGTGTCTTTTAAAATTTCATCCACTAAAGCCAATGCTTCATTGGTTCGTTTTGCACTAGCATAAGCATTAGCTAATGCTCTTTGGATAAATGGATCATTTGGATTAAGATCATAGCCTTGTTTATAAGCTTTAAGTGCCAATTCGTTTTCTGATTTACTTTCATGAAGTTGCCCTTTTAGATTCCAAACACGACTATCGTCAGGAAATAATATAAGTGCTTTAGCTATTAGGTTTTCTGCATCAGTTGTATTATTTTGAGATAACAGGTGGGCAGCAAGGGCACCAATTGTTCGTAAATTATTTGGAGAGAGTTCGTAGGCTTTTTTATAAAATAATTCGGCATTATCGCTATCTAACATGACCGAATATGCGTTACCTGATAATAAAAAAGTTGTTAACTTGCTTTCTGGTGTCAGACTCTTATTTGTTGCAAGCTGCAGTACCTCATCAAACTTACTTGTTAACATTAGGGCGCTAGTAAGATCGTTAAGTATAAAGTTTATATCTGCGCCTCTATGTAAAGCTTCTTGTAACACCTCTATTCCTTCGAGGTAAAGCCCTTTTTTTAGTAAAACTCTTCCCATTAAAATAATAGCTGGTAAGTTATCTTCATCATCCTTCAGGACATTTTTTAGATGGATATAAGCGTCATCAACATTATTTGTATTATAGGATGTGAGTGCCTTTTCGAAATCGTTAAAAGCATAAGTATTTAAAGAAACTAGTAATGTAGATACTATCAGTAATGAACGCATATTTATCCAATTTGGGGTAATAAGTAATAAGGCTGAAGCAATTGCTGTTTAGCGAAGCGAACAATATAACTTAAATTAAGGTAAAAAAAAAAGATGGCATAGCCATCTTTTTTTGATAAATAATTTACTTATTATTTTACTTTACGTCTGCTTGCTGCAAATCCAACTAAAGCTAAACCAAACATCATGATAGAAGCCGGCTCTGGAACTGTTGTTGCTGGAGGTGGAGTACCTGAGCCTGTAGAGAAAGATACACCTGATAATTTAATACCGTCGTTACCTTCATCTGAAAGAGTTCCGCCAAATACAGTGTTTAATGCACCGACTAACCAGTAACTAGAATATACACCAGAAACATTGGCATCAGCAGTTGTTAAATCAGAAGTGTAATATCCTGACGTTGAGCTGTAAGTGAAGCTTGAAAAACCGGATGTTGCAGTGTCTGCTACATCACTCCAAGAATTGCCTAATAAATCATTATTGCTAAGTGCTGCAACTGTAATTTGGTTGTTTGTGGCAGCAGTATTCTTACTGCTAGTGGTACGACCTTGACCATACAACCAGCTAGAGGTAATTTCAGAAATATTTACAGCTTCTGAAAACTCAAGTAAAAACATATCATAATCATTGTAGTTACATGAATCGCTTCCGGTGCCACCACCTAAATTATCTGCAGAATGTGAATAACCACAATTAGCTTGATTTGATTCATCAATGTTTTCCATAGACCAACCGTTGCCATTCTTATCAAAGTCGGTTGCCTTAGTGATTTTATCATCGCCGGTTAATGGGTTGCCGCCTTCAGATGTACTGAAGTTATCAGTATCTGACCAACCTGAAACAGTTATTGTTACTCCACTAGCATTCAGAGAAAATTCATTAAAACTGGTTCCTGTATCACTAACAGAACCGAAATCAGTGTAAGTTGTACTTGCAAAAGCTGATGCTGATATTAATGCTAAACTTGCGATACTCAATTTACTTATATTTAACAACATGTTGTTAACTCCAATATAATTTTTTATTATGTGTAATGTAAAAATACAAAATATAATTACATTTAAACTTCATCTAACTTGAATAGCTTTAAGCACTAATCGAGCCAATTTAAAATATCTTTTATTTATCAATGTGTTGGTTTTGATTTTTACAGCTGGTGATTAGATTAATCTGAAGAGTGTAAAATTTGCAGACACCCTATTTAATTTACACCTGTGAAAATACATTAACCGTTTATTTTGCTAGGTATATGCATTTAAGATGTTTTATCAAAACTAATGAGATAAAAATTTTCTGTATTATATTTTAGCACATTACTTGATGCTAGAATAATGTTTATCAATTATTTTATTAAAACTTGAAGTGTTAAAAATCATGAATTTTAGTCCATTAGTGCAAGAGCTTATAGATGCTTTGAAATGTTTACCTGGCGTTGGGGCTAAATCAGCCCAAAGAATGGCTTTTCATCTACTCGAAAGAAATAGAACAGGTGGCTCTAAGCTATCTAATGCTTTAAAAAATGCGATGGAAAATATAGGTCATTGCCAGCAATGTCGAACATTTACTGAGTTAGATGTTTGTGAAATTTGTAGAAACCCTAAGCGTGAAATTATTCAACAGCTGTGTATCGTTGAATCACCTGCAGACGTAATTGCGATTGAACAAACTGGAGAGTTTAAAGGTAAATACTTTATTTTAATGGGTCATCTATCTCCTATTGATGGTATAGGACCAGAAGACTTAGGGTTAGATATTTTAAGTCAATTACTTAACGCTGATCATTTTAAAGAAATTATTCTTGCAACAAACCCTACGGTAGAGGGGGAAGCTACAGCTCATTTTATCGCTGAATTAGCCTCTAAACATAACGTAAACGTTTCGCGTATAGCTCACGGTGTACCTGTAGGTGGAGAACTCGAATATGTAGACGGTAATACATTGTCACATGCATTATCAGGCCGGAAAAGCTACTCTTAATATTTCTCCCCATCCTAATACACGTGTTTATGGTGCTATTTTAAACAGAAATTGCACCTTTTACTGGTCAAGACCTTATCTCATCGGAAAATTGTTTATTAACTTTTTACTATTAAAGGTTGAAAAGCTAAAACACAGTCTTATATCTAATGGCAACTGACAACGAGTAATTTAACTTACTGTTATTTTATTGTTGCCTTATATATAAAAAATAAGTTTTATCTAAAAGGTTTATTCAATGACTGATGTAAAAAATACCGAAAATCATAGTTTTAGTGCTGATACAGCAAAAATATTAAAATTAATGATCCATTCTTTATATTCCAATAAAGAAATTTTCTTACGTGAATTAGTTTCAAATGCTGCAGATGCTGCTGATAAATTACGTTTTAAAGCGTTATCAAATGCAGATTTATATGAAAGTGATGGCGATTTACGTGTTCGAGTAAGCGCTGATAAAGAAAATAACACGGTAACTATCTCTGATAATGGTATAGGGATGAATCATGAAGATGTGGTAACTCATTTAGGTACTATTGCTAAATCAGGTACTTCAGATTTCTTTTCTCAATTATCAGGTGATCAAGCTGCCGATTCACAACTTATTGGTCAGTTTGGTGTTGGCTTCTATTCTGCATTTATCGTTGCTGACAGAGTGACTGTGCGCTCTCGTGCTGCCGGTGATGATGCATCGAAAGGTGTTGAGTGGAGTAGTGAAGGTGAGGGTGAGTTTACAACAGCTCAAATTGAAAAGTCTAATCGCGGTACTGATATTATTCTTCATTTAAAAGATGATGAAACTGAGTTTGCTGATGATTGGCGTTTAAAATCAATCGTGACTAAATATTCTGATCATATTTCTGTTTCTGTTGAAATGTTAACTCCTGCTGTTGAACCCGTAGCAGAAGAAAAAGACGATGAAGGTAACGTAACTCGTCCTGCAGTTGAAGCAAAGTCAGCCGCATGGGAAGCAGTGAACAAGGCAACAGCATTGTGGACACGTGAAAAATCTGAAGTATCAGATGATGAATACAAAGAATTTTACAAGCACGTATCTCATGACTTTGGTGATCCCCTATTATGGGCTCATAACAGAGTGGAAGGTAAAACTGAATATACAAGTTTATTGTATGTCCCTACAAAAGCTCCTTTTGATTTACACAATCGTGAAAAACAACATGGTCTAAAATTATATGTTCAACGTGTATTTATTATGGATGACGCTGAACAATTTATGCCGACATATTTACGTTTCGTTAAAGGTTTATTAGATTCTAATGATTTACCATTAAATGTATCGCGTGAGATATTACAAGATAATAAAGTAACACAAGCAATTAGAAAAGGTTGTACGAAACGTGTACTTACTATGCTTGAGCGCTTAGGTAAAAATGATAAAGAAAAATATCAACTATTCTGGAACGAGTTTGGTCAAGTATTAAAAGAAGGCCCTGCTGAGGATCCTACGCATACAGAACAGATTGCTAAACTTTTACGTTTTGCTTCAACTAATGAAAATAATGATATTCAAAGTGTTTCTTTGCAAGAATACATTGAACGTATGAAAGAAGGGCAAGATAAAATTTATTATGTTGTTGCTGATAATTTTTCTGCTGCTAAAAGTAGCCCTCATTTAGAAGTATTCCGTAAAAAAGGTATTGAAGTTTTATTATTATCAGATCGCATTGATGAGTGGTTAGTAAGCCACTTAAATGAATTTGATGGTAAGTCACTTCAATCTGTTACACGCGGTGGATTAGATTTAGGTGATATGGATGATGCTGAAACTAAAGAAGCACAAGAGAAGCTTGAACAAGAATTTGATTCTGTTGTAACTCGTATAAAATCAGCTCTTGAAGGAAAAGTTAAAGATGTGAAGCTTTCACAACGTTTAACTGACTCTCCTGCTTGTATCGTTACTGATGAGCATGACATGAGTAGTCAAATGATCAAGTTAATGGAATCTGTGGGTCAAGCAGTACCAGAAACATTACCAATCTTTGAAATAAATGCAGAGCATGAGTTAGTTAAGCATATTTCCGATGAGGTTGATGACGAGCAATTTAATCAATGGACAGAAGTGTTATTTGATCAAGCAATGTTAGCAGAACGAGGCAGCCTAAAAGATCCTGCTTCATTTGTTACACGATTAAATAAATTGATGTTAAGTTTAACTAAGTAATATTTAACTATAATACTTTAGTCTTAAAAAGGAGCCATATGGCTCCTTTTTAGTTTATTCTTGTGTTTTCTTACTTGTTTGCAACCGCCTGAAAATGTATAGTGTTGCTTTTTAAATCTATCATAAATAAATTATAAAGGGCTTTATAAATGCGCATTATTTTATTAGGTGCTCCAGGAGCTGGTAAAGGTACTCAAGCACAATTTTTAATGGCCAAGTTTGGCATCCCACAAATTTCCACTGGTGATATGCTTAGAGCTGCTATTAAAGCGGGTACAGAACTTGGCATTAAAGCTAAAGAAGTAATGGATGCAGGTCAATTGGTTTCAGACGAGCTAATTATTGGCTTAGTTAAAGAAAGAATAACCCAAGACGATTGTAAAGCTGGCTTTTTATTAGATGGTTTTCCACGCACTATACCGCAAGCAGACGCAATGAAAGAAAATGGCGTTTTGGTTGATTTTGTTATTGAATTTGATGTTCCTGATAGCGTTATTGTAGAACGTATGGCAGGTCGTAGAGTTCATTCAGGTTCAGGTCGTGTATATCATATTATTTATAACCCGCCTTCAGTAGAAGGAAAGGATGATGAAACAGGTGAAGATTTGTCTATTCGTCCTGATGATGAAGAAGCAACAGTTCGTAAACGTTTAACTGTTTACCATGAACAGACTAAGCCTCTTGTTGAATACTACCAAGCAGAAGCAGAAAGTGGTAACTGTTCATATATCTCTATTGATGGAACCCAAACTGTTGAAACAGTGAATACAATTTTATCTGAAAAACTTTCTTAGATATTTAATGTAATTTCCCAAAAAAAAGCTCGTTTACGAGCTTTTTTACTTTCTACCACATTATTTTTTATTGATTTTTCAGCAAATAGTAGCATTATTAACATAAGTCCTTTAATTGGTCTGATATTTGTCGTTTTATATTTTCTACCAATTAACATTCTCTAGATTTTGAACAATACTATTAATACTCCCACTTTATTTTATTTCCATCCTTCTAAAAGGGTAATTATTTATGCAAAAAGCTGATTTGTTACATCGTCTATATAAAGACATAAACGATATAATTATTAAACGACAACATCCTGTTAGTGGTTTGCTTCCAGCTAGCACCGCAATAACAACACATGGTGATTATACTGACGCATGGGTTAGAGATAATGTTTACTCAATTTTGAGTGTGTGGAGTTTGGGGATGGCATTTAAGCGTGGTGGAGATAAAATTAAATGTGACGAATTAGAACAATCCACCATAAAGCTAATGCGCGGTTTATTAATTTCAATGATGCGACAAGCAGATAAGGTCGAAAAGTTTAAAACAACTTTAGATCCTATGGATTGTTTACATGCTAAATATAGTACAACTACAGGTCTTACTGTTGTAGGTGATGATGAATGGGGACATTTGCAAATAGATGCGACATCAATTTTTTTATTAATGATCGCTCAAATGTCAGCCTCAGGTTTACGTATTGTTAAAACTATAGATGAAGTCGACTTTGTTCAAAACCTTGTTTACTACGTAGCCTTTGCTTACAGAACTCCTGATTACGGTATTTGGGAACGAGGGAATAAAATTAATAATGGGAAAACAGAGATTAATGCTAGCTCTGTAGGGATGGCAAAAGCAGCGCTACAAGCACTTGATGGTTTTAACCTTTTTGGCGTAGATGCTAATCCTAGAGCTATTATTCATACTATACCTGATGCAATATCTAGA
This sequence comes from Pseudocolwellia sp. AS88, assembly GCF_030551755.1. Taxonomy (GTDB): domain Bacteria; phylum Pseudomonadota; class Gammaproteobacteria; order Enterobacterales; family Alteromonadaceae; genus Pseudocolwellia. Next base: position 77,404 of record NZ_JAUPEC010000001.1, read on the forward strand.
GCTCGAAATACATTAGCCCATTTATTACCTCGCGAATCGGTTTCTAAAGAGGTTGATAGCGCTATTCTAAGTGTTATAGGGTTTCCTGCCTTTGCTGTTAGTGACAAAGCTCTTGTAAATAAAACTAGAGATAAAATCTTATCAGAACTCGGGGGAAACTATGGTTGTAAACGCTTTTTATGGGACGGACATCAAACAGCAATTGAAGATCATAGTCGTATGCATTATGAACATTCTGAACTAGCTAGTTTTGAAAATATCGAGTCAGAATGGCCATTGTTTTATACTTATTTATATATCCAAGCTTTATTTGATGATGATATTGAAGAAGCCAAAAAATATAAAGATAAACTTGAATCTCTTATGGTAGAAGTCGATGGTAAAAGACTTTTACCTGAATTGTATTATGTTGCAGATGAAAATATTGATGGAGAGCGAAAATCTCCTGGCAGTCAAGTAAGGCAACCCAATGAAAATATTCCATTAGTTTGGGCTCAAAGTTTGTATTTTACTGGTTTGATGCTGGATGAAGGTGTAATAGAAAAGAGTGATTTAGATCCTTTGAAATTAAGATCAAGGTCTACTCAAGCATCAGAAGCTCAGTTAGCTTTAGTCGTTTTAGCGGAAAATAATAGTGTTAAACAACAACTAGCTGCGAAAGGGGTTATAGCTGAGACTATTGATGAAATTAGTCCTATTGGTGTTATTACCGCAGAAGAACTTGTAGAGTGTTATAGGAAAGTAGGGGCAAATGAAAGATTAAATCTTACAGGCCGCTCTAAGCGTCGTCTTCAAGGATTAGCTACAGCTCAAACACATACCTTTAATGGCAAAGCTTATTTATCCCTTTCAAGCTTACAACACAAAGAAAATAACTACAGAATATTTGATGCTGAATTAGCAACAGAGCAATTAGAAAGCGAAGTTAGTCATATTAGTAAACATTGGCTTAATGATGAAGTAGCAGTATTTAGTTATCTATTAACACAAGATATGTGTGATAGCGTAAATGTAGATGTATTGTTAGATACTATCAGGTCGCTTCAATTAAGAACCACACAAACTAATGTAGGTTATGCTTCTGCTAGTTTGGCTTATAGAGCATCACGAGAAAATCAACTTGTCGTACCTAACATTAATATTCAGGCATTAGAAAATACGCCTGAAGTTTCAAATTCACATATAATCCCATTCGATTTCTCATTATTTTCAGAAACAATACAAGAAGGTTTAAAATCATTCGATTTTTCAGATAAAACCAGTTACGCGCAGTTAATGGCTTGGAGTACAGAACATAAACTAGACACTAACTTAGCTTCAAATATTGATGCTACAGCAAAAACTGATAGTGTTGAAGTTACCTTTAAATGTTTGATTGAAAGCATATATAGCCGAGCTCAACATAAGCAACATTGGTTAACCGCTCGATTATGTTTCTCGTTACTTGAGTTATCTTATAAAGATCTTGTTGATGACCTTTCTCAAGTTTGTTCTCGAAATATTACTATTGCTGTGGGACAAAAAGATCAAACAATACTAAATGGCGAACATTTTTTACTTAAACCCAAGAACTTAGTAAAAAAATTAGATAGTGCATCTGATAATTTACTCGAGAGAACTTTAGTTCAAGAACTATTAGTTATTCTAGGAAACTTGGTGCGTACAAATACTCATTTATTTGATGGGTTACGCTCGATTAAACTTAATAGTATTTTAGCTATTTGTGCAGAAGGTATTGAGTGTGCAGAAGAATCACTAATCTTTTTATCAAGCAAGTCACCAGCAGAACTTAACTCTATCGTTAAAAACATACTAAACGCACAACAAGAAGCGTTTAATTATGGTGGTGAATATAGCTCTGCGGCTCAATTAAATAACCAGAATGTTTCTAGTCAAGCACAAGCTATTGATACGGATTGGTTACAATGGCGAACCACAAGAGGTTTAATTACACGCATCGATGATGTATTTTTAAATGACATTTGGCAAAGCTTAGCTAATACTCAAACTATTATTTTTGGTGATAATAAAAATGCATCAGAAATATTAGATGCAAACATGGTAAGAACATCCATGACACCAAAAGAAGAAAGCTTTGCTCAAACACTTGATGTGTTAATTCAACATTTACATCCCATTTATTATAAATCTGCGATTGTTGAAGTTTTATATGCCTTTACTCAATATTGTAAAACTTTCCCAGAGAGTAAATTTGAAAGTATTGTGCTTGGTGAAGTAATAGAAGAAGCAGCAAAACGTTATGTGATTGATTCAAATTTGGATATTGGTCATGAAAGAAGCTTAGACGTACTTATGGCTCAACCTCCTGAAGTACTCAAGCAATATGCTTTGAACGTTTTTAAAGCATATTGAAGTTTAAAAAATCAGTGAAAACAATGTGTCGGTTTTTTTTACAATATGAGTTTTTAATAAAATATAATTTATCTTTTTGTTATGTAAGTGGCTGTAATTTAAGTGGTATAAATATGTGGCACGTGAAGTGCATTATTAAGTTACATGACGGATATAGTGATTAATAATATAATTGCTTATCTAAATAACTTTACAATTTATATTTATAAGGAATTAAACATGAAAAAATTATTACTTGCTTCATTAATAACTGCTACATCGTTTGGTGCTTCAGCAAACGCTGTAATTACATTTGATGATTCATCATTTGGTGGTTCAGGTGTTACTTTTAATGCATTAGATTTTAACTTTGACGTTGCAACTGTTTCACAAACAGATACTGATACAAATGGTAACGCTTCTGGTCTTGAAGCTTTCTCTGAATTTGGTACTACTGATCTTGTTAATTTTTTATTAACAAGTAGTGCTGATGTAGCTCCAAGTGCTTACGAAATCTTTTTCGATTATAGCTTTAGTGGTTTTGCAGAATACTTTGCTTCTACTCCGTTTGGTGAAATTACTGACGTAAACTTTAATGCCGGTGCTGGTGCGCTATACGTTGATCAATTTGCTGATGGTAACTTTCTTGGTGAAATGGATGCTAACACAATCAAAATTGCTGATATGTCATTCAGATTTGGTGATTGTTTAATCCTTAATCCTACAGGTAATGCATCTGGTAGCTGTAACGTTTTCTTAGATGTAGATTTTGCTCCAGGTTACTTTAGCACAGCAGGTACTGCTGATCTTTCTACATCAGATAATGTTATCTCTGAATTAACAGTTACAGTTCAAGATGTTGTTGGTTTTAGCCCAGTTTATGGCTCTGTTGGCGATACACAAACATTTGAAATCTCTCATGACGGTAATATGTCATTTGACGTTCCAGAGCCAGCTTCTGTAGCTATCTTAGGTTTAGGTCTTTTAGGTTTTGCAGGCGCACGTCGTCGTAAATCTTAATTAAAGATACAACTTTATTGTTTATACAATAAGTTAATTAAAAGCCGAACTATTGTTCGGCTTTTTTGTGTCTAAATTTTGGTTTTTATATTTCCTCTTGTTAATTTATTATCTTTTATCTTCGTTCAATTAAATAAATAGGTGAAAAATCATCCATAACTTGATAGATTGAATAATGGAAAGAAAACTTAATAATAAAATGAATTTCTATTCATAATAAATGATGGAAGAATATAATGAAAAAATGGCTTTTTTCAAACAATGGAAAAATCACAGAATCTCTAAGCTTTTCTGAAGCTCAAGAATATATTTTAGAAAATTCAACAGAAGATTTATATGTATGGCATCCGTCATTTACATATTGGATGCCTCTTCACAGTATAGACGATTTCGATGTTGAAATTTCTATACCAACACCTCCGGTGGCTTTACCTAAAGAGCTCATTGAAGAATATAAAAACCAAGAACAAGCATTATTTAAAACTTTGTCTAGGGTTGATAACACATTAGGAAATACTCGCGCAGCTTTATCTGAACTTGATGAAGATATTGATACTTACCATAAGTTTACTGAAAAACTGAATATGGAAGTTGAAACAACACTTCAAAATGTCCGTAAACAGTATGAAGAATTACAAAAGAGTATTGATGAGTTTAAAAAGGAAGAGCTTGTTTTTAATTAAATACAAGACATTTATAATTTAACTAAAAAAGTAGTAAGATAAAATTATGAAAAAATGGTATTTTTCAGATAATGGTCAAGTTTCAGGGCCATTCAATATAAATGATGCGCTCAAGTTACTCGCTAATAACAATGATCTGTATGGTTGGAATCCTTCTTTTAGTCAATGGTTACCTGTTACCCAAATACCTGAGCTAAGCAGCTTAACGTCTGAAGTTAAACCTGTAACCCAAATTTCTAAAGAATTAATTGAGAAGTTTGTCTCTAAAAAAAGAGACTTGAACAAAAAAGTTAAATTAATTGATGAAATGATCAAAAAATCTAAAAGTAATCTTAGTGCTTTTGAGCAGATAATTATCAAATATAATAGTTTAACTGAAAGTTTATCATCAGATGTTAAAGCTAACATTCTACCTATTGAGAAGAAAAAGAATTTAATTTCAAAACAATTAGTAGAGTTAACTAGAGCTGCTGATATAGCTAAACATGAGATCATCGATGTAGTTAAAGAGTTTGGGGATCTTGTTTTAAGCAAGACATCCACTGGTTCTGATGAATTATCTACATTAGGTGAGCTTCCAGAATTATCTAAAGTAGAAGAAAGAAAACAATTTACATCACAAAGTATTATAAAAACGAATGATGTATCTGTTAGTAAAACGACAATTCATAACCAAGTTCAACCGACTCCTGTAAGTTCACCTTCTATTACTAATGAATCGATTATTTTGGAAGACCAACAAACTCATAATCAATTAGATCAAAGTCAATTAGAACCAAATCAAGAGCATAAAACTACAACATCAACGACACAAGAATCAAGTGCTGTCGAGCATAAGAGCTTTCATGATGTAAAAAGTCGTTTGAAGTCAGTTTTTACAGCAAAAACAGATGAGACCTCCTTAAGTTTGTCTGAGCAATTAAAAAGAAGCAGTATTCCAGCTGATGATGAAGTAGTTTTTGTTGATGAAGAAAACAATAATGCTTTGCTCGAAGAAGCTGAACAAAAGAAAAAAAGAAGAAGACGTAGACGATTTTAGTCATCAATATGTTTAATTGTAAAAAGAGAGTGTAAACTCTCTTTTTTTATGAAATGAATTAAAGTTGCAATATTGATGGAACTCTTGAGGATAATGTAAGAGAAGTTATTTGTGTTTATAATAATACCTTTAAAAGTATCGAATAATTGGCCAATAAGTCGTATTCACAAAAATGGGAAAACAATAAAGATAAACGATAAATAGCTTGTCTCGTTCTATGCTAATTAACCTCAACTCGGAATAATGAATGTCATAACATTCAATAAAAATAATTATTTATTAATAGATTAAAGAAACATCAGAGTACTTCACATGTAATATGATAACTCAATATTGATAGTTTTATGCCTAGCAAGGCGGATTTGTGTACCCAATAGCTGGCTATTGGTAACGAATACAACGATGTTAGGCTTAAAAATAGCTTATTGAGTAACTTTGCTTATCCCGAGCTGAGGTTAATTAACTTAAAATATTACTTCCTTGTTCAATAATGTTATCTGAAAACTTCTTAAATACCCCTTTCACTAATGACCATCTATGCCAATACAGTGTTTGATTTATCTGTTTTTTAGGAAGAAGATTGATGAGCTTTCCTTCTTTTAATTCATCTTTTATCTGTAATTCAGCTATTAAACAATAAGCCAACCCTTGTTTAGCGAAATTAACGAAAGCTTCTGAAGAATGAATTATGTGGCAAGGATAACTACCTTGCAGCAAACCAAATTCTTTTTTAATAAACTCTATATGCATCATATCTTTGCTATCGAATAATAAGCCTGGTGCTTTCAATAATGCATCTTTATTAACACCTTTTTTGAAATGTTTGTCTCTGAAATCTGGAGAAGCCACCAAAACATAATTCATATTTCCTAGCTTATCTACAACACATCCAGGAAGCGCTGTTGCTTGTGTACTTATGGCACCAAAAACTTCACCATTCTTTAATTTATAAATGGTATTGGTTTCATTTGTAACTTCTAAGTTGAGCTCAATATTATGTGTTTGTATTAACTTTGCTAATGCTGGAATTAACCAAGTTGCTAAACTATCAGCATTTGTCGCTAATGAGATTGTTAAAGGGGAAATTAGATCTTCAGGATAAATATGTGGCAATAAATCAGCTTCTAATTGTTGAACCTGATAATAATGGTTAAGTAATTTTTTACCTATTTCTGTAGCTCTTAGCGGTGTGCTTCTAATCAATACCGGTTGAGATACAAGTTGCTCAAGTTGTTTTATTCGTTGCGAAACCGCTGATTGAGTTAAATATAAAAACTCAGCGGCTTTATCAAAACTTTCATATTTAATTACCATATTAAAGGCATGTAATAGTTTGTAATCTATATTTTTCATAATGATAATTAATTTTTCTAATGTATGATAAATATTATTAATTATATTTATGTTTAGTTAAAGGTTAATCTCACGATAATTATTTTTAAGAGTAAAATTTAATATGGTATTTTCAGCGATGTTACAAGGTGTTCTATTGGGTGCAGGAATGATAATTCCGATTGGAGCTCAAAATGCTTATCTGTTAGGTCAAGGAATTAACCGCAATCATCATATACTTGCTGCAACGTTATGTATTATTTGTGATGTTACGCTTATTTTAGCTGGTATATTTGGAGCTAGTGTTCTAATTAATAGCAATGAACTTCTCATGAAAATAATAACGTGGGGAGGAGTTATGTTTTTATTTGTTTATGGGGCTTTATCTTTTAAAGCTTTTTGGAATAATCAATATGAAAAGTCTACCAAACAAGCCTTGTTTAAAAGTAGAAAAGTCGTTATCGCCACAACACTCGCTGTTACTTTATTAAACCCACATGTTTATATCGATACGGTAATGATCTTAGGCACTGTTGGTGGTCAGTTTTCAGGTGATGCTCGTACTGCTTTCGCATTAGGAACTATTTTAGCTTCTATCATGTGGTTTTATGCTTTAGTTGTTGGTGCAGCCAAAATGGGACCTTTGTTATCAAAACCTAAAATATTAAGAGGAATCGACTTTTTCGTAGCATGTATTATGTGGTTTATTGCTTGGTCTTTGTATTCAAATACACTTCATTAGTTCTTATTTTAAAGATGATATTTATTGGTTAGGAAAACATATGATTAATATAGGAATTTATATTTATAATAATGCTGAAGTATTAGACTTTTCAGGTCCGTTTGAAGTATTTACAACAGCGGAAAGAATATCAGAGAAACCAGTATTTAATACGTTTTTAATTAACCAAAATGATAGAATAGTTAAAGCCAGATCAAATTTTAAACTTATACCCGATTATCAAATTAATAATCATCCAAAAATAGATCTATTAATAATCGTTGGTGGCGATCATACAAACGAATTGAACAAAAAACAGGTTACTGATTGGATTTTAGATCAAAGCACGAAAGTTCAAATAGTTGCTTCTGTTTGCACTGGTGTATTTTTATTAGCTAAAGCGGGTGTTATTTATGATCATGAAGTAACAACACATTGGGAAGATATTAACGACTTACAAATACAATATCCGAAGCTTAGAGTTAAACAAGATGTTCGCTGGGTTGAACAAGGAAAGATAATCACTTCTGGTGGTATTTCTGCTGGAATTGATATGAGTCTTCATTTAGTAAAATTAATGAGTTCACATCAGCATGCAATAGCGACAGCTAAGCAAATGGAATTTTGTTGGTCTGGTTTATAACTATTGTTTTATCTACTCAAAACGTATTACAAGCTATCTAACCATTCTTTAGGCGATAAGCCACAGGTTTTTCTAAAGATTCTTGCAAGGGCTGAAGCAGTTTCATATCCCACACTGTTTGCGACAAAACTGACACTTTTACCTTGTTTCAATAATGTTTGTGCTACACCTACACGCCAATGTATTAAATATTCATTAGGTGTTTGATCAATTACATTCTTGAAAACTTCAGCGAACTTAGACCGCGACATTGCTGCGGTTTCTGCCATTACCTCTAAAGTCCAAGCTTTTTCAGGGGCATTATGTATTGCTTGTAATACTTTCTTTAGCTGAGGATGCATCAAACCAGACAACATGCCTTGTGCGAGTTCCCCGTTGTGTAATAAGGAGCGGATCATATTAATAATGAATATTTCCATTAAACGATTCATTACTGCTTGCCGACCTTGCTGATCTTCTTCAGATGCTTCTTGAATAATCCAATCGATGTTTGTTTGTAGAAAAGGGGATTGCTCTAAAGGAAGAATTAAGAGGTCAGGTAAAGTGTCTGCTAATAAACTAGAAGTACTACTTCCATAACTTAATGTTGCACAAATAAGTTCAGCATTATCAATTTCTCTCGCTTGTAAACCATGTTTAAGTGGTCTTGGCAGGAATATAAGTGAAGGTTTATCGAGTACAATCTTTTGTTTTTTTAACCCTACAATTGATAATGTTCCACTTCTCAACAAGTGAATATGTCCCTCTAAAGCGTTGTCATCTTTGAAACTTGATAAACCACAAAGTTTACCCGTGTAAAAAACTCCAGCCTGTAAAGTGAAGCGATCAATGATCTGAGAAAGGTGATCCATAGCAGTATTGGACGATATGATTCAAAGTTTGGACGATTGTATCTCACGCTCATAAGTAACTACACTATTATTTCATTCGTACTTAATACCCAATATTAAATCTATTGAAAATATGAATGAGGAATACATCATGTATAAAACTACTTTAAAAACAATTCTAGCGGGTTCAATTTTAGCGGTTAGCAGCTTATCTTTTGCTGCTGATATTGATATGAATGCTGATGCTAATGATTTAGCTATTCAAGGTTATGACCCTGTAAGTTATTTTTCTAAATCACAACCAACAGTAGGTAATGTTAACTATACTGCAACTTATAAAGGTAGTATTTATCGTTTTAGTTCAGAAGAAAATCGAGATACTTTTAAAAGTAGCCCAAGCAAGTATGCTCCTCAATACGGTGGATATTGTGCTTTTGGTGTTTCAATGGAGAAAAAGTTTGATACTGATCCATTAGCTTGGAAAATTGTTGATAACAAGCTATACCTTAACTTGAACAAAGATGTTCAGAAAAAATGGTTAACGGACGTATCTGGATACCTGAACTCGGCAAATGAAAATTGGCCTGAAATTAAAGGTGTTGAAGCAAAAGAATTGTAATTAATTGAAAGTTACAATCTATTAATACGTTCTAATAGATTGTAAATATTATTTTTAACATTAAAGGAAAAAACTATGAGTCATAAATTAGCATTATCAAGCGCATTAGCAGCAGCTTTAACTTTAGGTGCTGTAGCAGACAGTGTAGCTGGCGAAGAACGCGTTAAAAAAGAAAAATGTTACGGTGTATCATTAGCAGGCCAAAATGATTGTAGTAATATTGCAGGAACACATTCTTGTGCAGGTCAATCTACAGTAGATAATGATCCAGGTGAATGGCGCTTAGTTAATAAAGGTTTATGTAAAGTTAAAGGCGGCTTAACAAGTAAAGAAGCTCGCGCAAAAGTTAAAATGCCGTCTTAATTTTATTTGATGTTTCTGGAGTATACCTTTGATGAATGATGATCTTAAAAAAACATCAAAACTCCCCTTAATTGGTGTGGGTTTAAGGCATGAACATTATGATGAAGCCTTGAATACTCCAGCTAACATTGACTTTATTGAAGTGCATGCAGAGAATTTTTTTGCTGAAGGTGGCGCAAGTCATCAATTGTTCAATGATATCAGTCAAAAATATTCAGTAAGCTTACATTCAACATCACTAGGTTTAGGTTCTGCATCGCAAATACCTCTAAAGCAAATTAACCAACTAAACACATTAATAAAACGTTGTGATCCTATTTTAGTTTCTGATCATGCGTGTTTTAGTTGGGCGGATATAAATAGCAATCATATACACGGTGGCGATTTATTACCTGTACCTTTTAACGAAGAAAGCCTTAATTTGATGGCCGCAAATGTTTTACGTGTGCAACGTGTTTTAGGTCGAAAAATACTCATTGAAAACTTATCTGCTTATATGGAGTTACCTGGCTCAATTTATAGCGAGAGTGAATTTTTAGTTAATTTGTGTGAACTTACCCAATGTAAGCTGTTAATTGATCTAAATAACTTAGTGGTTAATGCTACTAATCAAGCACTACTTAGTGGAACCGGAAAGAAGCTTAATGTAGTTGAATACGCCAAGCAGTGGTTAGCTAATATACCTGCTGATATTGTTGGTGAGTTTCATTTAGCTGGCTGTACACCTGTAGGATCTGATAGTTTGATGATTGATGATCACAGTCGTCCCGTATCTATTAATACATGGGCAATTTATCACTTTGCACTCACACGTTTCGGTGCTATTCCTACACTGATTGAGTGGGACGAAAACTTACCGTCTTGGACAACGTTACTTGCTGAAGCTAGTAAAGCTAAAGATATTGCTAAAATGGTTTTCGGTAACGAGGAAGATACCCGTTTTACCGATATTCTTGATGAAAGTGAATACTTTCTTGGAAGTAGTGAAGATTATAAATTAGAAGAAATACAGCAAGCAGATGATATCCATTGTATGAGTCATCATCATGCTTGATCAGCAACAGAATAAATTATTAGAAGCGATATTTTTAGGTAACAGCTTATTTAATCAGTCATCAGAACATGATGTCAAAAATAAAGGTCTTAAAATATATCAGCACAGTTTAATTGCTAACGCTGCTCGTGCTTTATCAATAACCTACGCGACGGTACATTCTTATATCGGTAAAAATAGATTTAATACCTTAGTTGCAAAGTATTTAAAAGCTGAACTCAAGCAAGAATACGACTGGGGAGAGTTTGGTAGTACTTTACCTGGTTTTATTGCAAAACAAGAGCTGAGTAATGCTTATTTGTTGTCGCAAATAGCTAGACTTGATCTTGCATGTCATCAATCAGAGCGAAGTAAAGATGTACCTGTTGATTTAACTACATTGAATCTATTAGGTGAAAATGATGCATACCAGTTATATATTAATTTTTGCTCTGGTATAGACATAATGCAATCAACATTACCATTAGATGAAATAAATAATACGATCACTAATCTAACTGAAGAAGAACAAATTAATAGTCTTGACGACGTTACTCAGCAGTTAACTGAGTTCACAACAAAATATAAACTTTCAGATAATGAAGCTGGAAATCTATATAGCTTTATTATTTGGCGTCCAGATTTTCAAGCGCAATACTCACGTATATCGACTGATGAATACCTATGGTTTAGTGCGCTCTTGGGTAAAGACACAGAATCAAAAACTTCAATTGGTCAGGCACTTGATGACTTAAATGAAACAGATTTTTCATTTGTTGAATGGCTACCTAAAGCAATACAAGAACGACTTATTAATAGTATTACTATACAAAAATAATAAGTTAATTATAACTACATATAATTCATAACTATTCAAATATAAGGCACTTAAAAATGACTATTCTAAAGGTTAGAGATTTTCATAACCAAATTTTAGGTTTTGCAGAATTATTGATTGCACCTGCATTTCTTTTTACGCGTATATACATAGCGAATATTTTCTTTAAATCAGGCTTAACAAAGTTACGTGATTGGGAATCTACATTAATGCTTTTTGAATATGAATATGAAGTGCCTATGCTTTCTTATGAAGTGGCAGCATGGTTAGCAACCGCAGGTGAGTTGATTTTGCCGGTATTATTATTTTTAGGTTTATTCACTCGACTGTCTGCAATCGGTCTATTTATTGTAAATGCCGTAGCGGTTATTAGTTTAGTTGATATACCTCCAGCAGCATTTAATGAACATGTGTTGTGGGGAAGTTTAATTGTGATGCTTATTATATTAGGTGGACAACGTTTCTCTTTAGATAGAATGTTAAAAATCACCTAAATTAGCAACAGGCGTCATCGTTGTTACATTACAAAAGCAAGCGAGTGCTATGAGCATAAGCTTGCTTGTTTATTTTATTAACAAAATCTCAACTTATTCAAATTACATATCATTTATAATCTGCTTAAATATATATTAACAATAAGTCTATTAGCTTAACATTTCTTTGAGTTTTTTAGCTTTAACCACATAACGTAAGCTACCTCCTGAACGCATAGCATTAAATGGGTAACAAGTAATTAATAGTAATTCAGGTTGCCCCATATCTAATAATAATGGTGTTTTATCACTGTCTATAATTTCGATACTTTCAACTTGGTAAACTTGGGTATTACCATCAATATCGGCAAGTTTGATCACATCTTCCATTTGCACGTTTTGTAAAAAACTAAAATGAGTATCTCTGTGCCCCGCAACAACAAAAGGCTGATTGCTGCTTAATGTTGAGTACTGATGCATAACACCTGCTGAAAATGCCAGAGTTGTTGGATCTGTTCCTTTTAGTAATACCATCGATTTATTTAGTCGTGCAATATCCATTTTAGCTACTGCTGTAGTATCTGCCCAAGGCCACGGCGGAGAGGCTTCTTTAGTTTTTTGTGTAACTTCCCAACTATAAGCTATTAGTTGTTGAGATATCCAAGCTTTAGCTGGAAGGTACATACTATGTGCAATAACTAAAAGTGACACTACACATAATATAATCGAACAGAATCTTAATTTTATGTGATTGGTAATCATCTGATTAAAGAAAATTTTCATGGTTCTTCTTCTTTAGTTTTGAAAGCCAAATAAGAGAAAGTGTCAGCAGAATTAAACCTAATAAAAATTGTAGTTTCCAACCAACCGCTGTTTTAGGGAATACAGCCGCATGTAAGCTATTTTGGCTTGCTAACTTCTTACTCGCTTGTTTCTCTTTTTGTGCTAATAGTTCTTTCTTACGCTTATCCTTGTCATCTGCACTCAATATTTCTTTTTCTACAGCGATAAAGCTTGTATAAGGCGACATTACCTGGTGTTTTAATGAGGTTGTAATTACATCACTTTTAACTTCTTCAAGTGGCTTACCAATGACTAAACCATCTAACAAGTCTTCAATTTTAGCTCTTGCCCAAATAGATGATATGCCTGAGTTATTATCTACTGTTTTAGCTGCGTTTAATTCCACTTCTTGTTGCCATCCTTTGTTGGCTAAATCACCAAACAGTTGAATGCTTGAAGGTTTATCTGTGGTTTTAAATGCGATGATAAGTGGCTCATTTGAGTATAAGTCAGGGATCTTATTTGGATATTGTTCGATATTGCCAAGGTGTAATGGGTGAAACTGAACATTTATGTTGGTGAGAGAAGGGCGGCTAATTTTTTCTAATAACATAGCCATTTTATCTTCTACTTCATCGATATTACCAATAAATGTATAGCTACCTTGTCCAAATTGAGCTGCTTTACGCATAAAAAATCCATTAGGAGCACTGCCAATTCCTACTGTAAATAAACGTGGTAAATCAGTAGTGTTTGTAATTAACTTAAACAGCGCTAATTCATTACTTACCGCACCATCTGTTATAAAGAGTATTTGTTTGATGGCATTTTCATTTTGTAGCGGTGTTTTTTGCATGTTTAAAGCATTACTTAACGGCTGGTACATTTCAGTACCGCCATCAGCAGAAAGTTGATTAATAAAGGTTAATGCTTTGGCTACATTTTTTGAGGTTGCCATTTTTGTTTGTTGAAACAAGTTTGTTGAAAGGGACTCGAAGGCAATAATATTAAAACTATCTTTTTCAGTAAGTGTGCTAAGGGCAAAATGTAAACTTTGCTTGGCTTGCTTTATTGAGTCGCCTTGCATTGAACCTGAAGTATCAATAATAAAGGTAATATCTCGAGCGAATGTAGTTGATGGTTGTTCATTATCATCAATTGTTGAATGTATTGGTGGCAATAACATAGCTAAGGTATATTCTTCACCATCTAAGGTTTGATTATAAAGACTTAGTTGCGGAGCAATTGAAGCTTTTGGACGCCACTGTAATACAAAGTCTTTATCCATAGGAACTTGTACATTGCCAACACTTATTTTTAAAGGCTCACCATTTAGCTCGTTATTATTCAGGTTCAATGTATGTGAAGGGCTATCAATACTTGCCAGTTGAATACCTGCATTTAAATTCACACGTAAACTTATCTTGTTTTTATTGGGTTGAGTAAACTGACTAAGCTCTGAAATAGATAAATCTTCATTGAGAAGGTGAGTTGCTGTTGAGGAGAAATTGTCTGTATTCTCTGTTTCTGAGTTGTTGTTAGAGTAAGGCAATGAATTAGGTTGATAACGAGGTGTAATACTCATAGGAAAACGTAAACTAAACTCCCCATCCGTATAATCTAAATGTTGAACGTATTTTATAGTTACAGTTATTTGCTCATTCGGGGCTATATTTGCTATTTTATTGGTAAAAAGGTTAGGGCGATGCTGTTCAACTAAACTGGCTTTTTTACCTGAAGCTTTGGCTTTATTGAATAACTTTTTAGCTTCATTTTTTTCTAATATTTTTCCTTCAATTTCTCTGTTGCCGACCTGAATCTTTAAGTAATTAACCGCAGAGTTTTCAGGTAAAGGAAAGGTATACAGGCCATTAGCTATTTCATCACCAGTATTCAAAAAAGACTGAGTAACAGTTACTGAAGCTATTATGCCGTTAATATCAAATGAAGCTGCAGAGTTTAGCAATATCGCTGATTGATATAGTCGGGTTTCTTTAAGATTAGTTTTAATAGTTTCAGAAGACTCAAACAATAATTGCCCACTGCTTACATCATCTAAAGTAGAGTAATTGTTATAGGTTGTAGCATTAAGAGGTATTACATAAAAAGCACAACCTGCCAATAACCCCACCAATAAAAACCATTTCAGTAATGACAATGGTGAGTACCATTTACTATTTCGATTACGGCGATTATACGTAGGTGCATAATCAATGATCTCTCTATTTCTGCGTGCTTTTGATAATAAGGTTTGTTTAAACATAATGTCGTCTTCAATGTATTTAATGTAATTCTATTAAAACAATTAAATTCGACTATTAACCGACAACAAAAAGGCAATGTAAGGGGGAAATAGGGCGAAATTATGGCAAAAGTTTAAATAACCTGAACGCGGAATAAGCGATTATGCCTAACATTGTTATTTAACCGCCTACCGTCGTTATTTTTATTACTAATAGCTCGCTATTAGTACATAAAAACGCCTTGGTATACGGGCTAAATACCAACATTAGGAAGGTAAAAGTCATATAAATCAGTTAAAGACTATTGCTTTATAATTAGTACATTATAAATTAATGTTCTACAAAACCCATTATCCCGAGTTCAGGTTAAATAACTTATGGCATATAGCAGAAATTAGCCGTTTAACGCTTTATTTAGCAAGGTATTAGCCGATAAGCGCTTGCATAAAATTGAGTTCATGCTATTTTTCCTGCATTGATTATTTTAAGGAAGTTTTTCATGCCAAAGGCAAGTGATGTTAAAAAAAATACAGCAATAGAACATAACGATAGTGTTTACATTGTAAAAGATATTGAGCGTTCAGTTCCGCAAGGCCGCGCAGGTGGAAGTTTATACCGTATGCGTATGTACGATGTAGTTTCAGGTCATAAAGTTGATGAAACATTTAAAGACAGTGACATGCTTAAATTAGCTGAACTTACACGCCGTCCTGTTATGTTTTCATACATTGATGGTGATCAATATGTATTTATGGATACAGAAGATTACACGCCATATAACTTAAATTTAGATGCAATCACTGATGAAGCTCGTTTTATAACTGAAGATACAGAAGGCTTGTTAATCATTTCTATTGATGAAGTACCTGTAGGTATTGATTTACCTGCAAGTGTAGAACTAGTTATTACAGAAACAGACCCGTCAATTAAAGGTGGTTCTGCTACTGCTCGTACTAAACCTGCAATTCTTTCTACAGGTTTAACCGTACAAGTGCCTGAGCATATTTCTACAGGTGACAAAATTAAAGTGAATACAGCTGAATGTAAATTTATGGGGCGTGCAGACAAATAATATTTATTACTTTCTAAAAAGCTCAAGGTTTACGAAATATTCGTAAAGTTGAGCTTTTTTTATATCTCGTATTTAAGAGACAAAGTACTACGAATAATAACAGTCATTTTTATAAAAGTTCCTTCACAATAAGCTTTAATAGATAAGTTTCACGCACAATAGATAATCCTTTTTTGGGACTTTCAGCTAATGTTTTTTCGTTATGCTTTATTGCATCATGAATGTTCATCCAAACAGGTTTCATACCATTATTTATTTCATAATCTTCTAATTTTGTATCACGTAATTGACTGTCAATATCACATACAAAACAATAAGATTTCATATGTACAATATCAAAATCATCTTTGTGCCAAGGTCTGAACTCTTCGTATAAACCAAAGGCTTCGATGTTGGTTACATTATGCGCGCCGGTTTCTTCTTGTAGTTCTCTTATTAAGCCTTCTTCATGGGTTTCACCTTCATCTATACCTCCGCCAGGTAAAGTGTAATCGTGATATCTCTGAGTGTATAAAAGTAAAATGTCTTCGCCGTTAAGCACAATAGCTCGAGCTGCTTTACGGATAAACGTTGAACCAGAAAGATCGTTAAGATCAGGATGAATAGCAGAGGTTAATAATTTCATTAAAGGTACTTATAGGGTTAATTAAAGAGACATCAAAGAGCAAATAAAGAAGAATGTATATTATCGAATATTTTGAACTAACTTAATAGCCTGAAGCCTTCGATTATAAATTGAAAGGCTTTAGGTTATATACATTTACTGAGTTGTAGAGTGCTTGCTGGCGATATCTATAAAACTTTGTATATATTCAATAGTCACATCACTCTCCCTCAGGCCAATGAAAATTTGTTTAGCAATACCTTTTTTACCTAGCTTAATGGCTTTAATAGGCAGAGTTTTAGAATATTGTTCGACCAACCAAGCAGGAAGTGCTGAAACACCACGTTTACTTGCCACCATTTGTAGCATGATATCGGTTGTTTCAATCGTTTTATGCTTATAGGGACTACATTGTTGAGGTGCTAAAAATTGACTAAAAATATCGAGGCGTTCAGTTTCAACAGGATAAGTAATCAATATTTCATTATTTAAGTCTTGTGGAACAATAAAAGGCTTGTCCGCTAAAATATGATCTTCATGAGTAACTAATACCAGCTCATAATCAAAAACGGGTAGATAAGTTAAACCTTTCTTAAACAATGGATCGGGTGTTACCAAAGCATCAATATCATGGCTGAACAAAGCGCCTAAGCCACCGAATTGAAAGCGTTGTTTAACGTCTAAATCCACATCAGGCCATTGTTCTAAATATGGAGAAACCACAGTTAATAACCACTGATAGCAAGGATGACATTCCATTCCTATTCTTAAAGAGCCTCGTTTACCTTTAGCTATTTGCTCAATTAAATGTTCAGTATGCTCAAGTTGGGGCAGGGTCCTATTCGCTACCGACAATATATGCTCACCCGCCTGTGTTAAGCGTAAATTACGTCCTTCTTTCGACCACACTTTAATGCCAAGCTGAGATTCTAATTTCTTTATCGCGTGGCTTAATGCTGACTGAGTTAGAAATAAGGCGTTAGCTGCTTCTGTAAGTGTACCTAGGCGGCTTACTTCCCTGATGATTGATAAGTGTGTCCGTTCTATCATTGAGGCTACTCATTTGTTCATTGAAATTATGGTGTATGAGTTTAATTCATAGAATTCTGTATTTATATCATTATTTTTCATCAATAAACTTTTAAATATAGAACGCAGTTAACTGGATATTTTTTATTTATTGCTTAAGTCGTTGGGCAGTATTCTCACTTCATTTTGTATTGAGCAGATGAATAAGAGGGGACTTGGAAATTTTCTAATTACATATCAGGTCTATTAATTAAGAGTTATTAATTTAACTGAACTTAATTTTATTTTTTTAAGTCATTATTCATTATTTTAAACTATAAATAATGGAGGAATATATATGTAGTTCACCTAAACCCAAAACTAAAGCGAAAGGTAAAAAAGTCAGGCGGCGGCAGTATACTGGCCAATATTTCTTCAGAATCGAGAAGCCGATTTTCGGAACGTGCAAATGCAGCACAAGATCGTAGAGATGAAATGAAAGCAGCACAGAAACAAAAAGCTATTCAGCAGAATACTTTAACTAAAAGAAGCCTAACTTCTGTAGTTGTTAAAACTAAAAAACAAGAGAAAAGCTTTGGCTATTGGTTATTAAACGCCAGTGTAAAAGAAATTTTAGTTTTATTATTTATGGGTAAATCTAAAACTATATAATGACTTTAAAGTCTTTTTTAAGCATTAGTGACTATTTTTTGTTTTTATACAGTTGCGACCGTTATGCTTTGCTTCGTATAAGGCATCATCAGCTCTAACTATAAAGCTGCTTAAGGATTCATCTGGTTGGTATGCAGTTATACCGATACTGATTGTTACCTTAGGTTCAACGCTTGTTTTTGATAAGTTATCTTGTATGCGCTGAGCAATTTTTTGTGCACCTTCAATAGAGGTATCAGCAAGCAAAATAATAAACTCTTCTCCGCCCCATCGGCAAACTGCATCACTTTCACGCGCATGTGACTTACATATATTAGATATATGTTTGATCATATTATCACCCGTCAAATGTCCGTAGGTATCATTTACTTTTTTGAAGAAGTCTATATCAATCATTACTAGCGAGAGCTGAGTGTTTTTTCTCTTACTTTGTTCAATATTATTTAAAATGATGGGTTCAAAAGCTTGTCTATTTAATAGGCCTGATAGTTTATCTATACTTGCCATAGTCACGAGTTTATTTTGATAATTATTAAACGCTATATGAGCAACAGCTAATACACCTGCAGTAACAAGGATACTGAGGAATATATTGATAAAAAAGGTGTCGGTTAACTCTTTTTCGCTGTCTATAGCGTCTTGTTCAACAATCAAAAACCAACCAAATTCTTTAATAAACCGACTATTTAGATAAACTTTCTTACTTGAATCCGTATACTTAATAGTGTTGGATGTAGTGTTAAGAATACTTTGTGTGAGTTTGTTATTTTTCAGGCGCTCTGCAAGGGTAGATGAATGATTAAATTGCCCACCTTTAAGAACTATATTTCCTTCTTTATCTGTAAAGTAAATCGTTCTTTGATATCGGTTTTGGTAGTTTGCTATTAAATTTTCTACTTTATCTAAAGCCAGGCCTACGCCTGTCGCTCCAATAAAGTTATCATCATAGTCATAAACCTTATGGTTAATAAATATGGTGATCTTATTTGCATTAGATACATCGAAGTCTATGGCTATTTCATACATTTGTGATTCAGGCGTATTTTTTAAAGAAAAATACCAACTATCTACGGGATTATCTTTTGACATTTTCTCAATATCACCGTTAGGGTGATAGTAGCTTAGGCTTTTATCACTAGCAAAATAACTGGTGAGTAGATCGTATTTTATTTGTATTTCATTTAAGTACTTTATAACTTTTCCTGGGCCATCTTTACCATTTAATTCCCAATCTCGAACAAAAGTATTTTGTGCCATCAGTGACGATATAAAAATAGGTTTGAATAAGTCATTTTGAATTTCAGAGTATATATTATCGCTAGTAAGAGGAAGAGATTCGTCAACAATGTGTTTTCCAAGAGAGCTGCTAGCGACTTGATAGCTTAACCAACTCGTAATGATAAAACCTGATAATAATAATAAAGCTAAAAGTATACTGAAGTTTTTTTGTCGTTTATGCATTCACATTTTCCGTCACAGCCAACTGGGCTGGTTGAAAAGTCTGCTATTCTGAATAATAAATATATAATTATAAAGGAGCTCTTATTTTAAATAATGTCTAAAGTAATATTTAATTGGTTATATCACTCCATGATTTTCTCTAAGTTACAATATTGTGTATGGGAAATACATAAGTGTTTTGAATCATACTAAGTTATTGCTTAACTATACAAAAAACATATTTAATTACTTTTTTATGCTCAGCCACTATGATTCAATCTTAAGTAGTAATCAAGCTAGGAAGCTCTCAAATACTAACCTTCTTCAATAAATATTGTTGTTCTAACCTCATCAGAGCAAAATCCTACTTTTAAATTACGTCGTGATATTTCTCATGAAACTAATTTACCTGCTTTAAATTCAGGTATGGAAGTGTAAAGAGAAAGTAGAGCAAGAAGTAGAATTGAAAGTATATTCTTGTAAATTACTAAATAATATTGAAAGCAAGAAAATCATTAAAGAAGTTAAGGTAAGTTTTTATCGTGCATACTTTACCGGAAAATTACATCAGTTCAGCCTTCCAATCACATAAACAGAGAACACCACATAACATGAGGTTTGCCATTGGTACATGTGGCTACTTGTGTACTTACTTGAAGTGAGAATATTATAAATACGAATACTTATCCTGACCTAAAGTGGAAGTTGAATCTTAGCCAAGCCACTTAAGGATTAGTCTGTTTTAAGTTCTTAGATGCCAGTGAAATTTTGTATATATACGATCACTGATGCCACAAAAGGGTCTTGATTTGGGAGTGACCTTATCAAAAAAATAGTCCGCAAAGATACGAAAGCGGACATTAGCATCGATAGCTTTTTGCGCTGTTTGGCCGTGTTAAGAATACGTAGAACTACCTTATCCTGACAGACAACTAAGCCACCAAAGCGGTCATAGAGGCTTTAAATCAAAGCGGCATCTCCAGCGACAAATCAGGCATCACGCCTCTTAACCTTTCATACTAACATCTGCCACATTCGCGGTATTAGTGGGTTTAGGTTAGATATTTTGTATCGCTGACTCCATAATCACTGTATGTATTGCTGAATAGGACATACCTCGCTTTCAAGGCTCTTCTTTATCTAACAATTCCATTAACCCAACTAATGCAGCGAAAAGGACAGCACCCACAGGCCAAACAATCCAGGTTACGCCCCAGTCCATAGTCCATAAGCTCCAGCCAAGAAATATAGCTGTTAGCAAAGGCCAGTAGAATGCAGCAAGCTTTTCTGCGCGTTTTGTACGTTTACTTTTAGCTGTCTCTAGGCAGCTATCTTTTAGAATATTGTTGTAGGCATCATATTTAGCAGAGACAGGAGCCACTATGTATATTCCTGCTGCTATTATAAGAATCAGTACAATTAACATCATTAAAATTATACCTGAACCACCAAAAAACATGCTAACAAACATCAGAGGTACAAAACTGATAATGAACATGAATATACCTACTGATAGTCTTCGATTATAAGTAACTCTGAATTTTTTTAATTTTTCTTTAAAAACGCTGTGCACACCATAGGCCAACTCAAATGCTTCATTATCTATCACAGCTATTTCATTTTCATATTGGTTGGTTTTGATAAAAAAACTTATTCCAATAGAGACCATAACTAAAATACTCACGACTCCTATAGCTGCTGCAATATCGCCTGTCAGATTTAACCTATTTGTTTCAGCCAATGCCAAGAAGAAAAACAGTGGTACTACTGAGCAGACACAAAGCATAACTCCCTTGGTGACTAAGGCTGACACTTCCATCTTATGTTCAATATACTTCACGGCTTGTTCCAAGCTAACCTGAATGGTATCAAGCTCTCTACTTTTATCACGGGAATCAAATACTTCATTTTCATCTTTCAGTAGAAAGTCAGTTGAAACGTCAAAAATCTCCGCTAATATAATTATTCTATTTAAATCAGGGATGCTATTAGTGCTTTCCCATTTAGAGACTGACTGCCTAGAAACATTCATCTTTTCAGCCAATTCTTCCTGCGACCAGCCAACTTGCTTTCTTAATCTGACAATCTTTTCTGCTAATATCATCGAGTTCATTCCTTCCTCTGTTGTTGAACGGTAAGCATAAAAAGTCAGGTAGTTGCAGACCAGCAAGTCAGGTTGTTAATTTGTCAACCAGCGGTTGCAATTAGGCTAAGTAGCTAAATTTAAATGTTTTTTGTGTGTTCGCAAGTTAGTTCTTCATTTGTAAAGAATAACCACATCATACGTCCTAACTATTTCTAAATTGTCAATCTAGGGTCAAGTTATTCCATCTAAGAGTCCTGCCACCATAGTAACTTTAACGGTGCTCCACTAGATCCAATTTTGTAATTAGTTTAGGTAAAAGTTTAGTGTTCAATTACTAGAGTCACTTTTAGCATAGCAAGGGCATAAGTAAACCACCTTAAAGAAATGAAGTTAGGGATGGGGAAATTTTATGTGCTAAAAGTGGATTGACTTTAATTGCTAATTGAGATTTTTAGTAATATGACATAAATAGTTTATTATAAAGTGTATGTGAAAATTAAATGATTGCGCATTCTGTGCTAACAAAGTGACCTTGAACTCTAATTCACTACTGACAGCTTTAGACCTATAGTTAATGTTAAAAAATATAATATTAACAGCAGCTATGAGCTTAAACAAGCCCCACAAACAAGCAGCGAACTTAGGTTGCTATTACCCTAAATATGATCATGGTTTCACAAAAAATCTATGACCGCTTTTGGCTATCAGTTGACCTAAAGAACAACCGATAGCTAACTTTCTCTTTACTCACGAAGTTAACATTAACAGTTTGGTGACGAACGACCGCTTTGGTGGTTAAGAAAATTATTCGTTGTGATAAGTACGTGTCTAAATTTGGTTAGCTTGGTGGTAAAAGTATGGATTATCCGTGTTCCTATATACCTCCAAATACCAGCTCTAATAAGATCACAATATTATTGGCATAGTTAAATGTAATTAGCTGAATCGCTTTTTTACTCAGGATTTTTTGTTGAAATATAGATAAGTCATTTGTATTTTAAAGCAGTTAGTAACATGCTAATTAAACTTACTCTAATTCTTACTCTTTCGTTTTTCTTTTGTTCTCAAACATAGCTAAATCAGCTTCATTTATAAAATTGTGTATATCATGATGCCTCGCTTGATCATATTTGATTAAACCTTCTGAAAACAGAATTGGGTGCGGTAATTCATCTTTATCATAATTATTTTTAATATTTAACTTTAATCGTTCAATTGCATCTTTGGCTAGTTCTTCCGTGGTGTTTGATAGAAAAACAACAAACTCATCTCCGCCTATTCGTGCATAAAAATCTGAATCTCTGAAGGTTAGTTGCATCTGATTGGCAAAATATACGAGAACCTTATCACCAGCTGAATGCCCATAAGTATCGTTAATCACTTTAAAGTTGTTTAAATCAAAATACGCTATATAACTTTCAGTTTTTTGCCTAGCACTCATAGCTATGGCGTGTTTTGCTAATTCAATAAAGCCACGTCGATTGGTGATTTTGGTTAATTCGTCAGATGCTGCCATCTTTAAGGCATTTAGTTCATCTTCTACAATTGATGCTAAATCTTTAAGTGTAAGAATATCTTCATTGGAAAGTGTTCTAGGCTTTAAATCTAAAATACATAGCGTACCTAAATTATATCCATCTCTTGTTTTTAAAGGGTGCCCAGCATAAAACTTAATAAAAGGTTCACCAGCAACTAACGGGTTAGCAACAAAGCGTTCATCTTTCGATGCGTCTTCAATAATAAATGTTTCGTCATTTAAAATTGTATGACCACAAAATGAAATATCTCTTGGAGTTTCAGTCGCTTCAAGTCCAACTTTAGATTTGAACCATTGTCTGTTCTCATCAATTAAACTAATTGATGAAATAGGAACATTAAATAAGCGTTTTGCCATTCGAGTAATGCGATCAAAGTGCTCTTGTGCTGGAGTGTCTAATATACCTAGACACTTTAAAGCCATAAGCCTTTCTTTTTCATTATCAGGATTTTTAGGCGGTATCATACTCACTCTATACTTAAATTACTGATTTCATATCAGTATAGATGACTTGTTGAAAAAAGAGATGTGTACAAAAGTAAAAAATAGATATGGTTTGTAAAAGAGTGTAAAGACAAGTTATTAAGTGATTGAATTAACAACTTGTCTAACGATGTTTACCGTAAAAAATAGAGAGTTAAAGCTTATTAATTATCGCTTTAAGTTCATCGTTTAATGCCTGATTTGATAGCTTTCCTGTTTCACTATCAAAATTATCATAAAAACTTGGTACTGATAATGAGCCTATAATATTAGCAGCAAAATATGGACCTGAAGTTACCGCTGTATTTAAAACTGAACTCGCTCCGCCAGGGCCTGGTGTAGTGGCTAAAATTACCATCGCTTTATTTTGATAAACCTTTTGATTGATTCTAGATGTCCAATCAAATAAATTTTTATACGCGGCAGTATAAGTACCATTGTGCTCAGCATACGAAATAATAATCGCATCTGCTTCGCCAATCTTTTGATAAAAGTCTTTAGCTTGCTGCGGTTGACCTAACTCTTTTTCTCTATCTTCACTAAAAATAGGCATTTCATAATCATTAATATCAATAATATCTATTTCAGCATTTTCAGCTAAGTTTGCTGCATAAGTTACTAGCTTTTTGTTAATCGAGTTTTTATTACTGCTGGCGGCAAAAGCTAAAATTTTCATTTAAATCTCTCTTTATATTTAGGAACAAACTTGATTGTAATTAAAGTCATTGGTGTTTTGACTTTTTTGTATGGTTATTTTATGTAGGTATTTTATATAGTTTCCGATTAATGATTAATATGTTTTTTATGTAAACATTGTTTCCATATAACTGTTAATCGCAAGGTTACAAAGTTATGCTTAGATTATAGAGTGTAATAGAAATTTAATGAGAGATAAGCATGATTAAAGACCTAAAACTATTTGATGGCGTTGTACTATTTACACAAGTTGTTAATAGTGGAGGATTTACTGCAGCTTCAATTATTAATGGGCATTCAACATCATATATAAGTAAAGAAATTAACAAGTTAGAATCTCGTCTTGGAGTGAGATTACTGAGCCGTACAACGCGGAAGATAAGTTTAACACCAGAAGGGCAGGCTTATTTCCAACAATGTGAGCAAATGAACATTGATGCAGAACAGGCTTTAGGTATTATTAATCAAGCTAACATTGAGCCCAAAGGTGTACTTAAAATGAGTTGTCCTATTGGTTATGGGATGAGTCATTTACAATCAGCTTTAATTGACTACACGCGATTATATCCAGATGTAAAATTAGATTTGGATTTTAATGATCGGAAAGTGGATGTGATTCAAGAGGGATATGATCTGGCTATAAGAGCCACGCATCAGCTAGAAGACTCAACACTTGTTTGTAAAAAAATCGCCTCGTATAAATCACATATTGTCGCTTCTCATCAATATCTAACACTGAATGGAATACCTAAAAAACCAGAGGATTTAGTGGCTCATAAATGTTTGAGTTATAGTAATCTGAAAAGCCCAACAAAATGGAAGTTTGAATCTTTAGAAGGTGAAAAAGTGCAGGTGGAAGTACCTGCAACTATCCTTTGTAATAACGCTGAAATGGAATTAGCTATGGTGCTTCAACATAAGGGGATATGCCGTTTACCTGCTTTCTATATGGAAAAAGAGCTAAAAGAAAAACAAGTTGTTGTTTTATTTGAAGGCTACAAGCAAACACCTATCAATATTTATGCTTTATATCCCAGCAGGAAACATTTATCACCGAAAGTGAGGAAGTTCTTAGATTTATTAACGAGTGTTCATTAATTTATTTTCACATTTTCCTTATGGTTTTAATGACTATTACCTTGTGTGTCGTTATTTTATCCTCTAATATTTAATCTCTTAATAAGTCTTTAAAAATCTATCTTAAAAAGGAAAATTTATGATTAAATTATTTATGTTATGTGTGCTTGTTATAACAAGCTTTACTTCTTTAGCTGAACAGGGGGCTGATAAGCAGCCGAAAGATTCAGTTTTACTGACTGTTTTCTTAAAACACGATCAAACTAAAATCTTAGATGAAACACAGGAAATTCTAGCCAAGCAAGGCTTTTTTGACTCATTTCCACCTAAAGGTGTTTCTGTTGTTAGTTGGTATGTAATGATGGGGATTGGCCAAGTTGTTACTTTAGAAGTTCCTGCCCATCAAGTTCGTGAAGTTAACTTAGCGATAGAAAAAACGGCTTGGAAAGCATTTCATACAGAGTTTTACTCTACTTATAATTTATACCCAGTCTACAAAGAGAAATTAAAAAATAAAGCGAAAGTATCATACGAGTAAATTAGCACTCAATTGAGTAGGACAAAAGAACAAACTCTTATTTTGTTCTACTCCCTCTTAAATACCTAGCTCACACTAAAACCCCCATAATATTCATCTCCTTGTCTCTGCTCTAGGTTTTTTATCTATATCGGTTGAATGAATGTAATGCTACAGTTATTAGCGATATATACGTATATCAATTATTTCTTCTATTATGCATTTTTATATTTATTTCAAAATTTATAAATAAGCTGCATCCAAAAATCCATGTCGAACGTTTATATAAGAAAAAAGGTAAATTATGCAAAGTGATGAATTACTCTCTCTAATTAGTGCGACTGCTCAAGGCGATAAAAAAGCATTTGCACAACTCTATGAGGAGACGAGCAGCAAGTTATTTGCCATTAGCTTAAAAATGTTAACTAACCGAGCTCATGCGGAAGAAGTATTACAGGATGCTTTTGTCAAAATTTGGCATAACGCATCAGAATACAACTCATCAAAAGGTAGTGTTATTTCATGGATGATAAGCATTGTGAGATACCGATGTTTAGATGTGTTGCGTTACAACAAGGTGCGTAAAGAAGAAATTTTATCTAGCGATGAAAGTCTTAATACAATAAGTGAAGAGTTTATTGAAGTTGATTACGACTCAGACACTAAGCTTGTTAATTGCATTGAAGAATTAGAGGTGCAACAAAAGCAGGTGATCCATCTTGCCTACTATCGAGGTCTTAGCCATACAGAATTAGTGAATCAAACTAGTATTCCGTTAGGCACAATAAAAAGTTGGATAAGACGTGGACTACAACAGCTACAAAGGTGTTTATCATTATGAAATATAACGATCCCGAACTTGTCGACTTACTCGCTGCACAGTATGTTTTAGGTACGCTTAAAGGACTTACTCGTAAACGTTTTCAGCGATTAATGCTTACTTCTACTATGGCGCGTGAAGCAACTCATACATGGGAAGCTAATCTTAATAGTCTTTCAAGTGCTATTAAGCCTGTGAAGCCTGACGAAAAGGTATGGCAACAGATTTTGCAACGCCTTGAAACGAGAAAAACACCAAGCACAGTGATTAAAACTAAACCAGGATTTTGGCGCCAATGGTCGTTAATTGCAACGGCAGCAAGTTTAGTATTAGCCATAATATTACTGCAACCTGTATCACCTATTGTTGAAAGCACTCAGCAGTTTGCATTAGTAGAGAATGAAGCTAAGCAAGCATTATGGTTTATTGATGTGCGCGAACAAGGTTTGTCGGTTAGAGCAAGTAGTCAGTTAGATACGATAAGCGATAAAGATTATGAGCTATGGATGATTGTTAAAGACCAAGAAGCACCTATTTCTTTAGGGCTACTACCTAAAAACGGTACAATATTGTTGGCTAAAAATCAGCAATTTGTTGTTGATAACATTAATATATTAGCCGTAAGTTTAGAGCCTTTAGGCGGTTCGCCAAATGGTGCGCCAACAGAAGTATTGTACACAAGTAAACTTGTTACTTTATAAGTAAATATTTGGTTAGAGTATTCGTTGGTTTATTTATTCGTATATTTTTTTGCGGATAAATAAACTAACGCTCAACGTAATTTAGGCAAAAAGTAATAATCTACGCTCTTATTATCCTCACCTTTGTATCTTTAAAATTAGCTTTACCCATTCATTATAAAACCCTCCATATATACCATTGAGTATTCCCTTTAAGCTTTTCGTCCCTCTTAAAATAAATATTAAAAGTATGAGGTTAGTTATGAGGCTTCGTTATTTTTATATTAATGATTTTTTATTTTTAATTTATTCAATAGGTTAGTTGATGGTTTCAATATTAAATAATTAATTTTAATTATTTTGCATCCAATATAAAAACTCGCCCGTTATTACTATTGATACTAATTAAAAATAAAGGGAACAACCATGAAAGCTTTCACTCCTTCGCTTTTAGCGATAGTAATATGTAGTACCTTAGTAAGCGCACCAAGCAAAGCTTCAAGTCATAGAGAAGCGCCAAACATTAGTCGTTTTCCAACATTAGATTCTACAGATTTCTTTGCATTTAATAGTTATGAGGAAGGTCGTGGCGGATTCGTAACACTTATTGCTAACTATATTCCATTGCAAGATGCATACGGTGGACCTAATTATTTTGCTATGGACCCAGATGCAACTTATAGCATTCACATCGATAATGATGGTGATGCGATGGAAGATATCACTTTCCAATTTAACTTCACTAGTACGCTACCTAATAACAATCAAGGCGTACAGTTAACAGTTGGTCCAGAGGGTAATCAACGTACCGTTTCTGTACCTCTTAAAAATATTGGTGGTGTTTCTGCTGGAGACGATAGTGCAGCCAATTTCAGTGAAAGTTATACCATGGCTATGGTCACGGGTCCTCAAGCGACAGGTAGTAAAGCAACATTAACGAACTCTTCTTCAACATCAGACAGCTTTATGAAGCCACTTGATTACATTGGTAACAAAACGTTTACTTCAGAACAAAATTATCAAACGTATGCTGACCAATATGTTTACGACGTAGCATTACCAGGTTGTGAAGCTATGGCAAAAGTATTTGTTGGGCAACGTAAAGACCCATTTGTTGTAAACCTAGGTAAAACATTCGATTTAGTTAACTATGTACCTATTGAAGGTGATAGTGCTCCAGGTGCTGGAGATACTGGCGGTTTCCCAGGTGGTATTACGCAATCAATGGATAACGATGATTTAGTCGATAAAAACATTACTTCTATCGCTATTGAAGTACCTAAAAGTTGTTTAACAGGTGACGGTAACGGTGTTATTGGTTCTTGGACAACAGCAAGTTTACCACAGGCACGTATTTTGAACCCTGATGCTAGCTTTGCTAATAATGCCGCTAATGGCGGGGCACTTACGCAGGTATCTCGTTTAGGTAATCCGTTAGTGAATGAATTGGTTATTGGTATTAAAGATAAAGATGCATTTTCTACATCACATCCGCACGACGATGGTCAGTTTTTAGATTATGTTTCGCATCCTGCTTTACCAGAATTGTTAAATATTCTATTTAAAGATGCTGTAAATACCACTTTAGGTGCTGAAATTGAAACACTAGCGCCAACTAACTTTCCACGTACTGATTTAATTACAGCATTCTTAACTGGTTTTGCTGGTGTTAACCAACAAGCAACAGTTACACCGTCTGAAATGTTACGTTTAAATACAGGTATTGCTGCTACAGCTCAAGCTGACCAATCAACATTTGGTGTTGTTGGTAACGATTTAGCAGGTTTTCCAAACGGTCGTCGCCCAGGTGATGATGTAGTTGATATCGCATTGCGTGTTGTTATGGGACGTTTATGTCATCCAATTCCTGTTGGTGGCGTTGATACTGACTTAGGCTTATGTGTTCCTGAAGACGCAAGTGTTGGTACTGTTCCGTTTACAGATGGCGCGCCAATTCATGCAACTATGATGGATGCAAGCTTTCCGTATTTAGCTACTCCACTTGCTGGTTCTAAATAAGGAGCATCGCTATGCTTAACGTAAACTTAAAACAAAAGCTTAATTATTTAGGGTTATGTCTCGCGGTTACTGCATTAAGTGCGTGTAATAGCGATGATAAAAAGCCTGAAGTTAATAAAGCGCCAATAGCTGAAAACGCCACAGTAACAACACAAACTGAAGTTGCTATTACCGACATGCTTATGGCAACGGATCCTAATGGAGATAGCATTACATTTTCATTAGATTCAGAGCCTGCTTTAGGTAACGTAGTTATTACTGAAT
Source organism: Pseudocolwellia sp. AS88 (assembly GCF_030551755.1). GTDB lineage: Bacteria > Pseudomonadota > Gammaproteobacteria > Enterobacterales > Alteromonadaceae > Pseudocolwellia. Next base: position 107,351 of record NZ_JAUPEC010000001.1, read on the forward strand.
CAGGTAGTTATACCTACACACCTAATACAGGTGTTACTGGAGCCGATAGTTTTAGATTTATTGTTCAAGATCCTTCGAGCGAAACAGCTACAGCTACGGTAAGTATAACTATTGAAACATTAGATGTTGATTTTGTTCAGTTTACTAATGATGCATTTAATCAAAGTACGGATGCCGAACCACTTACCGTTAATGGTAGAGCTTACTTTAACGCTGGTGAAGAAGTTAACTTTGACGACTTGTTAGTTCAATAATTAGAAAATTTTATACATTGAATTTTTGACCTCATGCCAAGGATGGCTTTTTAGGACAACTGTAATGATAACCAAAACGATTCAAAACTCATTTCTATTCGCTAGTCTTTTATTTTCCCATTATTCTTTGGCAACGGCACACACACCTAAAGATAATGACATTATTACTGCTTCACATTCATTGCTTAAAGTAGAGTTATCTATTGATGAAATAGAGCAACTTGTTTTAAACAGTCAAAATGTTGGTCAAACTGAACGTTTACAAGGTGCACTTAAAGTTCGTTTAGCAAAATTATATCAACAAGCACCTACGCTAAAAATTGGCTATTTATATGCGAGAGTATTGCAAAAAGAGCATCAATTTGATGAAGCTATTGCTATCGCCGAAGAAACTTTAACGATTAAACCTGCCACAAAAAAACAACAAAGTAATACCCACATGTTACTGTCGAATATGTTGATGATAAAAGGTGAATTCACCCAAGCTAAACAACATTGTACTGCGCTTATTGGCAGCGTAAGTATTATGACTACATCGACTTGTGTATTAGATATACGTAGCCAAGAAGGGCAGTTAGAACAAAGTTATAATTCACTACTAAAAATAACTCGTAACAAAGAAATAAGTGAATACACATTGCAAGTATTAAGTGAGATGGCTTACCGACTTAAACGCTATGATGACGCTTTACTACACCTAGATAATATTCAACTTAATCAGTCACCTGTAAGTTTGATTGCACTATGGGCAGATATTCAATTAGGTTTAAATAATCATCAGCAAGTACTTAGTTCGTTAGGTGGTTTATTAAACAATGTTGATGATTTAGAAGATTCTTTATTAATAAGATTAGCAATAGCTGAAAAAGTCACTCAAAATACTACATGGCAAACCTTGATTAAAAAGCGAATAGCACTTCGCGAACTAAGACAAGATACTTTTCACGCCAGTGATCTCGCCAAATACTATTTAGAAGTAGAGCCTAATACAAGCAAAGCTATTTATTGGGCTACAATCAATTTAAAACAAGCAAAAATGAGCAGCGACAAGCAATTATTAGTTGAAGCTCAGTTAAAAGGTACGGAGTAGTAATGAATTTTAGTTCTTCCAACGTAAGGTCTTTAATAACCACAAGTTTATTTATGTGCTTATTATACTTTTTCAGTGTGCCATCTATTCAAGCCCATCAACTTAGCACCAGCTATCTCAACCTTGAATACAACAAAGACAATGCTCAATACACAGGAAACTGGCAGATACAAATTTCTGATTTAGAACAAATTGTTTCCTTTGATCTTGATGAAGATAAACAAGTCAGTTGGTATGAAATAAAGACTAAAGCGCCCACCATTAACGAACTTGTTGGTAACAGTATTCAATTAGAACAAGGCACTACTCCGTGTCCGTTAGTGAATATTGGTGATTACAAAGTTGATAATCATTACAACGAAGCTTACTTAGTTATTCCTGTTACTTTTACTTGTACATCAGATGCTGAGGTGAGGATCACCTATAGTGCTCTTTTTGATATTGACGATAATCATAAAGCTATTATTAACCTGAACAATGCGAGTCGAGTATTAAGTAAATCTAATCCATCTCAAATTCTTAATCTTGAAAAACCAGATTACTTGACCACCTTTACTCAGTATACCTATCAAGGTGTTTTACATATTTGGATGGGTATAGATCATGTTTTATTTTTAATAACTTTGTTGTTAACTTCTGTATTAGTTCGAAATCAAGACACTTGGGAAGCTAACCCAACAAAGCTAGCAATATTTAAGAAAACAGCTTGGATCATTACTGCATTTACGCTGGCACATTCAATTACGCTAACAGCAACTGCATTAAATATAATCTCGTTTAGCAGTCGTTGGGTTGAGCTGGGTATTGCATTTTCTGTGTTGTTAACTGCATTTAATAATGTGTGGCCACTTATACTACGATTAGGTTGGATCACCTTTGCTTTCGGTTTATTACATGGGATGGGTTTTGCCAGTGTGTTAAGCGAACTCGGTTTATCTGAAAACTTTCAACTATTGAGTATACTGGCATTTAATTTAGGTGTGGAGTTAGGTCAGCTTGCTATTTTAGCCGTAGCTTTACCTTTATTAATTTGGGCTCGAAACTTTAATTGGTATAAGAAGTGGGTAATGCCTTTAGGATCTCTCGCAATAGCAGCTGTTGCAGTGCAATGGTGTATTGAACGCTTTTAAAAGAAATAAAGAAACTACTGACTTAGCTAGCTATATTGCTCGCTAAGTCTTTGTTGCCAATTACCTTGGTGTGAAGCATCACAGTTTTCTTCACTATCAAAAATAATGTGTTGGGTCGGTTTTTTTATTGTAATGCCTAATTGTTTTAAACAATCTACTAGTGCGTTACTCATTCTGGTTAAATCGTCTTTATCTATAGCGTTGCTTAATTGAATATTGCTTTCAAATACACAAATAATGCGAATACTTTGTTGGATATTAGAAAAGTTAAGGGTGTGAGTTAACCATTCAAACCCGTCAACTTCTGGTTTAAATTGTTCACAACAATGTGTAAGAGCTTTTATGAGCTCTTTCTCAAATTTTTTATCTTGCTTATTCATCTTGTTCTTATTTAAGTGCTAATTTAATAATAGTAGTGCTTAAATAGACGAACATCAATTACTTGCGTGAATCAAATAATCTTAAAAGCAAAATGTAGAGCGCTTGGCTCTACATTTTATTGGTTGATACTTTTTGAGAACACTAACTTGGGGTTAAGTTAGTGTGTTTTAGGTGTTTCTTCGTACCAATCAGTCATATCGTCGTACATTTCACCTTTCATTAGATGATAAACAGATTTGTGATAAATTTTTATATCGTGAAAAGGGTCGGTAAGAATTTTAGTAAACCACACTAAACCTGACTGAACTCCCATTAATTTAAATAAGTGTACGGTACGAAATATCACGGCGCCAAAACCAACAATTAACCAAATTATAGCCATGTTGTTAATAAAGCTCATTATTTCTGTATGTTCCTGCATCATGCCAAAGAATGATGGTTCGAAAAACAAAATAACAGGTACTAATGCCCAAATTGAAAGAAGAATAACTTTACGTTGTAAGTTGTAACCGACTTTCACGCTTTCTTTATGCTCGTGTGTCGCTTGATTTACTTGGTCATAAGTTTTTGGTTCAAAAAAGAAGTGGCCTGTTTGGCGCAATGTCATCGCTAACAACCAGCCAACTAAAGCAGCGGCAGCAGGGTAGTAAAACACCAAAACATAACTCGCTAAAAAACAACAAGCACTTAATAAATGTAAGAACTGGTTGATTCGATTGTGATGGTAAAAACGGTGATCATCCCAACGTTGTTTTTGAAGTTCGTCATAAAATTTCATAAATATCCTATTTCAATGTTAGTGTTAAGTAAGTTTAAGTAATTGATAATCTTTTAATTCATGTGTTTAAAGCTTGAAGAGCTCTTTGTGGTTTTTAGCTCGCCTGATTGAACATTGTGTCCACTCATTAATGCTTGTCCCATGTTGACTCGTTGTCCATTTTCTATTCCTTCACAAAACTCGTAGTTAGCTGTTGCAAAGAGAATAATGGTTGAACCGTGTTGAAAGTATCCCATCTCATCACCTTTCTTAAACCGAGCATTACAGTGAATGTAATTAGGCCCTTTATATTTAATATTTAAAGGTTTAGGGAGAAAATTAAATTTCATACAAGCGACTAAAATTGCAGCCACAGGTACTAAGGTTATGCTGCTATCGGGATCATCAGTTTTTAGCTCGATAACTGCACGTTCATTTTTACAGAATAGATTTTCAACACGCTTTAGCGCCACCGGATTTACATTCCATGTATCGCCAGAAATGTAATTAACTTTTTGAACGGAGCAGTCTATAGGTGCATGAAAACGGTGATACATACTGGCTTTAAGCCTGAGGGTAATAAACTTACCGTTACGGTATTTGTTGTTTAAATGGAAGTCGGGGATTAAATCACTTAACTCATAAGGAAACCCTTTTGCCTGAAATACACGAGTCCCTTCAATATCACCGCAACTTCCAACAATGGCATCACACGGGCTAGTGACTAAGTTTTTGTCTGAATCTACAGGGCGTAAACCTTTTTTAAGTTCACGAGTGAAGCATTCTTGTAAACTTTTGAAGTTTTGCTTTTTAGCATCTTCAAGCCTTAGGTCTTCTGAAAACAACTGCCAAATTGCGATAGAGGCTTTGGTTAGTATTGGATTTTCTATAGCGCTATACCATCCCATAAACTGTGTTAGCCAGCGTCTTGGAATACGGTTGGTGATTAGAAAATTAAGCTGCTCTTGCTTAGTTAGCGCATGGGTAAGTTTTGTCATAAATTATGCGACCGTTTTTTCTGTTAAGTTTTCTATTTTTAAAGGGATGTTTTCATTTTCGCAGGAGGCGTATTCAACCTCAGCAGGAATGAAAGTCGTTTCAGAGGTGTTTGGAATACTATCGACATTACTTTGAATAACATAATGCTCCGGTATATCTAAACCCAAATCACACATAAACTGATGCATTATGGGTTGCGCCTGATACTCAGCGGCTCTTACTAAGGCATTGTTTTTCATTAGTTGACGTTGTGTTTTTTGGTCAAAGAACTGAACCACTTTACTTGCCATTTCATCAATAGTTTCAACTAAGTAACCATTGATTTCATGTTGAATAATATCTTTAGGCCCTTTGCAGTTATAAGCTAAGGTAGGCATGCCATGTGCAAAAGACTCTAAAATTACATTACCAAAGGTGTCGAACTTAGAAGGAAAAATAAATAAATCTAAAGTAAGGTATAAAGCAGCTAATTGCTCTTTGCTCTGCCAGCCCAAAAATACCGCTTCAGGTAACCGTTGTTTAAGCTCTTCTGTTGCTGGACCTGAGCCTGCAATAACCAAGCGTAAATCAGGAATACTTTGTTTAGCCTTGGCAATGATTTCAGGTAAATCGAATAAGCCTTTTTCTTTACTCACTCGACATGCAATAAATAAAATAGGAGTAGTGTCAGTCGCATCGGCAATAACGTCTGATTTTTTTATCTTTGTAACTGCTTCATCTCTTGGTTGTGTATGATGTGCAGTAAGAAAAACTTTACTTGGGTCTAATTGCATTTCGTGGTCAGTTAACCAAGATTTATGTTCAGTGTTTAATACAAATATTCCATCATAGCGATTATACAAAGCACGTAATAAACGACGAACACGGTCTCGCTCGTATTGCGTTAAATCGGTACCGTGTTTGATAAAGTCGATCCAGTCGGTGTGCATAAAAAAGTAACTGGGTACATTAAACATTTGCTGCAAAAATAACGAAACGACAGCCATAGGACCTTCTGTTGAACAAACTATGCGGTCATAACCTCCTTCATAAAATATACGAGCTATTTCCATCAAATCAGGTAAACGAATTTCTTGATCGTGATAATGGGGTACCGAAAAGCTTGATATAGGTCGAACAACAAACAAGTGAGGTTCTTGCGCTATATCGTTATGGCAAATTAAAAAGTCGATAGGCAAGTCGGCTTTTTGTACTTCTTTGAGTTTGCCCGATAGGGAATTTGATACGCCATTTTTATCGCGCAATGTATCGGTTAAATATAACGCCTTATTTTGATGGCGGTTTTTACCTAAGTGTTCTGCAAATTCATTTAGTAGGTTACGATTTTGATATAACACTCTTGTTGAAGCTAATGTTGCTCCAGCTAGGAAGGTGCTAATGAGCAGAGGAAATGAGAGATGATCGAGTAGCTTTTCTACCTTTACATTACTCATGTTGTCTTTTTTTACATTATTACCAAAGAATAAAGCGGTAAGTTGGCTAGGTACTTCAAACTTTCGAGTGATTTCTTCGGTAGATATATTACGGAGTTTAGTGTCTTTATTTTTACTCGTGTTAGTGCCAATCGTTTCTTCAATTTTATTTGCCATTAGCTTATTTAAATAGGTAAACAAGTGGCCAATAACTTCGTTAACTGTGCTAACAAACTCTTCAGGTGATTTGTTTTTACTGTCAGCTATTTGCTCTAAATATTCGAAACAGAAACGATAGTTTTTAGAGGTTTTCCATTTGATTAACTTGTTGGGTTTTTTACCTTGTAAAGCATCGTGAATAAATTGAAAAAACTTCATCGCTTTTTTATTTTTCTGCATTTCTAACAAAAAGTTACTAATAGTAAAACAACCAATTTTGTCCCATGCTGAGCCTCTATGAAGCATAATGCGCAGTAAACCTGGATCAGTGATTTTGGTGGCAACTTGTGAGAAATAATCAAGTAGGGCGATATTGAGTTTTTGGTTTTCGCCTATTTGTCCGAAGGGCGCTACATTACCTTCTCGTAAAGCTTCTAGAGCAAGTGCCGATGGTTTTTCTGTTTCTAAACGTTTAGCTAAATTAGGTATATAAAGGTTTGAACCACACTGGCCTGCAAAAATACCTGTATGATCATCAGAGCCACCTGTGAGTATTTTAGCTTTATTAGGATTTACGCCAAAATCAACCGGATTTAAATGGTGCTTTTTAGCATAAGCGACAATTTTTTCAGGTGTTAAGCTTTGCGCCCAATTCAAGGTTAAAACACTTTGCCAAAGATCACGCTGTCCATTTAATACTTCAAAGCGTTGAAACATTACGGCCAGTTTTTCAAATAAACTTAAATCGATTTTTTCATTTTTTGTATAAAAGTATAGTGGATGCGGCATGATCACGGGTAAGTTAGCTTGAGCTGTATAACGGAGAAAATCATAGATGTTTTGACGCTTCTCGTTTAATACATTCTCCTGTTCTTTCGTGAAACCGTAGGTTAATACATGAATGTATAATTCGTATTCAGGGAAGTAACAGGTAAACTCCGCAGCCACAAGAACATCAATACCTTGCTCGATAAGTTGCCAACATGATCGCGCGTTATTATGGTTGCTTACAGTAACTACATCCATATTGTTCTTTTTAAGTAGCGCGACTAGCTCTGTGGTTTTTAACCAAGTTTCAGGGAGTCTGAGTATACGGCCCCATAACTCGTCGGGTACATCGCTATTATGATCATGACAATGCAAATCGACTTTTAAGCAATCTTCGCTGTTGTATTTGTTTTTTTGTAATTGTAAAAATTCGTCATATTCATTTTTTAAAGATTCTCTAAAAGAGCTCTTGCTAACATGCTTTTTTAAAGGGGATATCGTATTTGTAGCATTAGATACTTGTAGCATATTAGGATACCTTTTTAATTGTGGTATTTTTGATTTCAGCTGTGTTGTCTACTTGCTCTTTTATTGGCTTAATATCAGCTGTTTTATGTGGTGAACCTTCGCTGGATTTTGTTTTACTCGTCGGTTTTAATGCTATTGACTTAATAGGTGCCGGTACTATTTGAGAAAGTACTGGGAACATACTTGCAAACATGTCGAATAAAAACTGACGCTTGATCTTTTTGTTAGTTAATTGCTCAGAAGTCACATGCGTTTGCCACCACCAGCCATCATTTTTCATCGCTAATGCTGCTTCAATAAAGCGATTGCAGACTTCTTCAAATTCATCTTCGGTAAAGTTGAAGCTCATGATCATTCGCCCTGAACCTAACCAACTCAACTCTAATCCTGCTGCTTTTAAATAGAATTGCAGCATCCAGTTATATCGACTGGGTTTGGTGTATAAAACTGATAATATGGTATGCATGTTGGTTATTTTTATGGGCAGATTATTAGCTTGTAACTTGTTGTTGAATTTTTCTACACGCTTATTCCAAACACCTTCGATATTTTGATAAATATTTTGAATTTCAGGTGTTTGAATACGATTTAAAAATTCATTCATTGCACCCATTACATAAGGGTGGGAGTTAAATGTTCCACGAGCAAATGAGACATCAGCCGGCGCATCTTTTCTAAAGCGTTTCATTAAATGAGCTTGTCCAGCTAATGCTCCAACAGGTAATCCTCCACCTAGTGTTTTACCGTAAGTGACTAAATCAGCTTGCACGTCGAAGTAACCTTGTGCGCCTCTATAGCCCAATCTAAAGCCTGTAAATACTTCATCAAAAATCAATACAATGTTGCGTCGATTACATATTTCTTGAATTTTTTTAAGCCAAATTGTGTAGTTAGCTTTATCGAAATTTGTGGCTCTGTCACTAGCGACTAAGGTTGAATCTGAGCCTGAATCTGAATTAGGGTGAAACGCTTGTAGAGGATTTATTAATACGCAAGCAATATCGTTTCTTGTTGCTAATATGTGAAGTGCGTTATCACTTAAATCGGCTAAGGTATAAACATCATTTACTTTGCGACGATTACCAACACCTGGCTGAACACCGTCCCACCAGCCATGGTAAGCACCACAAAACCTAACTAAATGTGATTTTTTAGTATGATATCTGGCCAGTCGAACTGCTTGCATAACCGCTTCTGTGCCAGACATGTGAAAAGACACTTCATCTAAACCTGAGACACTTTTAATTAACTCTACATTCTCAGCGATAATGGGATGATAAGCGCCTAATACCGGGCCTAAGTCTTTAACTTGTTCAAAACCTTTATCCATACAATCTTTATAAAAGTCGTAACCAAAAACATTAACACCATAAGATCCTGATAAGTCGAAGCGCCAGTTACCGTCTAAGTCTTTTATTTTGGTACCTAAGGTTTCATCAACAATAGAACCCAGCTTAAATGCCTTAGGTAGTAATTTCTGAAAGGGAAAGGGGATACGGTAATTACTTGTAAACTGTATATCTGAAATGCTTTTTTCAAGCTGATGAGAATAATCTATGGTTTTAGCACAGCTGTTATTAAGCTTGGTTGCTAAATTATGTAACGCTTCTTTGCGTTGTTGTCCTATGTTTTGAGGCGCACCATCACAGGTAAAGTAATGAGCTTCATTATAATAAAAGTAAGGGATTTTACTTGTTATTCGGCGCGACCATTTACTGTGACCACGCAACGAAGGGTGCTTTGCTTTTGATAATTGCAAACGTATTCGAATGCGATTCAATAAATAAATCACGGTAATAACACATAAAATATATAGTAAAAAATTCTCTTTCATTGTTAATCTCAACTATTCCTTTAGTCACGAGATTAACAAGCATATTTGAAGGATTTATTTCAGATATATGTCGTTTGTGTAACAGTATTGTTTTAGAAAAAAGACACGAGTGTGCTAAATAATTAGAATTGCGATTAAGGTAGTTTCAGGTTTATTTTGTCTTTGTGCGAAGGGAATATGGTCTAAGTAGACTATTGTATGCAATTTTATTGGTAAACGGTGCAAAATAAAAATTAGTGTCTAATATTAAGAAAAAGGCGATAAGCGTTTTCATTTATTCAACATGGAAGCAAATATTATTAGCAATATATTTAGGCATCACACATTAATAAATGACTCAGTGCATCAATTATTTGATGTGGTTGATGCTGTTTCTGTACAAGGCTACGATGAAGAACGTCGCGTAATTTATTGGAATGCCGGCAGCGAATTACTGTACGGTTATACCAAAGTTGAAGCTTTAGGTAAGAGAATAGAAGAACTTATTATTCCCCCCTCCCTCAGAAACGTTGTCATATCAGCACATCACGACTGGATCCATAAAGGTATTGAAATTCCAGCGTCTGAAATTACCTTACGCCATAAAAGTGGTGATGAAGTTGGTGTATTTTCAAGCCATGTGATGTTTGTTAATGAACATAATACTAAGCAGATGTACTGCATTGATGTTAATTTAACTGATGTTAGGCAAGCACAGGCGCATGCAGCATTTAAAGAACATATGCTTAAAGCTGTACTTGAATCAACACCAGATCTGTTTTTTCTTATGGAAGAAGATGGCACTATTATCGACTTTCATGCCAGTAATCAAAAGGAACTCTATGTCACTCCTGAAGAATTTATTGGTAAGTCTATGGTGGATATTTTACCCGATGGAATTGGAAATAGACTTAAAGTTTATATTGAGAAAGCATTAAAAGAACAAGGTGTTTCTAGCTTTGAATATGAGCTTAAGTTGCCTCATGGTTTACTTTTTTATGAAGCAAGAGTTAGCCACTTACCCCAGTATAATCAGATTGTTGTTATTGTTAGAGATATTACAGAGCAGCATAAAACTGATGAAATAATCCGTCATCATGCTTATTTCGATACTTTAACCTTATTACCTAATCGCTTTTTAGCTTTAGATCGTTTATCTCAAATGATTAATGAAGCTCAAAGAAATCATGAAAAAACAGCCATACTCTTTTTAGATTTAGACGATTTTAAAAAAGTTAATGACTCTCTTGGTCATGAAATAGGCGACAAGCTTCTGATAGAATCTGCTAATCGATTGAGTCAAAGTATACGTAAGGAAGATACCGTTGGTCGACTTGGCGGTGATGAGTTTATTGTTTTATTACGCGGTTTAACTGATGAGAATAACGCACTCGATTTTGTAGAGCATCTGCTGGAGGTATTTAGAAAGCCTTTTAATATTGATGGAAGAGAACTTATGATCACCTTAAGTATAGGGATTGCCATATATCCTGAAAATGGTGAAAATGCTTCCAACTTGCTACGTAATGCTGACACTGCAATGTATCAAGCTAAAGCTTTAGGGCGTAATGCTTATTCGTTTTTTACTCAAGAAATGAATGTGACTATGATCCGGCGTTTTGAAATTGAAGAGCAAATGCGTTGCGCATTGGAACGTGATGAATTTGAAGTATATTATCAACCTAAATTTGATGTTAAAACTGGATGCATAGTAAGTGCTGAAGCATTAATTCGTTGGCATAACCCCGTTTTAGGTAATATAACCCCTGATGAATTTATTCCCCTTGCTGAACACACAGGATTAATTATTCCTATCGGTCAGTATGTTATTAAGCAGGCGTTATCATTTTTAAAAGAGTGGCAAATGACTGAGCAGGAAAACTATACCATAGCTGTTAATTTGTCACCGCGTCAGTTCAGAGATAAAAGCTTATTCAGTTTCGTTCAGCAATCACTTATTGAGGCCAATATTAAACCTCAACATTTTGAGTTTGAGATCACCGAAGGAGTATTAATGATAGGTAAGTCTTATATTGACGAAGTCTTATCTAAAATACATGAGTTGGGTATTAAACTGTCGATGGATGACTTTGGTACAGGTTATTCATCACTAAGTTATTTACGACAATACTCATTTGATATATTAAAAATAGACCGAAGCTTTATCGATGGTATCACCATAAATAAATCTGACTGTGATCTTGTTAAAGCAACTATTGCTATGGCTCATAGTTTAAATTTAACTGTGGTGGCAGAAGGTGTTGAACTACAAAATCAATTGATATTATTGAATAAACTAGGCTGTGATTGCACGCAAGGTTTTTACTTTAGTAAACCTATACCGAGCAAAGAATTTTTAAAGTTTACGGCTAACTATAATAAGAAAACTTGTCAATAAGCTCATGAGTGAATCTTGATACATCAATACTTATTCAATCATAACCCATCATCCATTTAATTTTCTGTATTCGATTAACTTCTTATATTCACTAATAAAGTCACCCTCCAAAAATTTAGCGCAAATTTTACGCCTAGTGTTCAAAATTATCGTTACAATTATATTTATATCAAAACCGAATGAACTTTCAGTAAGTGGCTATTAACATGTTAAGTAATGTATTAAATAAAAAACGCTATAGTTACGTTTTTTCTGTATTTACAGTGTTTTTGTTTTCAATATTAGCCTATTTACTTTCTCTTATCATTTTGCCAAAAACAGGCATATTAATTATTTTGCAACTAGCTGTTGTGGTTGTGTCTATTTCATCTAATCGAATAGCCACTACATTGGCAGGCGTTGTGTGTGCTTTAGTATTTAACTATTTTTTTACTCATCCACTTTATTCACTTCATATGACCAATGCTGAAGATATTATTAATACGATAATCTTTATTGTTGTAGCAATGTTAACCAGTGAATTTTCCATAAGATATCGGAAAAAAAGTGAGGCTCTTGAGCAAGCAGAAATACGTTCAAATATTTTGTTATCTGTATCCCACGACTTAAGAACACCGTTAGCTAATATCATAGGTTCATTAAGTACATTTAAAGAATATAAAGAAAAAATAAATAATAAGGAAAAAGATTTACTTATTAATAGTGCGATTGATGAAAGCCATCGTTTACACAACTATGTCGAAAATATTCTTCAATTAACCCGCATTAAAAACAACACATTTAATTGCTACTTTGTTGCTCAATCTATTTGGCCAGTTATTAAAAAAGTGGAAGCGCGTTTTATAAGTTCTCGTTTAATTACGACTAAAGCTGACGATTTACCTCAAGTATTAATACAAGAGTCACTTTTGGAGCAGGCTATTTACAATATTGTAGATAATGGTTTGAAATATTCACCTAAACACTCTCAAGTAATGCTTACCGTAAATTGTGATAGCCAATTTATGTCGATCGTTATTTCAGATAATGGGCCCGGGATTGCTAAAGATAAACTGCCTATAATTTTTGATCTTTTTTATTCAACTCGAATTGGTGATACAGGAGAGGGGGGGGCAGGTATTGGTTTAACTGTAGCTAAAGGTATTGTTGAAGCACACAACGGAACTATAACCGCTAAAGCGAGCGACACAGGTTGTACTATTCACATTAAGCTACCGTTAGGAGATGAACATGCAACGGCCTAAAATTTTGGTTATTGATGATGAATCTAAAATTAGGGATTTTATTTCTATTTCTTTGTCAGCAGAAGGTTTCGAATTTATAGGTGCAAATAACGCTAAGCTAGGTTTACAGCAGTTTGCTTCAGAAAAACCAAATCTTATTGTTTTAGATTTAGGTTTACCAGATATAGATGGTCGTGAAGTACTAAAGAAAGTAAGAGAAGTCAGTCATATTCCTGTTTTAGTTTTAACTGCTCGTGATCAAGATAGTGAAAAAGTTAGGTTATTGGGTGCTGGAGCGAACGATTATTTAAGTAAGCCATTTAGTATTAAAGAGTTGATTGCGCGTATTAAAGTTTTACTGCGCGATATTAAATATGAGCCAATAGCGGAAGAATTATATTTTAGTGATTTAACTATTCGAACTAGCGAACCTTGTGTGTTTATTCATGAACATCAGGTTCATTTAACTAAAAAAGAGCATCAATTATTAGTTAGGTTGGCTAGTACGCCTGATGCTTTAGTTAACCAAAAACGTTTATTAGCTGATATTTGGGGTCCTAGTCATGAGCAAGATACTCATTATTTGCGCGTCCTTGTAACCCAATTAAGAAAAAAGCTTAATGATAATGCTGATGATCCACTTTACATAAATACTGAGCCAGGTGTTGGTTATCGGTTTATTGCAAGCCCTCTTAAGAATCATACTGATGACTAATTATCGTTTATCTTGTGTGAGTATTGTCTTGTTCACTCTAAAATATTACTGGAATAAAAATTATGGCGCATTTTACTATTATCGGATTAGGTAGTTTTGGTCTTTCAGCTTGTTTAGAGTTAATACATTTAGGTCATACGGTAACTGGGATCGATAGTGATCCTAAGGTTGCTGAAATGTATGTTGAATACTTAAATCAGGTGGTTATTTGTGATTGTACAGATGAAAATGCTTTACGCGAACTCGATTTAAAAAGTAGTGATACCGTGTTAGTTGCTATAGGCGAAGATATGCAATCAAGCATTTTGTGTACGCTGTGTTTAAAAAATATTGGTGTTGAAAATATTTGGGTAAAGGCAAATACAAAAGCTCATCACACAATCATTTCAAAATTAGGTGTTTCACGTATCATACACCCAGAAGAAGAAATGGGGATTAGAGTCGCTCAAGCCCTTAATTATCCTACTGTGAATGATTATATTACTTTAGGGGATGGTTATTATGTAGTAGAAATTCACATTAAAGAGCATTTACACAATCATGCTATCTCCAGTTTATTAGGAGGTACTCCAAGTTCGACAGAGCCTTTAATGGTGAAACGTAACAAAGAGAATATTACCCATTTAAATAGTAAATTTTTACTTCAAAGTAATGACACTTTACTTTTGTGCGGTAAACGCGCGGCACTTAAAAAAATATCACCTAGATTGTTGTAAAGCCAAATGATTTTATGGAAACCTTCTTACCAATTAATTGTTCGAAAAAAGATCGCAAATAAACGAATTAATGCTGCACCTCCTTTTATTTTGGCAGGGAGTTTTGCTATTTTGATCTTAATTGGTTCTTTACTCCTGCTCTTACCAATGGCAACTACAAGCTCTATTTCTTGGGAGCAAAGTTTATTTACTGCTACATCAGCTGTTACTGTTACCGGTTTAGCTGTAGTTGATACAGGAGCAAGGTTTACTCTTTTCGGACAAACCATTATCGCTATTCTTATTCAATGTGGTGGAATAGGTTTAATGACCTTTGCCGTTGTCACTTTGATAGCTTTAGGTGGAAAAATTGGTTTTTTACAGCGCGTAGTAGCTAAAGAAGCTTTTAATCATACTGATACTTCAACCTTGTTTAGTGTTGCTAAATCAGTCATCTATTTTTCATTTATTGTTGAGTTGATTGGTTTTTTAATACTTTCGGTATATTGGAGTAATGAATTAGGGTGGGAAACAAGTTTATTTCATGGCTTTTTCTACACCATTAGTGCTTTTAATAATGCTGGATTTGCATTGTCGCCTGATAGTTTAATGCCGTATGTTGACGATCCTATTATCAATTTAACCATCACAAGCCTTTTTATTGCTGGCGGCTTAGGTTTTACTATTTGGAAAGATGCGGTTAAATCAAGATCTTGGCAAGGTTTATCACCTTATAGTAAAACAATGATCATTGGAACAATTGTTATCAATGCCATTGCATTACTAGCAGTTTATGCAATTGAATATAATAATCCCAATACTTTAGGGCCTTTAACAGAATCAGGTAAATGGTTAGCTTCGTGGTTTCAAGCTGTTACTCCAAGAACAGCTGGCTTTAACACTTTAGCCACAGATAAACTTGAAGATGCCACTACTGCACTCATCTTATTGCTTATGTTTATTGGTGGAGGTTCGTTAAGTACGGCAAGTGGAATAAAGGTAGTTACTTTTATTGTATTAATTCTAGCAACATATAGTTATTTAAGAAGAGATAAAGCTATTACCTTGTTTAATAGAGAAATTGATAAGCAAACGATTTCAAAAGCTTTAGCATTAACTATGATTTCGGTTGGTGTTACTTGGATATCTATTTTCTTTTTATTATTAAGTGAAGATGCTCTTTTTCTAGATATTGTGTTTGAAGCTGTTTCGGCTTTGGGCACTGTGGGTCTTTCTAGAGGATTAACAACATCTTTGTCTGGTGCTGGTGAAGCGATTATTATATTACTGATGTTTATTGGGAGGTTAGGCCCGTTAACCTTAGCATATTTTCTAGCAAGCCCAAGAACCCGCCGTCTTAGATACCCAATCACAGCACTTACCATTGGGTAGCTATTTTATTTATTCTGTTTTGATATTATTAGTCGATAAATATTTAGTATATTCAGCATGAACTTTTATTTTATGACTATACTAAAAATAAGTTTATAAAATTCCACCAGAAATAAGACTTGTTAAACACAACAGGCTTTTGGACGGTTATTAGGGATGCTGATAATAAATCATGGCAGATATAACCACCTTACAAATTAATATCAGAAGAAGAAATGTTTTAGCAATCACTCTTATTGCCGTATTAATTGTTATTTCATTCTTTAGTTTAATACTCCTTTTTAATCAGCAAAAAGAAGATGCTCGGCTTATTAATTTGGCTGGTAGTCAAAGAATGTTGTCACAGAAAGTAGCGTATTTCTCTTATCTTCATCATCATCATTTAACCTTAGATATCGTCGACACTAACATTAATGAAAATTTAGCCGCAACGGCTAATGACTTTTATAAAAATCAACAGGTGTTAACAAGCTTAGCGCTTGATGAGTCAGATACTATTCCCGAAGAGGTTGCATTAATTTATACCTCTGAGCCAATAAACCTTAATAATCAAATTGAACATTATGTTGAAAATGCTAAAGCCCTGAGTAAAACCACTAATAAGAATATTTCTGAAAACATCATATCCACTCAATTTGAAGCGAGTGCTGTTGAGCATTTATTGAGTCAACTTGATGATGTTGTTACAAAGATAGAGCAACATGTTAATAATCGCATTGCCTATTATGAAATGCTTAAAACCATTTTGTGGTCAGTGGCTATGTTGTTACTTATCGTTTGTAGTTTTTTTGTTTTTGTACCATTACAGAAACGCATTAAGAAAATTTATCTTTCACTGTTTCTCGCTAAACAGCGCAGTGCTGAATTAAACTTCGCTATCGATAAACACGCGATTGTTTATCGAATTGAAATAAACGGAGATATTACTGAAGTTAACGAACGTTTTTGTGAGTTTTATTGTTACAGCGAAGAAGAAGTCATTGGTCTTAATGTCATGAGTATTTGCAGCGATACTTATGACGCTGGTTATCTAAAAAATATTTTTAAAGAGTGTGCTGAACATGAGTATTGGCATGGTGAATCAATCAATAAACTCAAAGGTGGGCGTGAATTATGGTTAAGTACCACAATTGTCCCTCTGAAAAATGATAACAATAGGATAGAGTCTTTTATTGTTATTCAAAATGATATTTCTGGTATAAAACATACTGAATTAGTTCTAAATAAATTACATTCGATCACTTCAAGTCTAGATAAAACTTTGCCGGAGAAAATACAAGGTATTCTAGAATTGGGTAAACAAATATTTAATTTACCCTTAGCCATCATTAGTGAAATACACGAAGAAAATTATCAAGTTTTATATTGCCATACACCGAATGATGAGATTTTACCTGGTACTGTATTTGAATTAGGTAATACCTATTGTTTCCATACCTATTTAGCTGACCATGCCATTGCTTTTCATCATGCGGGTTATAGCTCTATTAAATCACATCCGTGTTATCAGAATTTTGGTTTAGAAAGTTATATTGGTGTGCCATTACTTGTTGATGGTAAGCGTTTTGGTACTTTAAATTTTTCAGGACCAGAGCCTTCATCCAGAGCATTTACTAATCGCGAATTAGATTTAATACAATTATTTTCTCATTGGATAGGTTCAGAGTTAACACGAGCTAATCATGAAAACGAATTATTAGCTCAACAGTCATTGATGGAGGAAATAGGTAAACAGGCACGAATTGGTGTTTGGGAAATAGACATGATTAATGAAAACATTCATTGGTCTGATGTTACAAAAGATATACATGAAGTGCCTTATGATTATGAGCCTGATTTATCAACAGCAATTAACTTTTATAAAGAGGGATATAGCAGGAATACCATCGAATTATTGGTGGCTAAAGCTATTGAAGAAGGCGCTGCTTTTGAACGTGAGTTAGAACTTGTAACGGCTAAAGGAAATAAAGTTTGGGTATCAGCCCGAGGTAAAGCTGATTTAGAGAATGGGCGTTGCATACGCTTATTTGGTTCGTTTCAAGATATCACTGATAAAGTACTTACTCAGCAAAAAATAGCAGAGCATAGCCAACGTATGAGCTTGGCTGCTGATTCAGCTGGATTTGGTGTTTGGGCATATAATCTAATTGATAATGATGTTAAATGGGATGATTGGATGTATAAACTTTATGGTATATCCCAGAACTCCTCTATTAGCCCTTATGATTTATGGGAAGATAGTTTACATCCTGAAGATAAAGAAAAGGCTGTATCACAGCTTGCATACGCAATTGAAAATAATACCAAATTTGATACTCAATATAGGATTGTTTGGCCTGATGGGAAAATAAAATATATTAAAGCATCTGCCACGGTTACCTATGATCATGCAGACATCCCTGTTTCTGTTATTGGGGTAAACTATGACGTTACAGAACGTGAAGAAAACGAAATAGCGTTAACTAAAGCTAAGGTTCAAGCTGATTTAGCTGTGACCGCCAAAAACGAATTTTTTGCTAGTATGAGTCATGAAATAAGAACGCCAATGAATGGTGTTATTGGCATGCTTGATCTCGTTAAAGAGTCAAAGTTAAACCAAGAGCAAAAACACCGTATTGGTATTGCTCAGCAAAGTGCTAAATCTTTGTTATCGCTTATTAACGATGTTCTCGATTTTTCAAAAATAGATGCGAACAAGTTGGAGCTAGAAAATATCAGCTTCAATCTAATAAAAATGGCTGGTGATTTAGCTGAAGCTTCTGCACAACAAGCACAAAGTAAAAACTTAGAATTAATACTTGATACTGTTGACATGGAGGAGTCGTTAGTTGTTGGAGATTCAAACCGCATTCGTCAAATATTAACAAACCTAGTAGCAAACGCGATTAAATTTACCAAACAAGGTGAAGTGGTTATTCGACTCAAGCAACAGTATTATTCTAATAGTCATTGGCGAATTGTTGTTGAAGTTAGTGATACAGGTATTGGTATTCCAAAAGATAAACAAACGGCCTTATTTGAAGCATTTAGCCAAGTAGATGCTTCAACAACTCGAGAATATGGTGGAACAGGATTAGGTCTGGCTATTGTAAAAAAACTTTGTGCATGTATGCAAGGGAGTATACGAGTAGAGAGTACTGAGGGCAAAGGCAGTGTTTTTATTTGTGATTTACTATTAGAAAAATCGAATGAATCACTTTCATCATTACCTGAAAAAGAATTACAAGATCAGCGTGTACTTATTATTGATGAGAATAAATTGTGTGGTGAAACTATTATTCGACAACTGATTTGTTGGAACATTGAGGCTAAGTTTATCTCTAACGGACATGAAGCCTTGTCATTATTAGTATCTCAAGTTAAAAATCCGCAATTTGATTTAGTTATTATGAATCGTCATTTGACCGATGAAGATGGAATTTCTTTTGCCAATAAGGTTCGACAACATCCCCAATTAAGTGATTTAAAAATAATATTTATGACACAGATGGCAAGTCAAAATGATTTAGCTGATTTAGAGAAAATAGGGATCAGTGGTCACTTTCCTAAGCCTGTCACAGTAGATGATTTACATCGATCACTAAATGTCACATTAAACTTACCTGACACAGAATTAAGTCCTGAGAATGATGGAATAACAAGCGCGAATGATATCGATTTTAGTTGGAAAGGTGATGTTCATTTATTACTTGTTGAAGACAATCGAGTTAATCAAATGGTGGCACTTGGCGTATTGAAGAAAATAGGTATTAAAGATGTTGTGATAGCTGTTAATGGGCTCGATGCTATCGCTAAGCTAAAATCACATAATGATAAGCCTTTTAATTTTATTTTTATGGATTGCCAAATGCCAGAAATGGATGGTTATCAAACGACTAAATTGATCCGTGAAGGAAGTGCTGGTGCTTGTTATCAAGATATTCCTATTGTCGCGATGACCGCTAATGCCATGTTAGGCGATGAACAAAAATGTTTAGATGCGGGTATGAATGACTATTTAGTTAAACCTATTAATAAAGATAAGATTAGCAATACTTTACAAATTTTCATGAGCAAAGTGCATTAAATTTTCTCTTTTGAGAATTGATATATTTAATACAAGCTCATATAAAGCTCCTTATGAATAATTATGCTTTTCACTTCAACATTCGTTTACTAGCCTGAGGCTTTATTTCCCTTTAAAGTCTTGGGCTATTTTTATTGAAAATCCCTTTGTGTTTAGACTTTAAATTGCAGTCTTTGTTTACTTCATTAATTTTTAATTTATCTAAAAAATTGATGCTTTATATTTTATTCGTTTTTTACACTATTTTCATAATATAAATCTTGCGTTTTAGCTAAAGCTACCCTATATCTATCATCCGAAATGAGCTGTTGATACGGCATGAGTTTTTATTTGTTTTATTGGAGAAAAAACACAGGTTAGTACAGGTCATTGTAGAGTAAATATGGGTAGTACTGGATCTTGAATTCAGCCTTTAAAATAATGAGAAAAATATGACAGACGATATGTTAACGGAAGACACCGAACATAAACTAACTTTAAGACATTTAACTCTTGAAGATTATGATTATGTAAAAGACCTAATGGATGCTGTTTATCCTGGTTTAGGTGGCGCTTGGCCGAAAAATAAATTTAGAGCTCAACTTAAAGTTTTTCCGGATGGACAAATTTGTATTGAAGACCATGGTGTTGTCGTTGCTGCAGCCTTTAGTGTTATTGTGGATTACGATAAGTTTGGTGATCAACATACTTATGATGAAATTACTGGAGACGCTTATTTAACAACACATGATCCATTAGGCGATGTGTTGTATGGCGTTGATGTTTTTGTATCACCAGATTATAGAGCTATGCGTTTAGGACGACGACTCTATGAAGCACGTAAAGAAATCTGCCAAAACCTGAACTTAAAATCAATAGTTGCAGGCGGCAGGATACCAAGATACAAAGATCATGCCGCTAACTTAACACCGCAAGCTTATATTGAAAAAGTTAAACGAAAAGAGTTATATG
This sequence comes from Pseudocolwellia sp. AS88, assembly GCF_030551755.1. Classification (GTDB taxonomy): domain Bacteria; phylum Pseudomonadota; class Gammaproteobacteria; order Enterobacterales; family Alteromonadaceae; genus Pseudocolwellia. The sequence goes on from NZ_JAUPEC010000001.1 coordinate 128,082, forward strand.
ATCCGATTCTTACCTTTCAATTATCTAACGAATTTGAAGTTAAGCGTGTATTAAAAAATTACTTGCCAGAAGATGAAGAGTCTCATGGTTATGCAACTTTGCTTGAATGGACAAACCTTTATTACGATCCTGACAAAGCTCCGTTAATTGGTGCTGCTAAAACCACAGCTCGTGTAGGTTGTGTGCAATGGCAAATGCGTCCATTTTCTTCTGTTGAAGAGCTGTCACAACAGGTTGAGTTTTTTATTGATGCCTTATCTGATTATCAATGTGATTTAGCGTTATTTCCAGAATTCTTTAATGCGCCACTTATGGGGATTGAGAACCATCAAACCTCTATTGCGGCGATTAAGGCATTGGCCGAATACAGTGTTGAAATTGTCGAAGTTATCTCAAAATTAGCAGTATCATATAACATAAACGTAATTGCTGGCTCTATGCCTGTGATCGAAAATGATGAACTTTTTAATGTTTCTTATTTATGTCGTCGTGACGGTACAATTGACTCGCAATATAAGATCCATGTTACACCACACGAAAAACGTGCCTGGATTATGCAAGGTGGTAACGAGCTAAAAGTATTTGATACTGACTTTGGCAGAATAGGAATTTTGATTTGTTATGATATTGAGTTCCCTGAACTAGGACGCTTATTGTCAGAGCAAGGTGTGCAGATTTTATTTGTACCTTTTTGGACAGATACAAAAAATGGTTACTTAAGAGTGAGGTGTTGTGCACAAGCACGCGCAATAGAAAATGAATGTTACGTTGCTATTGCGGGTAGTGTGGGTAACTTACCAAAAGTAGATGGTGCTGACATACAATATGCTCAATCAGCGGTTTTCTCTCCATCGGATTTTTCGTTTCCACACGATGCAATTATGGCTGAAACAACTCCTAATACCGAAATGACCATTATTGTTGATTTGGATTTAGATAAACTAAACAAACTACAAAATGAAGGTTCAGTAAGAAACTATTTAGATCGACGACGTGATCTTTATAAAATAGGTTGGATAGGAGACTAGTCTGAAGGGAGGCTAGTTTGCATCTTAATGTGACTTTATTTTAAAGATCGAGTATCTGTAGATCAGTTAGACGAATATATACTTGGTTAACTGATCTTTTAATAGATAGCTTGTTACAGTCATTTAGACATTATATGATTAAACTTATTTAAACTTATTTAAACTTATTTAAACTTATTTAAACTTAGGTGAATTGAAGGCGTATTACCTATGAAAACTAAAACTATGAATAAAACCAAAAATATAGGGCACATATCAAAAGGTAATGGATTTACCCTAATAGAATTAGTTGTTGTTATTGTTATATTAGGAATTTTGGCTGCTACAGCTGCTCCCAAATTTATAGATTTAACAGGAGATGCTAACGAATCTGTACTAAATAGCCTAGCTGGCACTATGAGATCTAGTGGGCAATTGGTTTATACCAAATCAATTATACAAGGGCTACATAATGAAGCTACGGGTGAAGTTGATTTAGATGGTGACGGTACAACCGATATTTCGACTAAATATGGTTACCCTAACGCACATAGATCTGAAGGTATCATAAATGCGTTAGATATTTCAGAAGATGATTGGACTTGGTCTGGAAATGGTTCCAATAATGTTTTTTTTATCACGACTGCTTCTTTAGGTAAAACGAATGGACAATATGTAAATACAGTTAATATATTAGCTTCCAATTGTTATGTTACTTATACAGGAGCAACAAGCGCTGGTGAATCAGCTGTAGTTGAAGTTATTAATACTGGATGCTAGTTATTGATAATGCCTGTTGTTGGATATTTTAATGATATCAGGTAGTTGGTGAAAGCTGGCTACTTAAGTGTTTTTCATTCTTTTCCTCAATATTTTATTTCTTCATCAATAAATATCTCATTGATTTGTCTGATTTAATTAAACTTTATTCGAAGCCTATACTTCATTTTGTAGTAAGGTGTAGACACTTTTCTAGGCATTAAAATATAAAGGATAACTAATGCTGGGTAATATTTATGAAGATCGCGTTAAATTTCTTCTAAGCAGATTTCGTGAGCGACTTTGGGTAAAGCCTCTAGCTGTATGTTTACTTTCAATAGTGGCTGTATTTTTTGCAAAATTCGCTGATGATACGAAACTAATCGATATTGTTCCTAGTATAACCTCAGAGGCCATTGAAACATTACTTTCTATTATGGCTTCTAGTATGTTGGTGATTGCGACACTCTCAGTTGCCTCTATGGTATCGGCTTATGCTTCAGCAAGTCGCACAGCAACACCTCGTTCTTTTGCCTTAGTCATATCTGACGACGCTTCACAGAATGCACTATCTACTTTTGTAGGAGCCTTTATTTTTAGTATTGTGGCTCTTACTGCAGTTAAAAATAACTATTTTCAGAATGCGGGTATTTTTATTCTTTTTGTTCTAACTGTTATTGTATTTGCTGCCGTACTTTTTATGTTTGTGCGCTGGGTAGATCGAATTGCTCGTTTAGGGAGAATTACTTCCACAATTGATAAAGTAGAGAGCGCTTCCGCCAAAGCTTTTAGTATTCGAAAAATGGCACCAACATTATGCGGTGTGTCGGTTAAGTCAGGAAAAAAGGGGAAAGCTATTTATGCTCGAACCATTGGTTATGTTCAACATATTAATATTGAAGCAATAAATACTTGGGCTGCTAATGCTGAATTACGCGTTGTAGTAGCGGCATTACCCGGAACATTTACCGCACCTGATAAACCTATAGCTTATTTGTACTCTGAAGAAGGAGAAGCCGAAGAGGATAATGTTGATTGTGTTATAGAGTCATTTCAAATTGGTGGTGATCGTATTTTTGATAATGATCCTCGCTTTGGTTTGATTGTTTTGTCTGAAATTGCTAGTAGAGCTTTATCTCCTGCCGTTAATGACCCAGGTACCGCAATAGATGTGATTGGGACATTACTAAGATTATTCTCTCAATGGAATGAGCCTGTAGACTCCAATAAAGTAAAAGATAACTGTTATAAAAATGTGGAAGTTCCTGAGATTTTAATAGAAGACATGTTTGACGATGCCTTTACTCCTATTGCAAGAGATGGGGCTGGCTTAGTTGAAGTCTCTATTCGTTTACAAAAAGCATTGGGTTCATTAGCTTCATTAAAAGATTCTAACGGGCATGAAAGTCATTCTACTCAAATGAAAGAGTCTGCTGAGTACTACAGCCGTTTAGCACTGAAAAGATCAAAGTTGGCTATGGATATTGAAGAGGATTTTTTAGCTGTAGAAAAGGCAGCTAAATTCAACTCAGCTGATTAAAATATTAAATGAGGGGAATGATTATAGTTGAGTAATGTATTTCTTTTCTTTTCTTTTCTTTTAATTCTTGAATATAGATAAAAAAATAACGCTCTCAAAAATCCTTTTTTTAAGAGCGTTTCAAATAGAACTAAGCTAGTTCAATTTTTTATACTAGTAATTAACCTGTATTTCTCATACCTGTTGCTATACCAGCCATAGTCACCATTAATATCTGTTCGTTATCAGGGTGCTCTGGTTGTGCACGAAGGCGCTTTAATACTTCAATTTGTATCAAGTGCAGTGGCGCTAAATAACCTCGACGTAAATCAAACGAACTATAATTCCATTGGTCGTTTTTCAAGAAACTGTCTTGACCTAATAAGTTTAATAAAGTCTTTTTATCTGTTTCTAACTGCGCTCTTAAGTCTTCGCCCATGTATTTCAATTCATCTTCAACTAAAGCTTCATCATAAAGCTCAGAAACTTTACTATCAGATTTAGTATAGACCATTTCTGTTAAAGACATTCTTGATTTGAAATAAGGCCAAGTTGTTAACATGTCGTGCATTATTTTACTGTTATCTTTGTAAGCGGCTTCAATAGCTGTTCCCAAACCTAACCAGCTTGGAACTACCAATCTGTTTTGGCTCCATGCGAATATCCATGGAATAGCTCGAAGTGATTCAATACCACCATCTGATTTACGTTTACTTGGACGAGAGCCTAAAGGTAGCGATGCTAATTCTTGCTCAGGTGTTGCCTGCCTGAAGTATTTAACAAAGTTTTCGTTAGCCTGAACGTAAGATCTATAAGTATCACAACTTTTGGTTGTCATTTCGTCCATGAGTTCACGCCACTCTGCTTTAGGTGCTGGTGGAGGCGTAACTAAACACTCCAATATCGCAGATGCATATAAATGTAAGCTGCGCGTAGCTAAATTAGGTAAGCCAAACTTATGACGAATGGTTTCGCCTTGTTCAGTGACTCGTAATCCACCATCTAATGAGCCTGGAGGTTGTGATGCTATCGCTGCATGTGCAGGTCCGCCGCCACGTCCAATTGTGCCGCCACGACCGTGGAATAACTTAAGTACAATGTCGTTTTCAGCAAATACTTCAACTAACTTTTCTTGACACTGATATTGACCCCAAGTTGCTGCTAATACACCAGCATCTTTAGATGAATCACTGTAACCAATCATTACGTGATGTTGTTGATCACAATATTCTTTATAAGTATCTAATGTAAATAATTCAGCCATTACTGCTGGCGCATTATTTAAGTCATCTAAGGTTTCAAATAAAGGCGCAATTGGCATTTTCCAGCTAATTCCTGCAGCTTTCATTAACAAGTTTACTGTTAATATATCGCTGACTTTACTTGCCATTGAAATAATATAAATACCGAAAAGCTCCGATGGCTGTTTTGCTATCATCGCGTAAGTATCTAATACTTCTTGCGTGTCTTTAGACCATGATTTATTTGGTAATAATGGTCTAGGGTTTTGTAATTCTTCAACTAAAAACTGTTGACGCTCTTTTTCGTCCCAAGCAGCAAAGTCACCAATATTTAATGTTTGGGTGATCTCTTGAACTGCACTTTCATGACGTTCACTGTGTTGACGAATATCTAATTTAACTAATGAAATTCCAAAACAATTTACTTTACGGATCATATCTAAAACTAAAGAGTTACCTGCATACTTTAACCCAACAGCAAGTAAACTATCACGACAAGCAATTAGTGGGGCTCTTAACTGTTCAGAGCTGCTTAACGCACCTTCAGTTTTACCATCTTTTAATTGCTCTACGCTGTGTTTTAGTAGTTCAATAACAGGTAGTAATTTTTTGCGATATGGTCCAATGTTATCAACATCTTCATCGAGTAATTCAGCTGAAGCTTTACGCATTGAAAGTTCTAACGATAAGCGTTCAAAGTCATCCAAATAAAGCTGAGCCGCCATTAATCTAGCATTTAATAGTGCTTGTTCGCTTAATTTTGCTGTAACAAATGGGTTTCCATCTCTATCGCCAGCCATCCAACTTGCCATTGTGATTGGGTTGTAATCAATCGGTAAGTCTTTGCCTGTTAACTCTTGGCTTAATTCATTTAATTCTTTTAAAAATTTCGGTACTGCAAACCAAAAACTGTTAGCAATTGCATTTAAACCCCAACGAGATTCGTCTAATGGAGTAGGGCGTTGCTGACGAATTTCGTCTGTGTACCAAGCTTGTTCTACTAATTCAGCAATACGTGTTGAAGAAGCTTTGTTATCTTCTTCAAGTGCTTGAGCAATTTGATTAAATTTATGAATAAGTGTTCGACGATTTACTTCAGTAGGATGTGCCGTTAACACTAATTCTATGTGTAATTTTTGTAATGCTTTCTCAAAGTTTTCTGGAGAAGTATTTGCTACGGCTAATTTCTCTTTTAAATCTTCTAGTGGATGCGCAAGTTCTAGCTCTGCTAAACCTTGTGGGCTAGTGGTATATTGTTGCTCGGCAACATTTTCTAGGTTTAGAAACTGGCTAAATGCACGTGCATAAATCAATAGTTCGTCTTCTGAACAATTAGCGATAGATTCTTGAAGTTGTTTAACTATAGATGCATCACCTAAGGCTATTTCACGGCCTTGTAGTCTTACTTTTTCTATATTTTCAAGCCATTGTTCGCCTTTATCATTGGCAATAGTTTGGCCAAGTAAAGTACCTAGTTCTCGTACGTTTTGTTGAATATTCTCTAACATGTAGCCTCTCTAAATGATGAATATTTATAAACTGTGATTTAATTTTTACGTTCTAATTGTTTTCTATTTTTAACTTATTGTTAAATTTAATATTAAAGCTGAGTAATGTATTTAGCTGCTGTGGTATACCATTCAATTCCCCAGATAACATTAAAGCTGAAACTTATGGCTAATGAAGCAAATAAAGCTTGCGCTACATTGGCTTTAGGATGTGTTTGTTCAAATACTGCAGGAACTGCTATATAGGAAGCACTTGCACCTAATACAGCTAACAGTGCTGTTCCACCATGGCTTAATCCTATTAACCATGCGGTAAATAATCCAATACTTGCCCCTACCAAAGGCATAACTAGTGCAAAACTTATGATAAATACTTTATTTGGACCAATATCTGACACTTTACTACCTGCCAATGCACCCATGTGTACTAAGTAAAGGGCTAACATTACGCTAAACATTGGTTTTAAATCATGTGTCATTGGTTTAGCACTATCACCATATAAAGCACCAATCACCATACCTATAAGAATTAAAGCTAAGCTTTTATGCGCTAATATAGTTTTTACACTTAATTTATTCTTTTTATCACTTAATAAATATAGCCCTAAAATTATGGCTGGCAATTCCAGTAACGCTACAAATAAATTAAGAGTAAGTTCATGGTAAATACCTTGTATATCTAAAAAACTTACCGCGACAGCAAAGGTACCAACACTCACTGAACCATAATGAGCAGCTAAGGTTATTGAGTCTGTTTTATCTAACTTTGAACCTACTTTAATAAACATGAGTGCAACTAAGGTAATAAACAACCCCATAACAATGATTAAAGTACTTTGACCTACTAATGCAAAGCTAGCGTTTGCACTTATCGCTTGCCCACCTTTTAAACCTATAGTAATTAATAAAATATAGGTTATAAGTTGATAAGCTGCATCAGGCAATCTTAAATCAACTGAAAGTCGTTGAGCGATAAAGGCCATCAGAAAAAAGAAAGCAAGAATGTCGGGAAGAAATTGAGTCATTACGTATAAATTTTGGTAGTTAATATGTGGGTTAATCTTACTTAGCTCTACAAATAATTAAAAATATATATTTTTAATATAAAGTATAGTTATTTATCTATACCTTGTTTGTTATACTTACAATTATTAATTATTTGAATGATCCTGTTATTTAAGATTATTTGTTACGTGAAAAGGTTTTAGCTTTTTATGGCCAACAGAACCCCCACATTACGTCAGTTACAAATATTTTTAGCTTTGTCTGAACATAAGAATATTTCGCGAGTTGCTGAAACTTTGCATATTTCTCAACCCTCTGTATCTATTCAATTAAAAAACCTAACTGATGTGTTGGGTATGCAGCTTTATAATGTAAATGGACGAAGTGTTGAATTAACAGAAGCAGGAGAAGCTACTGTTAAGAGCGCGCGTGAAATGTTTTTCTCGCTTGATAAGTTACATATAGAGTTAGATGATCTGAAGGGCATTAAGTCAGGGGTATTAAAGTTGTCGGTTGTTTCAACGGCAAAATATTTTTTACCTATTTTACTTGGCCAATTTTGTAAACGTTATCCACTAATCGATGTTGAATTGAATGTAGGAAATCGACAGGAAATTATTAAACGCTTTAATCAAAACAAAGATGATTTTTATGTTTTCAGTCAATGTCCCGAATCTGATAATTTAATAGCAGAACCGTTTTTAGATAATCCTTTAGTCGTTGTTGCACCTGCTAATCATGAATTAACTAAGAAAATGCCTATTAGTTTAAATCGTTTGGCTCACTATCCTTTTTTATTAAGAGAAATAGGTTCTGGAACACGTCGTTGTATTGATGACTTTTGTAAGTTACATAAGATTAAGCTGAAAGCGAAAATGACTATTGAAAGTAATGCTGCTATTAAACATTCTGTCGCAGCTGACTTGGGCTTAGCGATATTGAGTAGCCACACTTTAGATTATATGCAAGATTCAAGTTTAGCGATATTAGACGTTGAGCACTTTCCTTTGAAAAGCCAGTGGTATTTGGTGCGTACTAAAAATAGAAATCAAACGGCGTTAGCTGAATTGTTTCATGAATATTTACAAAATGAAGGTTTATCTACGCTACAAAAAATAGCGAAAACCAAAGCTTAATGCTAAAAAAATTGTATAAAAAAAGCCTTCAATTAAATCGAAGGCTTCTTGATAAGGTGTTCAGTACTTAGTTAACAAGTAATAGCAATTAAGCTAAAGGTTTGATTAAGCAAAGTTAGCTGAAGCAAATTCCCAGTTAGCTAAAGCATAGAATGCTTCCATGTAGCTAGGACGTAAGTTACGGTAATCAATGTAGTAAGCATGTTCCCATAAATCTACAGTAATTAGTGGTGTAACACCTTCATCAGTTAATGGTGTAGCAGCATTAGACGTGTTAACGATTGCTAAAGAACCATCAGCGTTTTTAACTAACCATGTCCAGCTTGAACCAAAGTTGTTAATTGCGCTGTCTGTGAATTTTGCTTGAAATTCAGCAAAAGAACCAAAAGTAGCGTTGATAGCATCAGCTAAAGCGCCAGTAGGTTCGCCGCCGCCGTTAGGGCTTAAGCTGTTCCAGTAAAAAGTGTGGTTCCAGATTTGTGCTGCATTGTTAAAAATACCAGCTGAAGATGTTTTAACGATATCTTCAAGAGATTTAGATTCAAATTCAGTACCTTTAATTAAACCGTTAAGCTTAACAACGTATGTGTTGTGATGCTTACCGTAATGGAACTCTAATGTTTCTTGTGAAATGTGTGGTGCCAACGCATCCATAGCATATGGTAATGCTGGTAATTCAATAGCCATTCTTCTCTCCAGAAAATGTAATTAAAAATATATATTCTTATACGATATATTAAAGAATTAGTTTGTTTTTATGTTAAACCTAGTAAACTACTCGGGTATTAATAAACCTTACTTAGTTTAACCCAATATATTGGGATTAACATTGATTTTATCAAGGTTAGTAAGTTTTAATAGTTAACAATTATATTTGTAAAAAGGTTTGTTACAAATAATGGCATTGTATAAATGTATTTTGCCACCATTATATAGTCGAGACTATACCCAAACCACTTCAACATTTAACAACGCTAAGATTAAATGCTTAGGTTACTTACAGTTAGCTTAAACAAGTGCTAACAGATGTTTAAGGTGGTTTGGGTATATATCATACAGTCAAGTTCATTAAATATAGAGGTTACCATGGATACGATCGAACGTATTAAGCAACAAATAGCTGAAAACTCAGTACTACTTTACATGAAAGGTTCACCTAAGCTTCCTAGCTGTGGCTTTTCGTCTCAAGCGTCTCAAGCACTTATTTCATGTGAAGAAAAGTTTGCATACGTAGATATTTTACAAGATCCAGAAATTAGAGCTGAATTACCAAAGTATGCTGATTGGCCTACATTCCCACAATTATGGGTTGATGGTGAGCTTGTTGGTGGTTGTGACATTATTATTGAAATGTTTCAACAAGGTGAATTACAGACTTTAATTAAAGAGTCTGCAGCAAAAAATAATTCAGAAGAAGCTTAGTTTTTTTAAAAATAATCTTGAAAAGTTAACATTCATCACAATAATGGGTAGTGTTAACTAAATAATTTAACCTTTATGGTTTTTTAAATTTATAAAAAGGAAAATAAAATGAGTGTATTAGTTGGTCGTTCAGCACCAGACTTCACAGCAGCAGCAGTACTAGGTACTGGTGAAATTGTAGATAGCTTTACTTTATCAGAAGCGATTAAAGGTAAAAAAGCCGTTGTATTTTTCTACCCTTTAGATTTTACATTTGTTTGTCCTTCAGAATTATTAGCTTTTGATCACCGTATGGATGAATTCACAAGCCGTGGCGTTGAAGTAATTGGTGTTTCTATCGATTCACAATTTTCTCACAATGCTTGGAGAAACACTCCAGTAAACGAAGGTGGTATTGGTCCAGTTAAATACACTTTGGTTGCTGATACAAAGCATACAATCTGTCAAGCATACGATGTTGAGCATCCAGAAGCTGGTGTTGCTTTCCGTGGTTCTTTCTTAATTGATGAAGAAGGTAACGTACGTCATCAAGTAGTTAACGATTTACCATTAGGTCGTAACGTTGATGAAATGATCCGTATGGTTGATGCATTACAATTCCACCAAGAACACGGTGAAGTTTGTCCTGCAGGCTGGAACAAAGGTGATAAAGGTATGACTGCTTCTCCAGACGGTGTTGCTGCATACTTATCTGATAACGCTGACAAGTTATAATATTGTTTTAAACAAGTTATAATTTAGCTCGTAAAATGGAAAGCCACTTAATTAAGTGGCTTTTTTTATGTTTATTAAATGGGTATATACTCAGTGAACCAACTAAAATCCGCGAAAGAATATTCTTTTAAAACTATATTTATTCAACATTTTTTGCATCAATTCAACATCTGAAATTCGATCATCTAATGCTTCAATTTGTAGTTCGTGTTTCACTAGTTTATTGTCTTGTGATTTATCTAAACCACCACTGGCTACAAAGTTTCTAATAAACTCTAGTTCACCTTTATCTAACCAAATACCACAATTAATACAAGAATCTATAAGCACACCTGATATAGACTTGAAATTACGACGCGACATCATTTTTTTACAATTTGCACATGGCAGGTATTTTTCTGATGCGGGTAAACTTGGGCGCATGTATAGCGGGTTGCTGTTGTCATCTCGGTAAACATCAAACTCTGAGGTGAGCACCGCAAATTCGTCAGGTTGAAGCCATATGCCTTCACAGGTATTGCACCTATCAAGTTCATGATTTCGGTAAATGTATTCGTCTAATTTTGTTGTGCAGCGAGGACATGATTTTATTTTAGATTGTTGGACCGATTTCATGCTTCCATTACACATAGGGCAATGGCGAATGGTTGTTTTAACGATATGATTACAAGATGAGCATTGAGAACTAGCCATAAATATCCTTATTTATTGTGGTTAAAGTACTTTATAAGGTTTTGTATAACATACACTAATTAACTTTATTATTTAACGGATATAAGATTTTTATTGAAACAGGCATTGTTGATTCATACTTACAGTGGGTAGCTATTATATTACCCTTTTGTAATGTCCTTAATCATTGGCACAATATGATAACCACTTGAACGCTTAATTGTTTGCGATGGTGTTTCACCAAACAGATGTTTATATTGTGAGTTGAATGTGGCTATATGATAAAAGCCAAAATCTAATGCAAGATCAGCAATAATAATATCCTTGTCTTCGCTATTTAATAAAATACGTCTGATCTCGTTAAGCCGACAATCTCTAATATATTGAATGGGAGAGATACCAAATCCGTGCTCAAAACAATATTGTAAAGTACGTCTGCCTACACCGGTAATTTTGCATAACTCAGAAATAGTGAGAGGGTAACTACTGGTTTCTTTTACATAATTGGTGATGTCAGCTACCACTTTTTGGATAGTTAGATTAGTCGTTAAATGTGTAACCTTAGGATCGGTATAATCGTATTCTGTTCTTGATAATAAATCGGCAACTTTAGAAGTGATCAACGGGCTTAGTTTAGTTAGTCGAGAAAGGTTATTTTGATCTAAAATCTCACTATTACCTATTGTCGAATTATTCGTATTAAGTACTAGGTTTATTATCTTTGCTAATTCATAAGTTACGTAATGGTTAGGCGCTGATACTTGCATATTGGTACTTTGATTTTGCCATAGCTCAATATCTGGTCCCACCATTTCTTTACTCAAACTTTCTTTATTGATCACTAAGCCATAAATAGAAAAATCTGAAGGGGTGAGTAGTTCAAATTCAACGCCTGAAGGGCGTGTCATTATTTGGCCTGCAAGGATCTCTTGATTATTTATTTTGGGTCGTTGCTGTTGCAATGAAAAACCTAGCCATAAATTATCTTCATTGATAGAGCATTGTTGTAATAAAGTGCGGTTTGTAAATTCTTCAAAGAAATGAATACCATCTAACTTTAATTCATCTAAATACCCATTGAACGTACCGCTACTGTGTTGATTATAGCGTTGCTCCCATTGAACTAGGCTTTCTGCTTGTTGGTTTACATCGAAGGTAAACGATTTGCACCTTTTTAGTGTAGAAGAGGAACTAATATGGTGCTGTTTTAAAATACTCATACATCCTCCTATATCATTTGTGCATTAAATTAATGCATAAAACCTATATCTTATTGTTTTTAAATACTTGTTCTTGATTGCGCAATAGCGTTATTTGGTTGGAATGATCTAAGCTACTATATCTTTCATCGTTTGCAAAGTTTGCGCCTAATTTATTTAAGGTATTTAAAATGTCTAATTATCGCTATCAGTTAGGAACTCATGTTTATCAATTTGATAACCTTGCTGATCTGATGGCAAAAGCTTCTCCTATGAGATCAGGAGATCAACTTGCTGGTGTTGCTGCACTCTCAGCAGAGCAAAGAGGTGTAGCTCAAATGTTATTGGCAGAGTTGCCATTAAAGGTTTTTCTTCAAGAAACAGTTATTCCTTATGAAATAGATGAAATAACGCGTTTAATTATAGATGAGCACGATGCGAGTGCATTCTCTGAGATTTCTCACTTAACCGTTGGTGATTTTCGTAATTGGTTGTTGCAAGAAGCTACCACTGAAGTTGAGTTTAAACGTATTCGTGCCGGCATAACACCTGAGATGGTTGCAGCGGTAAGTAAAATTATGCGTAACCAAGATCTTATTTTAGTGGCTAAAAAATGCAATATCGTAACTAAATTTCGTAACACCATAGGTTTACCGGGACATTTATCTACTCGCTTACAACCTAATCATCCGACTGATGATGTTAATGGTATTGCGGCTACTATTTTTGATGGTTTGATGTATGGCAGTGGTGACGCTGTTTTAGGGATTAATCCTGCTACCGATAGTGTTTCTCAAGCTGTTAAGTTAATGAAGTTGATGGATGATGTTATTCAACATTATGAGATCCCTACTCAATCTTGTGTTCTAACCCATGTAACAAACACTATTGAAGCTATTGAGCTAGGTGCTCCAGTTGATCTGGTTTTTCAATCTATTGGTGGCACTGAAGCCACTAACCAGGGGTTTGGCGTTAATCTAAATATTTTAGATGAAGCTCATAAAGCGGCTTTAGAGTTAAAGCGTGGCACGGTTGGTAATAACGTTATGTATTTTGAAACAGGTCAAGGTAGTGCGCTTTCAGCTAATGGTCATCATGGTGTTGACCAACAAACCTGTGAAACCCGAGCTTATGCGGTAGCGCGTAAGTTTGCTCCTTTACTCGTTAACACTGTTGTTGGATTTATTGGTCCTGAATATTTGTTTGATGGTAAGCAAATTATTCGTGCAGGTTTGGAGGATCATTTTTGCGGCAAGCTTTTAGGTTTACCTATGGGCTGTGATATTTGTTACACCAATCACGCTTATGCAGACCAAAATGACATGGATAATTTGTTGACCTTGTTAGGTGTGGCTGAATGTTCATTTATCATGGGCATACCAGGTTCAGACGATATTATGCTGAATTATCAAACTACGTCTTTTCATGATGCTTTATACGCTCGCCAAGTATTAGGTCTTCGTCCAGCTCCCGAATTTGATTTATGGCTTAAAAAGATGCAAATCTCGCCAGATCATGGACTCACTCAATTAACTAATAAGTTACCAGATAGCTTTGCTCATCCTTTAAATATGATTAAGGAACAGTTATGAGCAATATCAAATCCTCTGAACAAAATATTGTTCAAAAAGATCCATGGGAAAAGTTACGCCAATTTACCGATGCACGTATTGGATTAGGCCGTGTAGGAACCAGTATTCCTACCGAAGAGTTATTACGCTTTCAGCTTTCACATGCTCAAGCTATTGACGCAGTACATGTACCATTAGATGTTGAACAACTAGCAGAACAATTTGGGCAATCTGAATTACTTCAACCTTATTTACCTCTGCAGGTATTACATAGTAAAGCTCGTGATCGTATGGAGTATTTACAACGTCCTGATTTAGGTCGCCAATTAGATGAAGTTTCTATTTCTAAATTACAGCGATCTCCTGATCGCCGTTACGATTTAGTGTTTGTTGTTGCTGACGGTTTATCTTCTTATGCAATTAGTCATCATGCCAAAGCCTTTATCGAATTATTTATTAATCAATTACATGAAGACTCAAATAAAGATTGGCACATAGCACCTATTTGCGTTGTTCAGCAAGGGCGTGTGGCTGTTGGTGATGATGTGTGTGAGGCGTTAAATGCTAAGCAGTTGATCTTACTGATTGGCGAACGTCCAGGCTTAAGTTCACCAGACAGCATGGGCTTATATTTAACATGGAATGCTAAACGTGGTACCGAAGATTCTTTAAGGAATTGTATTTCAAATATACGTCCTGAAGGTTTGAAATATCACGCAGCGGCGCACAAAGGGTATTACTTATTAAATGAATCGCACCGAAGAGAGCTCTCAGGTGTGAGTCTTAAAGATCGTTCAGATGACTCACTACTTGAAGTAACTGATACACAACAATTCTGTTTAACAAAAAAATAATAAAGTAGAGGAAGTTTTATGACGACTAATAATGAAGAATATCTCGCACAAAGACAGTTGAAAAAAGGAGCCGCAGGTTGGATTTTACTTGCTGGTTTGGGTGTCTCATACGTAATATCTGGCGATTTTGCTGGCTGGAACTTTGGTATAGCTCAAGCTGGGTGGGGCGGTTTTGTTATTGCCGCTGTGCTTATGGGGATTATGTATTTAACACTGGTTCTATCTTTAGCAGAAATGTCGGCGGCTATTCCTGCTGCTGGTGGTGGTTATAGTTTTGCACGACAAGCGATGGGACCGGTTGGGGGTTATCTAACAGGTTTAGCTGTATTAATTGAGTACACCCTTGCTCCTGCAGCGATTGTTATTTTTATCGGTTCTGCTGTTAATGAATTATTAGGTATAGATGGCCCCATGGTCTATGCCGCTTTCTATATCATTTTTGTAGGTATTCATGTTTTAGGTGTTGGTGAAGCCTTAAAAGTAATGATGGTAATCAGCGCATTAGCTGTGCTGGCGATTATCACAACAGGTGTCGTGTTATTACAAGATTTCAGTGTAGATAATTTATTTGATATTGCACCGCTTGCTAATGGCACTGAGTTTTTGCCAATGGGATATTATGGTGTTTGGGCGGCATTACCTTTTGCCATGTGGTTATTCCTTGCTGTTGAAGGTGTGCCATTAGCCGCAGAAGAAGCTAAAGACCCAGCTAAAGATGTGCCTAAAGGTATTATTGCAGCGATGATCTTCTTATTATTTACAGCTGTTCTCGTTGTTGTACTTGTTGCTGGTGCTGCTGGTGCTCAAGCTACCGGTGCCAGTGCTGTACCTTTAGTTGACGCGTTAAATATGACAGGTAACCCTAAGATCGCCACTATGGTGAATGTATTAGGTTTAGCGGGGTTGATCGCTTCATTCTTTTCTATCATTTATGGTTATAGCCGCTTGGTGTTTGCCTTGTCTCGTGCTGGCTATTTACCGCAAAAATTGTCATTAACAAGTCAACGTAAAGTACCTGTGCGCGCACTAATTGTGCCTGGTGTTTTGGGATTTTTACTTTCGTTGACAGGTGAAGGAGACTTAATGTTGTCAATGGCTGTAGTAGGTGCGACCGTATCTTATGCCATGATGTCGGGTAGTCATATATTACTACGTATTAAGCAGCCAGAAATGAACCGTCCATACAAAACGCCAGGTGGTATTTTTACTTCAGGCATTTCATTTGTATTGTCGTTAATCGCGTTAACAGGTGTATATGCATATGACGTAAGAGCATTTTACTTTACTTTAATATTGTTTGTTATCGGTATGGTTTATTATGCTTTGATTGGTCGAAATAATTTAGTAGCGAGCACTGCTGAAGAAGAATTTGCACTGTTATCTCAAGCGGAAAGTGAACTAGCAACGGATTAACAATAACTACAGTTAATTGTTATTAGTCTTTCCAGAAACCTATTTTAGTAAGGTAGGTTTCTGGTTTTTTTGATTATTTGTAGGGAAATATAAGGCTTTTTGATTTTCAAAGTTAATCAATATTTTTACTCTCACTCTAACTACATATATAAATATTCAAATTAATTTATGTGTTCTTTGTTTCCTCAGTGTTTATTTCAGCATTTTCTTCTTCAAGCTTGGCTGTTATTTTTTGACTGAAGTCGTTTAAACCTTCTTGTACAAAGTCATAAGTTAAATCAATCTCGCTAGCAATTTCATCCTCAAGAACCGATAGTTTATCTAATATATCGCGTGCTTCACCAAACCCGGTATCTATACCGCTGCGAATAACACCCATAAATTGGGTAAGTGCTTCACTTTCACTCAGATCGCTGTTTTGTTCTTTGTATGCATTAAAGAATGCTGTCGCCCCCGTAATAATACGTTTTGCTGTAGCTTCTGAAGATACATCTAGATTGTTCTCATAAGCTTTTTCTATTGTGCTTTCTTTGCCTGTAGCTGGCATGTGCTTATTGATTTCTTCTATTGCGGTTCGAAATAAAAGTGACATAACACTCGGGCCATCTTTTAAGCTTACCTCTAGTTGGGCTTCAACAATTCTCTTATCGCTTTCTTTTTTCATATCAGCAATATTATATGACGGCTTAGTTTGCTCTACCGATGCTGTATGATTACTAACGCTTGATATAGCCATGAGAACCTCATTTATGATGTATGTTTTATAAACTAGTTTAGTCGTTTATTGTTAGCTGTACAGTTAAACTCGCTAATCTTTCTTTGCATTGAGTTTGAAGAGGGCTTGTTATAGTAATTTCAGAGGTGTTTTGTCAGCTTTTAGCTGTTCTTTAAATACGTGGTGCTTTGTAAATAATATAAAACTCTTATTATTTAAAAATGCTGCAACCTTTTTAATCTTTTTATCGTTTTAGACATTAGGTCGCTCCAAAAATAATATATTGAAACTATACGTAAGCTTTGTAAAACGTTACTTATCATTATTTTTTGACATGCTTTTTTACACTTGCACTTTGGTACATATAGTTTGAGGTAGACCAACTTAGTAAAACGTCTTGGTTTTAAGTGTTTTATCTTGAGTTATAAATAGTTCTATTTACACATAAAACGTAACATTTTTTTTGTATATTTTATGTAATGGTATCTATTAATTTTTATTTATAAAGCTACTATATCTTTATGCTTTATAAGCTAAATTTTATTGCTAACTCCGTTGTAGCAATAAATTATTGTTTTGCCATCTTTTAAGGTTAATCGTTTTATGAACTGCACTTTTCGGCACGGTTTTATAATCTTTAGTAGTCTATTTTTGTTTTCATGTGGAAACCTGTCAGAAATCGATAAAAAAATAGTAGATGTAACTCCGCCTACAAATTGGCAACAAGCTTCCTCCGCTCTAAAAGTGGAAGATAATTGGTTAGCTCAATTTAACAATAGTCAACTTAACATGTTAGTTGAACAAGCATTACAAGCTAATCATCAATTAAAAATACAGGCTTATCAAGTTGATATATCTAAGCAAAATGTGATTGTTTCAGGTAGTCAATTATGGCCAGAACTTGATTTGTCGGTGCAAAGCAGTCGAATTAAATCAACACAGCCTACAACTTATTCATCTGATAACGAGTTATCTTTAGACTTAAGTTATGAAGTCGACATTTGGGGCAAGTTATCAGCGGCAGAACGTGAAGACCAGTATAATTACTTAGCGCAAAAAGCTTTGTTTGAACAAGCGAAACAACAATTAGTTGTAGATGTAGTAACAAGTTGGTTAGCTGTAATTGAAGCAAATAAGCTTTTAGATTTATATCAAAAGCAAGCTGCCAACTCTCGTGAAAACTTAATGATAATTGAAGCTGGCTATCAAGCAGGTCTTAATGAAGCGCTTGATGTGTATTTGATACGTAATGAGCTCAATACCGCTTTATCACAAGTTGCATTACAAGAAGTTGAGAAAGTTAAGCAAGTAAGAGTATTAGAACGATTAATGGGGAAATACCCAACAGGCACTCTCGATGTTAATGCTCAATTACCTGAAATTAAAGATGATATTCCTTTAGGGTTACCTTCTGAACTGATTAGTAGAAAACCTCACTTAAAATCTAGCTGGTATCAACTACTTGCTAAAGATGCGGGTTTAGCTTACGCACATAAACAACGTTTTCCTGGTATTAACTTATCTGCTTCATTAAGTGATTCAGCCGATGATATTGGTGACTTATTGAGTAGCTCTTCCTTAGCTTGGTCTTTAATTGGTAGTATTTCTGCTCCTATTTTTAATGCTGGAAGATTAGAAGCGAACGAGGAAATAGTACGTGCAGAGCTTAGACAAAGCGAGCAAACCTATTTAGATGATTTATATGGTGCATTTAGTGATGTTGAAAATGCGTTATCAGTAGAAAAAAGTCTACGACAACGTTATGAAACAACGTTAGCAGCACAAGAAAACGCTATGTTAGCGGCAACACTTTCTTTTGAGCAATACCAAAGTGGTTTAGTAACTTACACCACGGTACTTGAAGCTCAAGCTCGATCATTTGATGCTCAAGCTAATTTAATTAACATACAAAATCAATTAATTGTGAACCGTATTAACTTACACCTTTCACTGGGTGGTGACTTTACCGCTGTGTCTGCAGAATCAAAGGCTGAATAAACATGACAAACAATAAAAAATCTCGAATCAGTAAACTTATAGTACCTCTCTGCGTTGTCGTGATAACTGCTGCTTTGGTTTATTGGATTAAAACAAATCCACCAGAAAGTAAACGTAAAGAAGCAAGCAATGCTCCTCAAATGACGGTTGAAGTTAAAAAGCTTATACCGCGCAGCTATCAAGTAAGCGTTGAAAGTTTTGGTACTGTAGCCCCAAGAACACAAAGTGTTTTATTTTCTCAGGTATCAGGTCAAATTATTAAAGTGAGCCCGCAATTTCGTGATGGTGGTTTTTTTGATAAAGGTGATGTACTTCTTGAATTAGATGATAGAGATTTTCGATCTGAAGCAAAAACAGCTGAAGCGGCTTTAATTGAAGCTAAACAAAACTATGCAGAAGAGAAAGCCCGAGGTGAGCAAGCAATAACAGATTGGAAACGCCTAGGTAATGGTAAAGAAGCTTCAGACTTAGTGTTACGTAAACCACAACTTGCTGCAGCACAAGCTCAAGTTTTATCTGCAGAAGCACAGTTTGAGAAATCGAATTTAGCATTAGAGCGAACAAAAATTATAGCTCCTTATGCAGGACGAATTCTTACAAAGAATGTTGATATTGGACAGGTTGTGTCAAGTACAACAGCGTTAGCTGATATTTACGCTGCAGACTATGTTGAAATTCGTTTACCTATAAAAAATAAAGATTTAGCGTTAATGAAGTTACCTGAAGAATACATTAATGATGCAAATGAAGATAAAGCATTAGGTAATGTTGTTATTTCGTCTAACTTAATTGGCAAGCAAGTTTGGCAAGGTAATATTGTGCGTACTGAAAGTGCTATAGATGAAGACTCTCAGCAACTTTATGTTGTTGCACAAATTGATAAACCTTATGAAAGTAATAACCAAACTGCTCAAATTAAAATTGGTCAATATGTTACCGCGGCCATAGAAGGTAAAAAAGTTGAAGGTGCACTTGTTGTTCCAAGTAGCTCAATTTACCAAGGTAGTTATGTTTACATAGTTGAAGAAGGGGTTTTAAAGCGTAAATATATAGAAGTCACTTGGCAAAATGGTATTGAATCTATTATTGGTTCAGGACTATCTGCAGGTGATAACTTGGTGATAACTGCCCTTGGACAAATTAACTCTGGAACTCGTGTACTTATTGCTGGTGAGCCAGTAGCACCTCGCAGTGGCCCTCGAAATGGTAAAGGTAAGAAGGGCGAAGGTAAAAAAGGCCAGGGTAAAAAAGGTGAAGGTAATAATGATAAGGTGAATAACTCATGATAGCTTGGTTTGCCAAAAATCATGTGGCAGCAAACTTACTGCTACTTACAATATTATTTGCCGGTTTATACAATTTAAGCATGCGGATCCCTCTAGAGATATTTCCTACTACTGAAGCCGAAACTATCAGTGTTAGTGTTTCTTTGCGTGCAGCGACACCTGAAGACGTAGAGCAGGGGATTTCTATTCGTATTGAAGAAGCGATACAAGATTTAGAAGGTATTAAAGAGATCCGCAGTAACTCATCAGAAGGCAGTGCATCTGTTACTATCGAAGTTGATAGTGGTTATGAACCTCGTGAAATACTTTCTGATATTAAAAGCCGTGTTGATGCGATTAATACATTTCCAGCTGATGCTGAAAAACCGATTGTTGCTTTAGCTACACGTAAAAGAGATGTTATTGCTGTTACAGTTACCAGTATTTACGGTGAAAAGGAAACTCGTGAATATGGGGAAAAAGTAAGAGACGACTTATTAAAAATACCAACCATTACCCAGCTTGAATTGGCTGGCGTACGTGATTACGAAATAGCGATAGAAATATCTCAAGATACTTTGCGACAATATGATTTAACCATTAATGAAATATCGTCTGCTGTTGCTAATTCCAGTATAGATGTATCTGCTGGTAATTTAAGAACTGAAGGTGGAGATATTTTATTACGTTCTAAAGGGCAGGCTTATCGTAAAGATGCTTTTGATGAGATCGTAGTAAAAAGTAACCCTGACGGTTCAATAATTCTTTTAGGTGACATTGCTACAGTCACCGATGGTTTTGAAGAAACGCCGGTTAGAGCTCGATTTAATGGCGAGCAAGCCGTATTTATTGATGTATATAGAATTGGGCAACAAAGTGCTATTGAAGTAGCTGATGCGGTTAAAAACTATATTGATGAACAACAAGAACTTTTACCTGAGGGTTTTGCGTTAAGTTATTGGGATGATGATTCTCAAATTGTTAAAAACCGTATTTCAACTCTTGCTTCAAGTGCTTTTCAAGGCAGTATTTTAGTACTGGCTTTACTCTCTTTATTTTTAAGACCATCCATTGCTTTTTGGGTGTTTATTGGTATCCCAATTTCATTTATGGGTGCCTTTATAATGATGCCGTTTTTTGGTGTTACTTTAAACGTTGTCAGTATTTTTGCTTTTATTTTAGTGCTAGGGATAGTGGTGGATGACGCCATAGTTACGGGGGAGAATATTTACTCCCATTTAAAAACTGCTAAGTCTGGTGAAGAAGCTGCTATTAAAGGTACTCAAGAGGTATCTGTTCCTGTAACTTTTGGTATTTTAACAACCGTTGCGGCATTTTTACCTTTGTATTTTATTGAAGGTGATCGTAGTGCATTATTTACTCAGATACCTGTTATTGTTATTCCCGTTTTATTGTTTTCATTAATAGAATCGAAGTTTGTTTTACCTTCACATCTTAAGCGATTAAAACTACGTTCTGAGAAAACTAAAAGATCCAAGTTTGGAGAATTCCAACAACGTTTTGCTGATGGTTTTGAAGCTATTATACTTCGTTATTATCAACCGATATTAAGAGTAGCGATTAGAAATAAAGCCACAACTGTTCTTGGTTTTACTGCGGTTTTCTTAATTATTCTTACATTAGTTGTTAGTGGTTGGACTAAATTTATTTTCTTCCCAAGAGTTCCTGGCGAAACAATCAGTGCAACAGTTGTATTACCTGCTGGAACACCGTTTGAATTAACCAATCAACACATCATGAAAATGGCAGAAAAAGCGGAAGAACTTCAAGCTAAATACATAGAACCTTCAACTGATAAAAGCGTAGTGCTAAATATTCTCGCTTCTACAGGTGGTCGTGGTGGTACGTCAAATGTAGGTAGTGTTCGTTTTGAAATTACACCACCAGAATCTCGTGAGTTATTAATTGGTGCAAGCGATTTAGCGAAAGAATGGCGTAGTTTAATTGGTGCAATACCTGGTGCTGAAAGTGTGACTTTCAGAGCGGAAAGAGGACGAGTATCAGATCCTATTGACGTGCAATTATCAGGTACTTCATTAGAAACGTTAAATGCCGTAGCAGAAAAAGTTAAAGGACGTTTAGCAACCTACCCAACTGTGTTTGATATTGCTGATAGTTTATCAAATGGTAAGCAAGAAATTGGTATTGAATTAACTGAACAAGGTAAAGCATTAGGCTTGACCCGAAACTCTGTTGCTAGTGAGGTTAGACGCTCGTTTTTTGGCTCTGAAGCACAACGTATTCAGCGTGGTCGAGATGATGTGAGAGTGATGGTGCGTTTACCACTAGAAGAGCGACGCACTATGGCTGATCTTGAGAGTATTCTTATTTCAACACCAAGTGGTGGAACCGTTCCGCTTTCTCATGTTGCTAGATTAATTCCAGGGACAAGTCCTTCTACAATAACTCGAATTAACTTATATCGTACCGTTAACATTACTGCGGATATTGAGAAAGAAAATACCAATATGACGATATTGCAAGCTGATTTGACTGAGTACTTAGATGAGCTGTTACTTCAGTATCCTGGAATTAATTACACATTAGAAGGTGAAGCAAAAGAACAGAGTGAATCGTTTAATTCGTTATTTATTGGTTTGTTGTTCGTGTTCTTTATTATTTATGCGCTATTAGCCATTCCATTTAAGTCTTATATACAGCCTATTATTGTGATGAGTATTATACCTTTTGGCATGATAGGCGCTGTTATTGGGCATTGGATTGTTGGTATGGATTTAACGATCACTAGTGTATTAGGTATGCTGGCATTGATAGGTGTTGTTGTTAATGACTCATTAGTTTTAGTCGATTTTATCAATAAAAAACGTCTTGAAGGTATTGCAACTATGGATGCTGTATTAACGGCAGGTGCTGCGCGATTTAGACCGGTAATATTAACTAGTTTAACAACCTTTATTGGTTTAATACCTTTATTGTTTGATGAGTCTACTCAAGCACAATACTTGATTCCTATGGCGGTTTCATTAGGCTTTGGTATTTTATTCGCTACTTTTATTACATTAATTTTAGTACCGGTAAATTACTTAATTGTGGAACATATAAAAGCTTTATTTAGTGGTAATAAAGAAGGCTTATATTTGAGTGATAATTCGGTTAAAGCTGCTGAATAATATATGTAATAAATTGCACTTATTAATTTTTAATAAGTGCAATAAATCTAATGTAATCATTTTATGTTTAATTTAGACATAATACTTAACCTGAACTTGGGATAAGCGATTATGCCTAACATTGTTATTTAACCTCCTACCTTAGTTGCCTATTTAGTTCGAGATGATTTTAAGATTAACTATCGTGTCCTAGAAGAAAGTAAGGAATGATATGTTTAAGTCATCTCAATTTTTGAAGGCTTCTTTTAAGGCTTTAGAGGTTAACGTTGAGGTGGGTAGAATGTTTTATTTTACAAGCTTTAGAAGTAAACGCTATCTAAAGCTTGCTCTGGTATATTAGTTAACTTAACTATTTCCCCAAGGGTTAGCTTTACCTGCAGCTCTTTCTCGTGTTTTTATTGCTTTCTTTGCTCTTAACCTTTCAGCATCTTCAAAACTCAAGTCTGCAGGCTCTTTAGGACTTTGATCGGCAGGTACAATACGTGCACGTGGTAGCAATAAAAATTGCTCATCATCAGCTTTAGGAAGACCTTTATATTGATACAAATAAAAGGCTTCTACTTTTTCACGAGCCCAATCTGTTTTTTTCAGGAATTTAATACTTGAAGCAATACTAGGGTTCTTTCTGAAGCAATTAATGTTTAAATAAGCATCAAGCAATTCAAAACCATATTGATCTACTATTTCATTTAATAAGGTTTCTAGTTTTAGGCCGTGAAGAGGGTTGTTATGATATGGGTTTTCGGTAGTCATGTTTGGCCTTTTTGTCACTTGTGTGAATTAATATGTTGATATGATGTCTATTATAAATTTCCTTCGAGTGTTTAGA
The DNA here is from genome assembly GCF_030551755.1 of Pseudocolwellia sp. AS88. Classification (GTDB taxonomy): domain Bacteria; phylum Pseudomonadota; class Gammaproteobacteria; order Enterobacterales; family Alteromonadaceae; genus Pseudocolwellia. Next base: position 152,061 of record NZ_JAUPEC010000001.1, read on the forward strand.
TAGTTTTATTACATAGTCCTCATTTTTTTGGGGTAATAATTAGATCTAATATACTTATCTTAGGTTTTTATATTTTATCCACTTTTTATAGTCTATTAGCTCTACCATTTAAAATAACGTCTATTTTGATTTATAGTGTTATTTTAGAAATGTTTATTCTATAAGTATTTCTTTTCTAATTCTTCTGCAGGTAAAGGTTTATCAAAAAAATAGCCTTGCATTTTATCTACATTCAAATTTTTACAGAAGTTTAAATCACTTTCTGTTTCAACACCTTCAGCAACAATTTCAAGCTCTAAAGATTGGATCATTACCACTAAGCCTGTGAGTAATTGTTTTACTTTTTCTTTAGATGTTGCATTTGGCATTAGTGATTTATCTATTTTTACAATATCTATCGGAAAACTATGCAAATGTGATAATGATGAAAAACCTGTACCAAAATCATCGAGTGAAATCTTACAGCCTAAGTCACTTAATCCTTGAATAACTTTCTCTGTTTTATCTGGCTCTACAATTAACGCTGTTTCTGTTAATTCTAATTCAATTAAATGTGCTGGGACTTTATATTGATTCAGACAATTGCTGATGAAATCAAGTAGGTATTCATCTGTTAGTTGGCGTGAAGATAAATTAATTGCCATGGTCATAGGCACAAGACGACTTTGATTCCAGTAACTTAGCTGTTTTATGGCTTCTTGCAAAACCCATTTACCAATTTCAATAATTAAACGTGACTTTTCAGCTATAGGAATAAAGGTGTCTGGGCTGATCATTTCACCGTCTAGATTCCAACGAATAAGTGCTTCAACACCAGTTAGTTGTTCGGTTGTTGAATCGATTACGGGTTGATAATTTAAATAAAAGTTGTTGTTATTAATGGCTGTTTTTAATTGGTCTTCAATAGTGAAGTGAGCTAAAAATTCTTTTTGCATTTCTTCTTCAAAAAATGAAAATTGACTACGGCCTTTGTTTTTAGCTTTGTACATTGCTATGTCAGCAAATTTAAATAATTCTTTCGTATCTGTACTATCCCAAGGACAAATAGCTATACCAATGCTTGCTCCTGAACGAATAGAATGTTTATCAATAATAATGGGTTCATTTAATGAGTTAATAATGCGTTGGGCAACAATGCTTGCACCATTCACAGATGTTAAGTGCTTTAATGTAATTGCAAATTCGTCACCGCCTAATCTTGCGAAAACTTCATTGCCTCGTAAGCAACCACTTATTCTTTTAACGACTTCAATAAGGAGCTGATCACCAATATCATGTCCAAAATTGTCGTTTACATATTTAAAATGATCTAGATCGATTAAGAGCAATGCAAGAATCGTATGGTCTCTTTGGTGGCTTTTTATATCTCTTATTAAAGCTTCATCAAAAAAATACCGATTAGATAAACCCGTTAAACTATCGTGCTCTGAAAGTTTTTTGGTGTACTGATAACTTTGGTATAACTCTTTTTCAAGATCTGAACGAGCTTGAGCATTAATAATTGCTCGTTGTAATCTGAAGGCGTTTATTTCATTTTTTACTAAAAAGTCTTGCGCGCCCGCATTAATACAATTAAGAGCTAATTCATCTTCCTTTGACGTACTCATCATAATCACGGCGATATTATGCCTTTTGGGGGCGTCTTTTAACTCCAATAATAATTCAATACCGTTTCTTTGCGGAAGATTGTAATCTAGTAAAACTGTATCAAAAGATGCGTTACTTAACTGGGTAAGTGCATCATCTATTGATTCAACTTCAGTAATTTTGCAGGTAATATTACTGCGTTTAAGAGTTCTTTTTATTAGTTCTCTATCAACAAGATCGTCATCAACGATTAATACATTCATCTGTTGCAACGGGACTCCAATTCTATTGTGATTTAGTTAATTTTATCATAGTGTTAAAAGGAAATACTTTAATGTTATGTAAAGTTTTATTTAGGTAAACGAACAACTTTCCAGTAACTATCTAAGACATTAATAATGTCTAAGAACTGTTCGCCCGACTTTCCTTTAACAAAATATCCCGCTATTTGCTGACGATAACTCGATATCATGTCTTCTTCTGATTCTGAGGTCGTTAACACAAAAACTACAATATCAGATAATTCATCATCTGCACGTAGTGCTTTTAAAAACTCAATTCCGCCCATTCTTGGCATTTGTAAATCAAGTAAAATGATTAGTGGACGTGAAATTTTATTACTTTTTAATAATTCTAAAGCTTCTATTCCATCATAAGCTCGCACAATCTCATTCGATATTCGCTGCTTTAAAAAGTTTCTCTTAATCATCATGGCATCTATATCATCATCTTCTACGAGTAATAAAGTTACCTCATCAGTATCATCAGCCATATTCTTTTCCTTGTTTATCAACGAAGTTTACAAGAATATTAATTTTTTTTCCAAAATATTAGTATTCTTGTTCCACGTTTACCATCTGAATGTATCATCACGCTTCCTTGGTAGTGAGTGACTATTTTTTTGATCATAGATAAGCCCATACCACTACCTTCTACTTTGTCTCTTGGTTTTAACGTTTGAAACATTTCCATCGCTTTTTCATGAAACTCTTCTGGTATGCCTGGTCCATCATCTTCTACGGTAATAATATGAAAGTCATTTCCTTGTTCATAAGAGATGATTATAGTCCCATTTTCTTTATCATGATGTTTAATTGAATTTGAAAGTAAATTTCTTAATACAATTTCAAAAGGTACTTCTGGAATTGTAATGTTGATATCTGGTGCAATGATGTTGAATCCACTAGGTATATCGAGCAATTTATCTAAATCTTTAGTCATTTCTTTAAGATTGATCGATATACTTTTAAATTCAGTTCGGTTAATACGTGAGTAATCAAGTAAATCGTTGAGTAATTTCATCATACGATCACTTCGTTGAGTTAAAATATCTAAGTGATTTTTGGATTCTTCAGGGATGATATCTATACAGTCTTCTCTTACCCAGCCAACCAGTTGTTTTATTGCATTTAAAGGTGACTTTAGGTCGTGAGAAGCGACATAAGAAAACTGTTCTAGGTCTTTATTCGATTTCTCTAAATGTTTGGTTTTAGTCTCTAGGGATGAATTTATCCTATCAGCATAATCAAGCGCGAGTCTGTTAGCTCTTGATAAAAAGAGAAAAAGTCCAAGTAGCATAGAGTCTATAAACAACCCCCCAATTAATATATATGAAGATTGATTCGCGGTTGATTCATTTCTAAAACTTAAATTTGATTGAATAGAAAAACTCCAAACACGACCATTTAGTTTGATATCAATTTGTTTTGTAAATAATGGGGTATTATCAAAATCTGTTAAGCTTTTATTATCTTTGTCGTCGTAAAGTATGTCTCCCGAATCTGTTATCTTAATACTTACTTGTCTATTTTTTTCGGCCAAGGTACCTTGCATTAAGTTTTTCATAATAAAAGGTGCATAAACAACACCTTCAATTAAATCTCTTCGTTCATCTATGCTTTTGGGTTTACTCCCATTTTTATAAAAAGGAGTATAAAACAAAAATCCCGGTGTTTTCTTAGCGTCTTGAACTAAAGTTATAGGCCCCGTTAGTTGGGCTTCTCCTGTATCTCTAGCTTTCTTAACTGAGGAATATCTATTTGTTTCAAATGCCATATCAAGACCAACAGCCATTTTGTTTGGCGCTACGGGTTCAATGTATGTAATTGGCCAATATTCAGATTCAGTATGGTTTGGGTGTATTTTATAGTTGGGTCTATATTGTCGTTGTTCATCTAAATAGCTATTTAGTTGATCAGGCTTAATATTATATATAATACCTATGCCATTTATCCCTGGATAAGTTAGATCTATTTTTAGACTGTTTGCATATAAAGCCCAGCGAGGTTGGGTTATTTCTGTTTCAACAGAGTCTATATAGGCAACGCCACTCCAAAGTGCGTTTTCATAAAGCTTCATTCTTTCTTTTACTAAATTGACGACTTGTTCCGCATTTCGTTCAAATTTAGCTTCAAGTTTTTGGTTTAATTGTGATTTTGAATAATACCAAGCGATTAATGTAATAACGATTGAGAGGACCACAATAAGCCAATGTACTAGATGCATTTGGCCTGCTTTTAGTAATTTTTCTCTTTCTTCGTGGATATTTTTCGGATCAAGCATCAATTCTATATCTCTTATTATTCCTTTAGTTAACTATAGCGGTTAATTATAACTTTACCGATAAAATATTTATTTTTTTGGGATAAATAAATTTTGATTGATAACTCAAGTGTTTGATTAGTTTGTTGGTATTAATATATTGATTTTAATAATAGATGGTTTTTAAAAAGAGGAGAATTTAGTATTGATACATTATTCTGATTTATTTAATTATTTATAATGAGTTATTAAATTAAAGTCAGATGTTTGTGCTACAGAGGTGAAATAATATTAAAAGTTAAGGGGTGTTTATTGCTTTGAAATAGACAAATCTAATTAAACACCTTCTTAAAAATATCTTAGTGATTAAAGTATATTCTAGCGGCTAGCTAGTAAATTGGATTTATTGGCAGCTTTGCTAATTTTAGGCTCTATTGATTTAACTTCTATAATATTGAGTTTTGGATAATAAGTGATCGAAGCAAAAGCATCGTTAGTTGATTCATAGGTCTTAGTTTCTAGCTCACTATAAAAGTCATTATTCAAACTACTTTGTTCTAAAGTATTGGCTACACATTCTTCTTGAATATTGAGTGATGCAGCATCTATACATTTAAATATTTCTGTTTTTTCTGCTACAGCAACTTGGCTAAAGCTTAAAATGGCAGCCATTGTTAACATACGTTTAAACATTTTATTCTCCTCTTCTTTAATACAAATAATATTAGCAAGGGAGTTGGCTTTTAGCTAACACATTAATATGACAATATTATGACAAAGGTTTTGATTTAAAAAAATAACCGCTAGACGGTTAAATATTTTTACATAGGAAAAATTTTAATTGAGTGATTTCTGTAATTCTTCAAGTTTGACTTTTTGGTCATTGATCAGTTTTATGTATGTTTTGTCAGTAGATATTATTTGCTTAGAAATTTCGTTTTGATGGAGTGAGCCCGCTCTATTATTACTTACAGACATAAAATTTGCTTCTAGCTCACTTAACTTGTCATTCTTTTGCTTAGTTAACGCTTCTATTTTTTTGACTGTTTTTTTTATTTTTTGGGTAACAATGAAGTTTTGCGGATCGTTTGTTATGTTCTCTGAATTTTGGGTTGAACTTTGTTGACTAGATTTAAAAGATTGTGGTTCATCAACTTCGATTTTTTGTTCGGTATCACCACATGGGATTTGACTAAATGTTGTTGTGCCATCTATTAAACAGGTGTAAATGTCCGCTGCATCTATGTGATAGTTAAAGCCAAAACTTAATACTAATATTGATAATAATTTACGCATTCCTGTCGTTATCTCGTTATTCCGTTTGTTGTCAATCATACCTTAACTTTAGCTATATTAATAAATTTTCCATCACGCCTATTAGTTTTGTGAGACATTGTCCCTAAATACGTAGGTTAACGATGTAAATATAGATGATTTTGTCTGGGGCTTTATTGTAACTTATTGTTTAATAGTGTTAAGTTTGTTTTTTTATATAGAGGACAAGGTTTTTTTTATTTGTACCTAGTAGGTAAAATATCAAAACTCTTTAATATTGTTTTTGTCAGGACGACATAGGATTTAAGAAAAAGCAGGAGCTTTTACCCACGGAAGGTTTAAGGATAAGTCGGGAAGACTTGCAGTATATGGATGTTGCTAGGATGCTAGGGAAAATAACTCTTCAGGAAGAAGTATTAGCAAGGATAGGCTTACATTAAATAAAAATACGACTTCGGTCGTATTTTTTTTGTCTCAATTTTATTCAAACTAATTTTTATAATTTTAATTTTTTTGTCATAAAAAAATCATATTTACCAATTAAATTTAAAGGAAAACTTTAATTAGGAATTAATATGTCTACTTCACATTCAGATCAAATAAATTATGACGAAGAAATGAGTGAATTTTCTGCTTTTGAAATGAAAGAAAATAGTAAAAAGCGTGATAAACGTCGTAATACTAAAATAATGAAAAAACAGCAACGCTTAAACAAGGATTCAGAGCAGTTTGAAGACTATAATATTTATGGTTATGAGCAATAAGTTAAGATCTTAATATAGCTAAAATATACAAGTTAAAGGCCTATCTATTATCTTACTCTTACCCATAGGCTGAAAGTGTTTTATTGGTAAATACGTTTAACCTCAAAAATCAATGAACTTCTAACGTATTACTTAATCTTGATAAAAACTACTGGGATTATTTTAGGAGAAGGTAATATGAATCAAGAAAGTTTAAAGGCGTTTTTCCCCGCTGGTGGCAGAGTAGATGAAAACATCAATATAATGGATGTTCAGTCTACAAGTCGAGATGATGTTTTAGTAGGAATGGCGGTTCTGCCCTTTACTGACTCTCAGCAGAAGGTTGTTATTTATCAACTAATATTATCAAATGGGGAATCTGATTACCGTGCTATTTCGGCATCATGCCCGCATCAAGGCGCTGATATTAGTAGAGATACATTAAAGCCGGATGGAAACGTTTATTGCTCGCTTCATAAAAGACCTATTTGTATTTACAGTAAATTCAATCAAGCATACGCAGTAGTAAAACATGATGGTCAATACATTATTACTAAAACTGTTTAGCTAAAATACTCCTTATTAAAGCATCTAAAGACATAAAAATATAAGTGAATAGGAAGTAAGAATATTCAATATATGTAACTTCATTCAGTCTTTGTCTATGCATTTATTTGTAAGGTTATAACGTGTATAAATCTTGCAAAAATCTGTCCGGTTTAGGAAGGTAGTAATTATCGTAGTTTAATGAAAAAGCCACGATTTCTGCTTTACCTTTTAATTCATCTCTTGGTACAAAACCATAAACTCTTGAGTCAGCACTATTACGACGATTATCACCTAATACTAAATAGTGATCTGCGGGAACAGTTACGTTTTTGAATGAAGCTAAATGAGTACTTTTTGTTTGATCATATTTAACAATGTGTTTTAAGTCTATTAGATTTTCTATCGCTTGGTTATGTAGGTTTTTAGCTGAAATAGCTTGATAATTTATCTGCTTACCATTAATTGTTAACACTTCATCATGCATCGATATATTATCACCAGGTAAACCTATCACTCTTTTTATCAGGCGATTATTTGCCGCTTCAGACTCAAAAACAATAATATCTCCTCTGTTGGGTTCACTCATTTTTTTAAGTGAAATATTTGTTAGGGGAATTCTTAAATCGTAAGCCATTTTGTTAACTATAACTCTGTCGCCAATTTCTATAGTGGGTTGCATAGAACCACTTGGCACAGTGTACCAATCAGCTACTGCACTTCTAAAACATACCATTAATATAAGAAATGAAAATATGCCGGCATAACTTTTGATTATTCTTCTGGTTTTTTCTCTGATAGATGATTTCATTAGTTTCGCCTTTGGCTGTTTAAATTTTTTAGTTTGTCTTATTTGTATTCGATTAGTTATTGAATTGTTGTGTTGAAGTGTAAATAAGTGTGAAAAGTAAACTAAGCTAATGTTAAAGAGAGCTTTTTAACGAATAAATCATATTAAAACCTGAGTTGTAGGTAACTCTAATTTTTGCCTAGCTTTTTAAATCAGAAATTGTGCTTTAAATACTCTATTTAGATTAAGTGTAGTTCTGTTTTTTATATGTTTTATAACAGTGAGTTAAACTGTATTTATTATGTTGTTTATTCGTACTGTAATCTTTATTACAGGTTAATTGTAATTATGATATGAAATAATTATGCACAATAGTATTAGATAGCTATAACTGTTGATATAATGCTGTTAATTAATGTTTTATCACTATTTTATTAGAGGTTCCTTGGATGTCGGAAGCTGAAAACCGTCCAACAAATTTTATCCGCCAAATTATCGATGCTGATTTAGAAAGCGGCAAACATACTACTGTGCAAACTCGTTTTCCTCCTGAGCCTAATGGTTATTTACATATAGGGCATGCGAAATCTATCTGCTTAAACTTTGGCATCGCTCAAGACTATAAAGGCCTTTGTAATTTACGTTTTGATGATACTAACCCAGAAAAAGAAGATATTGATTTTGTTAATTCAATTCAAGCAGATGTTAAATGGTTAGGCTTTGAGTGGGCAGGTGATATACGTTATTCATCAGACTATTTTGACCGTTTACATGGTTTTGCTGTTGAGCTAATTGAAAAAGGTTTAGCTTATGTATGTTTTTTAAATGGTGAAGAAACACGTGAATATCGTGGTACTTTGAAAGCACCAGGAAAAAATAGTCCATACAGAGACACAAGTCCAGAAGAAAACTTAGCCTTATTTCAAAAAATGAAAGAGGGTGGCTTTAAAGAAGGCGAATGTTCTTTAAGAGCTAAAATCGACATGAGCTCTAGTTTCATGTGTTTACGCGATCCTATTATTTATCGTGTTAAGTTTGCCGACCATCATCAAACCGGTGATAAATGGTGTATTTATCCAATGTACGATTTTACTCATTGTTTGTCTGATGCGATTGAAGGTGTTACGCATTCATTATGTACATTAGAGTTTCAAGACAACCGTAGATTATATGATTGGGTTTTAGAAAATGTGTCTATCGATATCACTCCGCATCAATATGAGTTTTCACGCTTAAATCTTGAATACACGGTAATGAGTAAACGTAAGTTACATACATTAGTAGATGAGAAATTAGTTACAGGTTGGGATGACCCTCGTATGCCGACTATTGCTGGTTTCAGACGTCGTGGTTATTCAGCTGCTTCGATCAGAGAATTTACTAAGCGTATTGGTGTTACTAAAATGGATAACACAGTTGAAATGGGCGTGTTAGAAGCTTGTATACGTGAAGACTTAAATGATAATGCTCCACGAGCTATGGCTGTTCTTGATCCTATTAAGTTAGTTATTGAAAATTATGATGAAGCTAAAGTTGAAGAACTAACGGTTAAGAACCATCCTAGTGATGATGAGCAGGGCACACGTATTGTTCCTTTTAGTAAAGAGCTATACATTGAAGCCGAAGACTTTAGAGAAGAAGCTAATAAAAAATATAAGCGTTTAGTATTAGATAAAGCGGTACGTTTACGCGGTGCTTATGTTGTTACTGCTGTGCGCTGTGATAAAGATGCTGAAGGTAATGTTACAACGGTATACTGTACTTACGATCCTGAAACATTAGGTAAAAACCCAACTGATGGCACTAAGCCTAAAGGTGTAATTCATTGGGTATCTGCGGAACAAAGTGTTGACGCTGAAATTAGACTTTACGATCGTTTATTCACTGTAGCAAATCCTAGCGCAGCTGAAGATTTTAACTCGGTTATTAATCCTGACTCACTTATTATTAATACAAAAGCTAAAGTTGAACCTTATTTAGTGAATGCTAAACCTGAACAAGCTTTTCAGTTTGAACGTCAGGGTTACTTTTGTTTAGATAATTCAGCTCAAACAAGTGAGAGTGGTAAGCTGGTATTTAATAGAACAGTAGGCTTAAGAGATACTTGGGCTAAAATGGATGTTTAGTGATTAAACTAATCAGCAGCTATAAAAAAACCGATGTTATGTCGGTTTTTTTATAAGAAGTATTTAATCTTAATTTGATTAAATTATCAGATCTTTAATACCTAAAAGTTACTTTTACGATATTCTTCACAAGCATCAACATCGTTACACTCACCATACAAATATAAACTGTGGTTAGTCAGTTTGATATTATGAGTTTTAGCAATATTTAATTGTCTTTCTTCAATTACGTCATCTTCAAACTCAACCACTTTACCGCATTTCAAACATACTAAGTGGTCATGGTGTTTTTTATGAGAAAGTTCAAATACAGACTTTCCACCTTCAAAATGATGACGAGAAACAATACCAGCATCATCAAATTGGTTAAGTACACGATATACAGTTGCTAAACCAATTTCTTCATTTTGCTCTAAAAGAATTTTATAAACATCTTCAGCACTTATATGTTGATTAGCTGGATCTTGTAATATAGAAAGAATTTTTACTCTCGGAAGAGTTATTTTTAAACCAGCGCGTTTTAGTTCTTCATTTTGATCAGGCATATAATTCTGTTTTTACTTATTAATAATTAATAGAAAATTATAGGTGTTTATTGCCGCGGTTGAAAGGGTTTGTTGGATTTTAGTTTATTTAATTTAACTTTTTCCTTATTATATTATGCTAAAGTTAACTGGTACGATGTGATTGTTTATCAAATATAGGTTAAAAATATGGAATGGATGTTTAGAAAATCATGGCTAATGAAGGCCTTACTTAATATTTGGCCACCTTTATTTTTTTCTCGTATTAAATTAGTATCTTTATCATCTGATTATAAAAGCGCGAGAGTTAGACTATCGTTAAGTGCTTGGAATAAGAATGCTGTAGGTACACATTTTGGTGGTTCTATATTTGCCATGACAGATCCCTTTTATATGCTGATGCTTATGCATCACTTAAGAGATGAACATTATGTATGGGATAAGTATTCAGATATAGATTTTATTAAACCAGGTAAAGGCAAGATTTATGCTGATTTTGAGTTAACTGATGAGATTATTGATAATATTAAAGCTATAGCCCAAAACGGTGAAAAATACTTACCTAGCTTTACTATTGATATCAAAGACGAAAATAATCAAGTTATCGCAAAAGTAACTAAAACCCTTTATGTTCGAAAAAAGAAGAAGAGAGTGATTAACTCATAAGGTCTAAAACAAAAAAGCTTAACGTATTTAACATTAAGCTTTTAGATTTTATTTTAAAATGGCTAAATATATTATTCAGCAAATTCCGCTAAACACATTTCATCATGAATTTGATTAACCCATTTTGTTACGCGCTCATCAGTTAATTCTGGTTGTCTATCTTCATCAACACATAAACCAATAAAGGTATTGTCATCAACTAAACCTTTAGAGGCTTCAAATTCATAACCTTCAGTTGGCCAGTTTCCTACTAAGATAGCACCTTTAGATTCAACGATATCACGAAGAGGACCCATAGCATCACAAAAATACTCTGAGTAATCTTCTTGGTCGCCTAAGCCAAAAATGGCAACTAGCTTGTCAGTAAAGTCGATTTCTTCTAGCTCAGGTAAAAAATCATCCCAGTCACATTGGTTTTCACCGTAGTACCAAGTTGGTATACCTAAAATAAGTAAATCAAATTCTGCTATTTCTTCTTTCGTACTTTTTGCAATATCTTTAACTTCAATTAGCTTTTTACCCAGTTTTTTCTGGATCATTTTACTAACAGCTTCTGTATTACCTGTATCGCTTCCGAAAAATAAACCTACAATTGCCATGTACTTATAACCTTTTATCGATAATCTAACACCCTAATAAGAGGTTAGAACATTTAATTTTAAATATTTTTTAACGCTTGCGTAAGTAGAGTTTCAATCAATTGACTGCGGTTAACACCTTCTTTGTCGGCTAACTGCTCAAGTTGTTCAAATAATGATTGGTGAATTTTAAATTCAACACGTTTTAAACCATTATTTCTATCACGTTTTACTTGATTTCTTTTGTTGATCTTTATTTGTACACTGCGTGAATGAGGATTTGTTTTAGGGCGTCCTGGACGTTTCTCATCTTGAAATAAATCAATTGTTGTTAAGTCTGATACTTCTTTAGCCATACTATTAACCTAAACCTTGGCTTTCAAATACAAATTGAATAACACCTTTGGCAATAAAACCTGCGCATCCTAAAAATAAAACAAAATAAACAACGTATTTCCCTTTTTTAGGAACATCATTGTTCTTCATCACATCATGAATAGTTAAGCCAATAAAACCAAATATAAATAAGTATGCAAGGTTAAGTGCTATCGTTTCAATTAATTCTAAATGTTCAGCTAACATAGTTTACCCTAAAAATTTCAGGCAATATAATAGCATAGCGAACTATTTAAGCCCAAATGTTTTGCTATTAAATTAGTAACAATTATTTACTCTATTTATGCTAAAAACTTTTCTACAATTTTATTAAACATGACTGTTTTCTCTGCGTGTAGCCAGTGTCCAGCATCTTGTATAACTTTAGCTTTACTATTTGCAAATAATGCGACGATTTTCTCTCTATGCTCAGCCAAAATATAATCTGATTGACCGCCTTTTATAAAAAGAGTTTCACCAGAAAAGCTAGGCATATTACTAAAACCAACCATAATTTGTTTATAGCAGTTACTTATAAATTCTACGTTACATTTGAAAACAAGTTTATCATCAACGGTTGATATGTTTCTTAATAAAAATTGGCGAACGCCGATCTCTTTAACATACTCTGATAACTGTAGGTCTGCGTCTTTTCTATTTTTCGCTAAGGTTAAATCAATCGACTTTAAACCTTCAATTATTTGATTATGGTGAGGTGGATATTCTACAGGTGCTATGTCTGCAACTATCAACTTCTCAACCTTTTCAGGAAAAGCTAGTGCACAATACATAGCTATTTTTCCACCCATTGAATGACCTAAGAAGTTAGCTTTTTCAATAGATAAATGTTCCATTACATTAATAATATCTTTAGCGAGCTCTTCATAACTCATTGAGTTTTCATGAAATGAGCTTCCATGGTTTCTTACATCTACACTTGTTACGGTATAATTTTCACGGAGTTTTTTCGCAACCATATTCAGGTTTTCTAAACTGCCAAATAATCCATGTATAAGAATAACGTGTGGTCCTGAGCCTTGTTGAGTGTAATTAAGTAGTGCCATGTAAGTCGCTTTTTAATAGATTAATGAGTAAGCCAAGTATTATATCAAATCTATAAAGACTTACTTGTACAATATTAAAATTAATCTTTTTATCAAATGTAAAATCTATAAGGTGAGTTGCTATTTTTTTAAGTAACTCATTAACGTCTAATATTCTGTGTTATCTATATAGCTCAAAAGAAGCTCTCAAAGCCGCCTTGAAAGTTTACAAGACCCAATGTACTTGCTTGTTATTTTAATCTGAGTCATGTATATCTTTATTGATGTACATCATATATCTGATACTCGAGTCGATTATTTTTATAAGCCTCGATATTTTATAAAGAAAATTTTGCCATTATTTTGATTAAACTTCCCTCATAGCTGAAATCCTTGTGGAGACTTATAAAGAAGATAAGTATAATCTTGATGCGTACGCAGTATTTTAATATCCAAGGTTCAAGGTAATTAATGAAAAATATAGAAATAGAAGAAGACCTTTATCAATACATCGCTTCACAAACTCAGTTTATCGGCGAAAGTGCAACGTCTATATTGCGTAGACTCTTATTAAACAACACTAAAGAACAATTCAGTTCTGAATCATCAAATAACGAAAATGTATCTAATACTCAAATAGAATCAATAAACCTTGATGATGTTAACGAGATTGATAGTCGTTCTGAATCAAGTAAAGTAATTGAATCGCCTAGTTTTGAAGGTTCAAATAAAACAACATCAGTGGCTGTGGATACTTATGTTGAAGAAGATAATGGCTCTGTTTTTGATTATTTAAACAAAGAAGAATTAGCAATGCAAAGAGGTGCGGTAGGTCGATTCTTACTTATTCTTGGCGCTTTATATCGTGTTCATTCTAATCGTTTTTCTGTTGTCTCTGAAATTCGAGGTAGAGACCGTTTATATTTTTCAGATAATTTAAACGAATTAACTGAAAGTGGAAGTAGCACAAAACCTTTCCAAATACCTGAAAGTCCATATTGGGTAGTTACTAATTCAAATACAACACGTAAGAAAATGATTTTAACAAAAGTTGCTCTAGCTTTAGGTTACAGTGAAAGCGACTCTGAAGATATTCGAGAATTATTGTAATAACTAACTAAAAAACTAATTTACTTATTTTATCAAGGGAGACGTTATGTCAGTTCATCATCATGCAGGAAAGCCAGTTAGGCCAGAAGACCGTATTAACATTGGCCGATTAGTAAGTGATTATTTTTTACAAATACCCGATGTAAATATTGTTGAACAAAAGGTTACATTTGGTACCTCAGGACACCGCGGTAATGCAAGTTTATTAAGTTTTAACGAATTACATATTGTTGCTATTTGTCAGGCTGTTGCAGAATATAGAACTAAGCAAGGTTATAAAGGACCATTGTTTTTAGGTAAAGATACACATGCGTTATCTGAGCCTGCTTTTGCTACGGCTATTGAGGTACTTATTGGAAACAATGTGCCTGTTGTTATTCAAGATGACGACGGTTTTACGCCAACACCAGTTATTTCACGTTTAATCATTAGTCATAATAAAGTTAATTCTGATCAAGCTGATGGCTTAATTATTACACCATCGCATAATCCCCCAACTGATGGCGGTATCAAATATAATCCGCCACATGGTGGACCAGCTGAAGGTGATGTAACTAAACTTATTGAACAACGTGCTAACGATATTATTTTAGAACAATTAAAAGATGTGAAAAAACTATCTTTTAAACAAGCATTAGCCTCTCCGTTACTTTCTAAACAAGACTTTATCGAAAATTATGTTAGCCAACTAGATCAAGTTATTGATATGGAGGCAATCGCTAAATCAGGCGTTACTATTGGTGTTGATCCTTTAGGTGGTTCGGGTATTCATTACTGGCCTGTTATTGCTAAAAAATATGGTATTAAATTAGAAATTGTTAATCCAGTGGTTGATGCAAGTTTTGCTTTTATGCCATTAGATAAAGACGGCAAAATCCGTATGGATTGTTCTTCGCCTTATGCTATGGCTGGCTTAATTGCGATGAAAGATAAGTTTGACCTTGCTGTAGGTAACGATCCTGACTTTGATCGCCACGGTATTGTTACCAAGACTGGTGGCTTGATGAATCCTAATCATTATCTTGCTGTTTCAATTGAATATTTGATGACACACCGTAACTGGCCTGAAAGTTGTAAAATTGGTAAAACATTAGTTTCTAGTTCATTAATTGACCGCGTTGCCGAAATGATTAATCGTCCATTATCTGAAGTACCCGTGGGCTTTAAATGGTTTGTTGATGGTTTACACGACAGTAGTTACGCCTTTGGTGGTGAAGAAAGTGCAGGTGCTTCTTTCTTAGCAAGAGACGGCTCTTGTTGGACAACGGATAAAGATGGCTTCATTATGGCTTTACTTGCTGCCGAAATGTTGGCTGTTACAGGTCAAGATCCACATCAACGATTTGAAGCTATTGCTGCTAAATTGGGTAAACCTTTTTATGGTCGTGTAGAAGCTGTTGCTAGTCTTCAACAAAAAGCTGTATTAACAGCACTTACTTCTGATGCGATTAAAACAACAACTTTAGCTGGTGAAGAGATTGAACATATTCTTTCTCATGCTTCAGGTAACAATGCCGCAATTGGTGGTATTAAAGTTACAACTAAGAATGGCTGGTTTGCAGCTCGTCCTTCTGGTACTGAAGATATTTACAAAATCTATGCTGAAAGTTTTATTAGTGATGAACATTTACAACTTATATTTTCTGAAGCACAAGTTATTGTCAGTGCAGCATTCACTGATGCTGGTGTTGTATAGCTAAAGAATATTATTCAAAATAATTAATAAGGCTTTAATTGAATAACTATTCAGCAAGTTAAACAGAGGTTTTTCTGCATAAGCTTTTAGTCTGTGTAAAAAAGAGCTTCTTGATTAAGCGTAAAATTAATCAAGCTTAAAGGCATGAATATTTATACAAAACCTTACTGAAGGCGCTTTTATAGCGCCTTTTTATTTGGCCAATATTTAACGTAGAATAACTTTATTAGTTATTTAAAAAAGAAGGTTTTGTGGAAAATATATCGAATCAAAATAAAACAGAATTACTTACAACAGCTGATTTTCTTAAGCTATCTTGTGCAAACGAGTGGTCGCTAGCTGAACCATTTTCATTTGATGTCACTGCATTAGATATTGTTATTAAAGTAACTGTCTTAGATACAGGTATTATAATCTTTGAACCTGATTGTAAAACAACACAAGATATTGTTTTATCTAGTGCAGTACATGGTAATGAAACAGCGCCTATCGAAATTTGTAATGATTTAATAACGCAATTAATTAAGGGCAAAATAGCACTTAAACAACGCGTATTATTTTTATTTGGTAATCCAGCATCTATTAATATTGGTAAACGCTTTGTTGAAGAAAATTTAAACCGATTATTTTCAGGCGCACATTCAGAACTATTACCTGATGGCTCAACGTTAATCAATAAAGAAAGAGCTAGAGCAAAAACATTGGAAGACGCTGTACGAGATTTTTACCAACAAGGTGAAAAAATATCAGCACAACGAGATCGTTGTCACTACGATCTTCACACAGCCATTCGAGGCTCTAAAAATGACAAGTTTGCTGTATATCCATTTCAACATGGCAAACCAAGAAAGAAAGAGCAATTATTGTTTTTAAAACAGTGTGGTATTACTACTATTTTACTTTCACATTCACCGACCACAACGTTTAGCTATTTCTCTGTTAATGAATTTGAAGCCGATGCATTTACCATTGAACTGGGTAAAGTAAAGCCATTTGGTGAAAACAATATGGAAGATTTCGCTGCAATTAAAGCAACATTACTCAATTTGATTTCTGGTAATGATTTAAGCTTAGGTGAATACATTGCTGAAGATTTTGAAATATTTGAAATTTACCAAACCATTAATCGTGAAGCAGAGGATTTTAGATTGAATTTTGCTGACGATGTTGAAAATTTTACATCTTTCCCGATCGATAGCATTTTAGTATTTGATGGCGATAAAGAAGTTAAAACTAAAAAAGAGGGTGAAGCGATTATTTTTCCTAATGCGGATGTCAGTATTGGTCAAAGGGCTTTATTAACTGTTACGCCGACGCATATTGAATAGAGCATTTTATTAACGCTATTTAAAAAGAAAAACTCCACACCAATATTAGTGTGGAGTTCAAGCAATAATATCTGCTAAATATAGGGGGATACTTAATGTCCGAACATTACGTAATTAAGTGTGAGAATAATAAAATAAGAATATTACAGCTTAATGACAACTGACAACTGACAATAACGAGATTTCTTTCTGTTATTTGAACAATATCTATATAAAACACTTCAATAAAATCTTTGACAGCCATCAAAACATATTTTCAACAGCCCCTAATATTTATTCACTCATACATCTAATAAAATATTGATTTGGATCAATTTTTACTACATTAAAGTTTCAGGCTGGGTTAGAATATGCGCCCTAATTTAATTAAGAGAGTTCTAGTATGTCTGAAGATACTAATTTCAAAGAGTCGTCTCACTTTGGTCATTTACTTACAGCAATTGTTGTTACATTAGCTATGCCATTATTACCTATGCTAATGGGCTGGTTTACAATGTTATCTTAATGATTTTAAGCCTATTTTCAGCGGTTAATATAATTCTGTATAATAGGCTCAATCTTTCCTAGTATTATTTTCACACAGTTAAAAGCTACACCTTCTGTTTAATATATAAAGCCTTATCGCCCCTAAGTATTTTTGTTTTCAACTTAATTCATATTCCCTTGCTGTATCACTGTAAAAAAGAGTCAAATTGATTTATTCTTCGGGTAACTATTTATTACTTATTTTTGCTAATGACACCACAACAAACAGAAACACTTAAACAAGCTATTCATACCGTTCCTGATTACCCAATTGAAGGGATTTTATTTAGAGATGTAACTGGCGTATTAGATGATGCCGAAGCATTTGCATTAACCATTCAGCTACTTGTTGAAAAGTATCAAGGGCAGGGGTTTACTAAAGTTGTTGGTACCGAAGCAAGAGGCTTTTTATTTGGAGCTCCTTTAGCATTAGCTCTTGGTTTAGGCTTTGTTCCTGTGAGAAAACCAGGCAAGCTTCCAAGACCTACTTTCGCTCAGAACTATCAATTAGAATATGGTGAAGATACATTAGAAATCCACCAAGATGCATTAAATCCTGAAGATAAAGTACTGATTATCGATGATTTATTAGCAACAGGTGGTACCATTGAAGCAACAACTAAACTTATTCGGAAGATAGGTGCTGATGCTTCTCATGCAGGGTTTGTTATTTCTTTACCTGAATTAGGCGGTGAAGAGAAGCTAGCAAGTTTAAACCTCAATGTTTATTCATTGATCCAATACGAAGGTAAATAGGCTTTTAATGAGTTATCAAGTTTTAGCAAGAAAATGGCGTCCAAAAAATTTCAAAGAATTAATGGGACAAGAACATGTAGTAACGGTTCTTGTTAATGCCCTTGAGCAAGAACGTTTACATCATGCTTATCTGTTTACAGGTACTCGTGGTGTAGGTAAAACCACTATTGCTCGTATTTTTGCTAAAAGCTTGAACTGCCAGGTCGGTATTACCTCTGAACCTTGTGGAAAATGTGATACCTGTTTAGATATTGATTTAGGTCGATTTGTTGATCTAATTGAAATAGATGCGGCGTCTAAAACGAAAGTTGATGATACCCGCGAAATTCTTGATAACGTGCAATACGCACCAACCAGTGGTCGTTATAAAGTTTACTTGATAGATGAAGTACACATGTTATCGCGAAGTAGTTTTAATGCCTTACTTAAAACGCTAGAAGAACCACCTGAACACGTTAAATTTATCCTAGCGACAACTGATCCTCAAAAATTACCTGTAACAGTATTATCACGCTGCTTACAATTTCATTTAAAAGCTTTAACTGTTAGTCAAATAGAGCAACAACTTAATTTGATTTTAGCGGCTGAAAATGTGAAAGCCGACAAAGGCTCTGTGACTTTATTAGCGAAAGCTGCTCGCGGTAGTATGCGTGATTCATTGAGCTTAACTGATCAGTCTATCGCTCAAGGCGCTGGTGAGATAACACTATCAAACGTACAAAAAATGTTGGGTGGTGTTGACCAAAGCTGGGTATATAAAATCCTTATCAGCTTAATAAAACAAGATTCAAAGCAGTTGATGGAATTATCGTTAAATATTGCGAGTTATTCTCCAAGCTATAGTCGCTTATTAGCTGAACTTATCCAGTTGTTGCATCAAGTTGCTATGGTACAAATTGTTGATAGACATTTTGATTTACCGCCTGAACATGAGGTTTTGCTCAAAAAGTTCGCCAAAGCAATGTCGCCAGAAGATGTGCAGTTGTATTATCAAATTGTATTAAACGGTCGTAAAGATTTACCTTACGCTTCTGATGAGCAAGCTGCTTTTGATATGGTTTTATTAAGGTTGTTAGCTTTTAAGCCTGTTATCAATGCAAGTGAATTACCAAAAGTAGACACTTCTGTCTCAAGTTCTGATGATTCAACAGCAATTGAAGATTTCGACACTAAGTCTTTAACCGACTCGATGGAAAAAGATCCAATTATTGAGAGAGAAACTCCAGCACTTCATGCTATTAAAAGTAGTTCGCAAAGTACTACTGAAGATGTGGTAGGAGAAAGTCGAGAACACCTTGAATATCAAGAAAATAACCAGAACACCATAAGCACAGAAGAAGACATGCACTCTCAACTGTCTGCTGAAATGGAAAGTATTGAACAAGTAGCTGCGCAACATATACAGCAACAACCAATACATACAACTCCACAACAGAATGAACAACAGATACCTGATGTAGACAATACACAACAAGCTGTAGATGTGGAAACGTCCCAGAGCCAAAGCTCAGAGGTTACTGAATTTGCTCAACCGCAGCAATCAGTTCAAGTGGCGCGTAGCGAAAACAATGTAGAGCCAGAATACAAGCAACACTCTGAAGTTGACTTAAGTGTTTCAAATGAGCAAGTTAGTTCATCACAGGTTTATCCAGAACAGCCCCACGATGTTTCAACAAATAATTTTCAACATCAACATCCAACAGAGCAACCCATTACTCAACCGACGGTAACTCAAGAAGAAACAGTTACGTATTCTAGTCCTATAGAGTCGGCAATAGCTACGCGTAATATGTTACGTAGCAGAAAAAAACAAATGGAACAGCAGGTAAAAAAGCCAAATGACGTCGCAGGGCGTCAAATACAAATAACTGACGCTGCAGTAAATTCAACAAAAATAGAAAAAGAACCTGAACAAGTTGTTGAGCCAATTGAAATGGTTATCGACGAGCCTTATCGTGAAGAGCTTATTGATCCGGCTAAAATCAAGTCGGCTAATCAAGTAGATAAGTGGGCAAACATGATTGATTCGATGGCATTAAGTGCGAGGATCAGGCAAATTGCAATTCATGCGACTATTTCTGAAGAATCTACAGATAATCATTTAATTCTGTCGCTTGATCAATCTACTAAGCACCTCAAAACAGATGCGGCTGTGGAACAGTTACAACAAAGTATTTCGAATTATTTATCAAAACCTGTCACTGTAGAAATAAATTTAGTTGAAGAAACGAAAGCTGACCCATATAAAATACAAGTAGACATCAATGATAAACGCTATCAATATGCGGTAAATCTACTTAAAGAAGATGAAATCGTTAAAGGCTTACAAGAAAACTTTCAAGCCGAGTTAGATGAAAACACAATACAAGCGCTATAATTAAACTTAAGAGATATAGCGTATTACTTGAATTTTTGGTTGTTAACAATTATGGTTGGCGACAAATACTTTTGGAGATTATGAATGATGAAAGGCGGTATGGGCAACTTGATGAAACAAGCCCAACAAATGCAAGCAAAAATGGCTAAAGCTCAAGAAGAATTAGCTCAAATGGAAGTAACAGGTGAGTCTGGCGCAGGTATGGTTAAAGTAACCATGACGGGTAGCCATAACATTCGTCGTGTTGAAATTGACGATAGTTTAATGGACGACGATAAAGAAATGCTTGAAGATTTAATTGCAGCTTCATTCAACGATGCTGTGCGTCGCGTAGAAGAACAAAACAAAGAAAAAATGGGTTCATTAACTGGTGGTATGCAATTACCTCCAGGGATGAAAATGCCGTTTTAGTTTACACTTTTCATACTTTTAAAAGCCGACATACAGTCGGCTTTTTTATTAATAGCTCTAGTTATCTAGTCAAATTCATATCACTTTCTTAACTCCACTTCTATTGTGAGCGACAATCGTTTGATTTTAACTATTATCCTTAAATTTTATAGCTTTGGAAATAGCTGAATAAATAAATAGCGTCTATAATAGAGGGATGATCCATTTTCAAGTTGCTTGCTTTGCATAGAATACTTTCTTTATTTATATTTTCTTTCACAATCATCATTATTATTGGTGTTTTTGTGTATTTAAAGCCTTTGTCTTCTGAAGAAAAGGAAATATATTCAGTATCTATAGCTGTATCTAAATCACCTTTATCTACACCTTTTTATATCGCAAAATCTATTAACGCTTTTGAAAACACATGTGTGAGAGTTGAATATGATGAGGTTATTGGAGGTTTAGTCGCTTTTGATAAGGTTATGAATGAAGAAGCTGAATTTGGCACGAGTTCAGACTCTGTTATTGCCTTTAAGAGTTTAGCTAAAGAGAGCTTTGTTACTCATGCGATGTTTGTACAATCAGATAATGACGTAAAGCTATTAACTCATCACGATGACAACCTAAAATCAGTACCCGAACTTAAAGGAAAAAAAATTGGTGTTACTAAAGGTAGTGCTAGTGAATATTTCTTAAGTACTTTATTAGCGATAGAAGGCCTAAGTATTGATGATGTTGAACTTTATGATTATAAACCAGCTGAGCTTATCAATGGTTTAACTAACCATGAAGTTGATGCAATCGTACCTTGGGAGCCCTTTGCTTTTAATGCTGTTAATCAATTAAAAGATAAAGTTGATGTTCAAGAAACTAAAAATGTAAATACATTGACCTTTAATTTGATTTCAAAAAAAGCAGATGATTTATTGGTAGAAAAGGCTACTTGTATCATTCAAGGGCTAAATGTTGCCATTGCTTATATTGCATCAAACCCTGAAAAGTCCAAAAAAATTGTTATTGATGAACTTAATTTAGACCCATCATTTATTGATTGGGTCTGGGAAGACTATATTTTTAAACTTGGATTAAATCAATCATTAATATTCAACATTAAGTCTCAGGCATCATGGGCTATTGATATGAAAATGAGTGAGCATAATGAAATGCCAAATATTAATGATTTTCTTGATAGTAGAGCTATGGTTCAAGTTGATCCTGGTGCTGTAAATATTCCGCTATGAGAAGGTTAGAAATATGAAAGTAAGCCTTACACAACGGATCTACTTCTTTATATTTACCTGTTGCATATTATTTATTGTAATAGTTGGGAGTATTTTATGGTCATCTCAAAAAGTTGAACTCGCTTTTAGTCGTGAAAATTACACACAAGAAGTTGCTAACTATGCAAACATTTTAAAGCAACTTATTATTACAGATAATATATATGCGAGTGATTATGATGGAAGTAACTGGCTTAAATTACAAAGTAAATTAATGAATTTACTTCAATCGGCTCCAGCATTAACACCGCAACAACAAATAATTCAAAATAGTATTAATAGCCAAAGTCAAAGTGCTAAACAATTATTTAATAAGATTAATGAAAATAAATTAAAAGATGCCAATGAATCGATAAAAAAACACTTAAAAACTAGGTTAATGACTCAATTAGAAGTGATAAGAGCTGATTCTGTTCAGCTTTCTAATATTGTTCAAAAAGATATTTATAACGTAATTAAGCAGCAAGCATTATTTATTTTCATTATTCTTGCAGTGAGTATTTTGATTTTATTATACGGTTCAGCTAGATTAACTAGAGTATTTAAAATATCTCTAAATGAAGTAAAAAGTGCTTTTGAAAATAATCATAGTGGTAACTTCCAGAAAATAGAACTTTCAAATCACTCAGATGAATTCGCTAGTATTGTTACCGCTTTTAACTTAATGAATTACAAGTTGAGTGAAACCATGGTTTCACTCGCTATGATGAAAAATATTGTTGAAGACCGAACTCGTGTTTTAGAGCAGTTATCTAATACTGATCCTCTTACTAAAGTAGCAAACCGCCGAGCCCTTTTTGAAAGAGGGGATTTAGAGTTATCTCGTGCAGATCGAATTCATAATAACTTGTCACTTATTTTAATTGATTGTGATTACTTTAAAAATGTTAATGACGAGTACGGACATCAAGTAGGCGATGAGGTATTAAAACATATTTGTAAAATATGTAATCAAGAAATACGCTCTATCGATTTTTTAGGTCGCTACGGCGGTGAAGAATTTATTATTATTCTACCTAATTGTAATATTGATGGTGGAATAGAAATTGCTAAACGTATCCAGAATTCTTTAATGGATAATTGTCTAATATTTGAGGGTGAACCATTGAAAGTGACGTTAAGTATGGGGATTTCAATGTTAACGGATGAAAGTGAAACTTTTGAACAACTTATTAATAAAGCAGATAAAGCTATGTACGTAGCTAAAGAGAATGGTCGTAATAGAATTGAGGTTAGCTTGAAAAATCTAACCTGAGTTCACACTATCTAATACTATTTTATTATTACATTAATTTTTGCATTCGTTGGGCTTCTTATACAACGTATCGTGTATGAATATTTACCCTTCAATTTACCTCATTTATATTACTAAAAAATTATTTATTAACCTGAAGTTAAAATACTTGTGTATTGATTTGAAGCTTACAAAATCAGGTAAAACTCTTTAAAGTCGATTTGGAATTACCGTTCATAAAGTTTTTATTTATATTATCTATAAGTCATAAATTATCCCAAAAACTTTATGAAGCTAGGTTTCTTTAAAAGATGATGTACAAATGAATTTACAGGGTGGTGTTCGGCTTTATAGCTGGTCGTCTTTATAATCAAGTAATAATCTATGCACACTTTAATTAAGGATACTTTGTTACTTTAGCACGATGATATAAATTTTCTTGTAATAAATGCGCTATTAACGTGCAGTTCCCCTCGTTTATTTTACGAACTAAAGTAGTAAAACCTTCAAACTAGAGCATTGATTGAATAAGCTATTAGTCATTTCAATCAATTAGAGATGTTTAAACGGGTTAATACTAGATAATAGTTACCTTATAGTTATTTATATCGAAGTATATTACTTTAACTGTCAAACATCAGGTATAAAAAAACCAGCGATTAAGCTGGTTTTTTAATTAACAATAGAATCTAAAAGCTATTGTTATATATCAAAGTATTACTGAGGTTTAGTTGGGCCTGCAGAACTCTTGTTAATAACACTAGATACCATTGCTGAACGGCCAGAAGCTACATGCTTAGGTCTTTCTTCATTAGTTAATGCTGCTGTTGGAATATTACCAACAATCGCTGTAGCAACAGGTTTGGTCATAGGTGATGATGCTTTACCTTGCTTAACACTAGCAGCTGCTTTTGTACCTTTTGGCATTTTAGCTTTTCTTACTGCCTTAGGTTTTACTGGAGCTTCAACTTTCTCTGGGGTTGCAATTTCAGTTTGTGTATCAGCTTTTACAGAAGCAGCATTTTCTACTTCTTCAGTCACAACTTCAGTTGTTTGAGTGTCAGTAACTTCCTCTCCTTTCGCAACTTCAACAGGTTCTGGTTTACTTTCAACTACAGGAGCTGTTTTAACTTCTGTTTCGGCTTGAATTGCTGGTTCAGCTTTAACTTCTACTTCTTCAGCAGGTTTGCTTTCAACATTTACAGCTTCTACTTTAGCTTCATTAACTGCTGTTGCTTCAGTCATTACAGTTTCAACAACTGGTTCAACTTCAACTTTAGTTTCATCAACCGTTACAACAGGAGCTTCAGATTTAGGACTTGCAACTGCCTTTTCTTCAGCTACAACAGCCTCAACAACTGGTTCAACTGGAGCTTTAACAACTTCAGGAGCTTTTACCGTATCTGTTGATTCAGCTTTAACTTCTTTTGGTGCTGGGCTAGGTTGCTCTGCAACTACATTATTATTTGTTGCAACTTTTTCTTTAACAGGAGTTGTTTGTACTGTTACTGAAGGAGTTTGTGGAGTTTCATCAAATGGCAAGTTCTGTTGAACTTCAGATGATGGTTCCGCTGTAACGTCACCTTCTTTTACTTCAGTCTCATTATTTGGACGTCGTTTACGTTGACCATGAGTACGTAAGTGTCTAGGAGTACGTCTGTTTCTTGGACGTTCTTCGGCATTACCTTTTTCAGCATTTGCTACCGTTGCATTCTCATCTACCGATGCAGTTGTAGCAGTAGTATCTAAAACAACATTTTCAGCAGCTGGAGTCGCTTGTGGTTTTGCTACCTCATTTGCTTTTGTAGTTTCAGTAGCTTTAGGTGCATTTCGTTGGTCGTTAACTCTCACTTTTTTGCGATTGTTACGACGTTGTCTGCGTTCAGCTACTTTCTCTTCTTTAGGCTTGTTGTCTTTATTATGATTAGGCTTACGAGCTGGTTTAGCTGTTTTAACGTCTTTAGATTCAACTTCCGTTTTAGGAGTATTGGTTCTTTTATCGTTACGCTTATCATTTCTAGGATTACGTTTGTTTGCGTTGCGCGACTTTTGAGGGCGACGGTTTTCAGGTTTTGGTGCTGGAGCCTTAACAGGTTCTTGAACCTCTTCACTAACAAATAATCCTTTTAACCAAGCAAAGAATCCGCCACTTGATTTAGTTGTAGGCTTTTGTTCTACAATTGTTGCAGGTGCTTTTGCTTGTACAGGAGCATTTTGCTTCGGCGATGTCATTCCTTGAAGAGCTGGCTCATCACGTTTAGCTGCATCAGCATTAAACTTAGGCATAACAGCTTCTTCAACTACCGCTTGCTTAATTGGTAATTCGTAGCTTGCTTCTGTAATTGTTTCATCTTCTTTTATTCTAACAACTTCATATTGAGGTGTATCCATATGAGGGTTAGGAATAATCAAAACGTGAACACTGTGATGCTTTTCAATATGCATTACAGAGCGACGTTTTTCATTTAGTAGGTAAGTAGCAACAGGAACCGGAACATGTGCTTGTACATGTAAAGTGTTATCTTTAATCGCTTCTTCTTCCATTAAACGTAAAATAGAAAGAGCTAAAGATTCAACACCACGTACATGACCAGTACCATTACAACGCGGACATACACCTTGGCTTGTTTCGCCAATTGATGGACGTAAACGCTGACGAGACATTTCAAGTAAACCAAAGCGAGAAATACGACCTAATTGAATACGAGCTCTGTCAGGTCTTACTGCATCGCGCATTCTATTTTCAACTTCACGTTGATGGCGCACAGGTGTCATATCGATGAAATCGATAACAACAAGTCCACCTAAGTCACGAAGCCTTAATTGACGAGCAATTTCTTCTGCTGCTTCTAAGTTTGTATTGAAAGCTGTTTCTTCAATATCTCCACCTTTTGTAGCTCTAGCAGAGTTGATATCAATTGAAGTCATTGCTTCTGTAGGATCTATAACAATTGAACCACCAGACGGTAAACGTACTTCACGTTGGAAAGCTGATTCTATTTGAGATTCTATTTGGTAATGAGTAAATAATGGTACATCGTTAGTGTAAAGTTTAACTTTGCTTGTGAAGTCAGGACGAACAACTTCAATATGCTTTTTAACACTTTCGTAAGTTTTAGGGCGATCTATTAATATTTCACCAATATCTCTTCTTAAATAGTCTCTGATCGCTCTTTTAATAACGTCAGTTTCTTGATGAATTAAGAAAGGAGCAGGACGGTTTGCTGAGGCATCTTCAATCGCTTTCCAGTGATGAAGAAGAACACTTAAATCCCATTCTAGTTCATCATAAGCTTTGCCAACACCAGCGGTACGAACAATAAGCCCCATACCTTTAGGAAGATTAAGCTTGCTTAGCGATGTTTTTAAATCAGTTCTTTCTTCGCCTTCGATTCTGCGAGATATACCACCAGCTCGAGGATTATTAGGCATTAATACTAAGTAACTACCCGCTAAACTGATAAAAGTAGTAAGGGCTGCGCCTTTTTGGCCGCGCTCTTCTTTATCAATTTGAACAATAACTTCTTGTCCTTCGTGGAGTACTTCTTTGATGTTTGGTCTGCCTTGGAAAGAATAACCTTTTGGAAAGTATTCACGGGCAATTTCTTTCATTGGAAGGAAACCGTGGCGGTCAGCGCCGTAGTCAACGAAAGCAGCTTCTAAAGATGGCTCAATACGAGTGATCTTAGCTTTGTAGATATTTGATTTTTTTTGTTCATGACCAGGACTTTCTATATCTAAATCATATAGTTGTTGACCATCAACAAGTGCTACGCGCAATTCTTCAGATTGGGTAGCGTTAATTAACATACGTTTCATAGTTGTGTGACTCTTTTTTAGTCACAGCAATCAATTTGCTTAGTACACAAAGCAATCTTGGTAAAGTAAAACAGCAATTCGTCAACCTCTCGGCTGTCAATCTTATTACGCCATATTGCGTAGTAAGCTGTTATAAAATCTGATTGTATTAATCTAACTATGACAATTGGTCATAGTGAATATATTTCTTTATGTTCTTCAGCATGAGTGCTGTGTAAATTTTAGTAAAGGCTTTTAGCGATGGTGTAGTGGACACGATAGTGCTTATCGTTGTGTTGTCTTTTATCTATACCTGAAAATGTTCTTTTACTAAATATTGTTACAATGGTTCTTTTGCGCTGGATAGAATGTTTATGTAGTCTCTTTAACTGGTTACATTTGTTAGATGTGTTAAATGTTACAAAAGGCCATTCATTTATTATGTCGTTTCATCCATCTAGAATGACGCATAATAAAGTAGCCGCATTTTATCTCTTACGTTTCGCTCAGAACTTCCATTTATTAGGATAGTCTTTATTTAAAATTCTATCCTCTTTATTATCCCACTATATTGTTAGGTTTAGCAATTAAATACCTCACTTAATTCGCTTAATTATCAAATGAATTGTGATAAACTTGGCTTATTGAAAGAAAATAATAGTAAATAAATCGATTGAAAGACAATAATACGAATGAAAATGATAAACCTAAAGTTAGGTTCATCACGATTGACAGCGAAGATGCTGGTCAACGAGTTGATAATTTTTTAGTTAAAACACTGAAAGGTGTTCCTAAAAGTCATATCTATAGATTATTACGTAAAGGCGAAATTCGCGCGAATAAAAAACGTATTAAGCCTGAATATAAATTAGTTGATGAAGATATTTTACGTATAGCTCCCATCAGATTAGCTGAAAAGACTGATACAGTTTCTACACAGTTAAACATTGTTGCTAATTTAGAAAAACAAATATTGTTTGAAGATGAGCGTTTAATCGTTATTAATAAACCTTCAGGCATGGCTGTTCATGGTGGTAGTGGTTTAAGCTTTGGGTTAATTGAAGCCATGAGAGCACTTAGACCTGATGCAAGAATGTTAGAACTTGTGCATCGTCTTGATAGAGATACTTCAGGTTGCTTAGTTATTGCTAAAAAACGTTCAGCTTTAAGAAATCTTCATGAGCAGTTGCGTAATAAAACAGTTCAAAAGTTTTATCATGCTTTAGTGAAAGGCCAATGGTCTGCAAAAGTAACAAAAGTAACTGAAGGTTTAAGAAAGAACGATTTAAAATCTGGTGAACGAGTTGTTATTGTAGATAACATTAATGGTAAAGAATCAGAAACACGTTTTAAGATATTACAGCAATATCAAAATGCCACTTTAGTTAGAGCTTTTCCTGTAACAGGTAGAACACATCAAATACGTGTACATTGCCAAGTAAAAGGTCATGCAATTGCGTGTGATGCTAAATATGGTAATGAAGCCTTTGATGAAGAAATGAAATCTATTGGCTTAAAACGCTTATTTTTACATGCTGCAAGTATAGAGTTTACACATCCGTTAAGTAACGAACGTATAAAAATAGAAGCACCATTAGACGGTGAACTACAAAAAGCTTTAAACAAGCTGGTTAAAGCTAGAGGTAATTAACCAGAACTCGGGATAATTTTTTTGTAAATTAAAACTTTATCCTTTAGTTAGCTTATTACAAAATTAGACTTGTTGTTGAATATACAAAGCCATTTATCAGTTAAAGATAAATGGCATTTCTGCTTTTATTCATTGTTTTAATAGAGAAGGGGATAACTATCCATTAGTTGGCTGTTCTTTTAAAACATCAAAATCATGCTGCTTAAGTAAGCTGATTAGTTTGATTAAAGGCAAACCGATAAGTGAGTTCGGATCTTCACCTTCTAAATTTTTAAATAAACAAATACCTAAACCTTCACTTTTAAAACTTCCTGCACAGTTGTATGGCTCTTCTGCTTTTATATAGCTGATAATTTCATTTTGCGTTAATACATTAAAATGAACAGTAAAAGGTTCAACTAATGACGTGACTTTATTTGTACTAGAATCTAAAACACACAGGCCAGTATAAAAGGTAACTGCTTTACCACTAAACTTAGTTAGTTGTTTTACAGCATTCTCAAAGTTATGAGGTTTACCTAGAATTTCTCCTTCACATAAAGCAACCTGATCAGACCCTATAATAAGTGCATTAGAGAAACTTGTGATTGCTTGTGCTTTTTCTATCGCTAATCTTTCAACAAGCTTTATAGGTGTTTCACCTTCATGCGCTGTTTCATCTATATTAGGTTTTGCACACTCGAAAGGAATATTCAATTTCTCTAATAATGCCTTTCGAAAAGGAGATGTTGAGCCTAATACTATTGTTCTAGAAGCCATTAGCTTTTCTCTAAATAATTAAGTTATTGTTAATATAGAGGCAATATTTACTTTTTAAAGCAATTATTGTAATTTTCTTTTGACACATCAGCCTCAGGGCATTATTATGCGCGCCTTATGAAGAATCTTAAACTCCCGATAACGATAGACCCATTTAAAAGTTCCCAGCGCAGGTTGGAGTGTGAAGGTGTGTTTAAATTATCAGGAATGAACAGATTGCTTGCTGTTTGCGAACCTAGCAGTGAGCAAGTTCAAGCTAAGTTTAATTTTGATTTGGATGAACGCGGACTGAATGTACTTTCAGGTGTCGGTTCAGCATTAGTTAAACTTACTTGTCAGCGATGCACTGAAGCGTTTGAACACGAGTTAAAAGCAGATTTTGTTTTTAGTCCCGTTAAAAACCAAGATGCTATTGCTGAATTGCCGTCATATTATGACGCAATAGAATTAGATGAGAATGGTGAAGTTAATTTACTTGAATTATTAGAAGAGGAGTTCTTACTCTCTATTCCATTAATTCCCAGACATGAACCGAAAGACTGTTTAGCTCCGGCTGATAGTGTTTGGGGTGAATTGCCTGAAGAGTTAGAAAAACCAAATCCATTTGATGTATTAAAAAAACTTAAATAGTTGAATTTATTCAACTCAACAACCGAATTTTAGGAGTAGGTAATGGCAGTTCAAAAGAGCAAGAAGTCTCGTTCAAGACGTGGCATGCGCCGTTCACATGATGCTTTAACCACTGAAAACTTATCAGTAGATCCAGTTTCAGGTGAAACGCATCGTCGTCATCACGTAACAGCAGATGGCTTTTACAAAGGCGTAAAAGTAATTAACAAATAGTTTTAAACTATATTGTTATCAAAAATCACTATTTATATTTAGCTGATATTTTGGAATGTTCTAGTGTTTCTAACTTTTCCATATAAAAAGTAATGAGTACTCTAATGTTTAAACTAAACAAAATAACTAATTTATGAATAGTGATTTTAATCTAACTATATCGTTAGATATTATGGGGGGCGATAAAGGCCCCTTAATAACTATTCCTGCTGCAATTATGGCTATTGAAAAAATGCCTAATTTGCATCTTATACTTTGCGGTGATGAATCCTTCATTACACAAGAACTCACTAAACTTCATCAAAAAGATAATCCTCAACTTTCTATTTGTCATTCAACTGAAACTGTTGCAATGGACGAACTACCTGCAAGCGCTTTAAAAAACAAAAAAGACTCATCAATGCGTAAAGCGATTGATCTTGTTAAAAGCAATAAGTCTCAAGCTTGTGTTAGTGCCGGAAATACAGGAGCCTTGTTTGCAACAGCTCATTATGTATTGAAAATGCTCCCAGGTGTTGAACGTCCAGCGCTAATCTCTGCTTTACCTACTCATGACGAGAATAAACACGTTTTTATGTTAGATCTTGGGGCAAATGTTTTTTGCGATTCAAACGTGCTTTATCAATTCGCTATTATGGGCTCTGTTTTAGCTGAAGAAGTTGATGGGATAGAAAGTCCTAAAGTTGCATTACTTAATATGGGTACCGAAAATATTAAAGGTAGTGATCATATTAAATATACTGCAGCTCAACTAACCAATAATCCTCATATCAATTATATTGGTTTTGTTGAAGGTAATGATATTTTGTCCAATAAAGCTGACGTTATCGTGTGCGACGGTTTTGTTGGTAATGTTGCACTTAAAACATGTGAAGGTGTGGCGTTAATGGTTTATAGCAAATTTAAAACTGTATTATCTAAGCGTTTATTAACACGTCTGCTAGGAAAGTTTTTTGCATCAACGATTAAAAAGTTATTTAAGTCACTGAACCCTGACCAGTATAACGGTGCAAGTCTGATAGGATTACGCGGTATTGTGGTTAAAAGCCATGGTAATGCAAGTTCATTGGCTTTTTTGGCTGCTATTATGGAAGCGGCTAGAGAAGTGGAACGACAAGTTCCAGACAAAATTAAGAAAAAACTTGAGCAAAGTTTAGCTGATTAATTTTAGATAAAACAACAACATTCAAATAGAACATAAATAGGTATTAATAATGCAAAATAATTTGGCGTTTGTTTTCCCAGGACAAGGATCTCAAGCTGTATCTATGCTTGCAGATTTTTCAGAAGAAAGCGTTGTACAAGAAACCTTTAAAGAAGCATCTGATGCATTAGGTTATGATGTATGGCAACTTGTTTCTGAAGGACCAGCTGAAAAATTAAATCAAACAAATTTTACTCAGCCAGCTTTATTAACAGCTAGTGTTGCTTTATGGCGATTACTTGCTGCAAAGACAGAAATAAAACCGTCTACATTAGCGGGTCACAGCTTAGGTGAATACTCTGCTTTAGTGTGTGCTGATATTATTAGTCTTAGCGATGCTGTTAAACTTGTACAGAAACGTGGCGAATTAATGCAAACATCTGTTCCTGAAGGCGTTGGTGCTATGGCTGCTGTTATTGGCTTAGCTGATGACTCTATTATTGCTGCATGTGAACAGGCGCAAGAAAATGAAGTGGTTTCTGCTGTTAACTTTAATTCACCAGGGCAAGTTGTTATTGCTGGTAATAAAGCTGCAGTAGAGCGTGCAGGTGTTTTATGTAAAGAAGCGGGTGCTAAACGCGTTTTACCTTTACCTGTTAGTGTTCCGTCTCATTGTGCATTAATGGAAAGTGCAGCCGAAGAATTGGCTAAAGAGCTCGATAAAATTACATTTAATACACCAACTATTCCAGTCATTAATAATGTTGATGTAGCTATTGAAACTTCAGAAGCAAGTATTAAAAATGCATTGGTAAGACAGTTGTATTCTCCAGTACGTTGGACAGAAACTATTGAATTATTAGCAAAAAATGGTTGTACACAAGTTTTAGAAATAGGCCCAGGTAAAGTATTACAAGGCTTATTAAAAAGGATTGATAAATCAATTTCATGTGAATCGGTTAATGATAATGCTTCATTAACTAAAGCATTAGAATTAATTAAGTAAGGTTTAAATATGTTTTCATTAGAAGGTAAAGTTGTTTTAGTTACAGGTGCTAGCCGTGGTATTGGCAAAGCGATTGCAACTCAATTAAAAAACTTAGGTGCAACCGTTGTTGGTACTGCAACTTCAGAAAGTGGTGCTGATAAAATCAGTGAGTACTTAGGCGAAGGTAATGGCATGGTATTGAACGTAACAGATAACGATTCTATTGCTGCTTTATTTGATGCAATTAAAGAAAAATATGTTGCGGTAGATGTACTTGTTAATAATGCAGGTATAACTAAAGATAACATCTTTATGCGAATGAAAGATGAAGAATGGCAAGATATTATCGATACTAACCTTTCATCAGTATTTAAGCTTAGTAAGGCTGCAATTCGTCCTATGATGAAGAAACGTAATGGTAGAATCATTAACATTGGTTCTGTTGTTGGTAGTATGGGGAATGCAGGGCAAGTTAACTATTCAACAGCTAAAGCTGGTTTATTAGGTTTTACTAAATCTTTAGCAAGAGAAGTTGCCTCTCGAGGCATAACTGTTAATACAGTTGCTCCTGGTTTTATCGATACAGACATGACACAAACCTTAACAGATGAACAAAAAGAAGGCATTTTTTCACAAGTTCCTGCAAACCGTTTAGGAAAACCTGACGAAATAGCAAGTGCTGTTGCCTTTTTAGCATCAGATAATGCAGCATATATTACTGGTGAAACATTGCACGTTAATGGTGGTATGTACATGTTATAGTTGATTTTATAAATTATAAAATCTAATATGTTCATACAATAGCAACAGGTTTGACCAGTAATAAAAATAAAATTAGTTACTTGCAAGCTAAGCTTTTGACGAATACACTACATACAATTTGAAAAATAGCATTTTCTAGTAAAGGAAAAAAAATGAGTACTATCGAAGAACGCGTAAAAAAAATCACTATAGAGCAGTTAGGTGTAAGTGAAGCAGAAGTTAAAACTGAATCTTCATTTGTTGATGATTTAGGTGCTGACTCACTTGACACTGTAGAATTAGTTATGGCGTTAGAAGAAGAATTTGATACTGAAATTCCTGACGAAGAAGCAGAAAAAATCACTACAGTTCAAGCAGCTATTGATTACGTTAACGCTAATCAGTAATTGTTAATATATTTAGGGCGGTTTATACACCGCCTTAAATATTTTTAAATCAGTGTTCGTAATCTCATAGATTCATCATTTACGAATAACCCCCTTTCAAAATTCTTTTCTATCGGAGGCAACTCATCCTATGCGGCGTGTTGTAGTTACCGGTCTTGGTATGTTAAGCCCTTTGGGTAACAATCCAGAAACAACTTGGCAAAATTTACTACTTGGTAAAAGTGGTATTAGCGATATTCAACATTTCGACACAACTGAATATACGACTAAGTTTGCAGGATTGATCAAAGATTTTAGTGCTGAAGACTATATGGCTCGTAAAGAAGCCAAAAAAATGGATCTCTTTATTCAATATGGCGTAGCTGCAGGTGTGCAAGCAATTAAAGATTCAGGTTTAGAAATAACTGATGAAAATGCTACACGTGTAGGTGTTGCTGTTGGTGCTGGT
The DNA here is from genome assembly GCF_030551755.1 of Pseudocolwellia sp. AS88. Lineage (GTDB taxonomy): Bacteria > Pseudomonadota > Gammaproteobacteria > Enterobacterales > Alteromonadaceae > Pseudocolwellia. The sequence goes on from NZ_JAUPEC010000001.1 coordinate 186,333, forward strand.
ATTGGTGGTTTAGGGCTTATTGAAGAGAATTTCGAGAAAATGCTTAAAACAAGCCCTCGAAAACTATCTCCTTTCTTTGTGCCTTCTACAATCATTAATATGATTGCAGGTCATTTATCTATTATGCATGGTCTGAAAGGTCCTAATATTTCAATTGTTACTGCTTGTACAAGTGGTGTGCATAATATTGGTCATGCAGCTCGAATGATAGCTTACGGCGATGCTGATGCTATGCTTGCTGGCGGTGCAGAAAAAGCTTCAACCCAAATGGGGATGGGCGGATTCGGTGCAGCAAGAGCGTTATCTACACGTAATGATGATCCTCAAGCAGCTTCAAGACCTTGGGATAAAGATCGAGACGGTTTTGTATTAGGCGATGGTGCTGGTGTTATTATGCTTGAAGAGTATGAACAAGCTAAAGCACGTGGCGCCAACATATATGCTGAATTAGTAGGTTTTGGTATGAGTGGTGATGCTTATCATATGACATCTCCTCCTGCTGATGGTGCTGGTGGTGCTTTAGCAATGGGTAATGCAATTAATGATGCGAAAGTTGATGTATCAAAAATTGGTTATATCAATGCTCATGGTACTTCTACTCCTGCAGGTGATATTGCTGAAACCAATGCGGTTAAGTCGGTTTTTGGACAACATGCTGATAAAGTAATGATGGGGTCAACTAAATCGATGACAGGGCACTTATTAGGTGCTGCTGGAGCGGTTGAAGCAATATTCAGTATTCAAGCTTTAGTTAATAATGCTGTTCCACCGACAATTAATTTAAACAACCCTGATGAAGGGTGTGATTTAGATTATATTGCGAATACTGCTAGAGATGTATCTTTAGAATATACTTTATGTAATTCGTTTGGTTTTGGCGGAACAAACGGTTCATTGATTTTCAAAAAAATGTAAATTGATGTAGCGTAGTATTAAGTGTGATTAACGCTTAAGTCAAAAACAATAAAACCTGAATATTTGTTTACAATTATTCAGGTTTTTTATTTTACGCCATTTAATTTTAGCGCTCCAATTCAACTAAACCTATTTTTAGTGTTATACCAAACGGATTAATTTATTGAGCAACTTAGAGCTACATTAGCAAGCTTAGAACAAGCAAAATTGATTAAACATAGTTATTCTATATTTTTTTAATTTTGTGATGTTATCAGTTTGCTAATGAGCTCCCCAAGGGCGAGAATTTAAAGGCTTATATGCCGCGTTATTGATTTTGACAAGGTTCCTACATGGATGTAGGACATTAGGGTAACGCAGGAGCAGTTACCGAGAATAACCATTCTCTTCAATCAATGCCTCGCCTACATGGAGGTAGGTGCTTAGGTTCAGTCTGGAACTATGAACCTGTGCCTCTAAGCCTTTAAATTCTCGCTAAGTGAGCAATAAATTAATCCGTTTGGTATTATTAATTTCTAATAAATAATAAACTACACCCTTTATCTATATTCGACCAAGCTAAGTGTTTAAATAACTATGTATTTTCAATCTGTTAATGGACAACAAATTAATCATATATCTATCAATGATAGAGGTTTAGCGTATGGCGATGGTATCTTTACAACAGCTAAAGTTACCAATGGAGAGATAGAGCTATTACATCTTCATATAAAACGTTTACAAACAGGCTGTCGTTTATTTAAGATTTTAGATGTAGATTTTACAGCCTTAGAAAAAGATCTGATTGAATGTAGTAGAAGCTATAAGTTAGCTGTAGTAAAAGTTGTTATAACTTCAGGCGAAGGCGGCAGAGGTTATTCTCGAGTAGGGGTTAGTCATCCAAATATCATTATTAAGATATCTGAATTTCCAACTAAATACCTTGAGTGGCAAAACTCAGGTATTTCCTTAGCAAATTCATCTATTAAGTTAGGCATCAATCCAATGTTTGCTGGAGTCAAACATTTAAACAGATTAGAGCAAGTGCTGATCAGGGACGAATTAGATCAAACGAGTTTTAATGATTTACTTGTATTCAATATTTTTGATGAAGTTATAGAAACAACCTGCGCTAATGTTTTTTGGTTTGAAAATGGTGAGCTTTTTACACCTGAAATCAAAGACAGCGGTGTAGCAGGTGTACAACGAGCTGAAGTTTTAAGAAAACATCCTAGTACTAAAATCATTAAAGCAAAAGCTTCTGACATTCTAAGAGCACAATCCATTTTTATTACCAACTCAATAATGGAAATAGTACCCGTAATAAGTTACGCGGATAGTGAACTTGATATACAACAAGTTCATCAATTTAAAGCACACATAGCGAACATTAATTAATGTTAAAAAAGTTACTTTTATCAGCCATCTTAATTGCCATATTATCTTTAGTGGCTTTATATGGTTATATGAACCAGCAAGTACATAAGAAAATTCCATTAACCAAAGCCGAACTTATTACAATAAAAAAAGGTTCAACGGTTAGCTCATTTTCTAGAGAGCTTGTAAATAAAGGTTGGATAGAGACTAACTTTTGGCTTAAAGCTTATATTAAGTTAACACCTGAATTAAGCGCCTTAAAACAAGGCTCATTCCTTATTCCTACAGATATCAATTATGTTGAGTTAATAACATTACTGGTTAAGGGTAAAGAGCATCAATTTGCTATTACCTTTATTGAAGGGAGTACATTAAAAGATTGGTTAATTGCATTAGCAAACGATAAAAATTTGGCACATAAAATACCTGATCTTTCAGTAAATAATGTTGCTGAGCATTTAGGACTCAATTATAAAAAACCTGAAGGCTTATTTTTCCCTGATACATATTTCTTCACTGCAGGTACGTCGACGCTAGAAATACTTCGCCGAGCAAATAATAGGATGAATAAAGAACTCGACTTTTTATGGAACGGAAGAGATCCTGACCTACCTTATGAAAGTTCATATGAAGCGTTAATCATGGCTTCAATTATTGAAAAAGAAAGTGCTTTAGAAAGTGAACATCCCATTATTAGCTCAGTATTTGTTAATAGATTAAATAAGAAAATGCGTTTACAAACAGACCCTACGGTCATTTATGGATTAGGCGAAAGGTATAAAGGTGACATTAAGCGCAAACATTTGCGTGAGAAAACAGCTTATAACACTTATCGTATTGATGGTTTACCTCCTACACCTATTGCCATGCCAGGAAAACTTGCCCTAACAGCTGCAATGCATCCTGATACAACTGATTATTTATACTTTGTAAGTGATGGGTTTGGAAAGCATGTATTTTCAAAAACACTAAAAGAACATAACAAAGCGGTTGCGGAGTATTTGTCTGCGACTAAAAGTAAATAGCTAGAGATTCAGCGTCGCCTTAGTTATGATATACCTGATTTTAAAGTAAATTTTAATAATAGATAAATAATGTACTGCGAGATAATTTAATGAAAAAAGGTTTTATGCTTGTTTGCGATGGAAGTAATGGCGCAGGCAAAACAACAGTAATAAAAACAATTGAGCAGTACCTAAAAAACAAAGGTTTAGACGTTATTGTTACGAGAGAGCCTGGTGGTACACCTATAGGCGAGAAAATTAGAGAGATTATTCTCGATCCTACAACTCCTGAAATGTGTAATTTAACCGAGCTCATGTTATTTGGGGCCGGTAGAGCACAGCATATTAATGAAAAGATATTGCCAGCATTAGCGGCAGGAAAAGTGGTTATTTCAGATCGTTTTGATGCTGCAACATTCAGCTTTCAACATTATGCTCGAGGCATTGATTTAGACACCATATGCAAAATTAATGATATGGCCTTAAACGGTTTTTCTCCTGACATGAATATTATTTTGGATCTTGACCCTAAAGTAGGCCTTGAGCGTGTAATGCAACGCGGTGAAGGTTTAGACCGAATGGAAGATGAAAAAATGGAGTTTTTAGAGCGAGCAAGAAATGGTTATTTAACTCAAGCAAAACAGAATCCAAGTAAATTTACAGTAATAGATGCATCACAAACCCAAGCAGAAGTAGCTGATGAAGTAATATCAGCTATAGATAGACTTATTGAAAACCACTCTACGTGTTAATTTTGATAGTGAATATTTATTACTAAACTTGATACATTTCACGTTTTAGTCAGCGTTTATATTTAATAACCGAGCCTGATGCACAACTCAAGCATCAATTTATAGCAAAACTTAGAGTATCAATAGGTTACTTACATGAAAAGCTGGTTAGCTAAAGAACAAGCCTTATTTTCTCAACATATCATTGCTGGTAATCTTCCACATGCGATTTTAATTAGTGGTGTTAAAGGCAGTGGTAAAGAGGAGTTAGCCAATTGGTTGATTCAAGTTATTCAATGTACTCAAACTATTTCAGATAGCTCGCAAAAAGATATTCTTCAACCTTGTCATCAATGTAAACATTGTAAATTATTACTTAAAGATAATTATCCCGATCATTCTACTGTTATCGCTGAAAAAAATTCATTAGGTGTTGATAGTGTCAGAAAGGTTAGCGCCTTTTTTGAAAGAACGGCGCAGATAGGGACTATTAAGACAGTCTTAATTCCACAAGCAGATAAAATGACAGTCGCTGCAGCTAATGCTTTATTAAAAACATTAGAAGAGCCAAGTGATAATAGTATTATCGTTTTACTTTCTGGTGAGCGAGATACACTTTTACCGACTATAATTAGCCGATGTCGTTTATTTGAAATACGACCTCCTTCAGGTGATATTTTAGCGCAGCATATTAACGTGAGTGCTAATAACACAAATGCGTTTACTAATTTAAGCCATTTACCTGAATTGAGTAGTGCAGACGTCGCAGCAGAATACGAAACATTTGAACGAACTTTTTTTAATTACATCACTAAAGGTGAAGGTCGCACTCAAATTGTTAAAATGTCACTCGCTTCCCCTTACGGCCTACGTTGGTTAGAAAAAGCGACGACCCATGCGATGCGAGGTGCTAATGGATGGAGTAAGGAAGATGATTCAACAGAAAGTTTCTCTACTTTATTAAATAAAGATACTTTATGGCATATTTACAATAAAATAACGGCTACAATAAATAAAAGTAAAACATTAAGTCAGGTGAATATTCAATTTATACTTGAAAAACTTATTGTTGATATCGATAATATTTTAATTCACGAGCAATCGCAGGAGTAAGCATTGAAAAATATATATGTAGAATTTATTTCAGAACGAGACTTATACCAAGCTTACATGCCTTTTTTGAAAAATGGTGGATTGTTCTATAAAACAAATTCTCGCTTTGAATTAGGAACTGAAGTTTTACTTGAGGTTTCGTTACCTGACGCGTTAGAAAGTGCAGAAGTAAAAGGTGAAGTTTGTTGGTTAACACCTATTGGTTCTCAAAGTGGTACACCTGCAGGTGTTGGTGTTAGCTTTGTTGATGATCCTGAATTAGTAAAAAATCAAATAGAGAAATATATTGCACGATTCTTAAATTCTTCAGATCCTACCTTAACGATGTAAATTAAAGGCTTATGCCAATAGTTTAACGCTTTTCTTTTTATTTAATAATATACATATTTTGTTGGAGTTACCTTTGTTTATAGATTCACATTGTCATTTAGACCGTTTAAAACTTGAAGAATTTGACAATAATTTAGATAACGTAATAAATGCTGCGAAAGAAGTACAAGTAGATCATATGCTTTGTGTCAGTGTTACGTTGAAAGACTTTCCTGCAATGGCAGCTTCCACTGAAAAATATAAAAACGTTTCCTTATCATGCGGAATGCATCCTTTAAATCAGGAAGATGAAGTCGATGAAGATGAATTACTTCAACTATCGCAGCATGAGCGTGTTATCGCAGTAGGGGAAACGGGTCTTGATTATTTTTATGCACCAGAAACTAAAGAGGTTCAATTAGACTCTTTTATTAAACATGTTCGAGTTGCAAACAAAATCAATAAGCCACTGATTATTCATACGCGTGCTGCCCAAGAAGATACTTTAAAAGTATTGCGTGACGAGAATGCTCAAAATGTTGGAGGTATTTTACATTGCTTTACCGAAGGTTGGGAAATGGCAGAGCAGGCAATAGAATTAGGTTTCTATATTTCTTTTTCTGGCATTGTTACCTTTAAAAACGCAGCAGAATTAAGAGAAGTCGCTAAGAAAATACCTGACGATAGAATCTTGATAGAAACTGATTCACCTTATTTAGCCCCGGTTCCTCATCGAGGTAAACAAAATCAACCCGCTTATGTTGTTGAGGTTGCCAAGCATCTTGCTAGTATTCGTGGGCAATCGGTTGAGCACATAGCGGCAATATCTACACAAAACTTTAATAGGTTATTTAACCTGAATAAATAAAATTATTTAGGGATATTACAGCTGCTAATACTTATGTTTGACTGGCTTTAGGTTATATAATAGTTTTACATATTATTCTTTTGAATAGGTTAATCAAAAGCTGCTGAGAAACTAAATTAAGTATAAAAAATCTCTGCTTATTGTTTCTGTGGAATATAAAAATCTATAGACAAAAAAATAGCCCATAATTATTGCTAATTAAGGGCTTAGGGGGCGGTTCATATGAACCAGTGCTAATAAACTTACCTAGAGAAATAACCAAGCAGCGAGCAAGTGTTTTTCTATTGTTAAAGTTAACTAAACTTTATATTAATTAAGTGTAGTGTAATATTTTAGCAATACTAATTTATTTTTCTTTATTTTTGTTTTTTTTATAATCAATTGATAAATATGGATTAATAGTTTGTTATTTTATCTTTCTTTATAAAGGTGACTGTGTTTTTTACGGGTTACACACTTTATACCAACCGTTTTCCGTACAAGGTAAGTGAGCTGTTATTGTTACCTTAATTATGCCATCATCTTTTTATTCTACTTAATGAAAATGTATTTGTGCTAAATCGCCTTTGGATCAGCTTCTTTTTTATTGCTTTTATTTCTTCATTATATCAATGGGGAGTGATGGGTGATGCGCTCGTTTTTGAAAGAATCATACAATCCCTTTTTGAAATGTCTTCAGTCACTGTTGATATAGCGGTAGGTTTAATCGGTGTTTTAGCTTTTTGGTTAGGCATGATGAAAATAGCCGAGAATGCTGGCCTAATAAATAAATTGGCGTTAGCAATTTCCCCTTTATTTTCAAAACTAATGCCTGACGTACCAAAAGGTCATCCGGCTATTGGTTCAATGACGATGAATTTATCGGCTAATTTTTTAGGAATAGATAATGCTGCAACACCTTTAGGACTAAAGGCAATGCAAGATCTGCAAACACTCAATTCAACAAAAGATACAGCCACTAATGCGCAAATCTTATTTCTTGTTTTAAACACTTCCTCCGTTACCTTATTTCCTGTTGCTGTTTTTGTTTACCGAGCACAACAAGGTGCTGTAAACCCTACGGATGTTTTTATACCAATAATGCTCGCAACTTTTGCCTCAACATTCGCAGGCTTATTAGCTGTGGCGAGTGTGCAAAAAATTAAATTACATCATCCCATCGTTTTACTGTATTTATCTGCGGCTATCGCACTTATTGGTGGGATAACGGTATATTTTGCGACTTTAACTTCTCAAGCTTTAGCACAGCAATCGTCACTATTTGGTAATATATTGATCTTTTCTACCCTGATTATTTTTATAGCGGCAGCAGTACGTAAAAAAATTGATGTGTACGACAGTTTTATTGAAGGTGCTAAGCAAGGTTTCGAAACGAGTATTAAGCTTATTCCGTATTTATTGGCTATGCTATGCGCAATTGGCGTGTTCCGAGCTAGTGGTGCTTTAGATGTAGTTGTCGACATATTTAGACAATCAGCTGTATTTTTTGGTATGGATACTCGTTTTATCGATGCATTGCCTACCGCTATGATGAAACCATTAAGTGGTTCTGGCTCAAGAGCTATGATGATTGAAACTATGAATGCCCACGGCGCAGATTCATTCGCGGGTAGGTTAGCATCAATTTTTCAGGGCTCTACTGAAACCACTTTCTATGTACTCGCTGTTTACTTTGGCTCTGTAGGTATTAAATACAGTAGGCATGCTGTTAGCTGTGGTTTAATTGCAGATGCTGCAGGAATTTTAGCGGCTATCGGCGTTTGCTACTGGTTCTTTGGCTAATATTATTAACTATTCTGCTTAAAATATTTCCCTCTACTATTATCATTTTCTGATAAAAACGTTCATATCTAAAGTCTATATTTTAATTAAACCTACTTTTTAGCGATTCAATCCATCGATCTCTCTGTGTATGAGTAATTTATTTTTTGCATAAACTCCTTGGTTTATAACAAAATAGTTTACCAACAACCATATTGTCGACAATTTTTTGTTGTTTTGTTGAATTATTATCATTTTTGCTTATAATCTATCCATGTTTTTAAATGTGTCGACAATATATGCCTCTAGAGCTTAATACTTTAAACAACCCAACTCACTTAGCTGCTGTAACTACTGCAGATAAGGTTTATGAACAACTTCTCCATCAAATTGTAAATGGAGTTATAGCACCGGGTAGTAAAATTAGTGAGCCAGAATTATCGAAAAAATTCGAAATTAGTCGCTCAACCTTACGCGAAGCTTTAAATAGATTAGAAAAATGTCACTTAATAGAGCGTAAAGCTAATGTAGGCTCTCGTGTTGTAGATTGTTCAATAGAAGGTTTATTAGAGCTATACATTACACGTGAGGCTTTAGAAGGTATGGCGTGTAGACAAGCTGCAATGAACATGACCGATGAAGAAATTCTCAGCATGAAACAAATGCTTAAAGATCACAGTAACCAACAAGATTTAAAAGATGGTATTTCATATTACCAAGAAGAAGGTGATGTAGATTTTCATTATAAAGTTATTCTAGGTAGCCATAATCAACAACTTATCAATATTATTTGCGGGCAGCTTTATCACCTTGTGCGCATGTATCGAATTCAATTTGGTATGAAAAGCTCTCGAGCTAAACGTGCCTTTGAAGAACATTCTCAAATTATTCAAGCAATTGCAGACCGAGATGGAGAATTAGCGGAGTTATTAATGCGTCGGCATATTGCAGCATCTCGTAAAAATATTGAAAGAAAAATAACAGAACAAACTTAATTTATTCATTTAGATGGAGAGCAACGTGGCTTCTATAAAATCACCAGGCAAAAAATTTAGACAAGCATTAGAAAACAATAAACCACTGCAAGTTGTAGGAACTATTAACGCTTATTGCGCCATGATGGCTGAAAAATTGGGGCATCAAGCCATTTACCTTTCAGGTGGTGGAGTTGCTAATGCATCTTATGGATTACCTGACTTAGGCATGACATCGTTAAATGATGTGATTGCTGATGTGCAACGTATAACTTCAGCATCAAGCTTACCTTTACTTGTTGATGTAGATACAGGTTGGGGCGGGGCATTTAATATTGCTAAAACTATACGTGATATGGAAAAAGCAGGTGCTGCTGCGGTTCATCTTGAAGATCAAGTCGCTCAAAAACGTTGTGGTCATCGCCCAAACAAAGAAATTGTTTCTATTGAAGAAATGGTTGACCGTATTAAAGCTGCTGTTGATGCGCGCACAGATAAAGACTTTTTTATTATGGCTCGCACAGATTCTTTTGCCCAAGAAGGATTAGAAGCAGCTATTGCTAGAGCCAAAGCTTATGTTGCTGCTGGTGCTGATGGTATTTTTGCTGAAGCTATCAAAACTGAAGAACATTACCGTGCTTTTTCTGAGGCATTAGATGTTCCTATTCTTGCTAATATTACCGAGTTTGGTCAAACAGAGCTTTGGAATAAAGAACAGTTAGGTGAGTGGGGTTGCGCCATGGTGCTTTATCCATTATCGGCATTTAGAGCAATGAATAAAGCCGCAGAGTCGGTTTACAAAACGTTGCTATCAGATGGTGATCAAAAAGCTGAAATAGATAATATGCAAACGCGTATGGATTTATACGATTATCTTGGTTATCACGACTATGAACAAAAGCTAGATAGTTTATTTGCTGAAGGCAAAAATAAATAGAAAACAATAATAACAAAAATAATAAGAATATAAATTACAATTTTAAATATTACTAATACATACAACGAGTTAGTTAAGGAATTTATGATGGTTGATAAAAAATTAAGTGGTGCAGGTTTACGTGGTCAAAGTGCAGGCGAAACAAAGTTATGTACCGTAGGAAAGTCAGGTAGTGGTTTAACGTATTGCGGTTACGATGTGTCTGATTTAGCTGATAACGCAACCTTTGAAGAAGTTGCCTACCTTTTATTTAATGGTGAATTACCAAATCAAGAACAACTTGATGCTTATAAAGTTGAATTGAAAGCAATGCGTGATTTACCACAAGCTTTAAAAGAAGTTTTGCAGCGCATTCCTGCAGAAGCTCATCCAATGGATGTTATGCGCACAGGTGCCTCTTTTCTTGGTAACTTAGAGCCAGAAGTTGATTTTTCACAAGAACGTCAAGCAGCAAATCGCTTATTGTCAGCTTTCCCTGCCATCATGTGTTACTGGTATAAATACTCACACGACGGTATTGAGATTGACTGTATGACAGATGAAGATTCTTTAGGTGGCCATTTCTTACGTTTATTAAACCAAGAAGAGCCTTCAGAGCAGCATAAACGTGTGATGGACGTATCATTAATTTTATATGCAGAACATGAATTCAATGCATCTACTTTTACTGCACGTGTTTGTGCATCTACATTATCAGATATGTTTTCATGTATTACCGGCGCTATAGGTACTTTACGTGGTCCACTTCATGGTGGTGCTAACGAAGCGGCAATGGATATGATCCTTAAGTTCAAATCTCCAGCAGATGCTAAAGAGCAAATGGCAGGAATGTTAGAGCGTAAAGAAAAAATTATGGGATTTGGTCATGCTATCTACCGTACTTCTGATCCTCGTAATGTTGTGATCAAAGCATGGTCTGAAAAACTTGCCGCTGAAAATGGTGATACGTCTTTATACGATATTTCTGTGGCTTGTGAAGAGTTTATGTGGGACAGCAAAAAGCTATTTTGTAATGCTGATTTCTTCCACGCATCTACTTATAACTATATGGGAATCCCAACAAAACTATTTACACCAATTTTTGTGTGTTCACGATTAACAGGTTGGGCCGCTCATGTTATGGAACAGCGTGTAAACAACCGTATTATTCGTCCAAGTGCTGATTATACAGGTGCTGAACCGCGTAAGGTTAGTCCTATATCTGAAAGGTAATTTGACTAGTTATTTTTCATTGTTTCTTCGTTAGAATGTTTTCGCATAGGAAAACTATGTGTCCAATATTCTGCCTTGAATTAATAAAAAATTCCTGTGTCAATAACTCGAATATATTAATAAGGGAGCGTATTAAGTGAATAATTAACTTCACTTCTTCTCCCTTATAAAAGTGGAATAAATTATGAATTACGATTACCGCAAGCCTTTGCTTGGCTATAAAGTAAATGGCGTTAATATAGACTTCTTTGATACGCGTCAAGCGGTTGAAGAAATCACTCCAGGTAGCTATGCAAAATTACCTTATACCTCTCGCGTATTAGCTGAGCAGCTTGTACGTAAGTGTGATCCGGCAATGCTGAGCGACTCTTTAAAACAACTTATCGAGAGTAAACAAGAACTCGATTTTCCTTGGTATCCTGCTCGTGTAGTGTGTCATGATATTTTAGGACAAACTGCCTTAGTTGATTTAGCTGGCTTGCGTGATGCTATTGCTGAACAAGGTGGCGACCCTGCAAAAGTGAACCCTGTTGTACCTACACAATTAATTGTTGATCACTCGTTAGCTGTTGAGCATGGTGGTGATGATTCTGAAGCCTTTGATAAAAACCGGGCTATAGAAGATCGTCGTAATAAAGACCGTTTCAAATTTATTGAGTGGAGCAAGACCGCCTTTAAAAATGTTGATGTAATTCCTGCCGGTAACGGCATTATGCATCAAATCAATTTAGAAAAAATGTCTCCAGTTATTCAGTTACGCGATGGTGTTGCTTTTCCTGATACCTGTGTCGGCACAGACAGTCATACCCCTCACGTAGATGCTTTAGGTGTTATTGCTATAGGTGTTGGTGGTCTTGAAGCTGAAACTGTTATGTTAGGTCGTCCATCTATGATGCGTTTACCTAATATTGTTGGTGTAAAGTTAACAGGTAGAAGACAAGAGGGTATTACCGCTACTGATATCGTGTTAGCGATCACTGAGTTTTTACGTAATGCCAAAGTAGTTTCTGCTTATTTAGAGTTTTTTGGTGAAGGTACGAAAGATTTAACCATAGGTGATAGAGCAACCATTTCAAACATGACACCAGAATATGGTGCTTCTGCTGGTATGTTTTATATCGACCAGCAAACCATTGATTACTTAAATCTTACAGGGCGTGAAACTGAGCAGGTTGCGTTAGTTGAAACCTACGCTAAACACACAGGTTTATGGGCTGATGATTTAGTTGATGCTGAATATAAACGTGTACTTGAGTTTGACTTATCTAGTGTTTGTAGAAACATGGCTGGACCTTCAAATCCGCATCGTCGTTTAGCTACATCTACACTTACTTCTAGTGGGATAGCTAAAGAGCTTTCAGCTTGTAATGAACAAGAAAGCCAAGGTCAAATGCCAGATGGTGCTGTAATTATTGCGGCTATCACGAGTTGTACAAATACTTCTAATCCTCGCAATGTTGTCGCTGCTGGTCTAGTCGCTAAAAAAGCCAACGAGTTAGGCTTAATTCGTAAACCTTGGGTTAAGTCGTCATTTGCTCCAGGCTCTAAGGTGGCTAAACTTTACTTGGAAGAATCTGGTTTATTACCTGAAATGGAAAAACTAGGTTTTGGTATTGTCGGCTATGCTTGTACTACCTGTAATGGTATGTCGGGCGCACTTGATCCTGAAATACAAAAAGAAGTGATTGAACGTGACTTATATTCAACAGCTGTATTATCAGGTAATCGCAACTTTGACGGACGTATTCATCCTCACGCTAAGCAAGCTTTCTTAGCATCGCCACCATTAGTTGTGGCTTATGCTATTGCAGGAACTATACGTTTTGATATTGAAAGAGATATTTTAGGAACAGATAGCAAAGGTAATCAAATCACTCTAAAAGATATTTGGCCGTCAGATAAAGAAATAGATGACATAGTAAATACTTTTGTTAAACCTGAGCAGTTTAGAAAAATATACACACCTATGTTTGATTTAGGTGCATTCGAACCTGCTGAAAGTCCATTATATGATTGGGATCTTAAGAGTACTTATATCCGCCGTCCTCCCTACTGGAAAAAAGAGGGGGAAGGTGCTTTGGCGGGTAAACGTACCATGAAAGGCATGCGACCATTAGCTGTACTGGGTGACAATATCACAACAGATCATTTATCACCGTCTAATGCTATTCAACTCAATAGTGCATCAGGAGCCTATCTAAAAAAGATGGGGTTACCGGTAGAAGATTTTAACTCGTACGCAACACATCGTGGTGATCATGAAACGACACAACGCGCCACGTTTGCTAACCCTAAGTTGTTTAATGAAATGTGTCGTGATGATAAAGGTCAAGTAAAACAAGGCTCATTAGCTCGTATTGAACCTGAAGGTACTGAGTCTCGTATGTGGGAAGCTATTGAAACCTACATGGAGCGTAAACAGCCATTAATTATTATTGCTGGCGCTGATTACGGTCAAGGTTCATCACGCGATTGGGCTGCGAAAGGTGTTCGATTAGCGGGTGTTGAAGTAATCGTAGCACAAGGTTTTGAACGCATTCATCGTACTAATTTAGTTGGTATGGGCGTTTTACCGTTAGAGTTTATAAATGGTGAAACACGACAAACCTACAATATTGACGGTAGCGAAACATACGACGTAGTGGGATCGACTTCTCCAGGTGCATTGATGACTGTTGTAATGACACGTCAAAAAGGCGAGAACAGTGGTGAGGTTATTGAAATACCCGTGAAGTGCCGTTTAGATACAGCGGAAGAAGTTTCTGTATACGACGGTGGTGGGGTATTGCAAAAGTTTGCTACTGATTTCTTAAAGTCTAACGGCTGAGAGGTTAATTAAGCTTTGTTCGTTGTTGGAAGTGCTCATTGACGTTCGTCAACTCCGTGCTTCCACCTAAAACAAAACTTAATGTAACTCTCTTATACGCCAAACTTGATTTTATTTATATTAAAGCAGCAAATGGGTAAAACTAATTGCTGTTTTTTAGTTTAATAATGATTAATTAACTCTTAGAAAACCGCGAATAAAAAATGTGTATTCACAAGGCGAGTAAAGGAGCATAGATTTCTATGTGATGTTATTCAACGATGTTAAAGCGCATTTTAGCAAGCGGAAAATAAGTATGGAGATAAACATGTCCAATGTTCCTCAAGTGAAAATTCCTGCTGTGTATATGCGTGGCGGTACGTCCAAAGGTGTCTTTTTCAATTTAACCGATTTGCCTGAATCTTCTCAGGTACCTGGATCTGCTCGTGATAATTTATTATTGCGTGTTATTGGAAGCCCAGATCCTTATGGTAAACAAACCGATGGTATGGGGGGAGCAACATCAAGTACGAGTAAAACCGTGATTTTAGCGAAAAGTGATGTTGAAAATCACGATGTAGATTATTTGTTTGGTCAAGTGGCCATCGATAAAGCCTTTGTTGATTGGAGTGGTAACTGCGGAAACTTAACGGCAGCGGTTGGTTCATTTGCTATTTATTCCGGTTTAGTTGACCAAGATAGAATTCCAGAAAACGGTGTGTGCACTGTGCGCATTTGGCAAGCCAATATAAAGAAAACGATTATTGCTCAAGTACCAATCGTAAATGGTGAGGTGCAAGAAACGGGTGACTTCGAATTAGATGGTGTGACTTTCCCCGCAGCAGAAGTTCCTGTTGAATTTATTGAACCTGTTGACCCTTCAGAAGCTATGTTTCCAACTGGTAATGTTATTGATGAACTTGAAGTGCCTGATATTGGAACCTTTAAAGTGACTATGATAACTGCTGGCATTCCGACCATATTTTTAAATGCTGAAGATATTGGCTTTACAGGTACAGAGCTTCAAGATGATATTAATAATGACGATGAAGCTTTAGCTAAGTTTGAAAAGATCAGAGCTTATGGCGCATTAAAAATGGGGCTTATTAAAGAGCTTTCTGAAGCAGAAGCAAGACAACACACGCCTAAAGTCGCGTTTGTTGCACCCGCTAAAAGTTACCAAGCGTCAAGCGGTAAGCAAATCCAATCAAACGATATTGATTTAAATGTAAGAGCTCTTTCTATGGGTAAATTACATCATGCAATGATGGGAACTGCTGCTGTGGCTATAGGTTCCGCTTCCGCAATTCCTGGCACATTAGTTAATATTGCTGCTGGCGGAGGTGATTGTAAATCGATTACTTTTGGCCATCCATCGGGCACATTAAAAGTAGGTGCTGAAGCTAGTTTAGTGGATGGGAAATGGGCAGTAAATAAAGCAATAATGAGCCGAAGCGCACGTATATTAATGGAAGGGAATGTGCGAGTTCCAGGCGATTCTTTTGTATAAAAAACAATTATTTACACTTATGTAAACATTCCATTATTTCTATTTATAATGTTAAAAGAGGCTCTTAGCCTCTTTTAACTTCCTAGTTTATCTACATATCTTATTAAAACTTATAAATTTTTTAATATATTTCTCCTATTTCATTGTTAATCAAATAATTTCAACTACATTTATATTAAATACTTCTCAGGAAACTTAATATGAATCTATTTAAAACATTATCGGTATCAGCAAAGATTTATTTAATTCCAATAATAGGAACTATTTCATTTGTTATTTACTTAACGCTATCTACATTTAATGCCAATGATAATGTGGATATCCTTTCAGACGCTAAAAATGTTCAGTTTCCCGTAGTTCAATACTCTAAGGAAGTGTCAGTAGATATTGTCAAAATTTCGGAGCTTCTTAATGCTGCAGTTACAACAGGAGATGAAGATAATATTAATAATGCAGATGAGGTCGCGACAGTAATTAAAGTACTGATAGAGAAAATTGGCTCTACAGATGAACGTTTTATCAATACACAAAAAAAAATGCTTAGTGAGTTTAATGATTACTACGCTCAAGCAAAATCTCTTTCTGTAGGCATGCTTAATGAAACCGTTGATTATGAACAATTACCTGCATTAGGCAAAAACATGAATCAATCATTTGAACTCATTTTAGCTACAGTTAATGGCTTCAATTCTGAACAAGTACAAAAGTTTGAAGAAACCATTTTAGAAGCAAATCAGTCAGCTCAATCAATGGTTACTATTGGTTTTATTATGGGGATTACTACCATAGTTTTACTCTTCGGTACGGCAATTCCTATAGCCTCTGGTATTAAATCATCTATTAGTGAAGTTGTAACTTCCTTAAAAGATATAGCAGAGGGAGAGGGCGACTTAACGGTAAGATTAGTTGCTAAAACTGAAGATGAAGTTGGACAACTTGTTCACAGTTTTAATTTATTTATGGATAAATTACAAACAACCATCAAGCAGGTTGTTGATATAGCCTTACCATTATCAGAAATGGCTATATCCGTAAGTACTACCGCACTAGAAACCAATAAAATCACATTAGAGCAACAACAAGGAGCTTTACAAACAAAAGATGCTGTTGAAAACATGAATTTGAGTGTTCAAACGGTTGCCCACAGCGCTTCTTTAGCTTCATCTGCATCAACTGAAGCCTCAAGTATTTCTAAAGAAGGGGCCATTGTCGTAGAGCAAACAGTACAAACTATACATTCTTTAGCTAAAACAGTAGAAAACTCATCTGCGGTAATCGATAAGTTAGATGCAGATAGTAAGCAAGTTGGTGCAGTTTTAGACGTTATTAAAGGGATTGCAGACCAAACTAATTTATTAGCTTTAAATGCGGCAATTGAAGCAGCACGTGCTGGTGAACAAGGACGTGGCTTTGCGGTAGTTGCAGATGAAGTAAGAACACTAGCTTCAAGAACTCAAGATTCAACAACTGAAATTCAGAAAACCATTGAGCAACTTCAAATTGCAGCACGTTCTGCAGTAGAAGCAATGAGTAATGGAAGAAGTTTAGCTGAAAAAGGTGTTTCAGAAGTTAGTTTAGCAGGTGAATCTCTTGCTGCTATTACTTCTTCTGTTGAGCAGATTAATGCAATGACAACCGATATAGCGACAGCAACGAATGATCAGTCGACTGTAGCAACCGAAATTGTATCGCATGTTGATAATATAAGTATGACAACAAAAGTGACACACCAATCATCAGAAGAGCTAGCAGAGGTAAGTAGTAACTTAGCTGATTTAGCCAATAATCTCCAAATACTGACTAAAGGATTTAAAGTTTAACTAACTTAACGAGGTATAACATGAAACCAATGAAAAAATGTAAAGTTGCACTACTTATAGCAGGCGTCTGTTGCTCCATGTCATCCATGGCTGAAGTCAAATTTAATGGCTTTGCATCAATTAAAGCAGGCGTTTTATTTGACGATCCAACAGATCTGAATAGCAATGGTTTCATCGATGATGAAGAAATGATTTTAGGGGGATTTTACGACAAAGATTTGTCTTTTAAACCTGAAAGTGTTTTTGCATTACAAGTTTATTCTGATTTAGGTGAAGGTCTTTCTTTTACTGCACAATTATTTGCAGAAGGTAGAAGTGATTTTGATGTTGAAGCACGTTGGGTTTACCTATCATACGAACTTACTGATGAATGGAAAGTAAACGTTGGTCGTATGGTATTACCTATGTTTTACAAATCAGAGTCTGAAAAAATTGGTTATACAGTAACGGGTAACAGATTACCTCGCTCTGTATATGATGATTTCGATTTTGCTGTTGTTGAAGGTGTTAGACTTAATAATTCAACGGAAGTTGGAGACTGGACGATTAACTCTTCATTTGGTTACTATTCTTGGGAAGGTGATTTTGGTACAAGTAATGGCGACTTTAACACATCTTTCGACAACATAATTAGTGTGAGTGCAGAGTTTAACTATGATTGGTTAACATTATTTGCTGGTGGCTTTATTGCAGAAATTGACTTTAGTGAGCTTAATGAAGCTGTTATTTATCCAGGTATTGATGGCGGTGCTGCTGCGTTTGGTTTATCTGCAACAGAAACACAATCGTTAAAAGACACGGTTCAATTAAGTGGCGATGGACAGTACTATTATATTGGCGCATCAATTGATTATAATGACTGGTTAATGACTGCTGAGTACGCTGACTATGGTATTAAAGACACTGGTGATACCTTTAACGAAGTTTATTATGTAATGGCAGGTAAACGATTTAATGAGTATACAGTGCTATATACCTATGAAGAATATGATGAGCCAGAAGATCTTTCTTCGTTAAATGGTTTTTCAGTACCAGCTCAGGCTATAGGTACGGCTATTATCAACAATTTACTTACTAATAAGTTTACTACTCAAACAGTAAGTTTACGTTACGACTTCCATTCAAATGCAGCATTTAAAGTTGATGTATTTAATTCAAAACCAAATGGAAGTAATGAAAGTGTTTCTGGTATGTCGTTTGGTGTAGATTTAGTATTTTAAGAGGAGAAAAAAATGAGAAAACTTATAACATTAACCGCTTCTCTATTATTTTGTAGTTCTGTATTTGCAGGTGGAGTTGTTATCGTTCACCCATCAAATACAGCAAGTCTAGATAATAAGGCGATTTCAAAAATATTTTTAGGTAAAAGTAAAAAATTCTCAGATGGAAGTGAAGCTAAACCTTTAAATCTAGAATCAGGGGATACGAGTGCTGAATTTACTAAAGAGATTTTAGGTAAATCAGAAAGTCAATTGAAAGCCTATTGGTCTAAATTGCTCTTTACTGGTAAAGGGCAAGCGCCAGAGTCTTTAGCCAGTGATGCTGATATTATCGACATGGTAAGCAAAAATCCTAATATGATCGGATATGTTAGCGATTCAGCTAATGTAGATAGCGTAAAAGTTGTATCTAACTTTTAAAGTTACTAATTTGTTGTTATCAAAGCCGACATTTATGTCGGCTTTTTTTATCTCTTGGTAAATATAGATAAAATTCGGTAATTTACTTCGATATTCCTTTAAATTGAAACACTATACCTGTATGTTATGCGTTTTTTACCCATTCGATGTTTATTATGAACAAACTTGAAGAATATAGCCTTACACTAAAACAAATTGAGGCTATTATTAGTGATGAATCTGATATTATCGCCAATATGGCAAATATTAGCGCTTTATTATTTGAAAGTTTACACGATGTGAACTGGGTTGGTTTTTATCGAGTTATTTCAGAAGAACTTGTATTAGGACCATTTCAAGGTAAAGTTGCTTGTATACGTATTCCTTTTGATAAAGGTGTTTGCGGAGCGGCAGCAAAACAGAATAAAACTATGCGTATAGCTAATGTTCATGATTTTTCTGGACATATAGCTTGTGATTCAAATAGTAATTCAGAGATCGTAATTCCATTAGTTGTTAATGGAAAAGTAATAGCTGTGCTTGATATAGATAGCCCGTTATATGATCGATTTGATGAAAACGATCAAACTGGATTAGAAAACATAATAAATGTATTTGAAAATATCATCATCAAGCATGGCGTGTTAAACTAATGAAAGAAATTGTTGTTATTCATGATTATTTGGTGTCCGAAGCAGTAGTAGGGGACTGGGATGGTGATGAGGAACTCGTTGCTGAGCGTATTAATGAAATTTATCATTTAATATATGACTTAGCAGAAGAAGATATTGCACCAGAGGTTTTAGAAGGTTTATTAGCTTTGGTGTGGGATACTTGGATCGGGCAAGATTCTTTGCCTGAATTAGAAAGTGAAGATATTTATGACTGGTGCCGACATTTGTTGGAAAACCGTGAACAGTATCTAGAAAATTAGATTATTTGTGAAAAGTTGATTTATGGAAACTAAACGTACTAGTACTAAAGAAATTATTGCTTATTTAGCTGAGAAATTTCCGGCTTGTTTTTCTATTGAAGGACCAGCTAAACCATTAAAAATAGGTATATTTCAAGACTTAGCCGAAAAGCTAACTGATGATGAAACCGTTAGTAAGACACGTTTAAGACAAGCGCTTAGACATTACACAAGTAGTTGGAGATACTTGAAATCGGTTAAGGTTGGTAGCGTTCGTGTAGATATCGATGGTAACGAAGCTGCTGAGATTGATCAGGTACAAGCTGATTACGCGAGCAAAACGTTAAAAGAAAGCCAAGAAAAATTTGGTAACAATAAACCTAAAGAAAACAACACGAAAAAGCAGTATAAAGATCGTAAGCCAGCTAAAGATCAAAATGCTAAACCAGATCAAAAAGCTAAATTTAAGGCTGTTAAGTCAACCAAACGATCAAGTGTTAAGACAGAAGTTAAACTTCAACCAGTTTCAGCAGAGTCTATAATTGTAGGTAAGAAAGTAAAAGTACAATTAAGTAAC
Organism: Pseudocolwellia sp. AS88; assembly: GCF_030551755.1. GTDB lineage: Bacteria > Pseudomonadota > Gammaproteobacteria > Enterobacterales > Alteromonadaceae > Pseudocolwellia. Next base: position 206,758 of record NZ_JAUPEC010000001.1, read on the forward strand.
TCTCCAATGAACGCTACTATTACCGAAGTATCAGGTAAAGATATTACCGTTCAACTTGATTCTGGAATGATTGTTAAAACTCAAGTTAAAAACATATTTACTGAATAATCGGAGTTTAATGCATGCTAAAGTTTTGTCGTGTCGCACTTGCTGTGTCTATTTCTTTATCAAGTTTACTTGTTAATGCAAATGAAAAAAAAGTAGAAGAGCTTTCTTTACCTATTTTGGCTCCAGAAGCGCAGCATGCAACGTCCAGTAAGCGGATAACGGCGCAATTTACGCGTGCACATTATAAGCAAGTTAAAATGGATGATGATCTGTCAATTCAAATCTTTGACAGGTACATCAAACAATTAGACTATGCTCGCAATGTATTTACCCAAGCCGATATAGACGGTTTTGCTAAATACAGACTCGATTTTGATACCGTGATTTCTCGCGGTAAATTAGAAACAGCTTACGAAATATATAATCTAAATCTTAAAAGACGATTAGAGCGTTATGAATATGCTTTAAGTCTATTAGAAAAACCTTTCGATTTTACCCTCGATGAATCATATTACTTTGATCGTGAAGATGCTCCTTGGCCTAAAGACAGAGCTGAATTAGATGAGTTATGGCGTTTAAAAGTAAAATATGATGCACTTAATCTAACCTTAGCGGGTAAAGAGTGGGAAAAGGTTTCTGAGGTTTTAGGTAAAAGATATAACTACGCTATAAAACGTTTAAAGCAAAGTGAAAGTGAAGATGTTTTTCAAATAGTAATGAACAGTTTTGCACGTGTTGTAGAGCCTCATACTTCTTATTTATCTCCTCGCAATGCTGAACGTTTCCAAATGGAAATGAATCTTTCTCTAGAAGGTATCGGTGCTGTTTTACGTGCAGAAGAAGATTACACAGTAATTCAAAGTGTTGTATCAGGTGGTCCTGCAGATAAATCTAATGAACTTAAACCTAAAGATAGAATTGTAGGTGTTGCTCAAGCAGATGAAGATTTTGAAGATGTTATCGGATGGCGTTTGGATGATGTAGTTGAATTAATCAAAGGCCCTAAAGGCACACAAGTTCGTTTACAAGTACTTAGTGGCGAAGCAGATGATGATGCTAGTGCAAAAATTGTTTCTATTATAAGAGATACAATTAAGTTAGAAGATAGAGCTGCTAAGTCTGAAGTTTATTATGAAACTCCAGGTGACGAAACAAGCAAAAAATTAGGTGTTATTAATATACCAAGTTTTTATAACAATCTTTCTCGTGACGTTAAAGTTGAATTAAAGAAACTTGAAGAAGAAAACGTAGAAGGCGTTATTGTTGATTTACGAGGTAATGGTGGTGGTTCTTTAACTGAATCTACTTTACTTACGGGGTTATTTATCGATAAAGGGCCTGTTTCTCAAGTACGCAATGGCGCAAATCGCATTGAAGTTAATAGCGACAGAGATGGAGTTAGCTACTATAAAGGGCCACTAACTGTAATGGTTGATCGATATAGTGCTTCGGCTTCTGAGATTTTTTCTGCTGCTATCCAAGATTATGGGCGCGGAGTTATTCTTGGTGAACATACTTTTGGTAAAGGTACTGTTCAGCAACACAGAGGTTTAGGTCGCGTTTACGATTTATATGAAAAACCTTTAGGTAGCATTCAATTTACTATTGCTAAGTTCTATCGAATTAATGGTGGAAGTACTCAACATCGTGGTGTTTTACCTGATATTTCTTTCCCTTCGGCAATAGACCCTGAAGATTGGGGTGAAAGTAAAGAAGAGAATGCATTGCCGTGGGATAAAATTCCTAAAGCTGAATACGCAAAAGTAAACGATCTCAATAATGATTTTGCTTATTTGCAATCGCTGCATGATGAACGTATTAAAGAAAATACCGAGTTTAATTATCTCCTTGATGATATTGAAACTTACAAAGCTGAAAAAGATGACAAAACAGTCTCTCTGAATTTAGCTATTCGTAAAGCTAAACGTGAAGAACGTAAAGCTAAACAATTGATTAGAGTAAATGAAAGATTAGTCAAATTAGGTAAAGAAAAAGTCAAATCATTAGATGATGATTTACCTGATGAATTAGATGAGCTTGATCCATTCTTAGATGAAGCGGCTAAAATCACATTTGACTTGGTTTCTTTAGGTAAAATGGCAAAAAAGTAGAATAAACTACTTATTAAAAAAACCGCTTATTAAGCGGTTTTTTTGTGAGCTTCACATAATAAATAACTCATAAATATTTAATCATTATAAGTGAATAGTTATTTTGCAAGTAGTTGTTTTTAAAGAGCTGCAGTCAATATTTTATTGATAAAAAACTTGCACTATCTTTTAATAGAGGGCATGTTATCAGCATAAAAAGTAATATGAATAATAATAAGGCACAATTTCTATGACTGAACAGTCAGAACATAAATCACCTAGTATGCTGGATGCGCTAATCCCTCTGATAGCTCTTATATTCATGCTTTCCGGCGCAGTATTTTATTTTGGTGATAATTCAACTGGTGGACCCAACCAAATAGCTCTGTTAATTGCGACAGGTATCGCTATTGTTATTGGACTAAAGAATAACTACAAATGGGCTGATATCGAAAAAGCCATGATAAATGGTATTTCCATATCGATGGGGGCTATTTTCATTCTTCTAGCTGTTGGTTCTCTCATTGGTACATGGATGCTCTCAGGTACTGTACCTAGTATGATTTATTATGGTTTAAAAATACTAGATCCAAGCTGGTTTTACGCTGCAACTTGTATTATCTGCTGTATCGTTGCATTGAGTATTGGTAGTTCTTGGACAACTGCAGCCACAATTGGTGTTGCCTTAATGGGAATATCAACAGGCTTACAGCTAGATCCAGCAATTACTGCCGGTGCTATAATTTCTGGAGCATATTGTGGTGATAAAATATCTCCGCTTTCAGAAACAACTAACTTAGCGCCAGTGGTTGCAGGCTCTGAATTATTTGCTCACATACGCTACATGATGTGGACCACTATTCCATCAATTACTATCAGCTTATTAATATTTACCTTTTTAGGTTTGTCAGCTGAGACGACTGTGACGCTAGAAGCTGTTGAAAAGATCAATAATCAATTAGATGCTAACTTCAATATTACTCCTCTAAACCTTATTCCAGTGTTTTTATTACTCGCCATGGCTATTAAAAAAGTACCTGCTTTTCCTGCCGTAGCTATTGGTGCCTTGTTTGGTGCAGTTTGGGCATTATTTTTTCAACCTGATTTAATTAAATCTTTAGCTGAAAATGGGCTAGATACATTAACGGCAAATATTACAGTAGTATGGGGCGCTTTGTTTGATGGCGTTGCTATTAATTCTGGTGATGCAGATTTAGACAGTTTATTGAGCGGTGGTGGCATGAAGAGCATGTTAAACATTGTTTGGTTAATTATGTGTGCTTTAATGTTTGGCGCTGTTTTAGAACACTTTGGCATGCTTAAAAAATTCGTTCAGGCTATATTAGGCTCTGTTAAATCTGTTGGCGGTTTAATCGCTAGTACAGTGGCAACATGTATTGGTACTAATTTAGTTACAGCAGACCAATATATTTCTATCGTAATGCCAGGTCGCATGTACAAAGAAGAATATAAAAGACGTAACTTAGATCCACTTGTATTGAGTCGAACTTTAGAAGATTCAGGTACTTTATCTTCACCACTCATTCCGTGGAATACTTGTGGTGCTTTCATGTTTGGTGTTTTAGCATTAACTAATTATGAATATATTTTTTATTGTTTCTTTAACTTTATTAATCCTGTTTTAGCTATTGCTTATGGTTACACAGGGTATAAAATTAAAAAGTTAGTAACTGAGTAAATAAGTTTATTAACTTTTTACCATTAAAGCCTGTTTTTACAGGCTTTTTTATTTAAATCTGTTAAACTTTTATAAAATATTTGAGTTGTTTGTTATTTGTTTATTTAACGTATAAATCTTCATCAAAAACGCAAACATCTTTTATATACTCTTTTCATCGAATTGTAGGAACCTCCATGACTGAATTTACAGCCCGTTATTTATCCGACTATAAAAAATCTGCATTTAATATTTCTACGATCGATTTAATCTTTCAATTGGATGATACCAAAACACTCGTAACCAACGTTATGTCTGTGAGTCGTGCAAGTCATGATGTTGAGCCGTTAATTTTACAAGGTGAAGAGTTAGAGCTTGTTTCAATTCGTGTGAATGGTCTGGCTTTATCTGCAGAGTCTTATGTTCAAACAGACACACAATTGGAAATAAATGTAGCAGATACAGAATTCGAGTTAGCCATAGAAACTCAAATAAACCCAGAGAAAAACACTTCTCTAGAAGGTTTATTCAAATCAGGTGGGGCTTTCTGTACACAATGTGAAGCCGAGGGCTTTAGACGAATTACCTATTATTTGGATCGTCCTGATGTTATGGCCATTTTCTCAACAAAAGTTATTGCTGACAAAGCAAGCTACCCATTTTTATTATCAAACGGTAATAAAGTGGAGTCGGGCGATTTAGCTGATGGATTTCATTATGCGAAATGGCAAGACCCATTCCCAAAACCTTGCTATTTATTTGCATTAGTTGCCGGAGATTTTGATTTATTAAGTGATACTTTTACAACATGTTCAGGCAGAAACGTTGTGCTTGAGATTTTTGTAGATAAAGGAAATTTATCTAAAGCTCATCACGCAATGGCGTCTTTAAAACATTCAATGAAATGGGATGAAGAAACCTTTGGTTTAGAATATGACTTAGATATTTATATGATAGTGGCTGTAGACTTTTTCAATATGGGGGCTATGGAAAATAAAGGCCTTAATGTTTTTAATAGTAAATTTGTATTGGCGGATGAAACTTCAGCTACAGATGTTGACTATTTTAATATTGAAGCTGTTATTGCACACGAATATTTTCATAACTGGACTGGTAACAGAGTTACATGTCGAGATTGGTTCCAGTTAAGTCTTAAAGAAGGGTTAACCGTATTTAGAGATCAGCAATTTAGTGCAGATATGACTTCGGCAAGTGTAACACGCATTCAAAACGTTCGAGTGTTAAGATCATTGCAATTCGCTGAAGATGCGGGGCCAATGGCACATCCTATTCGTCCAGAAAAAGTAATGGAAATGAATAACTTCTATACCTTAACTGTGTATGAAAAAGGTGCTGAAGTGATAAGAATGTTGCACACCTTGCTAGGTAAAGATAATTTTAGAAAAGGCATGGATCTTTACTTTGAACGCTTTGATGGTATGGCAGTGACTTGTGATGACTTTGTAAATGCGATGGCTGATGCATCAGGTATTTCTCTAGAGCAGTTTAAATTATGGTATGTGCAAACCGGTACGCCAATTCTTACTGTAACAGAAGACTATAACTCAAAAGATAAAACTTACACCATTCATATAACACAAAAAAATAGCCGCTTAGATCACGCTACGCATGCTTTACATGTGCCGGTGAATGTTGAGTTGATTTCAGCTCAAGCAAATATTGTTGCAAAAAGCCAAAGTCACTTAGTTGAATTAAAACAACTAGAACAAAGCTTTAGTTTTGAAGGTTTTGATGAAAAACCTGTACTCGCCTTTTTAGGTAATTTTAGTGCGCCAGTGAAAGTTAACTTTGAACAAGCTGATCATGATTTAGAAAACATTATGGTAAACGCTCAAGATGAATTCTGTCGTTGGGATGCTGGACAGCAACTATTAAAAAACTTTATTAAAAAATTATTAAATACCCCTTCAGAAACCTTATCTGCAAATGTTATTGCCTCTTTTGAGCACATTTTAACAAGTTCTATAGATCCGGCATTAAAAGCTGAACAATTAACTTTACCTACATTCGACGAGGTTGCTGACTCTATCGAAGAGGTAGATGCTGCTGCGTTAGTTGAGGCGATAAACAATATTAAACATCAGTTAGCTAATGGTTTAGCCGATACATTTAAAGCACTTTACACAGAGTTAAGTAGTGATGAGTTTTCAATTGATGGAGTGAGTATCGCTAAACGTTCATTGAAAAACGTTTGTTTATCTTATTTAGCGTTAATTCCAAGTGAAACTGATCTTATTAACAATCAATTTACAGTTTCAGATAATATGACGGATACACTTGCTGCACTTTCATGTAGTGCGGACAATAATATGCCAGAATTTGACACTCAAATGAAAGCATTTGAAACCCAGTGGAGCGATACAGTATTAGTGATGGATAAATGGTTTGTGTTGGCAGCCTCTTTAAAAAGTGATGATATTTTTGAGCGTTTACAAAACTTGTTAGCACATCCATTATTTAGCTTGAATAATCCAAACAGAGCGCGTTCGTTAATTGGTGCTTTTGCCGCTAAGAATCCAAAGTATTTCCATTGTTTGAGTGGTAAAGGTTACCAGTTTTTATCTGATCAAATCATTAAATTAAATGAAATCAATCCGCAAATTGCTTCACGCTTGATTACGCCTTTGATCCAATTTAAAGGTTTTGACCAAACCAGACAAAAATTGATGAGAGCAGAATTAGATAAGTTAAGTGCATTACCTAATTTATCTAAAGACTTAAAAGAAAAACTGGATGCAGCACTTAAATAAAAACCTACTATAATGAAATATTATTTCCACATTAATATATCGTACGATGAATTTTTACCTTATTACCAAGGCAAAGTTACAACTATCGTAGTAATGAGTACGGAAGGGCAACGTATACAGTTTCCAGCAATGCATATAAGAAAGTACTTACTGTCGACAGGTATAAAAGGACTTTTTTGTATGCACACTAAAAATAATAAGTTTTTATTGCTAGAAAAAATTCGTTGATTAGAGTTTCTGCTTTAAACGGTGGTCTGACCATCTCTGTCCTAGGTTTATCCTTTCCGAGTACAGACAAGCTACTGAAAGTAAGGCGCTAACAGTCAATGTAAGTCATGTTTTAAACAAGTGTTTTAAACGTTAGTTTTTAAGTGGTCTGATCTTCTTTATAAGTCACTAAAAACAAGAGGAATAATTAGGTTCCTTAACGCTTGATAGTTTTTTGAAATGATGCAATTATTGTTTTATCCCGTTTAAGGGAACATAACAATAAACGTATTATTATAATAAGTAAGCATTCTATTTTTAGATCTGGGGAGAACATAAATGAAAAATAGCTCTCGCGGTTGGGTTCAATTAAAACCTGTAGCTGCAAGTATAAGCATTGCTTTATTATCATTATCTGCACCATCGATACACGCCAAGAATTTTCAATTGGGTGATTTTGATATAAGTTTTGATTCAACATTCTCTGCTGGTGGTAGTTGGCGAGTTGAAAATCGAGATTGGAATGCGAGTATTGGTAAATCAAACAATATAAATAATGGTTTTGATTTTTCTAGTTACCACCCAAGCCTAAACGTTAATCCCGATGCAGCAACTGTTTGGAATGGCGCAGGTAATTATTCAACCAATAGTGATAATGGTGACTTAAACTTTGATTCTGGTGAAAGTTTCTCAAAAATTATCAAAGGTACTCACGATCTTGAAATTAGATATGAAAACATAGGGCTATTTGCTCGTGGTACATATTTCTATGATTTCGAGATGATGGACAGTGACAGAGCTTGGACTAACCCTTCTTCTAATACAGTAAATAATCCTTGTCGAGATGATGAGGCTCGCGATCAAGTGTGTCGTGATATTCGTTTATTAGATGCATTTGTTTATGGTGATTTTGACCTTGGTGAAATGCCATTATCTGTTCGTATTGGTCAACAAGTTATCAGCTGGGGGGAAAGTACTTTAATTTCTCATGGTATTAGTGAATTAAATCCAGTGGATATTGCACGCTTAAGAGCTCCAGGTTCAGAGCTGAAAGAAGCTTTTATTCCATTTGGTGCTGTTTGGGCCTCTATCGGTATTACCGATAATTTTGATGTTGAAATGTTCTATCAATACAGCTGGGAAAAAACAGTTCTTCCTGCACCAGGTAGTTATTTTTCTACTAATGATTTCGCTGGTGATGGCGGGCATTTCAATAACGTTCAATTAAACTTTGCTAGTAATCCTGATATGGATTTAGATTCATTAATTACTAATTTGAACATTTTAGGTGACACAATTCGCTCTGGAGCTATTACTGCAGAGCAGGGGGCAGCTGCATATTTAGGTGGTTTTCCTACTAAACTTACGCTTAGACAAGAAGATGCAGAAAATGACCCTGAAGATGGCGGTCAATATGGTTTGCGTTTGTCTTGGTATTTACCTGAGTTAAACGAAACTGAGGTTAGTTTATATTACATGAACTACCACAGTAGACGACCTGTATTCTCTGGAGTAACTGCTGACTTTTCACAAGTAGGTACAGATGTAGCAAAAATTGCATCAGGTGAGATAACTTACGAAAATTATACAGACTTAGCTTCTTTCTCTCGTGTTGAGATTGATTACGCTGAAGATATTCAGTTATACGCTTTTAGTTTCAATACTACAGTAGGTGAAACTTCAGTCGCAGGTGAAATAACTTACCGTCAAGATGAACCATTACAAATAGATGATGTTGAATTACTTTATTTAGCTATGCCACAACAATTAGCTAATGCGGGTATCCGACCTGATTTAGATGGTGTTTCGCAAATACCTAATGTAGGTCTAGGCGAAAGAGTTGATGGTTTTATATTATCAGACACTTTACAAGCCCAAATGACATTAACGCATTTATGGGGACCATCATTCGGTGCCAATCAATTCACCACTTTATTTGAAATTGGTGGTATTGATATCAGAGATATGCCGTCTCAAGATGTATTACGCTTGAATGGTCCTGGTACTGCAAGAAATGGTGGTATTGCCGTTAGTCCTGGTTTAGAGCTTGCTTTACAAGATGGCGTAGAAGCCAACCCTTTCCCAGATGATTTTGCGTGGGGTTATCGCGCAGTTGCAAAGCTTGATTACAGTAACGCATTTGCTGGAATTAACATTTCACCAAAAATTGTATTTTCTCATGATGTAGAAGGTATTACACCAGATCCATTGTTCCTGTTTATAGAAGATCGAAAGTCTGTAGCCTTAGGTGTTGCATTCGACTACCAAAGTCGTTGGACAGCTGATGTTAGCTATAACAGTTTCTTTGACGGTGTAGGCACTACTAACCAATTATCTGATCGAGATTACATCTCTTTCAGTGTTTCGTATTCAATTTAGGAGCTGTTTTGATGAGAAAATTCACAAAGACAACTATGATATCGTTAGCCGTTTCTCTAGTTTTAACTAGTGGTAGTGCGTTAGCAAAAATTACAGCTGAAGAAGCTAAAAAGTTAGGTAATGAATTAACCCCTATGGGGGCAGAACAAAAAGCCAATGCAGATGGTTCTATCCCTGAATGGACTGGTGGTATAACTAAAGCACCTGAAGGTTATGTGGTAGGACAACATCATGTGGATCCTTTTGCAGCAGATAAAAGTTTATTTACCATTACGTCTAAAAACTTAAATGATTACAAAGGTAATTTAACACCAGGTCAGATTAAGTTATTTGAAACGTATCCTGACACTTACTCTATGAATGTTTATCAAACTAGACGTTCAGCTTCGTTTCCAACACATGTTTATGATGCAGTTAAAGAAAATTCAACTCGCGCAGAACTTGTTGAAGAAGGTAATGGTATTACACAAGCATCAGTGGGTATTCCATTTCCAATTCCTGAAACGGGCTTAGAAGCTATTTGGAATCATATTCTTAGATATCGTGGTGAGCAAGTTAAGCGTGAAGGTGGGCAAGTATCACCAACAGCAAGCGGTGATTACACATATTTAGGTTTCGAAGAAAGTTTAATACTTCCATACAATGTACAAGGCGCTAAACCTGAAACATTGCAAGAAACTAATATTTTATTCAAGTTTAAGCAAAAAGTAACTGAACCGGCTCGTTTAGCGGGTACCGCGTTACTTGTACATGAAACGATGGATCAAATAAAAACGCCACGTCAAGCTTGGACTTACAATACAGGTCAACGTCGAGTACGAAGAGCTCCAAACGTTGCTTATGATACGCCAGGTACAGCTTCTGATGGTTTAAGAACAACAGATGATTTTGATATGTATAACGGTGCACCAGATCGATATACTTGGGAATTAAAAGGTAAACAAGAGTTATATATCCCATACAACGATTATCGTTTACATAGCAATGAGTTAAAGTACGAACAAATTTTACAACCGGGTCATATTAATCCACAATATGTACGATATGAAAAACATCGTGTATGGGTAGTAGAAGCTAAGCTTAAATCATCTACTCGACATACTTATAAAAAACGAGTGTTTTATATTGATGAAGATAGCTGGCAAGTTGCTGTAACTGATATTTATGATAATCGTGATGAGTTATATCGTGTTGGTGTAGCGCATGGATTAAATTACTATGAAGTTCCTACGCAATGGTCTACGCTTGAGGTCTTCCATGATTTGCAATCACGTCGTTATATCGCGATGGGATTAGACAATGAAGCAAACATGTATGATTTTAAAACTGAACAGAGTGATTCTGATTTCACTCCGTCAGCATTAAGAAGAGAAGGACGTCGTTAATCTTAATTACATGATGAAACGGCTGGCTTTTGCCAGCCGTTTTTGTTTGAAATAAAGGAGTTTTAACCTTCTATTTATATACTTAAATCTAACATTGTGAATGTTGTTAAAGTATTATTGTACTAAAACAGAGGTTTGGTGCTTTTTAAACCTTAAGGTCTTAAAGTAATATTTGTTACTTTAAATAAGTTTATAAATCAGATGAAAGACAAACATCCTTTAATATAAAATTAAATAATTTGGAGTTTTAATTTTTTATGCTACGTATTTTAATTATTTTATTCAGTTGTATTTGTATGGGTAATACAAGTATGGCTAATGAAACGCATACTTCTATACTTGCACCTTTAGCTGAAAAATCATTATTGCTTGATATCGCTAATGTACAACAAAAGAAGCTTGTGGCTGTAGGTGAAAGAGGCCATATATTATTATCTAATGATGGTAATCATTGGCAACAAGTGGTCGCGCCAACTCAGGCAACTTTAACAAGTGTTTTCTTTATTAACGAACTTGTAGGTTGGGCTGTTGGTCATGACACCACTATTTTAAAAACCACTAATGGTGGTAATAATTGGAAAGTTCAATACTCGAACCCTGATTTGGAAAAGCCTTTATTAGATATTGTTTTTAAAGACCCATTTCATGGTGTTGCTGTTGGTGCTTATGGCCAATTCCTTAGAACAATTGATGGCGGTAAAACATGGCTGTCAGAGTTTCATGAAGAATTTTTACATGAAGAAGATAAAGCCTTTTTAGAAGAGCTTAAAATAGAGGATGAAGAAGCTTACTTTGACGAAAGAGAAAGCATTCTTCCTCACTTTAATCGTATTATTTCAGATGGTAGAACAACTTATCTTGTTGGCGAAGTAGGGTTAATTGCGAAAAGTAATGATCTTGGTCTTACATGGGAAGTGTTTGATGAGATATACCGAGGTTCATTTTTCGACTTATCAAGAACCCATGAAGGTAATTTAATTGTTGCTGGTTTACGCGGACATGTTTTTAGAAGCTTAAAAAATGGTTCACCTTGGGTAGCAAGAGAAACTAACACTACAGCATTACTTAATTCAATTGTGTTATCTGATGAGGGGCGAATATTTATTCTAGGTAATAATGGCGTTATTCTTGAAAGCAAAGATGATGGCAATACTTATTCTTTAAGACCGCAACCAGATGGTAAATCATTAATTGCAGGTGTATGGTTCAACAATAGAATTGTTGCCGTTTCAGATGTTGGAATTAAAAATATCTCTATGAATTCTTCAGGGTTTAATTATTAATATGGCTATTAACTCATCAGTTCAACGACTTGTAAGTGCTTTATTCAAAATTCGTTCAGCGGTACTTGTTGTATTTGCAATTGTAACGGCATTTCTACTCTTTCAAGCAACTCAAATTAAATTAGACGCATCGTTTACTAAAAACATTCCTCTTCAACATAGTTACATGCAAACCTATTTAAAACATCAAGAAAACTTTGGTGGCGCAAACAATATCCTAATATCGGTGTGTGATGCTAAAGGCGATATATTTAATGAACCCTTTTTCAATGCTTTAAAAGGTGTTCACGACCAGCTGTTTTTTATTCCAGGTATTGAACGTACACAAGTTAAATCTTTATTCTCTCCAAGTACTCGATTTGTTGAAATTGTCGAAGATGGTTTTGCTGGTGGACCGGTAATACCCGCAAGCTTTGTCCCTAATAAAGCTGGTTTAAATATTGTAAAAGGCAATATCGAAAAAGCCGGTATTGTTGGGCGTACTGTTGCTGATGATTATAGCTGTGCAATGGTTAATGCATCATTAATGGAAGTGAATCCTGAAACGGGTGAAAAACTTGATACCATTCATATTGCAGAGCAACTTGAAACAGAAATCCGTGATAAATTTGAGAACGCTGACACAAGTATTCACATCATCGGTTTTGCTAAAATGGTGGGTGACGTAGCTGATGGTGCAAAAAGTGTTGTAACCTTTTTTGCTACAGCAATCGCTATAACTGCTGTGATGGTTTATTTCTTTTGTTATTCGATTAAATTAACTGTTTTACCTATTTTGTGTTCATTCGTTGCGGTTATATGGCAAATGGGAATGCTTTCAACATTAGGTTATGGCTTAGATCCTATGTCTATCCTGATCCCATTTCTCATCTTTGCTATTGGTGTAAGCCATGGCGTACAAATGATCAATTCGGTGAAAAAGCTAGTTGTTAAAGGCAATACGAGTTTGCAAGCAGCTAAAATAAGTTTTGCTGCTTTACTTATTCCTGGTGGCGTTGCTTTATTATCTGACACGGTAGGTTTTTTAACTCTTCTTTCTATTGATATAGGTATTATTAGAGAATTGGCTATCGCCGCTTCTTTAGGTGTAGCTATGATCATTTTAACTAACTTAGTGTTATTACCTTTATTAGTGTCACTTATTACAATTTCAGTCAAAGAAGAGTCAACTGAAGTAACGAAAGTTAGAGGAAAAGATTTTAAATACCACGAGAAACAAACCGCATGGGATTATATTGCAAATCTTGCAACTAAAGGTCCTGCGACTATCATTCTTATTCTTACTGCATTTATCTTTGCCTTAGGATATTTTAATTCTCAAGACATGAAAATAGGTGAGCTACATGCTGGCGCTCCTGCGTTACATGAAACTTCTCGATATAACCAAGATACCGCGTTAATCACAAGTCGTTATGCTATTAGTGTTGATTATATCTCTATTATTGTTGAGACAGTTCCAGATGCTTGTACGCGTCATGAAATAATGGAAGTGATAGATGATTTTCAGTGGCGTATGGAAAATGTTCCAAGTGTTCAGTCTGCTATTAGTTTAGCGTCTGTCGCAAAAGTCGTTAATGCGGGTTATAACGAAGGAAACGCTAAGTGGCGTGTACTTTCTAAAAATCAGCAAACATTAGTGCAATCAATTGCTCGTGTTCCATCTTCAAGTGGTTTATTGAATAACAACTGTAGTGTAATGCCAGTTATTTTATTTTTAGATGACCACAAAGCTGAAACAATCACACGTGTTGTTGATGCTGTTAAATTAGCTGCTGCCGAACTGAATAACGATAACCTTACCTTTAAGTTAGCATCGGGTCCTGTTGGTGTAATGGCTGCAACGAATGAAGCCGTTAAAGAAGCTCAATTACCTATGATGCTTTATGTTTACAGTGCGGTTATTATTTTATGCTTATTAAGCTTTAGAAGTGTTAAAGCAACCATAGCTGTTGTAGTGCCACTTTATATCGTTTCAACATTAGCCCAATGGTTGATGACAAGCTTAAATATTGGTTTAACAGTATCTACCTTACCGGTTATCGCATTAGGTGTTGGTATAGGCGTGGATTATGGTATTTACATACTGTCTACCATGAATGAAAAACTTAATAAGGGATACAGTGTTAAAAACGCTTACCATGCTGCACTAACTGAAAGAGGAAGTGCTGTTATTATTACAGGTATTACTCTTGCTATAGGTGTTTCTACTTGGTTATTCTCTGATTTGAAGTTTCAAGTGGATATGGGCATTGTATTAACATTCATGTTCCTCGTTAATATGTTAGCTGCTGTAGTAATTATTCCGGCAATAGCTGCATTTCTCTGGAAAGACAAAAAATAAATCAAATTATTTTTCAATTGTATGTTTGAATATTTAATTAAAAAAATGACCGAAAGGTCATTTTTTATTTATAGAAAGTGAATAAAGTTTTTTTAAAATTCAGTATTATTTGTAACCTCGTTTAAAAGCTTTCAAGCCCCATAAAATTACCTCGCAATTACCTAAAATTACTAATAAAATTCTAAATATCGTCTATTATAAATAAATAGATATAAAAAAGAGTACGTAAACAAACAGAGTTACAATAATGATTGTTTATTTAGGTACGTAAAAAATTAAAATAATTATAAAAAAATTACATTCAATAAAATGTTCGACATAAAAGGAACAAGTCATGGCGTTAGTCAATGGTTTACCTTCAGTTACCCTTAATAATGTAGCTGAATTAATACATCAGAAAGTCCCTAAAGCTTTAGCTCCGCTCGTAGATAAATTTTCTCAGTTACTTTATGGCAACATATCAACATTAGATTTAAACAATCGTAATGACAGTGATATGTATGGTGCTACATTAAGTTTGTGGAACACCCTTAATGAACATAAAGATCAGAAACCCGTCATTAAAGTTTTTAATCCTCAAGTGTCAAAACATGGTTGGAAATCAAGTCACACTGTAATTGAAGTTGTAGTGTGCGACATGCCATTTTTAGTTGATTCATTGAGAATTGCATTAGGTCGTTTAGGCTTAACACCTCATTTAATGCTGAACAGTCCAATTAAAATAGTGAGAGATAAATCGAATAAGATTGTTGAATTATCAGCAGCTTCAGATAATAAGATCAAAGCTACATCAACTGAGACTGCTTTTTTTATTGAGGTGGATCGAATTACCGAACAAAGCTTACTTAATAATATTGTTAAAGAGTTAGGTTCAGTTGTTAGTGACATATCGCTAACAGTTAATGATTGGCAGGCAATGAAAGACAAGCTTAGTGAAACTATAAGCAATGTAAAAAAGTCTACATTTACCTGTTCAAAAGAAGAACATGCCGAAACATTAGAATTTTTGAATTGGCTACAAAATGATAACTTCACTTTCATGGGATATCGTTCTTATGACATGAAATCTATAAAAGGTGATGTTGCGTTAAGCGCTAAAAATGACACTAGCTTAGGGTTAATGAAGCAGTCTACAGGCACTAAACAAAGATTGCTTTCTGAATTAGGTGAAGATGCTAGAGAAGTTGCGTTAGGTAAAAATATTCTCGTTTTAACCAAGTCGAACTCTCGTTCACGTGTACATCGTCCTGCATTGTTAGATTACATTGGCGTAAAACATTTTGATGATAAAGGTAACGTGCTAGGTGAAGAACGCTTTATTGGTTTATTTGGCTCCGCTTATTACACCAATAGTGCATTAGATTTACCGTTAATAAAATCTAAAGTATCTGCTGTTTTGCAGGCTTCAGGATTTGGTCAGAAAACTCATGCCTATAAAACCTTAATTAATATTTTAGAAACTTATCCTAGAGATGAAATTCTTCAGTCAAATACGCCAACATTGTTAAATAATGTTTTAGGTGTATTTCAAATGCAAGAACGTGATTACTCTGGCTTATTTGTCCGCAGAGATACCTTTGACCGTTTCTATTCTTGCATGGTTTATGTACCAAGAGAGCGTTACAACACCAAATTAAGAATTCAAACCCAAGCGCTTTTAAAAGAAGCCTTTGGTAGTGATGAAAATGTTGAGTTTACAACTTACTTCTCTGAATCAGCACAAGCCCGAACTCATTATATTGTTAGAGTTAATTCTACTAAAGCGGATATTAATGTGAAAGAAATTGAACGTAACCTAAACGAAGCCGCCTGTAGTTGGGACGATAAACTTGCTACGGCATTAAATTCAAATAAAGGTGAAGCGTTAGGCAAAACTCTTGCGAGAAAGTATGTACATTTTCCTCAAGCTTACAAAGATGAAGTGTTACCAGGTACAGCCTTAGTTGATATTGATAAATTTGAACGTTTAACCTCTGAAAACACTTTAGAGATGCTGTTCTATCAACCACAAGAAGAAAGCTCTGATAGCCGACTAGTTAAGCTAAAATTGTTCCACTCAGGTGAACCTATTCATTTATCTGATGTTTTACCTATTTTAGAAAACTTTGGCTTAAAAGTGATTGGTGAAAGCCCATATGCAATTAAAACAGCTAATGGTGAAGTTTATTGGATACTCGACTTTTCAATGCTTCTTACGGGTAAAGGTAAATTCAATTTAGAAAAAGTGCAAAGCTTGTTCCAAGACGCTTTTGCTAAAGTATGGACTGGTAAACTGGAAGATGATGGTTTTAACCGATTAATCTTAGGTGCTGAACTTGGTGGCAGAGAAGTTTCTATTTTAAGAGCTTTTGCTAAATATGAACGTCAAATTGGCGGAACATTTAGCCAAAGCTATATTGAAGATACTTTTTCACGTTACCCAAGTATCGCTAAATTAATCATTAAACTGTTTAATTTAAAATTTGATCCTAAAAAGAAAACTTCTGAAAAAACCATCACTAAAGTTGAAGCTGATATAGAAACTTCTTTAGATAATGTC
Organism: Pseudocolwellia sp. AS88; assembly: GCF_030551755.1. Classification (GTDB taxonomy): domain Bacteria; phylum Pseudomonadota; class Gammaproteobacteria; order Enterobacterales; family Alteromonadaceae; genus Pseudocolwellia. The sequence goes on from NZ_JAUPEC010000001.1 coordinate 223,479, forward strand.
GCTAACTTAGATGATGATAGAATTATTCGTCGTGTAGTTGAAATGGTGGGTGCAACCATTCGTACCAACTATTTCCAAGCGGATGCTAATAATGAAGAAAAATCGTATATATCCTTTAAAATTGAACCTAAATTAATTAGTGATATACCTAAGCCTGTTCCTGCATTTGAAATATTTGTTTATTCTCCACAAGTTGAAGGTGTTCATTTACGTGGTGGTAAAGTTGCTCGTGGTGGTTTACGTTGGTCTGATCGTCGCGAAGATTTCAGAACAGAAGTATTAGGTTTAGTAAAAGCCCAACAAGTAAAAAATACCGTAATAGTTCCTGTAGGTGCTAAAGGTGGTTTTGTTTGTAAACAACTTCCTCAAGGTACAAGACAAGAAATCTTTGAAGCAGGTAAAGAATGCTACAAAACTTTCATCCGTGGTTTATTAGACATTACAGATAACATAGTTGCTGGCGAAATCGTTCCACCGCCAAGTGTTGTAAGACTTGATGAAGACGACCCGTATTTAGTGGTAGCAGCAGATAAAGGCACTGCTACTTTCTCTGATATCGCTAACGGAATTTCAGAAGAATATAACTTCTGGATGGGAGATGCTTTTGCTTCAGGTGGTAGTGTAGGTTACGACCATAAAGGTATGGGTATTACCGCTAAAGGTGGGTGGGAATCTGTTAAACGTCACTTCAGAGAAATGGATATCGACTGTCAAACCACCGACTTTACCTGTGTTGCTATTGGCGACATGGCGGGTGATGTATTTGGTAACGGCATGCTGTTATCTAAACATATTCGTCTGCAAGCCGCTTTTAACCACTTACACATTTTTGTAGATCCAACTCCTGATGCTACGTCTACTTATGTAGAGCGTGAAAGACTATTTAATTTACCAGGTTGTAGCTGGGAAGATTACAACAAATCGTTACTTTCTGAAGGTGGCGAAATCTACAGTCGTTCAGCTAAGTCTTTAAAACTTACACCGCAAATCATGAAAATGCTGGGTACTAAAAAGCAAAGCATGGCACCAATCGAATTGATCCAAGCACTATTAAGCATGCAAGTCGACTTGTTATGGAACGGTGGAATAGGAACTTACGTTAAAGGCTCTTCTGAAACTCATTTAGAAGTAGGTGACAGAGCTAACGATGCATTACGCATTAATGGCAAAGAGCTAAAAGCTAAAATTGTAGGCGAGGGTGGCAACTTAGGTTTTACTCAACTAGGTCGTATTGAATATGCTGCTCATGGTGGACGTATTAATACCGATGCTATTGATAATGCAGGCGGTGTAGATTGTTCAGATAAAGAAGTAAATATTAAAATTTTACTGAACACTTTAGTTCAAAACGGTGATTTAACCGTTAAGCAACGTAATAAATTACTTTACGATATGACCGACGATGTATCCGTTAAAGTGCTTGAAGATTGTTACCGTCAAACTCATTCATTGTCTATTACCGCAATGCGTGGAGGTAGTCAGTTAAAAGAGCAGTCACGTTTTATTCATGAACTTGAACGAACAGGTAAGCTTGATCGCGCACTAGAGTTTATTCCTAATGATGACGAAATTGCAGACCGTTTAGTTAAAGGTGTTGGCTTAACTCGACCTGAGTTATCAGTACTACTTGCCTATAACAAAATGGTATTGAAAGACGATTTAGTTTGTCCTGAAATAACAGGTAACGCATATTACGATAAGTTTTTAGTTGAATATTTCCCACAAATGCTTCAACAAAAATACTTAACTGAAATGCAAAGTCATCCATTGCGCGCAGAAATTATTGCTACACAACTTGCTAATGCAATTGGCAATGACATGGGCTTTAATTTTGTAAATCGCATGTTTGAAGAAACGGGCGAAACAGTGGCTGAAATAGCTAACTGTTATACAGTGGCAAGTAATGTGTTTGGTATGGCTGACATGTGGAAGAAAATTGAAGCCTTAGACAATAAAATACCAACAGCCGTACAAACAGAAATGTTATTCCAAATCCGTCGTACAGTTAGACGAGCAACACGTTGGTTCTTACGCCATCGTAATAAAGCGTTAGATGTTGCAGAATCAATAAAATTCTACCGCTCAACCTTTATCGATTTAACGACTAACTTGTATAGTTACATGACAGAAGGTGATTGTGAGCAATTAAAAAGTGCTGAAGCTGAATTAATTAATTCGAATGTACCTGAAGATGTTGCAAGCTACGTCGCTAAACTTAGTTCTATTTTCTCAACCATGGATATTGCCGAGTTAACCGCTGAAGATAGTCGAGATGTTAGTATAGTAGCGACTGCCTATTTTGAGCTTGGTGCTCGATTAGATTTACATTGGTTCCTAGATCAAATAACACGTCAGCCTGTTGCGAACCATTGGCAAGCACTTGCCAGATCTTCTTATAGAGAAGAGCTCGATTGGCAACAACGTTCTCTTACCAGTGTAATTTTGCGAGCAGACTGTAAGAGTAAGAAAACAGACGAATTATTAGATAATTGGTTTAAAGAAAATAAACAGTCACTTGGACGTTGGAAACATATTTTATCTGAATTTAGAATTGGTGAGACTCACGAGTTTGCTAAATTCTCAGTCGCATTACGTGAATTAATGCTACTTAGCTTAAAGTGTGATCCAGATAAGTAGAATACTTAGGGTCTGTTGATCTTTCAGGCTTAAATTAATTAAAGTGCCTTTATTGGTTAATCTTTAACTGCTAAAATCCCCGCCATTGTGTGGGGATTTTTTATTTCAGTCACCTTAAAAAGTCAGCTACTTTCTAAAAACTAATAAATACCAAACTAATTAACCCAATAATTTGTTTGGTAAAACCCTGAGGTATTATGTTTTATTCTGCAATTCGTAAAGTGTTTTTTAAGTTTGACGCTGAAACTATTCATGAAATGACTATCAAAGCGTTAAAAAGCACAGGAACTACACCTTTAAGAGCCTTATATTGTCAAAACGTACCTTCTAAGCCTGTTACGGTAATGGGGATCGACTTTCCAAATCCCATTGGTTTAGCTGCAGGGTTAGATAAAAATGGCGAATGTATTCCTGCTTTTGGTGCTATGGGGTTTGGTTTTGTAGAAGTTGGTACGGTAACTCCTCGCCCACAACCTGGTAACGAAAAGCCACGTATTTTTAGGTTACCTGAAGCTAATGCCGTAATTAATCGCATGGGCTTTAATAACAAAGGTGTTGATTATCTAGTAGATCAAGTACGTAAAGCACAGTTCAAAGGTGTTTTAGGGATTAACATAGGTAAAAATAAAGACACACCTGAAGAAAATGCAAAAGATGATTACATCCATTGTATGCAAAAGGTTTATAACTTTGCATCATATATCACGATTAATATCTCTTCACCAAACACCCCTGGTTTACGCTCTTTACAATATGGTGATGCATTAAATGAATTGCTTTCTTCATTAAAAGCCGAACAAACAATCCTTGCTGAAAAACATGGTAAATATGTACCACTCGCTGTAAAAATTGCACCAGACTTAACAGAACCAGAAGTTGAATCTATCGCAGAATGTTTAATTGCTAATAACATCGATGGTGTAATAGCAACGAATACGACACTTTCTCGTGAAGGCGTTGAAGGTTTAGAACATGGCGAAGAGATGGGCGGATTAAGTGGCGCACCAGTTAAAGAAAAAAGCACACAAGTTATCAAGTTATTGGCAAAAGCGTTAGATAATAAATTACCTATTATTGGTGTAGGTGGTATTTCAAATGGTGCTGACGCGAAAGAGAAAATAGATGCAGGAGCTAAATTAGTACAAGTTTACACAGGTTTTATTTATCAGGGACCTGATTTAATTAAAGACGTGGTTAAAGCCCTTTAGTTTATGTAAAAAATAATCATCAATAATCCCATTGTTGATGGTTATTTCTAGGAAATAAACTAATCTATATATATATCAATATAATATGAATTTACTTAGGCGATACTATTTATTCAAATAATAAAATACAAAACATCAATGTAGTAAATGTAATATCTAGACCGTGTAGGATAATTTAATGTTTTTTAAAACGATCAAAAATACTACGGCCTCTATAGCTACTATTGCAATTTGTATAGTTAGCTTGAGTATTCTTACTTTTTCTCTTCAAGAGCACGAAAAATTATATTTTGAATCCGTTAAAGGAGATTTAGACGCACTATCTGAAAATATGTCTAGTGATTTAGTTCCTCTTTTAGCTTTTAAGCCTGATGAATTTGAATTAACAACAATGCTTTTGCGTTTAGATCGATATGATAATGTTAAATTTGGCGTTATTTATGATAAAGATTTTCGACAACTACAAAGCTACCATGGTAACTCGTTTTCTAATTCTGATGTTGTTATCACTCCAGATCTTAAATTACTAGAAGAAGAACCTTTAGGTGTTTACGTTAAAAATGGTGATTTAGTTGCGCTAAAGCTTATTGGTGACAAACGTTTACCTTTAGGTTATTTGCTTATTGTTCATGACTCTAGTGGCCCGCTTAGTAAAAGTAAACATAACTTACTTAAACAGGTATTACCATTAACTTTACTTTTGTTAGCTGTTGTTATTGCCGTTTTATTTTGGATTCAAGGTCGATTATTTTTACCTCTAAGTCGACTTTCGATTTTGGCACAAAAAATTCAAACTACACACGATTACTCCCTAAAAATTGATATTAGAGGTAAACAAGAAGTTGTCTCCTTAAGCCAAGATCTCAACCTAATGATGCAAACCATTAACCAAGAAACTCAAAAAAATAAAGAATATACTGAAAGGTTAATGGAACAGCAAAAAAAAATGGAACGATTAGCTAATTTTGATGGGCTAACGGGATTACCAAATAGACAGTTTTTTATGGAAACACTACGTCTAGAATTAGCTAAAGCGAAGCGATCAAAAACAAATTTAGTATTAATGTATTTTGATTTAGATGGCTTTAAAGGGGTAAATGATTCACTTGGTCATGAAACAGGCGATCAATTACTTATTGATGTAAGTAAGAGAACCCAAAAATTTTTACGTGAAGGAGATCTTATTTCTCGTTTAGGAGGGGATGAATTTTTGGTACTTCTTCACAATGACCCTAATGATTTATTATTATCTGACATTGCAGAACGCATAGTAAAAGGGCTTTCTGAGCCTTTTGAAATTAATTCATGGCAAGTGCAGGTAAGTGTGAGTGTTGGTATTGCTAAGGCTTTTGATTCTAACTTTAACCTGAGTGAATTTGTGAGCAATGCGGATTTTGCTATGTACCGTTCCAAGCTTGCTGGTCGTAATACTCACACAGTGTTTATTCCAGAAATGATGGAAGACAATAAACGTAAACTATTAATTGCCAACTCTATTTCTCATGCGATCAAAAATGATGAGTTTACTTTATTTTATCAACCTAAGGTTTCGCCTGAAGAAAAAATAGTAGGCTACGAGGCCTTACTAAGATGGACAAATGATACATTAGGGATGGTATCTCCAGCAGAGTTTATTCCTATTGCAGAGCAAAGCGGTAAAGTACAAATTATAACAAAGTGGGTATTAGAAAGATTATGTAAAGATTTTGCCAAAATTAAAGAAAGTATAGATCCAAATATTGTGATATCAGTTAACTTATCAGCCCAAGACATTAAAAGTAAGTCGCTCACTTCTTTTGTTAAAAGCTTGTTTACTCAATATGCTATTAATCCTCATTCTATTGAGTTTGAAGTAACAGAGTCTGCTTATTTGGAAAACTTTGACATGGCAAATACCTTTTTCACTGAAATGAAAAAACTAGGTATATCAATTGCTCTTGATGACTTTGGTACAGGGTATTCGTCTTTAGGTTATCTTACGCAATTACACTTAAATACTCTTAAAATAGATAAACAGTTTGTCGATAACCTTTTAATCTCTGAGCGCAGTACATTAATCACTAAAACGATTATTGAAATGGCGAAACAACTTAATTTGAAAATATGTGCTGAAGGTGTAGAAACAAGAGATCAGTTTGATTTTTTGGTAGAAAATGGCTGTCATCAATTACAAGGTTACCTATTCTCTAAACCCATTTGTTTGGAAGACGTACTTAAATTTAAACTTTAAGTATCTCAGTTAACTCAACTAAATTAAATAAACTGTACGTTAAATTACTTAGTACATAAGTTAACTGAAGTTACTCTATTTCAAGTATTATTGTTAAATTGCTAGGAATCTCAGCAGTAGATGATAAATAAGCAATGGTCCCTTTATTATTTTTAAGGTATTCAAGTGCCAAAATTTCACTATCAACTTCTTTAGGTGCTACCTTACGACCTGTAAAGCGCATTTGTGCCCAATACGACTGAATACGAGCCTCCGTTAAACCAACTACTTTAGTATTAAATAGCACACGTGTTTGATTTTCTGGAGGTAGAGAAATGGCTTTTAAATCGTAAGGTATTGCCCCTCCCATAAATAAATTTCTTATTTGTTGACGATTAAGCTTAATTAAACTGTCGGTGGTATTTGCGACAACATAAATAGTGTTATTAGCATTAACGTTCGGTGCAAAACTAAGGGCAGATACTAAGAGTAAAGGAATATAATTTTTCATTAAAATACCCACTCCGCGCCAATTTGATACAGAAGGGCATGACCATCAAATCCACCTAAATCTTTTAAACCATAACGGTTACTAATTTTGTCGTCAGCTTCTACAAATGTTATTTCTGCTTTAAATGCTAAATTAGTTTTCAATCCCAACGGGTACCAATTTTAATACCTGTTGATTGGTCATCTGCGAAGGTGGTTGTTATAGCATCATATCCACCTGCTAACATATCTAAACCGGGAGATAAGCCATAAGGAATTTCGTTGATAGCGTGCTTATAATAAAGGTCTTTTTTACTGTAAGATATATATGCAGTATAAGGCGCAAAGTTATAACCAGCTGATACATAAAAACTATTTATATCTGGTAGTAAACCACTACCACCAACTAATTTAGATACTTCACTACGGAAAAAATAATCTAAATTTTCGTAATTTACACTAAAATGATAAAATTGAATTAGCCCGCTTGTGTTAAGCCAATTAGCATTGTTAATGAATCCAAATTGACGTAATTGTTGGCTAAACTCTTCTACCTCTGTTTGTTCAATACTTGCATCACCTTTATTATAGGATGCACGAACAGTGAAGTTTTCATAACTAACACTAACGTTAACGCCATACAAACCGACTGCTTTAGTGTCTATTTCAGTATCTGATGTGTATATTGTTCCATCGAATCTACCCCAGTAGCCCTCATAGTTAATTAGCAAGTCGTTAATGCTAAACTCGTAGTTAGCCAATATGCCATCAAATGTTGCAAAAAACGCAGAGTCATAAAATTGCTGGGGTAATGTTAACCAGGGATAAGCAAAACCAACATCTAGGCTATCGCTATAGTTGAAAAATGGAATTCGCTGCCTTCCAAGTTTAACTTGTAATGCATTATTTGGCTGATAAGTAAGATATAGCCATTCTAAACCTGACTGTCTTTGTTCACCTGTATGCGCAATGCCTTGAGCGGTAAGAGAGAAGTCATCATTGAATTTATAATCAGCTTGAAGGGCAAATAGTGATTGTTTATTAATACTAATATTATTGCTGTAGCCTACATATTCTGCATTTTCATCATCAAGGTAGCCAAGAATAACGCGAGCAAAACCAGAAAACTCAAGTTTATCTTCTTCAGCAAGAGCAATAGAGCTCGTGGCTAGTAAAGAGCTTAATAAAATGAGGGCAACACTAGATGTAACTTTTAATTTTTTAACGGTCATAATAATAATAATAAAGACTCTAGTGAAGTTAATAAGTTACTAATGAACTTATTATGATAAAGAAAATCATTGAGTCAAATTTATAACTTATTAATTTGTTATTTATTAATAGGATGATTGAATGTTTTAAGTAAAACTATTTGAAGAAATGAAGAAATGAAGAAATGAAGAAATGAAGAAATGAAGAAATGAAGAAATGAAGAAATGAAGAAATGTGACGCAGTGTTTACGTCACGTATTTTAATTTAACCTAACTCTTAATTATTTTAGGCTTCGTAAGCAATAGGATCTGTTACATTGTTTTCTTCAAAGGCTTCTAAACGTTCTTGGCAAGCACCACATTTTCCACAGGCTTTTTCACGACCGTTATAACAAGTCCATGTGTGGCTGTAGTCTAAGTTCATGCTGATGCCGTCAGTTAAAATAGCTGTTTTGTTAACATTTAAGTACGGGCTAAATATTTCAACTGCTTCGTAGTTAGCAATTTGACAAACATCGTTCATCTTCATCACAAACTCAGGTCTACAATCCGGGTAAATTGCATGGTCACCAGAATGTGCGCCGTAATAAACTTGCTCTGCACCAACTGAAACAGCATAGCCAACTGCCAATGAAAGTAAAATCATGTTGCGATTTGGCACAATAGTCGACTTCATGTTTTCAGCTTCGTAGTGACCTTCAGGAATATCTATATCGTCGGTTAACGAAGAACCAGCTAATAATTGGTTGATAGCTGAAATATCAATAACTTTATGATGAACATTAAGTTGTTCACAAACATGGCTTGCACATTCAAGCTCTTTTACATGTCGTTGTCCGTAATCGAAAGAAAGTGCAAACACTTCTTTTCCATCTTTTAAAGCGCGATTAAGTACGGTGAATGAATCCATGCCGCCTGAATAAATAACAACAACTTTGTTAGCCATTTCTAATGTCTCTTGAGGTACAATACCCGAAATTCTCGTTAAGCGATTAATAGGAATTCAGGTTATAATAATAAAAGCGCGCATTTTACTAGAAAATCAACACAGGCTAAAGCATAAAAGTGAAAACAACTTGCTATAAAATTAATGAGTTCTTCGAAACCATTCAAGGAGAAGGATCTTTTACCGGACAACCTTCTATATTTATTCGTCTACAGGGATGTCCTGTGGCTTGTTCTTGGTGTGATACTAAACACACATGGGACATAAATCTTGACGATTCAGTTAGCACTGAAGCTATGGCAAGTAAAACCGAAGAAACGACACAATGGGCAAATATGTCTGTTGAACAGATTCTCGCTTGGGTGAAACCCAAAGGTTATCAAGCTAAACATATCGTTATTACCGGTGGCGAGCCTTGTATGGTTGATTTAACGCCTTTATGTGAAGGTTTTGAAGCTCAAGGTTATAGTTGTCAGGTTGAAACCTCAGGTACGTTTGAAATTCAAGTAACTGATAAGTGCTGGGTGACGGTTTCACCGAAAATTAATATGAAAGGTGGATATAAAATTCTACGCAGCGCTTTAGATCGCGCTAACGAAATCAAACATCCTGTTGCGACAGAGCATCATGTTGAAGAGCTAACTGATTTACTAGCGGAGCATGAAGTCACTAACAAGCCCATTTATTTACAGCCTATTAGCCAAAAACAACGAGCAACTGAACTGGCGATCGAAACTTGTATTAAAAACAACTGGCGTTTATCTATTCAAGTTCACAAATATATTGGTATTGAGTAGCTATTTAGTCGTTATTTCGTGAGCTAAAAGGAACGAAATGAAGCTAATGCTTTTGTTCCTTTTAATATCATTATTAGATCAATTTTACGATTCAGTGACTATTCCAATAAACTTGCTAGCTAACGCTGACAAAGTATCCTCAGTTACAACTTCAACATTATCTTTACCTTTAACATTACCAGCTTTAATTAACACAGTTCTTGGATAACCATGCCCACCAAACAAGTTAGTGATTTGTTCATGTTCAGGACTAATAAAATCTCCTTTTTGTAATTGAACGTTTACTTGTAGAACATCAATATCTGCAGAATTCAATTTTTCAGTAAAACCATCAATATGTAGTGCTTGTCTTTCAGTACAGTCGGGACACCATGCTGCAACAATATTTACAACAAAAGTATCGCCTAAAGCTATACGACGATTAACTTCTTCAGGTTCAACAATCTGAGGTGTGTAGGCTGACGGTAAGTTATTATTAGAGTTTTGTTCTATTGGCATTTGAGTTAATTCTTTTGTGTTGTTTTGGTTAAATTTTTCAGGCTATATTATTCAGGGATTATCGCCAATTTACAAAGTGTTTTGATATGTTAGTTAAGATGGCAAATAAAATACTTTATAGCTTGAATAGCTTTCGTTATGTCAATTTTCTTAATGTTTTAAATAAATAAGCTTTAAAGTCAAATAATAAACAAACAGCTAACTTTCTTTGTTGTTGATTTTATCATTTGTTCAAAAGCGAGTTCATACTTAGCTCAATGCTTTATCCAAAGTAATACTTAAGGTTACACCTGCAGGATTGTGATGATCATTAGCGCTAATACTTCCTTGATGAAACTCTACAATCAGCCTTGCGATATAAAGTCCTAAACCTAAATGCGGTTGGGCTTGTCGTTTAGTATCACGCATCGATACCATCGAATCAAATAATCTATCTTTCATTAATTCAGGTAAGTGCTTGCCGTTGTTACTAATATGGATCACAAAAGTTGATTGGGTTTCTTGTAAACTAATACTCACTTTTTGGTCGTTACTAAACTCTACTGCGTTGGCAAATACCTTATCAAGCAACTGTGCAATATGTTCAGGCGATCCCTGTATGTTGGGGACTTGTTTACTATTTAGGTGATTGCTTTCGTTCACTAAACCATTCAATGAAAATTCTACATCTGTGTATATTTGTTTGTAACCTTGCACACAGCCCACCAGTACTTGTTGTAAGTTAAAGGGGACACGTTCAGTGGTGGCCAGCATTTGTTCTAAATTTGTTGCTTCACTCATATTTGTTAAGATCAAATTCAACGTATTAATACCTGTTTGTGCTCGCTCTAAATAAGGCACTGTACTTTCAGGTAGTTGCTGCATCGTTAGGTTTTCAAGCGATGTTCTAACTACTGCAATCGGTGTTCTAAGTTCATGTGACAAGCGTGACGACATACCTTCTAGATAATGGTTATATTGGCTAAGTCGATTAACTGCAGTTGAAAAGCTACGTGATAAATCACCAATTTCATCATTAGCGGTTGATGCAATAAGTTGATTATTAATACGCCCATTTTCGTCAATACTTGATTCAGCCTGATTGCGTAATGTTCTTATGCGGTTAGATATGCGCGATGCAAATAAAAAGAAACATGTAGCACCCAGTAACATGATAGCGAGTATTGACGTAAAGAGTTTCTCAAGAGCTTGGTTTCTTAAAGTTCTGATGCCATTTGTAGTTTCTTCTACAATAACTGCACCGTGTACTTGGTTATTAATATAAATAGGGTAAGCGGCTGAAAGCACAACAGCTTGCTGATCTGTGGTTAAACGCCATTGTGAATGCGCATTACCTTGCAGCGCGCTCTTAATATGTTTACCTGTTAAATGCTGTGCGTCGTATAGTTCGTCGATAAAATCTTTAGGTGGCTTGGTGAGGAATTTATAATAAAAAGGTAATAGCCAATTTTCTTCAATTGAGTGCCATACAGAGGTAATAATTGAATTGTTTGAGTCATTCGAGCCAGAGTTATTTGAAGCAGTTCTTTTATTCCATACACCGTTGGCTTGTTTTAAATTTCCTGCTTTTGCTAAAACCCGTTGATGTTGATCCACTACCCATACACTTGAGTTGGTGTAACTCATGCCTTTTACAATACGCTCAATTTCAGGTGAGGGCACTAGCACAGTACCTAAGGTTTTTGCGCTGCTTGGATCGGCTGAACCAATAACACTAAGAGCATCGGTAAATTCTTTATCTACATCATGAAAAGCAAACGCGATATTGTCGCCAACCATCTCCATAGGAATACGTAATTCTACATTGTAACCTTGCGGTGTCTCTAACCAATGCCCTTGTATTTTAGGGGCTACGGTGATAATTGTTTTAAAAGGTGGATTCTGTGCAGAGTAATCAAAACTCTTTATTTCAACACCAGCAGTTTCAATAATTTGTGTTTCAACTTTATAAGCATCTAACCAACCTGAATTTTTGTTACTTATAATGAAGCGATTAAAGTTGTTTTGTGGATCGCTTAAGCCGATTTCTAAATGATCATTTTTAAATATACCGCGCGCATTTTTGTGACGATATATTAATTTATTATCCACGACAGTAAACATCATATAGAGATATTTATCGTATTGACCAACAGTAGCATTGAAGTGCAATGAACTTTCTACAGATGACTTTGATAACTGATTTTTTTCACCGTAATAATGAGCGCGGGAGTTAAATAATGGCCAATCAATTGGTAAGCCGTCTAATTGAATTGCTGTGGTTAACTTGTAGCTATAAAGATCTTTGCCTTTTTCAACATTAGGCAGAAAGCTTGCTTGGTTATTAAAAAGGTTAGGGCGTTCATGCAAAGCGGTTGCTAAAGCACGAGCTGTGCCGACGATGGTTTGCTCTTGTCCGTAACGTAGGTATTTTTCCATTTCCCATACGTACTGATAACCAAACCAAGGTAGGCTGAATAAAAACGATGAGAGTAAAAGTAATTTAATACGTAACCCAAACCTAAAAAAAGACTTACTTTTATTAGGCATAGTTAGAGCTTCACGCTTAATTTTTGTTTGCTCACTTTATTAAGCATTATGGATTGAACCTGCATTATTTGTTGTGTTGTTAGTATTAGTGGGTAAGTCTTCATTCCAGCGATAACCCATGCCGTAAACCGTTTCAATGTAATCAAAAGTGGCATCTATTCTTATAAATTTTTTACGAATACGTTTTATATGTGAAGTAATAGTGCTGTCATCAACAAATATATTAGAATCTTGCATTAATTGAGTTCTGTTTTTCACATGTCCTGGATGCTTAGCCAAAGCGTAAACCATCCAAAATTCTGTAATGGTTAAATCAATTAGTTGATTTTTCCACATCACACTCATGCGTTGGCTGTCTATTGTCATTGAACCAACATTTATTAGATGATCTACTTGCTGAGGTTCTTTCATTGCATTTTGACGACGAAATAAAGCTGAAATTCTAGCGCTTAGGTGAGGTAAGCTAATATCTTTTGTTAAATAATCATCAGCACCAATTCGTAATCCTGAAACCGTATCAAAGTCATTATCACGAGCCGTTAGAAAAATAATCGGTAAAGTCGTTGATAGGGTTCTTAACCACTGACATAAAATAAAGCCACCATCGTATTCCTCCTCTAAACCAATATCTAAAATAACCAAATGTGGCAAGCGTAAAGTAAATGCTTGTGTCGCACTGTCACGATCGGCATAAGTTTGTACTTGATACCCTTGGCTACGAAGCACATCAGCATAGTTTTCTCTTATGGCTGCTTCATCTTCAACTATCGCAATACGTTTACTCATTTATTCCTTTACCTTTGTATTTAAACTAAGCCTGTTTTTATGAGGTAAATATATCTAATTATTCCGCTAAGTTCGCGCTTTTATTGATATTGCCATATTGTTGCCACATTTGTTCTTTGATTTTCCTTTTTTACGTCGGTATTTAGTCTGACTTGTTTTGTTTAATAGCTACACCAAACGAATAAAGCTATTCGGTTGAAACTAAAAACAAACTTAATCACTGAAGGAAATAAACATGAACTCTTTACGTATAAACTCAAAAAGCACTAAATTATTTAACTCAAGAAAATCAGCTATTAGCTTGTTAGTTATTGGCTCATTAATGGCAGCACCAAGTTATGCCTTTGATGAAACAAATACTGCAATAACCCCACAAGAAAAAGTAGAACAAGCTAATACAAACGTAGAAATAGGATTTGGTTCAGGTGCTTTAATTGGCGCTGTTGTTGCTGGCCCCGTTGGTGCATTTGTGGCAGGTTTAGTGGGAAGCCTGATTGCTAAAAATGTAAATGCTGACAACACCATTGAAGATTTAGAAGTTACTTTAGCGAGCACACAACAAAATATAGATGAAGTGATAGCACAACATCAAAAATCGTTGCAAGCAACCGAGCAATCTTACCAAGCTGAGTTGTTATCGTTAGAAAGTAACTACAAACAATCAGCGCAATTACAAGCTGAAAATTTATTAATGAGCTTACAATTCTCAACAGGTTCAAGCGAAGTTAAGCCACATTATCAACAACAAATAATAGCCCTAGCTAAAATGTTAGAGCAATCACCAGAGTTGTCGGTAGATTTGTCGGGTTATACCGATTTACAAGGTGATGAAGTTTTAAATCATGCGTTATCGTTAGCGCGAGTCAACTCAGTTAAAAACGCTTTAATAGATGGTGGCGTTGAAAGCGACCGTATTAAAATCTTTGCTCTTGGTGAATCAGAGCCAGTAGTTGCAAGCAAAGATAAAGAAATAAGCTTCTACGATAGAAGAGTAGTGATCAAGTTACATCACACAGAAGAAGAGCAAACAGCGCACAATTTTTAGATGCTTTTTATACCATATGTGATTTTAAAATATTCTGGTGACGGGTTAGCAGAATATAAAATGCTCTAAGGAGGTAAGTTAAGTCGACTACAATACATTCAATAGAGCTTATTTCGGCGGAGATAAATCGAATATAAAAATTCTAGTTGAGAGATCAACTAGAATTTTTATTGTTACAAACTAGAAAAACTTTTAACTTTGTAATTGTTTATTTCATAAGCTTGATAATGGCTTATCTAGCATCACCTTATTAAGTACAACAAACAATAAAGGCGGTTAAATGACAAATCATAAGTTAAGTGCAGGCCAAAAATTTCCATCATTATCAGTGAACAAACTTGATGGCGGTCAGATAGACTTTTTGAACCCTAAAGGAGATTTCGATTGGCTTTTAGTGGTGGTCTATCGAGGGCAACATTGTCCTAAGTGTACGCAATACCTAACAGAGTTAAATGAATTACTACCTAAGTTCAAAGAAGTTGGTGTTGGCGTTGTTGCTATGTCTGCAGACTCCGAAGAGCAAGCTCATACTCAAATTAACAAAATCAATCCTAGTTTTGATGTAGGTTATGACTTAACACTTGATCAAATGAAAACACTAGGCTTATATATTTCTAACCCAAGATCAGAAGCAGAAACCGACCATCCATTTGCAGAACCGGGTTTATTCGTTATAAACGAGTCTAAACAAATACAGTTAATTGATATTTCAAATGCACCTTTCTTAAGACCTGATCTTATGTCTGTTATTAACGGAATTGGTTTTATCCGAGATCCTGAAAAAAACTATCCAATTCGCGGTACATTAGATTATTAATAAATCAGCATAGATAAATAGTCTGCTTGGTTAATATTGATAGATAAAACCAAAGCTTTATCTTGAATGTTGATTCAATAAAAGCACATAATATCTTGTAAGTAATGAATTATTTTTTCACATACAAGAGATTAACATGACAGACACAGAGAGTAAGCCGAATTTATTTGTTAAAATAGTATATTGGCTAAGTACAGGTATTGTTTTATTTTTATTAACCTTTGCTGCTATTTCTTATCATGTAATACATGATGCGCAGGCAGCATATTTTACTGCATTTGGATACCCAACGTATTTAGTTTATCCATTAGCTTATTTAAAAATAGCCACTATTTTGATCATTGTTAGTCATAGATATAACGATTTACGCGATATGGCTTATGCCGCTTACTTTCTTAATATGGCAATGGCTTTGGTTGGTCATATTGATTATGGCGACTTTTATGGGCACGCTCTAGTGGGTATGATTGCTATTCCAATTTCGTACTTATTTGGTAATAAAGTACGAGGTCGACCACAAAGAAACTTATTTGGTCGCTGGACTAACTAAATCTTAAGTGAAAAATATTAAAAGCACTGAATCTAAGGCTCAGTGCTTTTTTATTTATTATTTTTCAATAAAATATGTACTTGATCTATGTTGCAACTTATAACTCGTGTTCACGATTAAACCCGATTTAAATCAACTTGTTTTTATAAATGATTATTGTTCTACCATTAACTCAGTGAGCTTATAACCTGTTAAATCTTTTATTACTCTTGAAACATAGTACATAAGAGCAGCAAGCATTAACATTGAGGGTATTACAATAATTGGGTAGCTCATCAACGTCATATGACCAAGTTCTTCATTAAACTCAACGGTTCCCGCAGGACTTGTTACAAGCCATTTTGCTAGTGCATAATTCATTACCGCAGAAAAAATGAATGTTAATGCTAATAATTTGTTAGCAAAACCTATCTTGTTTCTAAATACATCTGTTTTACCGTTTTCAGTAAGTTTTTCATATACAAGTCCTACCTTAAACATATATTCATTCAATAATAGCTTTGCAATTAATGGCTTACCATACATCCCCGTAAATATTGTGAATAATGCTATTAGCGTAGGTATAGATGCTTCTTTTATGGCTAACCACTGTACACTTAACTCAAATAATGCAATTCCGCCTGTTAATAAGGTACTAAAAAAACCGAATGCAGATATTAGATTCATCTCTTTAGTTCTTAGGTAATCATAAATAGCGTACCCAAGCGGAAATGACAAAGCTATAATCAAACCTGCAACAACACCGAAATACTCAGGAGTGGAGAACTTCATTAGAATCCACGAGGGTAAAGCTACATTAAAAATGATTTCTACGAAGGGTTTGTTTTTTGGTTTTTCCGCGGTCATTATTTATTTCTACTCTGTGTTTTAAATTTAATTGGGATTTTATTAAGCTAAGTTATTATGAACTTTTATCGATTAAATAGGGCTCAGTGATCTTTTGATATTTCTTTTACAGAAGTTTTACTTAAACACAAAATAACACCTAGTTCATTCAAAGTTAAAAATTTCAGACAAGTATAGCCTTTTAGAGTCATTAAAAACTAATTTACTCACTTGCTTCTATAATTTGTGTTCAGTAATTAGATACAACTGAATTTATACTGAAGGTAGGGCGACGTAAGAAACAAAGCTGAAGATAACTATTATATACAACTCACGCCACGATTAAATCTGTTTTAAACTCCACAGTAAGATACCAACAAACCCTTTTAGCGTCTTTATTATAAAGTATAGTTTATGAGATACTGATGCTATAAAATGCTAAAATGTACTATTTAAGTTGAACCCAGTTTAAGATGTTTTTAACTCATTTAAATTGTTATTAATCTTAGTTTTACCTTTACTGTAGCTGTTAGAAAAATATCAAATCAAGCTCAGGTTATTTATCTATTTTCAGGACATTACATGCCAATTATTGTTGCAGGAAAACTCATTATTAAAGAAGGATTACGTGATAGATTTATTATTGAATCTCTCGAATCAGTATCAATAGCCCGAGATAATCAAAGCTGTGAAGATTTTTCTGTGTCTCCCGATCTTTTAGAAGAGAATAGAGTAAACATCTTTGAAAAATGGCATTCACTTGAAGCTTTAGATGCTTTTAGAGTCGCTATTCCAGAAAATAATCTGTTTTCAATGGTAGAATCCTTTCAAGTTAATGAATATGAAATAGATAGCTAGTAACTAACTTAACCGTTTCCCCCTATATTTTAGAGTAATTTAAATTGAAAACTATTAGCCTACCAGTATTAAACTCACCATTGGTTGAAAAGCAAAAAGATAATAAAACAACAAAAATTACAGGTTATTCAGTGTTTAACGACATAGAGTATTCGATAGAAGATTATAACGGCTTATTTATTACCGACAGAATTGAAGCGCAAAATTTCCGTCATCGTATGAGCGAACCTGGTTATTTCAGTACTTGGCATGTGGCTGGTGATGCTACTCTTATTATTGTCCGCTCTGGTACTTTACGTATGACACTGCGAAATGGTGATTACCGGGACTTTTCAGCAGGTGATATGTTTGTTGCTCAAGACTATCTACAGGATAATGAAACTTTTAATAATGAAGTTCATGGTCATACCGCTGAATTAATAGGTGATGAGCCTTTGTTTGCGGTGCATATTAAACTAGCAACAAGAGTTGTTTAATTATGGCTGAGTGATAATGATTAGTTGTTAGTATGAATATTTATCCTCTAAACTTGACTGTCTTTCTTGAGCGTTATGATTTTATTGTCTACAATAACGCACTTTTTTATTTACGTTAGAACGTTAAAATGACCGACACTAATTCAAAACCGGCTTTACCAGATCAACTTTCGGGGAATCCTCGCAGCCCACATCACGTAGCTGAAATTTTTGAGCACTCTATTGGTATTAAACTTAACGGCAAAGAACATTTCAATGTTGAAGAGTACTGCATCAGCGAAGGTTGGGTAAAAATCCCTTCACCTAAAGCATTAGATCGTCGCGGACAACCAATGTTGATAAAACTTAAAGGCACTGTTGAAGCTTTTTATAAGTAATCAATACCTGAGAAGTTTTAGCTAGAATTTAGCTCAACTAAAAACACAATACCCAGTAACGAGTTGCTTCGATACTGGGTATTTTTTTGTCTAATGTATGTACCTTCTAACTCAAAGGGTTAATAAGATACTTGTTTTTTGTAGTTAATTTCTTTAAATATATTTCTTAATAGTTAATTCTCAATACTACATATTTCTCTTCTTTTTATTATTTGCATAATGCCAAATACTGTAACCATTAGAGCGATTAATATAGTACTAATAATACCTGCCATAGTTGTTATCCATAATCCCATAAGCAATAAAACACTAGAGCCAATAGCCCATAAAAAATCACCAAATGAGAAGTACAATATTAACCATTTGTTTGGTGTTTGTTGTAATGAAGCCCAAATTAAATGAAGCCCATTGAATACTAATACAGCAGCTAGAATCTGTAATATCAATTCAGGGAAGAGGGTATCACTTCCTAAAAAGACAGCGACTTTTATTGGTAAGCATATAAATATCAATCCAAATATTATGCAACTTATGGCATTTGCTATTAAGACGTTTTTAAGTGTGAACATATTTACTCTCATGTATACTAGGTTGACATAGACGTGAGGAGATTAAAGTAGAGAGTTAATTATGTCAACAAGGTTGACAAGAAAGGGCACCCCAATGGTAGAAAGTCAGTCTCTAAAGTTGGCTCTTGGTGCTAGCCAAGTTAATGATTTAATATCAAAATATTTATCCAATGCTTTAAAAGAAAAAGGTTATAAATTTGCATCACCTTCAGCATTAAGCTTTTTAAGCACATTAGAATGCGGCGTTAATTACGCGTCAGAAATAGCCAGAAACTTAGGTGTTTCACGTCAAATGGCAGCTAAAACTGTTAAAGAATTATGTTTAGCAGGGTATTTAGAGCAGCTAGATGATGTAGGTAAACAAAAGAAAATTGTATTTACTCAAACGGGTGAATTGTTAATGTCTGATGCAAGGCAGCTGTTGGCAGACATGGATAAGATCCTTAATCAAAAACTTGGTAATAATGTTATTACTACTACCGTTGATAATCTTAATAAGATACAGACCACAATAAGAAAGTTATCTGATGGCTAAGTAGCTATTATTGTTAAAATACTTCCGGAAAAATAAAATACTTCGTCATGCGTTTTTTTTACCAATGTAATTTATAACAGCAAAGGAGCTTATTCTCATAAGTTCCTTTTCTGTTAAAACAATCAAACTTAACTAATTTAATTAACTAAGCCAATTAACGAGCATTCTTAGGTGGTCCAGTTGGGGCTTCACTTGCGCTGATATAACCATCTTTATTTTTATCGAAATGATTGAAGCGAGTTTCACCAGCTTTAAACTCTGATAAATCAACTTTCCCATCGTTGTTTTTATCAAAACGGTTGATGAATTTATTACCATGAGTACTTCTAACTGTTGTTTGATTTCTTGGTGTATTGCTTTTTGTATTACTCGCTTCATTTGCAGTAGCATAACCAGTAGTTGAGGTAGTGATATTGGTATATTCATATCTATTTTCTTGTAGCTCGCCTGTGGCTATTTCAAGGTTTCCACCTCTTACTAAACGAACATAGTTGTCTACTCGGATCATATCGCCTTGTGGGCCTCTCGATGTTGGTTCACCTGTTTTAGGATCACTACGCTGTGAGCCTGCGCCATGAACGTCCATAGTTTTTCCACGCATTTCACCTAAAGCTTTACCAAAAGCTACATATACAGCACCTTCGGCCTGCACTGGACCATCAAGGTGAGTTGTTGAGCTCCAGTAATATGGATAATCTTTTTCGCCACCTTCATTTTTAATCGATGATGTGTAAAAGATAGGATCAATTGCTGCTGAGTTTGATGTTTCTGGCGATCGCGTATAATCAACAATACTTTGTAGCTCTTTGGCATTAGGTAAGCGCCAATCGTTGAAGCCACCTAATGTTGATTCTTGAGCGTATTGCAGTGCTTGTTGCCAGTTTAAACCTTTAAGGCTGTCACTTTGCTGCCAAACTAAGCCCGTTGCTTTATCTGGCACTGTGCCATTGTTGTTGTCTACAAAATTGTTTTTGCCATAGTCGGTATTGCCTCTGACAAACCTGAAGTACATTTTATTAGGCGCTGAACTGCGAGGATTATATTTTGGATAACCTTTGATACGGCCATCTACAAAGTTAACACCAAAAACCGTTTCGTCGTTCTTCATGGTTTTTGCAACATACTCAGTGCTCGACCATGTTTGAGCGTCAATCTCTCGCTCTTTAGAGCTAGTATCGCCAATGGGCTGATTAAAGTAAGTCGTGTCGATGAAAGGAGTTAGTGCTTTGTCACCTTTAACTGTGCCTGAAAATTGAATTAAAGAATAAAGCTCTTTAATGTTAGGTATACGCCAGTCGTTATGACCTCCTGTATTTGTGCTATTAACTTTTTGTAAGGCTTCTTCAAAGGTAAGTTTTTCTCCCATGTCTTTTTGCCACACAAGTCCCGTTACGTTATCTGTAATTGTGCCATTTTGATTGTCAGTGTAAGAAGGTGGGTTAATAATATAACTAGCGTCTTGACCGAAAAAATCAGCTCCCTGCTTAGGCAATGAAATAGCGCTATTGTTGCTGTAAGAAATACGTTGTCCTGAATCAACAATGGTGTAGATGTTTTCTATTTTAGGGAGGGCAGAGTTTATAGCTGATGATCGAGGTGCTGATGCTTTAGCCGCTTGTTTGTTTATTACCATTAAATCTTCAGCAAAAATAACATTACCACGGTAATTTTTTTCAATTTCTTTCAAGCTTGCAGCCGTATCAACAAGTGTAGAATTGAAGTGCGTATAAACTAAGTTTTTAACATTTGCTTGTTTAGCCATACGGCTTGATTCAGCTAGGTTAAGGTGCGCATTACCTTTCTTCTTTCTGTTGCTATTGTCTTTATTATTAGATGATTTTTTCTCCGTTTTACCTTTGTTTTTTTGACGACCATCTTTCATTACCATACCGCCTGAATCAATGATCATAAAATCAGCATTTTTAGCAAGAGTAGGTAAGTCGTCTGAATAAGTAAGATCACCTGTAATTACAATAGATTGACCTTTATAGTCGAAGCGATAAGCAATGGTATGGATAGTATGTGGAACTTGTAGAGTAGTAACAAGAATGTCATCTATTTTGAATGACTCACCACCTTGTAAATCTCTTACATCAAAAGCTTTTTCACGTTCAGCTAAAGTGCGTTGAGTTTTACTGAGGCGGTATGAAATATCTTCGTTATAAAGCGCTAAATTAGATTCAGCAAGCTTAACGGTGTTTGGTGGTCCTATAATAGAAAAGCTATTTCTTCCTAAAAGGGAGCGGATAAACATAGGAACAAACTCTTCGTTATGATCAAGATGATGATGAGTAAAAACTAGTGCTGATAAGTCTCTCGGATCAAAACCTAACTTATTCAAATTAGCTTGTGTGCCGTTGCCCATGTCTACCAAAATATGCGTATTACCCGCTGAAACCAAAGTACTGGCACTGGCTCTGTTTTCATTATAAATAGGTGAGCCTGAACCAATAATGGTAGCCGTAAGTTTATCTGCAGCTTTAGCCATATTAATGAGTGATGTTGTTGAAAGCAGTAATGTTGATAAGAGCAATACAGTGATTATTTTTTTCATAGTAAAACCTAACTTTGATTAACCATTATGGAGTTAAATACTCATGCCACCTTAACTTCTGATCTTAAAGTGGTATGAACATAATAAAGTCATTGTACAAATTCAGCTGAGTATTCTTAGGCGAATTTACAAATCTTTAGGCTATTTTATAGCGTGAAGATTAATACCTGCTGAATGTTAACAATGATTTTTAATTTGATTGAAGTTATGACGATTGAAGCAGCATCAAATATTTGGGGGGTGGTAAAAATTGCTCGGTATTTTACACGGGTAAATAGTTGAGGATTTTAATAAGAGTCTCTTGTTGTTAAGACTGAATTTATATTTAACTTTTAAAGTGATCAAAGCATTCAATCTAATCGTATAAATAATAAATGCATGACATGGTAAGTTGATGTGAAAAAAGAAAAGTCTGTTCCTATTTCAAGATTGTCTCGATTAACCAGCTTGGGCTCAATGGTTTCTAAAGTTGCAGGTAATATACTTGTTGATGGTGCAAAACAATGGTCTAAAGGTCAATCAACCACAGTAAAAGACTTGCTGGTTCAACCTAAGAATATAGAAAGCTTAGCTGATAAGCTGTCAGAATTACGTGGTGCAGCCATGAAAGTTGGGCAAATTTTATCGATGGATGCTGGCGATTTATTACCACCAGCCCTGAGTCAATTACTTGATAAACTTCGTTCGAATGCTTCCCCTATGCCTCATAAACAACTTATACAAGTACTTGAAGCTGAATGGGGAAAGGACTGGCTGGATGGTTTTGGCTATTTTGATTTAAAGCCTTTTGCTGCCGCATCAATAGGTCAGGTACATATTGCACATAAAGACAATGGAGAAAAACTGGCGGTAAAAGTGCAATATAAAGGTGTTTCAAAAGCAATATCTAGTGATGTAGATAATGTCGCTTTATTATTGAAAATGTCTGGTTTACTACCAAAACATATTGATATTGAGCCACTCCTTGAAGAAGCTAAAGCGCAGTTACTTATGGAGGCCAATTACACACAAGAGGCTGCTTTCATTAATGAATACCGCGATACGCTAACACTTAAAGAATTCGTTTTACCCGAAGTACATAATGATTTATCAACTCAATCCATTTTAGTGATGAACTATATTGAGGGCGTTCCTATTGACGAGGTAGCGGCATTAGATCAAACCGTTAGAAATAGCGTTATTGAATCTTTAATAGCGTTGTTTTTTGAAGAATTATTTTCATTCCGCTTAATGCAGACAGACCCTAACTTTGCTAATTATTTGTTTCAAATAGAGTCAGGTAAAATTGTATTACTTGATTTTGGCGCTACACGTAAAATTCCACATGATATTAGCTTGGGCTATTTAGTATTAATTAATTCTGGTGTTAAAAATGATGAGAGTGGAATGGTGAATGCCGCTAAAGATATTGGATTTTTCCAAGATGACATCGATCCTGATTATTTAAATCAAGTGTTAGGACTGTTTAGGTTGGCATGTGAGCCACTTATTATTAACGAAAATTACAATTTCGCAGAGAGTGGTTTAGCCCAAAGAATTAAAGAAAAAGGGATGTTAATTAACACACAACAAGAACAATGGCATACACCACCGATTGATGCCGTATTTATTCATCGAAAATTGGCTGGCTTATATTTACTTGCTGCAAAGTTAAAAGCCAATATTAATATACACAGGTTATTTGATAAATATGCGACTAAACAAAGATATTGATATGTTAACCCCATCAGAAAAATCAAGAGTTATTGAAATGGCTTGGGAAGATCGTACGCCTTTTGAAGCTATTGAAACCTTATATGGATTAACCGAACCTCAGGTTATTGGTTTGATGAGACAAACATTAAAACATAAGACGTTTAAAAATTGGCGAGCTAGAGTTTCAGGGCGAAAAAGTAAACATTTAAAATTACGTTCTGAAGTCATAGGCCGATCTCATTGTCCAAGCCAGTATAAGGTAAAATCAGCCACTAAAGCTAAAAGTCGATAAGCTTTTAGCTTTAGCAATTTACTTTAGCCGATATGAACCTACAGCTAGCTGTAAGTCTTTAACTCTGTATTAGCTAGTATTTTACGATGCGTTTGTAAGGTGGTAATGAATCGAGCAGCTGTTTACCGTAACGTTTACTTACTACACGTCTGTCGAGTAGGGTAATAGTGCCTTCGTCATTTTCATTTCTTAATAATCTACCTGTTGCTTGAACTAATTTTTTAGAGGTATCAGGTACTGATAACGACATAAATGGATTACCACCTTTAGCGGTAACATATTCTGCTTGAGCCTCTTCAACGGGTGAGGTTGGTACGGAAAAAGGTAGTTTGGTAATTATTAAGTTGTTTAGATATTTACCAGGTAAATCTAATCCTTCAGAAAAACTTTGCGTACCAAAAATAATGCTTTGTTTATCGCTGTCGCAATTCTTTTTATGTATCTCAATAATCTGCTGGCGTGACTGTTCGCCTTGCACCTGAATGTCTAACTTGTTGCTTTCACGTAAAGCTGCAGCGACTTTTTCCATTTGCCAATAAGATGAAAACAATACCAATGTAGAGGATCCTTGATCAATGATTTCAGGGAGTTTCTCTATAAGTTCATCTGTAAATTGATCGGCACTGGGTTCATATTTCATTACCGGAATGACTAATTCAGCATTATTTTGATAATCGAAAGGGGAGTTTACTTGTTGGTATTGCGTACCATCATTGTTTTGTAAACCGACTTGAAATCTAAAATGTTCAAAAGAGTTTAACGCTAAAATAGTGGCTGAACATAAAACTGCACCGTCGCATTTGCTCCACAAGTTATCTTCAAGGGTAAAACCAACTTCAATAGGTGAAGCTGAAAGCACGTAATCGGAACGTTTTCCTTCTGAAATTTCAACCCAACGTGCTAAAGGCGCACCTTTTTCGTTATCTGTTTTTTCGTACATCTGCCAAAGAGAATGAAGATTTTCAAGTCGTTGGAGCATAAATCCTGACTCAGCTAATAATGGTTCAGCCAAATACATTTGGGTTTCGCCATCTTTGGTAGATTCCATTAATAAGTTATAAAGCTTATTGGTATGAGCCAAACATTTTTTGCTGAGTTCGCTAATGTCTTCAGACCAGTTTTTTAACGATTTTGGAATGATGCCATTTTCAAATCGAAACTGTTTTTCTTTAGGGAAGTAGGCTTCTTTATTATTTTCGATAAAGGTATAAACTTTTTGCAGTTCAACTAATAAATCTTGGCAATCGTCACCTAATTTTAGAGCCGGAGAAATAGCACGTTGCGACTTTATGAGCTTAGCCATCTTATCGCCAGTTTCTTTTAGCTTAGTTAGCCACTCTATAGCTCCCTTCACGGAAACACTGGCACTAGAGTGGTCACGCGTAACTTTTGGAAGGTGATGTGCTTCGTCAATTATGTAGAAAACGTCTTCAGGTGCAGGTAAAATTTTACCACCACCTAGTTCTAAATCGGCTAATAATAAACTGTGATTTATAACTAATACATCACTCATATCCATCGTTTCTCGGGCTTTATGAAACGGACAATGTGTGTGTTCAGCTAGGTGTTTTAAGCAACTATGTTTATCGCATTGTACTTGTTGCCAAATATAATGAGGAACACTATCTGGCCATGAGTCTAAATCACCTTGCCAGCTATTGTCGCCCAACTTTTTATGCATCTCGGCGAGTATTCTAACATCGGTAGCACTTGGTTTTTGTGCGAAAGTAAACCCAGCTTGTGGGTCGTCACCATTAGTAACGGCAGCACTTAATTTTTGTCGGCAAACATAACGTTGGCGACCTTTAACTAAGGTAAATGAAAAATCGAGACCTGAGTGCTTTTTCAAAAAAGGGAGATCTTTATCGACTAACTGTTCTTGCAGGGCAACAGTAGCGGTTGAAATACATACTTTTTTATCGCGAGATAAAGCTAATGGAATAGAGCCCAATGAATATGCTAGTGACTTACCAGTACCGGTACCTGCTTCAATAACAATAATTTTTCGGTTTTTATCGTATTCGCCTGCAAGGGTTTTAGCTATTTCAGCAATTAAAAAGGTTTGCTGTTTACGCGGGTTAAAGTTCGTCATATTTTCGCCAATGGCTTTATAGCTGGTGCGTATAACTTGCTTTATTTTGTCACTTAACATGTGAAGGAGGTTTCCATAATGGGCGGTATCATTTACACTGCTGTATATATTAACAGTTTTACTGTGCCTTTTTCGAGTATTCTTTTTAGTAATGACGAGTAATTCAATAGATAATTCTTCAAAAAGCACTCTGGCTGCTTCATCACTTGATTCATCAACTGATGTTTCTTTAAGTTCAGATGCTAGCGTATATCCGCATTCAAAAAACAAGAGTGTGCCGCAAGAAGTTAACCAAGGTTTCATTTTAACTCGTCAATCACAAGATCGTTTTGGACGAACTTGTATTACTTTATGGTTAAAAACAGCCACTGGTGCTGTGAAATTAGAAGTACTTGATGAGCTATCAGTATTTTTTGTTACTCAGTTACAACAAGATGAAGCGATTAAAGTACTAAACGATGCTTCAATTAAAGTTGAAAAAGTCTCACCTTTACAGCTAAAAACGTTTACTCAAGAACCTGTTACAGGCATTTATTTTAAATCTATGCGAGATTTTTATGCCGCACGCGATAGATTAAAACACCACAAAATTAAATGTTATGAAGACGATTTTAGGCCTGATGATCGCTTTTTAATGGAACGCTTTATTACCGCTAACTTAAGTTTTATTGGTATGGAAAAAGCAAACTTTCAGACAACTTCAGATCAAACCAACACGACCAATTACAAAGCGTATTCAAAAGCAAAATGTAAAGCTTTGCCGTATCACCAAGCGGATAAAAATATTGCCTTAACTATGGTTTCAGTAGATTTAGAATGCTCGATGAAAGGTGAGCTATATTCGATAGGTTTATATGCAAAAGAAAACGGTAAAGATATAAATTGCGTATTTATGATTGGCGAGCCAGAAGCAACCGAGCTTGAGTATATTCACTGGGTGGAATCTGAATCAGCTTTACTAAGTGCTTTTATTGAATGGATACGGGTTTATGATCCCGACATCATGATCGGTTGGAACGTGATTAACTTTGATTTTAGTTTGTTTCAAAAACGCTGCGACTTACTCGGTATTAAATTATCAATCGGCAGAGATGGCAGTGAACCTTATTGGCGAGAAAATGCTAACAGCGACCAAAAATTTATAGAAATAGCGGGCAGAGTCGTACTTGATGGCATCGACTTATTAAAAACAGCGACTTATAACTTTCCGAGCTTCTCCCTCGAAAATGTATCAAATACACTACTAAATACCGGTAAAAAAGTAAAAGACGTTGATAATCGTGTTCAAGAAATCACCGATAACTTCCACAACAATAAACAAGATCTCGCTATTTATAACCTTGAAGATTGCCGCTTAGTATGGCTGATTTTTGAAAAAACACAGCTGCTTGAATTTGCCATATTACGTGCTCAACTAACAGGATTGCCTATAGATAGGATTGGCGGATCGGTTGCCGCTTTTACGAATTTGTATTTACCCAAGCTGCATCGAAGTGGTTACGTCGCGCCAAATATGAGGGATGGTGAGTCGGGTTTAGTTTCGCCAGGTGGTTTTGTTATGGACTCGCTACCTGGTTTATACGACAACGTTTTAGTGCTTGATTATAAAAGCCTATATCCAAGTATTATTCGTACCTTTAATGTAGATCCTATGGGGTTAATTGAAGGCTTAGAAGACGACAAACATCAACGCAATAATCCAATAAAAGGCTTTGACGGTGCTTATTTCTCAAGAGAAAAACACTTCTTACCTGATATTATTCAA
Source organism: Pseudocolwellia sp. AS88 (assembly GCF_030551755.1). GTDB lineage: Bacteria > Pseudomonadota > Gammaproteobacteria > Enterobacterales > Alteromonadaceae > Pseudocolwellia. The sequence goes on from NZ_JAUPEC010000001.1 coordinate 251,240, forward strand.
TCTCTTTGGTTAGAGCGTGATAAAGCGAAAATTGATAAAAACGCTGCCTTATCTCAAGCAATAAAAATCATCATGAATTCCTTCTATGGAATTTTAGGATCTACGGGCTGTAGATTCTTCGATCCACGCTTAGCAGGCTCAATTACCAAACGTAGTCATGAGCTGTTAAAAATAACATCAAAGTGGATTGAAACTGAAGGTTATAAAGTGATTTATGGTGATACAGATTCTATATTTGTACATGTTGGCTCAGACAAAACCCAAGAGCAATGTCTTGTTTTAGGTAAAGAACTGCAAAAATTGATTAACACTAAGATGGATCATCTACTGCTAAACGAACATGGCGTGCATAGCCAGTTAGAAATTGAGTTTGAAACTCACTTCAGTAAATTTTTAATGCCAACAATCCGAGGATTAGATGTAGGTACCAAAAAGCGCTACGCAGGTATGATATTAGTACTTGACAAAGAAACAGGCGTTGAACGTCAGCAAATGGTTTACAAAGGCTTAGAAACCGTAAGAACAGATTGGACAGAGCTCGCAAAAGAATTTCAACAAGCTTTGTATTTAAAAGTTTTTAATGATGAACCAACGTCTGAATACATACTCGATATTGTAGAGCGTACCTTAGCAGGGGAGTTTGATGATAAATTGATATATCGAAAGCGTATACGCCGTCGTTTAAATGAATACGTTAAAAACGTTCCTCCGCATGTAAAAGCCGCACGCTTGGCTGATATGATCAATCAAGAGCAAGGCAAACCTTTACGCTATCAAAACAAAGGTTGGATCGAATACTACATCACCTTAAACGGCCCACAGGCTAAAGAATACTTAACTGCACCGTTAGATTATCAGTTTTATATAGACCGACAATTAGAAGCGGTAGCCGATGGTATTTTACCTTTTGTTGGATCGAGTTTTAACGAAGTAACGAATAAGCAAATGGGGTTGTTTTAGGGTTGATGAAATAACTAGTTTTAAAGTTATGCAGGTAATTTTAACTTCAAACTAACACTATTTTTGAATAGGAAATATTGATAACTCACGAAATTAAAGCCTTAATTTATTTACTGCCGCGGTATTACGCAATACTACAAAAAATAAGAAAAGCTTGATCTCCTTAGCACCACAGCTATTATAACTCTGATAGTCTCGTTGCTTTTAGATTAAATGGATCCTTGTCTCTTCTGCGCCGAACAAACACTTCTTCAGTAAAATATATAGAGATTAATATAGATGTATAATCAAAAGAAACAGCAAGGTTTTACCTTAATTGAACTAGTAGTCGTTATTGTTATTCTAGGTATTTTAGCCGCTACCGCAGCACCAAAGTTCATAGATCTTACTTCCGATGCTAACGAATCTGTTTTAGAGTCTGTGGGAGGAAATATTTTATCAGCCTCTAAGCTTGTGTACGCCAAATCAATTATTCAAGGCGTACAAAACCAGGCCACAGCCGATGTTGATTTGGATAATGATGGCATTACTGATGTTGCCGTTATATATGGTTATCCTAGTGGTGACAGAACAGGTGGAATAGCCAATGCTTTGGATTTAGGAGACGATTGGGCTTATGGGGATAGATCTAATCATGCCGCTTTCGTTTTAACTTCTTCATCCCTTGTTACTTTTAGTGGCATTACTAATAATAATATACCGATTACAGGAACTAACTGTTATTTGACTTACACGCCGCCTACAGCTGCTGGTCTCTCACCAACCGTGACATATATTACAGATGGTTGTTAATGATCTACTGGCATCTTTAAAAAACATTTATGTGTGTTTTTCACCACTTTAAGGTCGACTCTATTGATCTCATGGAAGATTGAAGCTGATATAACGTGAAGTCTTGAACAGATAAATGTGTTTTATTGCATTTGTGGTTCAATGGTAAATATCACTAACAATCTCTCTGTTTTTTATGAATCTTTTTCAGTAAATAATTCAAACTTAAAATCATAGGTTTAACATCATTGAAAAAACTAAGCACAATCGTTGGCTTATTAGCTTTCATCATTCTTATTGCTTGTAGCTCTTCAAATCAAGCTGATTCAGCTTATGCAAATGCTACCCAAAATAGTAATGAAATTTCAGGGGATGATTCTACAAATCGATCGAGTTTGTCGGTTGGTTTATCTATTTTTAAGCGTTCATTAATTCAAGATCGTAATAACGAAGTACCAAATGATAAATATGTTCAGCCTCTCAAAAGAGCTCAATTAGATGCGCTTGGTAATGAAAGCGTTTACGTCGTTAAGCTTGGTCATTCATCCATTCTAATGAAAGTTTATGGTAAATATTGGCTGATAGATCCTATGTTTAGCGAACGTGCATCTCCTGTTTCTTTTGTTGGACCAAAACGTTTTGAAGCTGCGGCAATTAGCATTGAAGATTTACCAAAAGTCGATAAGGTGTTTATTTCACATAATCATTATGACCATTTAGATAACGACACTATTGAATTTTTATCTAACGACACAACACTTTTTTATGTACCTGAAGGCGTTGATGAAAACTTAGCGAGTATGGGAGTTTCGAAAGCTAATATTCAAACATTCGTTTGGTGGCAAGAGGTCGATTTTATAGATAACTCAGATTACAACAATCGAGAATTTACTGTTGCTTTTACTCCATCACAGCACTTTTCAGGAAGAACACTTTGGGATAAGAATGATACATTGTGGGGATCTTGGGTCTTTTTACTAGACGAATATAAACTCTATTTTAGTGGCGATACGGGGTATTTTGATGGATTTAAAATTATTGGAGAAAAATATGGGCCTTTTGATGTAAGTTTTATGGAGAATGGAGCTTACGACGATCTTTGGAAAACTATTCATATGTTTCCAGCTCAAACAGTACAAGCTCATCAAGACCTTAAGGCTAAAGTTTTAATACCTATTCACAACAGTACTTTTGATTTAGCCTTTCATGAGTGGGATGAACCATTAAATGAGATTTTAAAGATATCTCAAGAAAAGAAAGTTACCTTAAGTACACCAAGGTTTGGTGAAATTATAGATTTGAAGAAGCCTATATTTACTGAGCATTGGTGGAAATAGTTTATTTTACGTGTGACTGAGCTAATGGTTTGAGTATTAGCTCAGTTATTAACGTTAAAGTATTCTTAGTTATTGTCAGAAATTCCGTGCACCTTTGATCTAATCAGGTTATAAATACATTATAGATGGCTAGATAGCTATAAGCTTTAAAGAAGTGAGATCATATAAATGAAAACTGAAACAAAAGTCGTATCAGCAGGACGCGCTGCAAAATGGACAAACGGTGTGGTAAATCCACCTGTACAACGTGCTTCAACCGTAGTATTTGAGTCGGTTAAACAAATGAAAGAGGCTGCGGTTAATAAAACCAATCAAACCTTGTTTTATGGACGTCGCGGCACTACGACTTCGTTTGCATTTAGTGATGCTATGGTTGAACTTGAAGGCGGCGCAGGTTGTGCTTTATATCCTTCAGGAACCGCAGCTATCACTAACGCTATTATTTCGGTTGTTAAAACGGGTGATCACATTTTAATGGTTGATAACGCTTACGAACCAACACGTGATTACTGTGAAAAAATTCTTGCTAAGATGGGCGTTACTACTACCTATTATGATCCGTTAATTGGTAAAGGTATTGAAGCGCTTATTCAAGAAAATACGAGTCTGATATTTTTAGAGTCGCCAGGTTCTATAACTATGGAAATTCAAGATGTTCCAGGTATTGCTGAAGTTGCACATAAACATGGTTGTATTGTAATGCTTGATAATACATGGGGCGCAGCGGTTAACTTCCAGCCTTTCGAACATGGTGTTGATATTTCAGTACAAGCGGCGACTAAATACATTGTTGGCCATTCAGACGTTATGTTGGGCACAGCCACAGCTGTTGAAAAATACTGGCCACAAGTGCGTGAGAACAGTTACATCATGGGGCAGTGTACTTCGCCAGACGATTTATATTTAGCGTTACGTGGCATCCGTACCTTAAGTGTTCGATTAAAACAGCATCAAGCCAGCTCGCTTAAAATTGCTAAATGGCTAGCGACTCGTCCAGAAGTTGAAACGGTACTTCATCCTGCTTTACCTTCATGCCCAGGCCATGAGTTTTTTGAACGTGATTTTAATGGTTCAAATGGTTTATTTTCGTTTGTATTAAACAAGGGCACACAAGCTGCAATTACTGCATTACTTGACGATATGGAGCATTTTAAAATGGGCTATTCGTGGGGCGGTTTTGAAAGCTTAATTTTAGCTATTTCGAACGTGCAATCTATGCGTACTCAAACCAAATGGAAATACGAATTCCCATTAATTAGATTACATGTTGGTTTAGAAGATGCGGATGATTTAATTGAAGATTTAAGCAAAGGCTTCGAGCGCTTTAATGCGGTTTTAGATCAAGCTTAGCTACTATTAATTACCCTCTAGAATTTTCGCGATAAATAAAAAACCAGATACTAAGTGCCTGGTTTTTTTATACTTAATCTGAATTCATCTTAAAAGAACATTCATTAAATTGAGTTCAAGCTACTTCTGATTTATGACTGTTTTTTAACTCTTTTTGCACAAACACTTCAACAGCTATAAAGGCAAAAGGGATCAAGGAAGCTAATAATATAAGAATAAAGGTTAGGAAAGACCATTTCTCTTTATGCCATGTTAGAAAAGCAAATACGATATAAATCATAAATAATACACCGTGCCCCATCCCTAATACTTGCACAAAATCCCTACTAATAATGTTTAACGTTACACATAAGATTAGTAGAAAAGATAGTCCTTCTATTAGACTAATTCCTCTAAAAATTTTTAACATTTAAAACCTATTTTTTCATTGAAACTATTATTTATGGTGAAAATTTTAACATAAACTGAATTTGGGATAATGACTTTTGTTAAGGGAAGATACATATTTATAGAACAATATTCGAGGTATTTGTTCTTTAGAAAATTATATAACTAGATTCAAATGAATAGCAGGATAGATAATTTAAAAGGATAAAGTAACTTGAATTATAGAGTATTAACATACTATTAGGCTGATTGGTTGTAGAGTGATTTTTATATATACTAATGTTTATTATAATAAAAAAAGGACTTATAAATGCGCTACATATTACTCATATCTATTCTTTTAAGTTTCACCTCAATTGCCGAAGAGCCTCTAGCACCACTCGAACTATATGCTAATAATCCTGAAATAAGCTTAATGACAATGTCACCTGATGGCACAAGAATAGCTTATAAAACTATACAAAACGATCGTAATATTCTAGTGATTAAAGATATAGCAACGGGTAAAACTTTAGGTGGATTAGCTTTAGATGGAATAAACGCTCAAGAAGTTTACTTTATTGATAATTTTAGAGTAATCATGAGAGCATTTGAATATAAAAAAGTGATTGGTTTTAGAGATAAGAATAACTTTAGTGCGGCCTTTATTTATGATCTACGTTCAAAAGAAACCAGACAAATATTAATACCAGGCCATGGAATTTACACTGGGCAAACTAATGTTGGCACCATTGTTGGTTTATCTCCTGATAAAAAGTCTGCTTATATGCCTGCTTATTATAGTGAGTTGGCTGGAGCGAGTCGCTTTGGTGAAGGTCCAGTTTATACTCTAATGAAAGTGAGTCTTGAAACTAAAAGAACACCTCGGCACCTCCGCATTGGAACCCATGATGCAATTGATTTTTTTGTTGATGAAAAAGGTGAACCTCTTGCTAGAGAGCGTTATAACCAAAAAGATGCCCTTCATAGAGTCCAAAGTTATGTTGATGGAAAATGGCTTGACATTTTTTCAGAAAATACACCATTTGTGCATCGCTCATTTGTAGGCTTAACGCCAGACAGAAAATCTTTAGTGATGACAATGACAGGGGAAAATGATCGAAGACAATATTTTACTATGTCATTAAAAGATGGGACTGTCTCTGAGCCTATTTTCTCTAGAGATGATGCAGATGTAGAAAGCGTTTTTAGCGATCTTCAGCGAGTAGTTTATGGCGTTGAATATTCAGGATTTAAATCAAGTTATGCGTTTTTTGATGACAAATTAACACAAACTTTTGCAGCTATACAAAATGCCTTACCTGAAAATAATTTTACTATGGTTGATCATACACCTGATTGGAAAAATATTATTTTCAAAATAGAGGGTGGGGAACAAGGAGGTGAATATTTACTATTTGCTAATAATGGCTTTAGTTTTATTGCATCTGGACGACCTAACATTTCTGCTGCCATTGTTAATCCAGTAAAAGAATATAGTTATAACGCTCGTGATGGTTATAAAATTCCTACGTTGCTTACTTACCCTAAAGCTAGCTTTGGTAAAAAACAAAAGCTTCCTGCTGTTGTTATGCCTCATGGTGGACCTGAATCTTATGACAAAATTAGATTTGATTGGCTTTCTCAGTATTTAGCCAGTCGCGGTATTTTGGTGATACAACCACAATTTAGAGGGTCTGAAGGTTTTGGTGCTACTCACTTAAGAGATGGTCGGGGTGAGTGGGGTCAGAAAATTCAAGATGATATAACTGATTCCATAACTGCATTGGGTAAAGAAGGTAAAATCGATCTCGAACGTGTTTGTATTATGGGTTGGAGCTATGGTGGATATGCGGCATTAGCTGGCGCGACAATGACGCCTGATTTATATCAGTGTGCGATTTCAATTAATGGCCTAAGTGATATAGAAGAAATGCTAGATTTTGAAAGGAAAAATTATGGAGAAGATAGTTCAACGTATCGTTATTGGCAGGAAGTTATCAACAGAAAAAACTTAGATGCTGCATTTCTTAAATCTATTTCACCAATAAATCATGTTGATAAAGTTAAAATCCCTGTATTATTGGTTTACGGCAGCCGAGACAGAATAGTACCTCCTGAACAATCTGAAGATTTTTATGATGCCCTAAAAGATGCTAAGAAAGACGTTGAGTTATTAAGAATAAAAGACGAACCCCATAGCTTTTTGAGAAATGAATCAAGGCTAAAAACTTTAATGGCAATTGATACTTTTTTAAATAAACACTTATTATAATTTTTACTAAAAACACATATAGGGAAAGTGTTAACGCTTTCCTTTCATTTTTCTCATTCCTTTTTAAATTCTATTCTTTTAATTCTTACTATTAGCTCAAAGAAAATCACGAAAATATCTAAAACTACATAATTTCCCTACATTTCATCGTTAAACTAATCAACCTCAGCTCGACTTAATAAGTTTTTCTATAGTGACTATTTTTACTAACTTCTTCGTTAAATTCACTTGCAATAGGCTAGCTATTGACGCGTAAATTTGCCTTGAATTAAGAAAAACTATCACACTATAGTGAATTAATAAAAATTAAACATTAATTTTCAATTAGTTAAACTTTATTAAGCCGAGTTGAGGTTATTCACAATAAATTTTTGACGTTTCATTTTTGACGTTTAATTCTTACTGTTTAAGTATAATATTTTGAGGTTTTAAATGATGAAAAATACGTGGACACTTTCGCTAGCTTTAGTGTGTGGTTTATCGCTAAGTGCGTGTAATGAAGGTACTGAACTAACTCAGCAATATAGCGATACTAATGAATTTACTTTAGCGAGCTCAGCTATGGTAGATGGTGGTAAATTACCTATCACTTATACGTGTGATGGCGAAAGTATTAATCCTCCCTTTAATTGGAGTGGGGCACCTGAAGCAACTCAATCATATGCGTTGATTATGCATCATAACGCTCCAGACGGTATTCATTGGTACTGGACGATGTACAACATCGATAGGGATGCCACAAAAATAAATAGTGGTGAAACACTCGGTTTATTGGGTAGTAATAGTGTTAACGATATAAACGAATATGCGCCACCATGCTCTAAAGGTCCTAGAGTGAAAAGTTATACCTACACACTTTACGCATTATCTGAGCCAGTAAACTTGTCTAATGACTTAGCTGAACTTACTGTTTCTAACAACCATGCGAAAGTAGATAAAGACACTCTGTTAGCAGCAATGAAAAACATCACTTTAGATTCTGCTGAACTTACAGTCAGCTATGAGCGGGATGGTCAGAGTTCAAAGCAAAGAACTGAAAAAAGACCTAAGCCAGCTCCTTTCATTCAACCTGATTTGTCTAAACATATTGATTCTGTTCGTTGCACTACAATTCAACAGTCGGTAAGTGACGCCGGTTTTGATAAAAATGTTGATGTGATTTGTGATGAAACCTATGCTTACATTGCATCTTCTACCTATCCTGATCATGAAATGATGACAGGCATTACCGGAACTAATGAACAAATTCCCGTACCTGCTGAAGGCTATGCAGCACCGATTAAACTCGAACCTAAGAAAGCCGATACATTAACGACTATTGATGCTGCTGTTGGCGTTGCTGTAAATGGTGTACCTATTTATGATTATTCATCACAAGGTGAATTAGATGTTAGTCAATACGATGCTAAACACGATACTTTAGTGCTAGGGCAGTTAGATAATTGTGGTGGTCATTCTGGTCGAGGGGATGATTATCATTATCATGTGTCACCTACATGTATGATCGATACCATGAAAAACCAAGAAAGCGATGCCATTATTGGTTGGGCGTACGATGGCTACCCACTTTATGGGGACAAAAATCCAGATGGTAGTGCTATCGCACAAGGTGATTTAGATGTATGTAACGGACAAGAAGATGATACTTTTGGATATCGATACCAAACATCACCTACACCACCATACATTATTCAGTGTTTAGTTGGCGAAGTTGATACATCGAAATTACCTAGAGTTGCTCCATTAAGTGGCGATACGCAAGGAATAAGAGCTGATCTTCGTCCACCTGCAGGTGGTGTTGAAAACTTAACTCACACAGTGTCAAAAGATGGCAGCCGCACTATGCGTTATTCATATCAAGGTGAAGATTATTTTACGACTTATACACCATCAAAGCAGGGTGATAGCTGTTATGACTTTACACAAAAAACTATTAGCAATGGTGGCAAAGTTGAAGAAGGCACTTTTTGCAGAAACAGTGATCAAGCAAAAGCTGAACCAGCGAAAAATTTAGCTACAGAGAAAGAAGACAGACCTAAGTCTGAACCTAAGCGTAAGCAAAATGTATTGACGCCATTAGTGACTGTTAATTCTACAAATCCAAACATTTCAGGTGAACACCATTTTAAGCTAGAAGCATGGGCTGACAACTGGTTTGCTGCTTATGTTGGCGAAAACCTTCTTATTGAAGATTCAGTCTCTATAACCACTGAGCGTTCTTTTAATGCAGAAAGAGTTATCTTTTCTGAAGATTATCCTATTCAGCTTAATTTGATTATTAAAGACTTTAAGCAAAATGATTCAGGGTTAGAGTACATAGGTGCCAGAAACCAACAAATGGGTGATGGCGGTTTTATTATGCAAGTAACTGATATAGATATTAATGAAGTTGTTTCTGTTACAGATAGCAGCTGGAAATGTGAAGTACTTCATCGAGCACCTTTGAACAAGTTATGTGAACAAGAGTCGAATCCTGTTGCTGGTGAAGGCTATTGTACTTTCATGTCTAAAGAAGCACCTAACAATTGGTTAAAGGCTGATTTTGATGATTCATCTTGGGCTAATGCAACTGAACATGATACTGCGTCGGTAGGGCCAAAAGATGGTTATAACGAGATAACTTGGAATGAAAATGCTCAAATAATTTGGGGCGATGATCTTGAAACTGTAAATACATTAATCTGCCGAGCAACCATTGAACAACCTGAATCTCAACAGAAATAAATAACCGGGAGAATAACAATGTTTTTAGTTAGAAAATTGCAATACGCAAAAAACTTGCGTGCTTTAATGTTTGTTTGCCTTGGTTGTTTTATTACTGTTAGTACTGCTTCAAACGCTCATGTTTTAAATGAAACAACAGCACAAGTTGTGCTAAGAGATGGGCAAGTTGAAGTGAAAATGTATACCGATCTTGAGCATTTTAGCTCTGCTTTACAAAGTGATCAGGCTTGGTTGTTGGGCGATATTGATGCCGTAATGCCTGAGAATTTAAATGCTAGTGAACAAGAAAGCTTTATTGTTAATGCGCTTAAACAAAAGATGCTTTTAACGGTAAATGGAAAGCCAATAAGTGTTGATACAGCATACATAGGAGGAGTTGTAGATAAAAATGATGCTGACACCAGAGAAGTTATTTTCCAAGCAAGACATAGCTTTTCAAAGGTATCTGAACTCTCTGTTTCATTTCATAAAAGCTTAGGGGCAGTGCATACCAGTTTTGTTAAACCTCAGTATAAATTAGTGAGTGCTGGCGATACGGCTAAGATGATTTTTTAAAAACTTATAATATTAAGCAATATCAGCTATATAAAATTGGCTTATTTAACAAGGGGGTTACCATCGGATTTAAATAGGCCTTTCTTATATCAAAACCTTAACTTTAGGTATTCATCTCCACTATTATTTTACAATCGGTTTCAGAGTGTGTGAACTACTTAAATTCAAGGTAGTTTGAATGGCTAAGGCTACCATCAATATGCAATACTGCTACTAAGCATAAAACCATGATTTTAAAGAACAGAGAACCCGTGAAGTTAATCCATAAATTCTTTTTAGCTTTTTTCGCTACAAACATTACCTTGGTTGGCTTAATGTTTGTGTTTATATATCTGAATTTTTCGACTGAGTTTAATAGCTTTGTTGAAAAAGAAGAACATAAGCATCTTTCAGACGTAAAACAGCAATTGACTCAGCTTTATTCTGAATTAGGAACTTGGCAACCTATCACGAAAAACACACAATTATGGCGCTCTATTGTTGAGCCTAAAAAGAATAATAATACGGCAAAAAACAAACCTAAAAAAATTGATGATAGTGCACGTGCAGATAAAAAATCCGCCTCATTATTATGGTTAAATATTCCTGCTGATTTACTCCAGACAGGTAAGCGCATTAGCTTATATGATAGCGATAAAAAGGTTGTCGTTGGAAGAGCTGATATAGATGAAAATCCTTATATCGAAGCTGTTTTGTTAAATAACAAGGTGATTGGTTGGATAGGTTTGGTGCCTTCTAATTTAGTTGAAAATAGTCCAGCTGAAGCTTTTTTATCGGCACAACTTCATAGTTATTTGCTGATCACTTTATTCGTTATTTTGTTGGCTTTTGTTATGGCGATTTTTTTGTCTAAGCATTTAATCAAGCCAATAAAACAAATTGTGAACGGCACCAATGCTCTCACTAAAGGTGAGTTTTCAAGTAGAATTATACCGCTTACTAAAGATGAATTAGGTACCTTGTCTAATAACTTTAATGAGTTAGCGGGTACTCTTGAACATAATCAACAAATGCGATTTCAATGGGTATCTGATACTTCTCATGAGTTAAGAACACCACTTACCGTTCTGCGCTCTCATTTATTAGCTGTGCAAGATGGCGTTTTTGTTGCCGATGAAAAGCGTATTAGCTTATTAATCAGTCAGGTTGATAATTTAAACCATATTGTTGATGATCTTGCTCAATTGGCTAACAGTGATACAGCTAGCTTAACTTATAGCAAGGTTGATGTTGACGTGGTTAATATACTTCAGGAATCAATCGATAGTTATACTGCACGTTTTAAAGCGCACAACTTAAAGGTTAGCAGCCAAGGTTTACAACGTTTTGGAGCATGCTTACTTAGCGGTGATAAAGATAGATTACAACAGTTGTTTTTAAACTTACTCGAAAACACTTGTCGATATACTCATTCTGGCGGGCAAGTAAGTATAGAGATTAATCAACTTGGTTCTGAACTAGAAATAACTTTGCAAGATTCGGCACCAAGTGTTTTACCTGAAGAACAAAGTAAACTTTTTGAACGTTTTTACCGTGTTGAGAAATCAAGAAATAGAGATTTTGGTGGCTCAGGACTTGGTTTATCGTTATGTAAACAAATAGTAGAAGTTCATGGCGGTGATATTTCATTAGACGATTCACCATTAGGCGGTTTATCCGTAAAAATTACATTTCCCGTTCTAGGTCTATAAAATGACACATAAAATACTGATTGTGGAAGACGAAGAAAACATTGCTGAAGTGCTCATTGCTTATAGCCAACAACAAGGTTTTAGCACTGAATATTTTAATTCAGGTAAAGGCGTTGTTAACTTTGTAAAACATAACCCTGTTGATTTGATACTGCTAGATTTAATGCTACCAGAAGTTGATGGTATTACCGTATGCAAAGAGATTAGAGCATTTTCAAGTGTACCTATTATTATGGTTACAGCTAAAAGTGAAGAAATAGATAAATTAGAAGGTTTAAACCTCGGTGCCGATGACTATATATGTAAACCTTTTAGTCCTAAAGAAGTGATTGCTAGAATACAGGCTGTGTTAAGAAGAGTTAATAAACCAACAGCTAACATTATTCATCAATCAGGCTTTGAAGTACAAAAAGAGGACTATGTGGCTTTACTTAACGGTAAAGATATAGGTTTTACCGCAGTTGAATTTAAAATATTTCTGCTTTTTGTAAGTCAAGCTGGGCGAGTGTTTACGCGTGAAGATATTATTAATACTCTCTATAACCAAGCTTTAGATATGTCTGATAGAAATATAGATAATCATATCAAAAATATACGTAAAAAAATCAACCGGGTTGAAGAAGGGCTAAACCCTATTTCCGCAGTTTATGGTGTGGGTTATAAGTTTAAAACAACATAGTCGATTTGTATTTTCTCACCTTGATGACGAACGTTGTATAAATTTAGTTAAGTCCATACTGATTATCAGTATGTTCATGATTTAGTTTGTTTTTTTTCTTTGCTTTGTTCAATAAACTGAATAGGCTGATTTCTCACACACATTAGTTTATCAGCCATATATTGACAGGTGCCAATATAGAGGTCGTTATGACCTCCTTCATATCGACACATTTGTGATTTTTCTTTTATTGCACAAGCTTTTATTGCAAGTTCGTTTAATGGTCCTGAATGAGCATTAGCGTAGCCCATTAAAAAACATAAAACACTTGTTGTTAATAAGGTAATAGCTGATTTTTGTTTAATTGTCATAACTTAACCTGAGCTGTGTTTAAGATGTTTTAATTCATTAGAAATAATTCTAATAACACTTTAACTTAATCTCTTGGCGGTGGTTTATGCCCTAGAGGAGGACCTTTTCTTCCATCAGGCCCGCCTGGAGGAGGTCCACCTGCATCAACAAACTCCCCATGAAGACAACCAATAAACAAGTTTTCGCTTGGGCTTGCTGCATGGTAATGATAGCCTCTTGTTTCATCCGTGTTTCCACGACATTCATCAAGTGTTTCTTCGTTACCTTGAGCATCTTTCATGACATATATGCCATAACCATCTACAGCATAACCAATTAACGGCGCGTGTCCGTCTTCTGTTGTTACCGTATCGGTACAACCTGTGGTTGAATGATAATGATAACCTTGATGTAAATTAATGTGCCCACCACAATCATCAAAAGCTGCTATGGTATAACTGCCTAATATAGCTTGTATTGGTGCAGGACCCGATAGTTCAGTGCCATCGAGTGCAATTCCAACCGTTCTCACACGGCCTGTTTTTTTTGCAGGAATTGGTGTTGTTGGAATAAGGTAAGTTAAGCTGAAGTCATCTTCTAAATAAGACAATTCACATTCAATACAGTTTTGTTTGTATTGCTCCTCTACATCAGGTCGAGCAGCACCTGAACATGATGCTTTGGTGGCTGTGTAGCGAATCTTATTTGTTTTAGCATCGTAAAGTACCCACTTTTCATCACCGTAATATTCATCAAGACTTAAAATGAATTGTCCAGTGAGATCAACGAGATCACCTTTTCCTTCATTATTAAACCACTTACCAGAAACATCAGCCCCGTCTTCAGTAGACCTCGGACAAAAAGGACCTGGAACTCTGCCTGCTGGAGCACCAGAGGTGATGATTTCATAGCAGGTGGTTTTGGTGCCTTGGGCTGTTTCACAGTCTACAATTTTAGGTGTTTTTGTAAATGCACCTTTAGTGAAAAGCGATAAATCAATACCTAATTCAGAGGTTGTTGATGTTACTTCGGCTATTTCTGTTTTATTACAACCAGCTAAGGTGAAGATACAAATAGCAATCCCAGCTATTTGACTATGTTTAATTAGGTTCATCGGTTATTTCCTTATGATCTTTCACTGTTTTTTTATATTTAATTCAGTTAATTATTATTTAGATTAATGAATATTTAACAGACCAAATTAAGAATAAAGAGTTCAGGACAAATAGCTATAAATATTTATTTGCGTGTTATGCAGCTAAATTAAACTTATTAAGTATGGTAGGTAATTTTATATCTTCAATTTATTGAATAGGTAAATAAATGTCAGTAACAGCTTCATTTTGGTTAACTGCAGGGAACATTTTTACGCGTTCAATAAAGCAAGGGAAGTCGCGCAATTGTTTCCCACTTTGCGGTAGCCATTCGCTGTAAATCAAGTTGATCAATTCACCCAAGTTATCGTCACTTCCTGAATATCTTAGTACAGCACAATAACCTTCAGGTATTTCTTTGAGTTTCACACCGTGTTTATTTTCTTTTAAATTATTTTCTGATGTTAGATTTTTTTCAGTGATATTTGTCGCTATATCAAATTGATATTCGTCTTCAGGTGTTGTGTTTGGATCGTTATATAAAATATTATAAGTTTTACTGAGTCCAGGTGTAGTATGGTGTGCTTTTCGCCAATTAATAAAGCGTTTTATACTGGTATGTAAGGTTTGAGGTGAGCCTTTGTGGGATAAGCTAGCTATTTGGGTTTTCTCAAACCATTGTATTTTTACATCAGTAATTTGCGAAGATTTCATCGTTGAATTTTCTCTCTTTATATTTTCTGTAATAGGTGTCCAATTAGGTGACTTTTTAAATTGCGTTGGTGTTACTGAGAATAAACTTTTAAATGCTCTAGAAAAAGACTCTGTATTTTCGAATCCTGCATCTAAAGCAATCTGTGTGATGGATAAATGGTGATAATAATATACTTGGTTAGCGGCTTTTTTCATGCGCTGTAATTTAATATATTGATAAACGGGTAAACCTACTTCAAGATGAAATAGTCTATGAAAATGATATTTAGATAAATGCTCTATTTTACAAAGTTGATCTAAAGCCAATTTTTGATCTAAATGTTTATCTATATAGTTACAGGTTTTATTAAAGTAGAGTTTGTTAGTATTCATATAATATTTTCAGAGATTTAAAAATGTTTTATTGACTTGATAATGCCATAAACTATTAGACGTTACCTGACAGTTCTTGCTATTTTTAAGGTATAAAAAAAGCTGAATATCTCTATTCAGCTTTTGAATTTGTAGCGAGTGTTTTACAAATTACAGACTATTTATCACCTAATAATTTAAATATCTTTTTCGCAATATCTGTATTGTCTTGATAACCATTAAATAAATCTTTGTTACTACCCATAGCAAAAACGGGAACATCTGCAGCTGTGTGCCCTGAAGATGTCCAACCTGTAAATGTACGGCCATTAATAATAAATTTAACCGTTTTATATATTTCTTTGTTTATGCTGATTTTTTCAGAAGCTTCAATATCAGTTATTGCTGTTACTTGAATATCTTTTAAGGTGTCGTTTTTAACACTAATGAGCTGAGTTACTTCTTCATTAGTCAAATCAAAGTTGAATAAAGAGCTAGCAAATTCTTTAGTAATATCATTATTTTCAAGTTTATTTGCTATTGATTGAGGTGATTGAGTCATGGTTCTTAAAACTTTTGGATCCCATTGAAAAACACCATCTACACCTAAGGTAACACCACCTGTACTGTGATCTGCTGTTATCACAACTAACGTGTCAGGGTTTTCTTTTACATAGGTTTCTAAGTATTCTAAGGTTTTAGCGAAATCATCCATTTCACCCATAGCTGAGGCTATATCGTTTGAATGACCAGCCCAATCAATTTGACTACCTTCAACTAAAAGAAAATATCCGTCTTCATTTTCTAAGTGTTTAGTGGCTGTTTTAGTCATAGCTGATAAACGATGCTTGTTGGTATCGTCTAACGCCCAAGGTAAACCTTTATCACCAAATAAACCAAGAAGAGGTTTGTCTGTTGAAACGCTATCTAAAAGTTGATAACTATCTATATAGTTAAAGCCGTTATCTTCAAATTCTTCTACTAAATTTCTATCTTCTCTGATAAAAAACTTCCAACCACCACCAAGATAAAGGTCTGCTTGAATTCCATTATCAATATAACTGTCGGCAATCGCATCGTAGTTATATCTGTAATCGTTATGAGATAAATAAGAGGCTGGCGTAGCATGATTAATTTGTGAAGTAACTACAACACCTGTTTTCATTCCAAGACTTCTAGCACGCTCTAATACGGTTTCAACGTTTTGTTTATCCATATCTACAGCAACTGCGCCATTATATGTTTTAATTGCGCTTGAAAGGGCTGTAGCACTCGCCGCTGAATCGGTTACATAATTATGGTGTGTATCAGGGTAAGTACTGCTCATACCTACTAAATGTCTATCGAATACAGTGTTTTCAACTCGTGGAGTTGATGGATCATCTTTGAAATAACGATAAGCAGTAGTATAGGTTGGTCCCATTCCATCACCTACAATCATAATTATATTTTTAGGTGTTGAAACTACCGGTGCAGGTTGTACTTCTTTTACAACTGTTCTTGTTTCTTTACCACATGACATGGTTAAACCAGCAATAGTTAACGCTATTAGTATTTTATTCATTAATGGATCCAATATATTTTAAGGTTATAGGCTGATATCAACCCAAACTAAACGATGATCTGAAGATGCAGCTCGATCTTTAATCAACCTAAATTGATCTTCTTCTGGTTGAGGCCAAAACACACCTGAGTTTATTACGGTAATAAAGTTCTTTGAAGGTAAAACATAATCTGCTCGCATACCCCAATGTGCAGTGTGATTTTCACTGTAAGGGTTATCCAAATTATTAGCTTTGCCCCCATGGCTACTAGGCTTAGTATCTTGAACATTAGGGTGAGCTAATAAATTGGTTATACCTTGTTTAATAGCATCCCCATCAACATTTGAAGAGTTCTGATCACCCATAATAACAAAAGCACTCTCAGGTTTTATTCCACCTTTAACGCCGTTGTCGTCGTATAAGTAATCACTTTTATTTGGTGTGATGTAATCAGTCCATAAGCGAATTTCATCGTGATTACGTTTACCGTTTCTATCTTCAGGACCATCAAAAACCGGAGGAGTTGGATGACTCGCTAGTAAATGAAGTGTTTTACCTCCAACTTTTACCGGAATATCCCAATGTGATTTAGAAGATAATCTAAAGTTGTTCCAAGCTTCATCACTATACCAAGCTTTGCCTGTTTTAGGGTCAATAGGTTTTAAAGCATTTGGCATATCTTTCCATTTGAAATGTTGGAAAGTTCTAATGTCTTGTTCATTAATTGGGTACTTTGATAGCAACGCCATACCAAAGTGACCAGGGAAATAGCCAAAACCATAAGTGTCATTAATAGGGTCACCATTTATTTTATCGTTATTTAAATCGAACGGGGTAGGTACACCAGTATTAACGGAACCTTGATAAAAATAGGGGAAGTTTATTGCCTTTTGGCCTTGTTGGCTTTTATTCAAATATTGAGAAATGAACAATTTTAAAGCTTGGTGTGAGTCATTTTCACGGTCAAATTCATTTAATAAAATAATATCCGGGTTTACACGTTGAATAATTTCAGCAATATTTCTTATTTGTTGATGATTGTTTTTTAATTGTGAACTTAATTCATTACCCTCAACTTTAGGTGTTTGACCTTTCACATAAGGAAGATAATTTAGCGCTTCCATACTAACATTGAATGTCGCTATACGAAGTTTTTGAGTTGCTTTGTTTTCGTTAGCCATGCTTAAACCTGTAGTGAGTAAAGTTATAAGAGATAACAGTAGAGTAATTATTTTCAATGTTTTTCCTAAATTTTAAAGCTAATCTTTTTTAAGCCCACAACCGCGTAATATAAAGTCAGTTAAAAAGGCGGTAACACGATCGCAATCTTCTTCTTCAAAATCAGCTTGATTCATTACTGTTAATATTTGATTGTCAAAATCAGCATAGTGTTGAGTGGTGGACCAAATCAGGAAGATCAGATGTACAGGGTCGACATCGTTCATCTCACCTTTATCAATCCAATGTTGAAATAAAGCGGTTTTATCTCTTACCCATTTACGTAGATAAGTGCGAGTAAAATCTTTTAGGTGTTGAGCACCTTGAATAATTTCCATCGCATAAATTTTTGAAGCATCAGGTTCTTTAAAAGATAATTGAACTTTAGAAGCAATAAATTTTTCTATCGCTACAGCAGGACCGTGATCGGGATCAATATCACCAATGGCGTCATCCCACATCGCTAATGTTCTTTCTAATACAGCATGATAAATGTTTTCTTTATTTTTAAAATAATAAAGTACATTGGCTTTAGGTAACTTTGCGCGATCAGCAATGGCCTGTACAGTAGCTCCCTTATAGCCCTGAATGATAAATTCTTCTTGTGCGGCAGCTAATATTTTATCTTGGCTTTTTTCTCTAATACTGCCTTGTTTTGTAGTTTTGATATTCTGCTCTTTTTGTTGAAGGTGAGTTTGTTTGGTTAGTTTATTCTTTTCTCTCATACTTTTGAATACTCCATTAATCAAAGTAACAGACTGAATACCTTTGTTTTTCTTATTATTTAACTACCATTTAACCTTATAGCTGACTATATGGTTTGTTTATTAGCTATTACTTTTTAGCACTTCTACTATTTTAAAACAATTTAATGACAGAAATATTAATTTATTTTTGTATAACTACGTGACTAATTTAACCCTTTAATAACTTTTAAACGAACAAGAGCATATTTATATCAAAATATTGTAGGTTATTGCCTAATAAATATCATTTTTTTATTCATCTTGTTCTGAAGGTCTATTTTTGAGTAAGTGTTGAATAACCTATTTTGAATGGCATGAGAAAATTGACTTTAAGAAGTTGACCAGTTGGTTTATTTAAAAATATTGTATCTTTAAGTATATTTTTTTGTTTTAAAAAATATTTTTTTAATATCGTAAATGAATTTTTAAATCATACTGTAATGATTGAAAAGTTACTTCATCCGACTGAATTATAATAACTTTATTTTTTATTTTGATTTTTTTACATTGAAAAAGTAAAGTTGTTTTTATCTAAGTTTCAACTAGATATGAAAACATGTAATGAAAATGTAACGAAACTTTGCTTTAATCAGAGTCGAATCATATAACAATAAAAATAAATATAACTATTTGCACAAGATTTTACATAAACATTAAAAAAACAAAATTTTAAACTTAAACAAGGATTACATGATGAAAGCTCATCGTATCTCAAAACTTACAGGTGCTGTAATACTAGCTCTTGGTTTGTCAACATCAGCAATGGCTAATACGACATCTTCAGGTGTTAAAGGTCAAATAACAGGTCCAAATGGAAATCCAGCAGCAGGTACTGTTGTAACAATTACCCATGTACCTTCAGGGTCAACTAAAACAACAGTTGTAAACGACTCAGGTAGTTTTTCTAGCCAAGGTTTACGTGTAGGCGGACCATACAAAATTGTAATTGATTCAGATAAGTATGAAGATACTGAATTAAATGATATTTTCTTAACTTTAGGTGAATCATACCCAGTTGCAGTTGCATTAGAATCTGACGACATGGAAAAGATTGTTGTTACAGGCCGAGTAGTTAACAAAAACTATGGCAGCAACAGCCCAGCTTCAAACTTTAACTTAAAAGATCTTGAGCTAGCACCATCAGTAAGTCGTGACCTTAAAGATGTTATCCGTGTAGATCCACGTGTTTATATTAACGAATCTAGCTCAAACGCAATTGTTTGTGCTGGTGGTAACCCTCGCTTTAACAGTTTAACTGTTGATGGCGCACGTATGAATGATAACTTTGGTTTGAACGGTAATGGTTACCCAACAGTACGTATTCCTTTTTCATATGATGCTATCGACCAAGTTGCTGTTGAATTAGCACCGTTTGACGTTCAATATGGTGGTTTTACTTCTTGTAACATCAATGCAGTAACTAAGTCAGGTAGTAATGAATTTAAAGGTAGTGTTTTTGCTGATTACTCAAGTGACTCTTTAAAAGGTGACAGTTTAGAAGGCGATGATATTGAAACAGGTAATTATAACGAAAAACGTTATGGTTTTAACCTAGGCTTCCCATTAATCGAAGATACACTATTCTTCTTTGCTGCCTATGAGAAATTAGATGGCGCGCAAATCATGCAATATTCTGCATTTGATAACGGCGCTATTTCACAAAGTGAAATTGATAATATCATCCAAATCTCTAAAGATAATTATAATTATGATCCTGGTACTATGGTTCCTAGTATCCCTGTTGATGATGAGAAAATCTTAGTTAAATTAGATTGGAACATTAACGACCAACACCGTTTAAATTTTGTTTATAACTACAATGATGGTTTTGAAATTGGTCAATCAGATGAAGGTTCAACTCGATTATCTTTATCTAATCATTTTTATGAACGTGGTGCTGAATTTAATTCTTACGTTTCGTCATTATATTCAGATTGGACAGACAATTTTTCAACTGAAGTTCGTGTAGGCTATTCAAAACTAGATAACCGTCAAATTTCTTTAGACCAAGCAAGTGGTTTTGGTGAATTCAGAATTGAACGTCTTGGTGCTGCGAATAATGTTTCTGTTTACTTAGGCCCAGATGATTCTCGCCAGTCAAATGAATTAAACTACGAAACGTTATCATTAAAACTAGCGGGTACTTACTACTTAGATAATCATGAATTATATTTTGGTTACGAACGTGAAGAGTTAGACGTATTTAACTTATTCGTTCAGCATTCTCAAACTGAAACACGTTTCAACAATATTGATGATTTCGAAAATGGTTTAGCTGATGATGTTTACTACGGTAATGCTAACTCACTTAACCCTGCTGATGCGGCTGGTGAATTCAGCTACGCATTAAATACTGTATATTTTCAAGATAAATTTGATTTAGAGTCTTACGATATTACTATCACTGCTGGTCTTCGTTATGACTGGTACACAAGTAATGACTTACCAAATTACAACCCAAACTTTGAAGAAAGATATGGTTTTTCAAACTCTCAAAACTTAGACGGTATTGATTTACTTCAACCACGCTTGGGTTTAAATTGGACTGTTGATGATCAATTAGAAGTACGCGCTGGTGTTGGTCTATATTCTGGTGGTAATCCAAATGTTTGGATTTCTAACAGCTATTCAAATGATGGTGTGCGTAACATTCAAGATAGTTCTGTTAGAGATTCATATATCTTGGGCCCTGACGCTATTGCTTTCGACGGTACTGGACAAGCAGGTTACGATATTCCAGTTCAGTCAATTGAAGCAGTAAGTACAGGAACTGCAGATTCAAGTACAAACTCTACAGATCCTGATTTTGAAATTCCTTCAGAGTGGAAATATTCATTAGGTCTTACTTATGTGACTGAGTCAGAATATGTAATCACCGCAGATTACTTATTCACTGATAAGAAAGACTCAGCTATCGTAACAGATTTAGCAGCAGAGCAATTTGGTACAGCACCAGACGGTAGACCGTTATATGATAGTGCTCGTGGTTTTGATAATGATTTCTATCTAACAAATGTTGATGGTGACGACGGTGAAACAACTGTAGTTTCATTAGCACTTAGTAAAGAATACGAAAATGGCTTATCAGTAACGGCTTCTTATGCATATACAAATGCTAAAGATGTTCACCCAATGACAAGTTCTGTAGCGTTTTCTAATTACCACGGCATTGCGGTTTCTGATCCAACGTCTCCAGGTGTAGCAACATCTAATTACGAGATCCCTCATAGATTTACATTAAATGTAAATTACGCTACAGAGTTCTTTGATGGCTTAAACACACAATTTAGTTTGTTCGGTCAAGCAATGCAGACGCATGGTTATGATTATAACTTCTCTAATGATTCAGATGGGTTTGGCTATAACGACACTAGCCGTCAGTTATTATACATACCAACTGAAAGTGATAGTTCAGTTGTATACGGTGCTGATTTTGATATAGATGCATTTAACAACTTCATAGCTTCTGAAGGCTTAACACGTGGTCAAATTATTGATCGCAACAGCCTTGAAGGCGGTTGGTGGACTAAGTTCGATGTTCGTGTTGAGCAAGAA
Organism: Pseudocolwellia sp. AS88; assembly: GCF_030551755.1. Classification (GTDB taxonomy): domain Bacteria; phylum Pseudomonadota; class Gammaproteobacteria; order Enterobacterales; family Alteromonadaceae; genus Pseudocolwellia. Next base: position 273,500 of record NZ_JAUPEC010000001.1, read on the forward strand.
CTTCCTGGTTTCACTGCAGATCACAAAGCAAGCGCATACTTAGTTATTGAAAACTTTGGTAACTTGTTGAATGACGATTGGGGCGTATTGAAAGAAGGTAACTTCTTACAAGGTGCTGTGGTAGCTGATATTACTGACTCAGGCCAATACTCTTATAACGAGTTTACTTCTCCAAGTGTATCAAGCAGACAAACTGATGCTTCACTTTGGGAAATCAGAGTTGGTGTTAAATACGAATTTTAATTAAAACTTCGTAACTTAACCTCTTAATAAAAGCCTTGAATAACTCTGTTATTCAGGGCTTTTTTGTTTTAAAGCGCTTTGAAATAGTCAGCAAGGTTAAAACTAAGTGTGCTGTTAATAAATACATTACCTAACACTAACACTAACACTAACCCTAACCAGAGCAGGTGTAGTTAGGGCTTATTGTTTATTTTTGGTTGTTTGATTAAAACCTTATTTCTTTATTTAAGCGTTATAAATAAAGAAAAACATAAGCTTGTTTTAATGATATGGTTATATGTGTAACCTAACTCTAGTAAGGCTTATAGCAAGTTTGGTTTATTAATTAGTCTTTGGTTAAATAAAAAGCTAGCACTTATTTTTTATTTAAATATAATAAGTTGACTAAATGGTCAAATAAATAAGGAGCGGTCATGTCACAAATACCCGAATATTGGACGCAACAGGTTGTAGCAGCAAAAGATGCTTATGCTTTAGCTTATGCTCCATATAGTCAATTTCATGTTGGTGCTGCAGCATTAACAGAATCAGGAAAGGTTGTTAATGGATGTAATGTTGAAAATGCATCTTATGGCTTAACTGTATGCGCAGAGCGTAATTGTATTGCTAATGCCGTTATTCAAGGCGAGCAAAATATAAAATCAATAGTTGTTTATACCGAACAAGAAAAATTAACACCGCCATGTGGCGCGTGTAGACAAGTTATTGCTGAATTTCTACCTCAAGAAGCCGAGGTAATGTCTACCAATCATTTAGGTGATTATCAGTTGTGGAGCGTTGCAGAGTTATTACCCGACGCTTTTACACCTAAAAGTTTATTAGACATTTAATTTAATTGGCTTCGTCCAATAATAATAAAAGATTAAGGAAAACATATGTTATTACCACAAGAGATTATTAGAACAAAACGCGATGGTTTGATTTTGTCTGAAGATAAAATTCAAGGCTTTGTTGATGGTTTAGTTAATGGAACTTTTAATGATGCACAAGTTGGTTCTATGGCAATGGCTATCTTTCAACAAGGTATGGCAATTGAAGAAGTTGTTGCTTTCACTAAAGCGATGATGAATTCGGGTGATGTTTTATCTTGGCCTGAACTTGATGGACCTGTAGTTGATAAACATTCAACAGGCGGAGTAGGCGATAAAGTTAGCTTTATGCTTGCTGCAATAGTTGCAGCTTGTGGTGCCTATGTTCCTATGATTTCAGGACGAGGTTTAGGTCATACAGGCGGAACATCAGATAAGTTAGAAAGTATAGCTGGCTTTAACGTTCAACCAAGTATTGCAGATTTTAAACGTATTGTTAAAGATGTAGGTGTCGCTATTATCTCTCAAACTGATAACTTAGCACCAGCAGATAAACGTTTGTACAGCATTAGAGATGTAACAGGTACAGTTGAGTCAATTCCTTTAATAACGGCTTCTATTTTATCTAAGAAGCTCTCAGCTGGTTTAGATTCATTAGTGATGGATGTTAAAGTGGGTAATGGCGCTATGATGTCTGATATGTCAAAAGCTACCCAACTCGCACAAAGTATTGTAAACGTTGCTAATGGCGCAGGTGTACCAACACAAGCGATTATTACCGACATGAATCAAGTGCTAGGTACATCAGCGGGTAATGCGGTTGAAATGTATGAAACCGTTAAATACTTAACAGGTAAACAAAGAGAGCCAAGATTACATGCGGTTGTAGTGGCATTAGCTACATCTATGTTAATCAGTGCTAAGGTTGCTGCGACTGAAGAAGAAGCAAAAACAAAGATTAACCATGCACTATCAAGTGGTGCAGCAGCAGAAATATTCTCTAAAATGATTGCTGCTTTAGGTGGTCCAAGCAACCTTATGGAAGCACCTTGGGAGTCAATGAATAAAGCCAAGGTGATTAAAGACGTTGTAGCTACACATTCAGGTTACATCTCAGCAATGCAAACACGCGATATTGGTATGTCGATTGTTGGTATGAAAGGTGGCAGAACAGCGAATGGTCAAATGATAGATCACACCGTTGGTTTTGATCGCATTTTACCTGTAGGTACTGTGATCAACAGAGGTGACGTTGTTGCTAGAATTCATGCTGCGGATGAAGATCAAGCAGCTAAAGCGAGCCAAGAATACTTAACGGCTCTATCTATTAGTGAAAGTAAGCCTGAAGCTGTACCTGTAATTTATAAGATTATCGATTAGTTTTACCTATATCCTTTGCTACAAAGTAAAATCATATGAACGAGAAGGGCGCTAAATAGCGCCCTTTTTGTATCGGTTTTACTGAAATATAATTTAATCCAAACCAATTTAGCGAAAGCCAAGCAAGTGCTTGATCAAAATTACACGTTTACTTTAGGTTATAAAGTACCAAAAATCTTATCACCGGCATCGCCTAAGCCAGGCAAGATGTAACCATTTTCGTTCAACTTGTCGTCGATTGCTCCAATAAATAAATCAACATCAGCATGATTTTTTTGTAATAGCTCAATGCCTTCAGGTGCAGCTACTAAAAATATCGCTTTAATGTTTTTACAGCCAGACTTCTTTAAAAGTTCAATAGTTGCTAATGCCGTACCGCCAGTCGCTAACATAGGATCGATAATGATAGCTGTACGCACATTAACGTCTGAAACTACATTTTCATAATAGCTTTCTGGTTGCAGTGTTAGCTCATTTCTTTGTAAACCCACAACACTTATTTTTGCACAAGGTAAGATGGTTAGTGCACCATCTAACATGCCTAAGCCAGCTCTTAAGATGGGAATTAGTGTCGGTTGTTTATCAGCAAGTAACGGTGTAGAAATATCACCAGACCAACAAGCAATTTCTTGATCAGCAAGAGCTAATTCAGTGGTTGCTTCCATGGTAAGCATGGTTGCTAATTCTCTAGTGAGCTCGCGGAAAGACTTTACTGAAATTGAATCTTTTCTTAATAAACTAATTTTGTGTTTAACAAGCGGATGTGTGCTTTCGAATATAGCCATGGTTAGCTGTGTCCTTGGTGAATTTATAAAGTATTAGGGTCTGTGTTTTTGTAGATATTTTAGCTTTAGATATAGCAGCTTGTGCTTAGAATGTACTTTTATACCAATTTGATCAATAAATTGTTCAACTTAGAGCTACATTAGCAGACTTAGAACAAACAACATTATTTAAACATAGTTATTCTATTTATCCGTAATTTTGTGCAGTTATCAGTTTGCTAATGAGCTCCCAAAGGCGAGTTTAAAAGGCTTGTTTACTTCGTTATTGATTTTGACAAGAGAGTAACCATTCTCGGCTTTGTCTCCTGAGTCGCTCTACCTCCACCATCCATGGTGTCGTCTTCAATCACTGCCTCGCCTACATGGATGTAGGTGCTTAGGTACAGTCTGGAACTATGAACCTGTGCCTATAAACCTTTTAATTCTCGCTAAGTGGTCAATTAATCAACTTGGTATTATAGATTACTCATCAAGATCAAAAGGTTTTCATCTCTAATAAAATATAACAGTGAACATTGAATACATCATTTTTTAAAGGGAGTGCTTATGGAATGTTAAGACCAAACCAGCGTTTTAAAATGAGCTCTACATAAAGGTTCGTATCGTTCATTACCACCAACTTCTACTTGCTCACCGTCTTTAACTGGGTTGCCATTTTCATCTAAACGTATAACAAAGTTAGCTTTACGACCACAATGACAAATTGTTTTTAGTTCAACTAATTTATCTGCCCATGCAAGTAAAGCTGCGCTGCCAGAAAATGTTTCACCTAAGAAATCTGTTCTTATACCGTAGGCAAGTACAGGAATATTTAAAGTGTCGACTATGTCGGTTAGCTGTTTTACTTGTTCTTTTGATAAAAATTGTGATTCATCTATTAGCACACAATCAATTTTTTTATTTTTGTGTTCAAGTTTAATTTCATCAAACAATTGCGTATCTTTCTCAAACAAATGAGCATCTGCGTGTAGTCCTATTCTGGACGCTATTTTTCCTTCTTTAAACCTGTCATCAAGTTTAGCTGTATATAATAACGTGTTTAGATTACGTTCAGAATAGTTGTAAGCTGATTGCAATAGGTGAGTGGATTTACCTGCATTCATTGTTGAATAATAAAAATAAAGCTGTGCCATGATACTGTTTACCTAAAAGAGTGTTATACCAAATAGGTATTAATTAATATGCTGAAGCATCTGGCTTTTCTACATCTTGATCTAGAGTAATTAATAAGTTACCTAATAAGCTGCTTGCGCCAAATCTAAAGTGAGTTTTACTTAACCAAGATGCACCTAAAATATCAAATACTAAGCTTAGGTAAACTTCTGCATCATTAACATCTTTAACACCACCAGCAGCTTTAAAGCCAACGTTAGGGTTTAACTCATTAATAACATTTAACATGATTTTAGCCGCTTCAGGTGTTGCATTTACTGCAACTTTACCTGTAGAGGTTTTAATGAAATCAGCACCGGCATTAATCGATATTTCGCTCGCTTGTTTAATAAGCTCTGGCGTGGCAAGTTCACCTGATTCAATAATTACTTTAAGTAAAACCTTTGAACCACAAGCTTCTTTACAGGCTTTAACTAATTCAAAACCAACATCAGCATTACCTGCAATTAAAGCTTTATATGGAAATACCACATCCACTTCATCTGCGCCTAAGCTTACTGCTTCACGTGTTTCACTTACCGCAGATTCGATATTGTCGTTGCCGTGAGGGAAGTTAGTTACCGTTGCAATTTTAATGTTAGGCGTGTTTTGCTTTGCTAATTGGGCTTTAGCTACTGGTATGTATTTAGGGTAAATACAAATCGCAGCTGTTTCACCAACAGACGATTTAGCTTGTTGACACAAAGCAATAATATCACTATCTACTTCATTGTTAGTTAATGTAGTTAAATCAATTAATGATAACGATAAGGCTGCAATTTCTTTTTTATCTGTCATGTTAATGTTTCTTAATTTTAAAATTATTTAGTTAATTATTGTGAGGTTCAATCATTACAAAGTAATGAAGATACCTGCAATAGCGGCGCTCATTAAGTTTGCAAGTGTTGCTGCAATCATTGCTTTTAAACCTAGTTTAGCTATGTCTGGTCTACGATTAGGCGCCATTGAACCAATACCACCCAATAAGATAGCGATAGACGATAAGTTAGCAAAACCACATAAAGCAAACGTTACAATCGCTTGAGTACCAACACTTAACGAATCTTTAACTTCAACAAAGTTTACGTAAGCAAAAAATTCATTTACAACAACTTTTTGTCCGATAAAACTACCTGCTTGCAACATTTCATTGGCTGGAACACCTATAACGTAAGCGATAGGTGCAAAAATGTAACCTAACATCCATTCAATAGTGATGTGATCGTAACCAAAGAGTGAGCCAATACCGCCCATTATCATATTTAATAAGGCGATTAGCGCAATAAAGGCAAGAAGCATAGCGCCAACATTTACTGCTAATTTTAGGCCTGATGTAGCACCTGTTGCTGCTGCATCTATAACATTTACAGGCTTTTCTTCTTCATCAACCTGCTCAATTTCATCATTATTACTTTCTCTGTTTAACTTTTCAGTTTCAGGAATAATGATTTTGGCCATTAATAAACCACCTGGTGCTGCCATGAAAGAAGCCGCAATTAAGTATTTAAGATCGATACCTAAACCAGCGTAACCAGCCATTATACTACCAGCTACCGAGGCTAAACCACCTACCATAATAGCGAATAATTCAGATTGACTCATTTTTGAAATATAAGGACGAACAATAAGAGGGGCTTCAGTTTGACCAACGAAGATATTGGCAGTTGCAGATAGAGATTCTGATTTAGAGGTGTGTAAAAGTTTTTGTAAACCACCACCAATAATTCGTATCACCCATTGCATAATACCTAGGTGATATAAAACAGCGATTAAAGAAGAGAAGAAAATAATAACGGGGAGAACACGGATAGCGAAAACAAAACCAACACCATTAGCAAACATAGCATCGGTGCCTAAACCGCCAAAGAGGAAGTTGATACCGGCTTTGGCACTGTCTATAACTTGTTGTACGCCACTGGTTATTGAAACTAAAGCTTCTTTACCAAAAGGAATGTAGAGTACGAATGCACCTAAGAGCACTTGTAAACCAAAAGCAAAACCAACGGTTCTCCAATTAATTTTAGCTCTGTTATGGGATAAAAATATTGCAACAGCGATGAGAAATACTATCCCAAAAATACCTTTAAATGCGCCAAGATCCATAAAATCCTCTACTTTTTATTGTTATTAATTATTTATGACTTATTAATTGACGTATTTTTGCTTTAATTACTTCAATTGCCATTCTGTTTTTACCGCCACGAGTGATAACAATATCAGCCCAAAGTTTTGAAGGCTCGATAAATTGGTTATACATCGGACGTACGGTTTCTAAATATTGATTAGTGATTGATTCTATACTGCGTCCACGTTCTACAGTATCTCTCTTAATTCTGCGAATTAAACAAATGTCGAGAGGTGTGTCCATATAAACTTTTATGTGGAATCTTTCACGTAATTCTGGGTTTGTCAGCAGTAAAATACCTTCAACTAGAATGATAGGGGTTGGGGAAACCGTTATAGTTTCTGCTGTTCTTGTATGAGTTTTATAGCAGTAAATAGGGCATTCAATACTTTTGTTTTCTACTAATTGATGAAGATGTTCACTCATCAGAGAATGTTCAAAAGCGTTAGGGTGATCGTAATTTGTTAACTCTCGTTCTTCCATCTTAAGATGGTCTTGAGCTTTGTAATACGAATCTTCTTTAAGGATTGAAATACCTTCACGACCTAATTCAGGTAATAACTCTTTATAAATAGTTTGCGCAAATAATGTTTTGCCCGAAGCCGATGCTCCGGCAATTGCTATAATTGTAGGTTTGTTTTGTATCAAAACGGTGCCTTTAAGTATTCATTATGATGTTGATGTTATTAATAACATGGTGAGTTCTATACTTGTCAACCAGTGAGTATAACAAACTGTTGTTATTAAAAAGAGTAATATTAGCCTAATAAAATGATTTCATATTTACATTTTGGTTATAAATATAAATTTACCATGAAGCGCTATTAATCGTTATCTATTTATATAAATTATCACATATTGACCAATTGGTCATGTTTAAACTAGTATATAATGTAATTTATGTATGATTATTCATTATTGGTAGTGATTTTTGATGTGATTTAATGCTTAATTAACTTGTCTTTATTATTTCGATTAAGAATATAAAATGGCACTTTAGTTAATGATTGTTAATAATCCACTTACTATTATTTAACTGACTTTAGAATGACTGAGAAATAAAATGGCAAGAGCAATAATATTTGTAATAGATAGTTTTGGTATTGGTCACGCACCCGATGCCGAAAAATTTGGTGATGTAAACGCAAATACATTTGCTAATTTATCTCAAGAATTTTTCGACCAAAAGAACACCGCGATTAATATTCCTAACTTTGCATCGCTAGGTTTAGTTAAAGCATGCGAGCAAGCTTCGGGAAGAAATTTCCCTTATATAGGTGGTGAGTCAACCAAAGGTGCTTACGCTTACGCTGCTGAAATAAGTACGGGTAAAGACACGCCAAGTGGTCATTGGGAAATGATGGGTGTTCCTGTTTTATTTGATTGGACCTATTTTGATGCGCGTGAAAATAGCTTTCCTGCATCTTTAATCGAGACTATTAATACTGAAACAGGTTATAATGGCATGTTAGGTAATTGTCATGCTTCAGGCACCACTATTATAGCTGCATTAGGTGAAGAGCATATAAAGACTAATTTGCCAATTTGTTACACGTCTGCAGATAGTGTGTTTCAAGTAGCGGCTCACGAAGAGCATTTTGGTCTTGATAATTTATACGCTTATTGTGAAAAAGTAAGAACTGTTCTTGATGAACACAACATTGGTCGTGTAATTGCGAGACCATTTGTTGGTGAGGACTCTGCTAGTTTTGTTCGTACAGGTAATCGTAGAGATTATTCTGTATTACCACCATCAAAAACAGTATTAGATAAACATACTGAAAACGGTGGTGAAGTGCACAGTGTAGGTAAAATAGCTGATATTTTTGCTCATCAAGGCATTAGCACAAATACTAAAGCGACAGGTATTCCTGCGTTAGTTGATGCAACAATTGATCATATTAATACGGCCAAAGATAATAGCCTTATTTTTACCAACCTTGTAAATTTCGATCAAGACTTTGGACATAGACGAGATCCTGTAGGCTATGCTGAAGCTTTAGAATATTTAGATAAACGTTTACCTGATATTTTTAATCAGTTAAATGATGACGATGTTTTGTTCTTTATTGCGGATCATGGTTGTGACCCAACTTGGCCTGGTAATGATCATACACGTGAATATGTTCCTATTATTGCGTACCACAATAATATTGAATCGGTAAATCTAGGAGAAAGAACTACATTTGCAGATTTAGGACAAACAGTCGCAGAGCTATTTAATTTAGAGGCGATGGCGTACGGAACCAGTTTTTATAAAGAATTGAATTTAAAAAAATAATAAATAATAAAAATTAATAATAACTATATAAACTTTTGAAACATGAAGTATTTAAAAATATCACGAGAGGAAATATGTAATGCGAAAATTTAAACAAAGTTCTATAGCACTTTGTATTCAAGCAGTTGTTGCTGCAAGTAGCTTAATGGCTACACAAGCAATGTCTGCTGAAGAAGCTCCAGAAGTTAAAGTTAAAGGCTTAGAAGTTATTGAAGTAACAGCTCGTAAAAGAGTTGAAAATGTACAAGAAGTTCCTGTATCAGTCTCAGCTTTACAAGGCGAAAACTTAGACGCATTTAGCTCTGCGGCTATGGATATTCGTTTTATGAATGCTCGCGTACCTAGCTTATCTGTTGAATCTTCGTTTGGGCGCACATTCCCTCGTTTTTATATGAGAGGCTTAGGCAATTCAGATTTTGATTTGAATGCTTCTCAACCTGTATCTTTAGTAGTAGATGACGTAGTACAAGAAAACCCAATTTTAAAAGGTTTTCCAGTATTTGACGTTGAACGTGTTGAAGTTTTAGGTGGGCCACAAGGTACTTTATTTGGTCGTAATACACCTGCTGGTCTTGTTAAATTTGATTCAGTAAAACCTTCTCAAACATTTGAAGGCTTTGCGTCTTTATCTTACGGTAGCAAAAATACGACTGATTTCAGAGGTGCTGTCGGTGGTGGTTTAACTGATAACTTATCTGCCCGTATCTCTGTTTTACGTCAAGACCGTGACAACTATATTGATAACGTTGCACCAGGCTTTGAACAGAAAGATGTACTAGGTGGCTACACAGACCAAGCAGCAAGAATTCAATTCTTATATGAAGGCGATGATTTTTCTGCATTATTTAACTATCACACACGTGATTTAGACGGTAAGCCAGTTGCTTTTTATGCTAATGCTTTTAAGCCTGCTAGCAGCGATCTTGTAGACTCTTTTGATCGTGATACGGTACAACATGACTCTGCGTCACGTGCTACACAACAGGTTGAAAGTGAAGGCGGAAGCTTAAAGTTAGAATTTGATTTAGGTGATTATGTATTAACATCAATCAGTGGCTATGAAAGTGCTGAATTATTCTCTCGTGCTGATGTTGATGGTGGTTACGGTAGCGCATTTGCTCCAGCAATGGGTCCTGGTGTTATTTCATTAGATTCTGAAACAGCTGATGCAATTCCAGATCATGAACAGTTAACACAAGAAATTCGTTTAAGCTCTAACTACGATGGTAACTTTAACTTTCAAGTAGGAGCTTTCTACTTTAATGAAGATTTAACCATTGAAAGTTTTGCTTACGATCCAGTATTTAGTGATGGTGATCAAACAGGTTATGTTGTGCAGAAGCAAGACACTACCGCTTGGGCGATTTTCGGTTCTTTTGATTATGATATTTCTGATGCAACTTCAGTAACATTAGGTTTACGTTATTCTGACGATGAAAAAGAGTATGAAAATAACAGAACTCAAACACCACTAGGTTTCTTAGGTTTCCCTGATGAAGCTTCAGGTTCAGTTAACCCAAGCGACACTCATGTAAGTTGGGATTTAAGTGTAGTTCATAAGTTAAATGCTGACACTAATATATATGCTCGTATTGCTGATACATTCCGTGCACCAAGTGTACAAGGGCGTTCATTATTTGCTTTTGATGAGAGTATTTCTGTAGCTGATTCTGAAACGATCATGTCTTACGAAACAGGTATTAAAGCAGATATTTTAGATGGCTTTGGTCGTTTAAATGCAACAGTATTCTATTTCACTATGGATGACCAGCAACTAACATCAGTTGGTGGTAGTGGTGGTAACGTAGCAAGCTTACTTAATGCTGACGAAACAACAGGCTACGGCTTAGAAGTTAACTCTGAGTTTCTGTTAAACGATAACTGGTCTATTACCGCAAGTGCAAGTTACAACAAAACTGAAATCAAAGATGATCAGTTAGCTGTTCCTACTTGTGTTCAATGTACAGTAACTGATCCAACTTTTACTGTTGATGGTACTACCTTGGCTTCTGTAGACGGTAACAGCTTACCTCATGCTCCTGAATGGATTTACTCATTTACAGCACGTTATAACCAAGAAATTGGTGATGGTGAGTTTTACGCTTATACCGATTGGTCTTATAGAGATGAAATTAGCTTCTTCTTATATGAGTCTGAAGAGTTTAAAGGTAAATCATTATTTGAAGGTGGCTTCCGTACAGGTTACACATGGGATGGTGATGATACTGAATATGACGTAGCGTTATTTGTACGTAACATTACTGATGAGCAACAAGCTATTGGGGCAGTAGATTTCAGTAACAATACAGCTATTGTAAATGAAGAGCGCTTTGTTGGTGCTGAGTTTAAAGTATCGTTTTTCTAAACGAATAATATTTAAACTTTCATGAGCTAAAAGTTAATAGGTTAAACCTTAATCAACTGAGTTTTAATAAGCTCAGTTATATTTTATTTAAGCTTTAAACATTAATTTTACGCAATAAAAAACCAGTGATTATGTCACTGGTTTTTTTATGTTTATTTTTATTGGTTGTTAAAGATTAAAACATGAAAAATAAACTTAAAGTAAGTAGTTAAGTGAGTTTGATTATTTAATCTAACTCACTTAAATCAGACTTATTTATGATAAAACACTTTCTAGTGTTAATTCCATCATATCTCTGAACGTTGTTTCACGTTCATCAGCTGTCATACTCTCGCCAGTTTTAATGTGATCACTTACCGTTAATACACATAATGCTTTTTTACCGTATTCAGCTGCAACACCATATAAACCAGCCGCTTCCATTTCTACTGCTAAAATTCCGTATTTTTCCATTAACGCGAACATTTCTGGTTGCGGAGTGTAAAACAAGTCAGCAGTAAAAATATTACCTACTTGTATTTTTTGCTTTAACTTATCAGCCGTATTTGCCACTTTTTGTAATAATTCAAAGTTTGCTGTTGCTGCAAAGTCACATTGGTTCATGCGCATTCTATTAACGTTTGAATCGGTACTTGCTGCCATGCCAACAATAATGTCTCTTACTTTTATGTCGTCACGTACTGCACCACAAGAGCCAATACGTATAATGTTTTCAACGCCATAATCTTTATATAATTCAGTTGCGTAGATTGAGATTGAAGGTATGCCCATACCAGAACCCATTACTGAGATAGGTTGTCCTTTATAAGTACCTGTGTAACCAAACATGTTACGAACACGTGTTACGCATTTTACATTTTCGAGAAAGTTGTCAGCAATATATTTTGCTCTTAACGGATCGCCAGGCATAAGTACTGTTTTAGCGAAATCGTCTGCTGCTGCTTCTATATGAGGTGTTGCCATGAGAAATAACCTTTTTAGTTGTTAAAATCTCAGTAAGTTTTTAGCCAGTGTATTGAAAACCTGCTATCAAGGGTATTTTACTGATATGTTTTTAATGTTTAAAATCGTTTAAATTTTACTTAATGTTAGGATGTAAATCCAGTTTAACCTGAGTTAAATTTTATTTGCTTAACCCTTATTCAGGTTATTTAGTACGCTTTGTCTTAATGCTTTTCTTTCACTTTCTGACATAAATGCTGCTGCAATAGCATTTTCTTGTAAAATATTTACTTCTGTATCGGTAAAGCTGAGTAGGTTACGAGCTAGTTCAAACTCACCTTTAAGCTCTATACCTTCAACTGCAGGATCATCTGTATTTAAACAAACACGTAATCCATGTTTTAAAAATGTTGTAATTGGATGCTTACTTAAATCGCTGATAGTGCCTGTTTGGTAGTTAGATGTTAAACATGACTCAATAGCAATATTATGTTTTTGCATATACTCAAGTAGCGCTTCGTCTTGATAACTTTTAACACCATGACCAATACGTTCAGCTTTTAAATCGTTGATCGCTTGCCAAACACTTGCTGGACCCGCAGCTTCACCAGCATGAACAGTAACGTGTAAGCCAGCGTCAGACACTTGCTTAAAATGTTCAGTAAATAATTCGCCAGGGTAGTTATATTCATCACCCGCTAAATCAATACCAATAAGTTTATCTTTATGAGCTAATAAACCATTTAACTCTTGTTGACATTGTTCAACACCAAAAGTACGACTTAAAATACCAATCAACTTAATTTTTACTGGGTATTTTTTCATACCTTCATTTACGCCATCGATAACTGCCGCAACTACATCTGCAATAGGCAATTTATAAGCCATTGACATGTAATAAGGAGAAAATCTTAATTCTGCGTAATGAATGCCAGCATTAAATACGTCTTCAACGTTCTCAAAAGCAATTCGTTTACAATCATCTAAACTAGATAAAACGTTTACGCCCCAATCTAGCTTCTTCAAAAAGGCGAGTAAATCCGGTTCGCTTTCTATAATTTGAACATGCGGAATAAATTGCTCAAACTGTTCTACAGGTAAAGTAATATTATTTTGTTGAGCTAATTCCCAAATGGTTTCTGCTCGAATGTTTCCGTCTAAATGACGATGTAAATCTATCAGTGGTAATTCTGGGTTTATCATTAAAATAGCGTCTCCGTTTTTTAAATGTACAGAGTTTGTGGATCTTTCAAAAGCTCCACAAATCCTAGTATTTATTATAGTAAATATTTGATAAATACTAAATGATTTACTCGGTTTCTTATTCTGTCCACATAAGTCATTTTTTATCGTTTTAAATTGATTTATTCTTAGTGTTAGTTCTAGTAAAGCTTGTAGATAGTTGCTACATTTACTGGCTGCTTTTTAAAAAGTAATTCTATTATTTAGTAGAGCGCAATTGTAGATACGTCCTGATTATTAAATTGAAGTTAAGAGAACCTTATTATGTTTAACCAAACCGATGATGTACGCATCAACCAAATTAAAGATTTATTACCTCCAATCGCTTTACTTGAGCGATTTCCATCATCAGAGAATGCGTCAAAATCGGTTATAGCTGGTAGAGAAGCTATTCATAATATTCTTGAAGGTGAAGACGATCGCTTATTAGTTGTCATTGGTCCGTGTTCAATTCATGACACTGAAGCAGCCATTGAATATGGTCAACGTTTAGTTAAATTACGTGAAAAATATAAAAATAATTTAGAAATTGTTATGCGTGTTTATTTTGAGAAACCGCGTACAACTGTTGGTTGGAAAGGTCTTATTAACGACCCTTATATGGATGGCAGCTTCCAATTAAATGATGGTTTACGTTTAGGTCGTAAATTATTATTGGATTTAAATGAACTTGGTTTGCCTACTGCAGGTGAGTTTTTAGACATGATCACACCACAATATATGGCTGATTTTATGTGTTGGGGAGCTATTGGTGCTCGTACAACTGAAAGTCAAGTTCACCGTGAGTTAGCATCTGGCTTATCATGCCCCGTAGGCTTTAAGAATGGTACTGATGGAACCATTAAAGTAGCGGTAGATGCTATTGGATCTGCTGCGGCATCACATCACTTTTTATCAGTGACTAAACTTGGTCATTCAGCTATCGTTGAAACAACAGGTAATAAAGACTGTCATATTATTTTACGTGGTGGCAAAGCCACAAACTATGACCGTGATAGTGTTAATGAAGTAACAAACTTATTAGCAAAGTCTAAACTAAATACGCGTATTATGATTGATTTCAGTCATGCTAATAGCAGTAAGAAATTTGAAAACCAAATGCTTGTTTCTACTGATGTTAGTCAACAAATAAGTGAAGGTAACCACAATATCTTTGGTGTTATGGTAGAAAGCCACTTAGTTGAAGGTCGTCAAGATCTTGTTGATGGCAAAGCGTTAACTTATGGGCAAAGTATCACTGATGCTTGTATCGGATGGGACGCAACAGAAGTTATGTTAGCTCAACTTAGTGAAGCTGTTGAAGCTCGTCGTTCATAATAGATGTAAAGAATAAGTATTCACTTAATTCGCATAAATAAAAAGCCCGTATTTTACGGGTTTTTTATTATCTATTTTATAAAACATATCATTTTTTAATTTTTTACATTAAATATTTTATAATTTTAAGATGAAAAATATAAAATATTATGTTCTCGGTAACAGTGACTCCACTCAATAAATCACATTAATTGACTTATTAATCATCCTCTAATGACTCTGCTATCACTGTATAAGACTGAGTCTGATAAACTCGAAAAAAATGATTATTTCAAATAAAAATTCAAATTTATTTTAATCAGTCAGTTTTTAACTAAAGTATTTACTTTCAATGTATTACATTGTTTTTTAGCTGGTGGGTTGAATAAATATACCGTTTTAGGAATCAGCTTTAACTTTTTTTAAATTTGTACTTAAGTTAAGCTTGCACATGAATTCAAGCATTGTAAGTTTTGGGTTTAAGCTTTGTTTTTTGGTATTTAAAAAAACTGATCGGTCAAAGTAACAAAATGTGCATTAAAAGGTTATCAAGCTGCCTAATGTACTTCACTCATTTCGTTATACCGAGTTGTACAATTTTCATGCTGTAGAACACCTCGATATAACATAATGAATGATCTAGCTGAATAATTATTAAAGGAAATATAAAAAATGAAAGACAATCATTCACCTCTAGGTAGAGTTGTGAGCGGTAGTGAAGTTCAGGCATTATTTGAGCAAGCTAAAAAAGGTGCTTTTGCCTACCCAGCAGTTAATGTTGTTGGAACAAGTTCAGTCAATGCGACTTTAGAAGCCGCAAATAAAGTGAATTCACCTGTGATTATCCAGCTTTCTCATGGCGGGGCGTCATTTTTTCTTGGTAAAGGTTCAAACTTGAGTGGTGACGAAGCGTCTGTAGTTGGTGGTATTGCTGCTGCTCGTTATGTACATGCCGTTGCAGAAGCTTATGGCGTACCTATTATCTTGCATACGGATCATGCAGCTAAAAAATTATTACCTTGGATTGATGGTTTGCTTGATGAAGGCGAACGTCATTTTGAACAAACAGGTAAACCATTATTTAGTTCTCATATGATCGATTTGTCTGAAGAATCATTAGAAGAGAATATTGATATTTGTTGTCAGTACCTTGAGCGCATGTCAAAAATTGGTATGACCCTAGAAATCGAATTGGGCTGTACTGGTGGTGAAGAAGATGGTGTTGATAATTCTCATCTTGACTCAAGCATGCTTTACACTCAACCTGAAGATGTTGCTTATGCTTATGAAAAACTTAGTGCAATTAGTAATAAATTTACCATAGCAGCTTCATTTGGTAATGTTCATGGTGTTTACCAATCTGGCAACGTTAAGTTAACTCCAACTATTTTATTAGATTCACAACGTTATGTTTCAGATAAATATAACTTGCCTGAAAACAGCTTAGACTTTGTTTTCCATGGTGGTTCTGGTTCAGCTAAATCAGAAATTACTGAAGCGATTAGTTACGGTGTTATTAAAATGAACATTGATACCGATACTCAATGGGCGACTTGGCAAGGTGTTTTAAACTACTACAAAGCAAATGAAGGTTACTTACAGCAACAAATTGGTAACCCGGATGGTGCTGACAAGCCTAACAAGAAGTATTACGATCCAAGAGTTTGGTTACGTAAATGTGAAGACAGCATGCAAGAACGTTTGCAAGAAGGCTTTAAAGAT
The DNA here is from genome assembly GCF_030551755.1 of Pseudocolwellia sp. AS88. Taxonomy (GTDB): domain Bacteria; phylum Pseudomonadota; class Gammaproteobacteria; order Enterobacterales; family Alteromonadaceae; genus Pseudocolwellia. Next base: position 289,842 of record NZ_JAUPEC010000001.1, read on the forward strand.
TTGAATTGTTTAAACCGTTGTTAATAGGTTAACAAAACAAATAAATGAAATATGTAAAAGAGACTAGGTTTACACTTAGTCTCTTTTTTTGCCTGCTATTTTGATCACAACTCGATTAAATCATGATGTTGTTGTTCAAACGTCTCAGTTAGCTATGAATAAGGCCAAGAGATACAAGAAGGGCAAAGCCTAGGGTTATTGTAAATAACGACAATAACGTTGATACAATGATTATTTTGGCAGCTAAATCACTATTGCCATTCATTGCTTTTACCATAACAAAACTTGCCGTTGCAGTAGGAGAAGCAACTAATAAGAATAAAACACCTGCAGCAATAGGATCAACGGGCCAAATTATTAATAAAACGATTAATACGATAGGGCTTATTAATAGCTTCCAAATACTCGAAATAACGGCAGGGCGCAGATTATCTTTAAGTTGCAACATATTCAACGAACCACCAATACAAATAAGCGCTAACGGTAATGTCATTTTGGCTAAGTAGTTATTGGTTTGAATAATCATATCAGGGATCGGTAAGCTAATAATATTTACACATAGTCCTGCAACAATACCAATGATCAGCGGGTTTTTGACGATATCGATAATGGTCTTTTTTAATGAAAAGCTCTGTTGTCCTAAGCTTGCATTAAGGGTGTAAATGGTAAGTAGGTTATATAAAATAATTACGATTGCCATAGGCAGTGTTGCTATTGCTACCCCTTTTTCGCCATAAGCATTAGCAGCAAGTGCTAAACCTATGATGATCAAATTACCTCGAAATGCGCCTTGAACAAAAACCCCTTTGTCGGCTTTAGCCTCAATGGCACCTTTTGCAGTAAAAGTGCTTAAGAAAAATATGACAAAAGTCGTAATAACAAGTAAAGCAATATGTTGAACATTGATTAATTGTTGAAAATCACGGGTCGCTGTACTCATAAACAACATTAAAGGTAAACCAAAATTAAAAATAAGCTTTGAGGATACTTGAATGAAATTTTCGTTAATAAATTTCTTGTGATTTAGCCAAATACCTAAGGTAATAACTAAAAAGATAGGCGCAGAAACATTAAGTGCGACTTGTATTAATGAGAGAAAATCTTGATTTTGAGGCATTTTAGTTAACTTATATCTACGTAAATTGAGGTGGTTGTCTTTACTTAGTTCTGATGTTTAGGTTAAATAACCTCAGCTCGGGATAAGCAAAGTTACTCAATAAGCTATTTTTAAGCCTAACATAGTTGCCTACATGGATGTAGGTACTTAGTTTTTATCGGGAATAAAAAACTGTGTATTCGTTACCAATAGCCAGCTATTGGGTACACAAATCCGCCTTGCTAGGCATAAAACTATCAATATTGAGTCATCATATTACATGTAAAGTACTCTGATGGTTCTTTAATCTATTGATAAATGATTCTTTTTATTGAATGTTATGACATTCATTATCCCGAGTTGAGGTTAAATATTAAGAGCAATGAATCATATAAAGTTTATTTACAAATAGCATCCAGTATATTCGGGGTTTTCATGGTTTTGAATTAAATTTTAAGCAAACCAAAGGTAAGTACTATTTATCTATGTCCCATACATTTTCTGTAAAAACAACCTCGTAAAACTCTAACAAGTAGCGCTAAACAACAAGTTAAGATTATACCGCAAGTTATAAGCTACGGCATTAAACGTTAATATTTTAGCTCGATAAAATTTCTTTATACGCTCCCCCTAAATCCTAAGATTAGTTGAAAGCTAGATGTCTGTTAAAAAGAGTAAACACCACTCAACTTTAATGGTAATTTTTAGTAACATTTTTAGCCCATTAGTTTTTATAATACACTGAATTAATCACGTGATATCGCTACCAAATTTTGTTAAGGTGTTAACATCACCATTTAGGTTATAACAATAAAGGATTAACAAAGTGAAGGCTTCTAGAAGAGCTCGAATAAAAGATGTAGCAGAACATGCTGGCGTATCGAGCATGACAGTGTCTCGTGTTTTAAACAAAGATCCTAAAGTGAGTGACGCTAAAAGAGCTTTAGTCGCTGAATCTGTTAAAGCCCTAAATTATAGACCTAATGTTTCTGCACGTCGTTTAGCCAGTAATAAATCATTTTTTATTGGCTTGCTCTATTTCGATTTAGATACTTCATACGTGAGCAAGTTTTTATTACGTGGCTTAAAAGTGTGTAGAACAACTGGGCATCACCTAGTTGTTGATGAAATTGATGATGATATTGAGAAGTCTTTAGCTTCGGTTAGGGAGTTGATAGAAGAAACTCGTGTTGATGGTTTGATTTTGTTACCTCATGTTTGCGACGACGTTAAATTATTAGCAGCATTGCAAGAGGCTAATATTACCTTTGTTCGTATCGCACCTGATACTCAACTGAGTTTATCGCCTTACATTTGTATGGACGATTATCAGGCGAGTTTTGAAATGACCGAATTACTTATTAAAAAAGGCCATACAAAAATTGGTCATATTATTGGTAATCCAAATCAAGGTGTTAGTCGACTGCGTTATCAAGGTTATTTAGACGCATTACGTTCACATCAAATCAACACACCGCCTGAATATATTGAGCAAGGTTTATTTACCTATGACTCAGGTTTAATAGCTGCGAAAAAATTACTCGCCTTAGCAGATAGACCAACAGCGATTGTTGCTGCCAATGATGAAATGGCTGCTTCAGTTTTAGCGGCTGCAAATTTAGCACGAATTAATGTACCTGAAGAGTTGTCTATATCTGGTTTCGATGATGGTAATGTTGCTGTAACTGTATCACCAAACTTAACAACTGTTAGACAACCCATTCATGAAATGGCGGAGCTCGCTATCGATATTATTGCTTCAGGTAAATTTTCAGATTTAGCGAAAGCCAATACGCGTGAATTTAGAAATGTTCTCGATTTTGAGATTATCGAAAGGGATTCAACAGCTCAAGCACCACAAAAGTAAAACCTGAGTAAATTAATCTCTATTTATGGGGCTAACTCATTAGAGTGAAAATACAATACTGACCTTAGCTATTGGTTTTCTTCTCTATACTGCGCCATTTTCCTGGACTAATACCATAAAATAATTTGAATCTGTGAGCAAAGCTAATACTGTCAGCATAACCGATAGAAAAGGCTATTTGCTCTAAATTATATTGAGTGTACCTCAATAAATTACAGGCATATTCTAGTCGGTATTTAGTGATCAGCTTTAAAGGTGACAGTCCTGTTTCTCGTTTGCATAAACGATAAAACTGCGGCTCAGACAAATGCATTTTCTCAGCGAGGCTAGCGACAGTCCAAGGATATTGTAGTTGTTTAATAACTGATTTGATTAAGGCTTTAAACTTATCTTGCTGTGGCGTTAAGCTAACGTTGGTATTGGTAGCTTGTTCAATTTGGAAAATTAAAACATCCATCAAGCCAGACATTATTTCAGACTGATGCTGACCAGCCACATAATTAATATCTTGTAATAAAGACATGGTTTTATAAATAGGCAATGCATTATCTGATTGAAATATAGAGGCATTTAGTTTGTTTATATATTTAAACTTTGGGCAATCATGTAGTAAAAACCAACACATACTCCAATGTTCATCAGCTAATTCATAAACGAATGGAGTACCAGCAGGTAAAAGCACAATACTTCCTTCTGGGATTAAATATTCGCCACTTTCTAAACGTATTTTGCCACAGCCAGATTGTGTTGCTAGTAAGTAATGGACATCTTTCTTATCACTTTGTTTATTATCAAAAACCTCACCAGTACCATTCTTTCCTATTTGATACTCAGTTCTTAGTGTTGATATTCCAGCACATGCTATAAGCGAATCTGCATCGCCTGGTATTTTATCAAAGTTAATAAAATACTCTTCACAGTCTTGATGAATATTTAATATATCTTTCCACATAATAGAAGCTCGATGATAGTTTTAGACATAATAGATGATATTTGTAGTTATCGTTATAGTTTATTATTTAACATAGAATAGCGCCCTTGTTATTTTCTCCAAAACTATCTCCTTTAAACGGTTTTTACTCATTATGTTTGATGCTACTTTAATTAAAAAAGCTTCCAAGCTTGCTTGGCCTATTTCTGTGCAAAGTATTTTGGTTACCTTGTTAGGCATGATAGATATCATTATGGTATCTCATTTAGGAGACACGTCAGTTGCAGCGGTAGGTGTAAGTAACAGAATATTTTTTGTTTTTTTAGTGACTGTTACAGGAGTTGCTTCAGGTGTTGGTGTATTGTCTTCTCAGTATTACGGAGCAGGGCGAACCAATAAAATTAAAAGTACCATCATTATGGCTATTGTTTTTGCCTTATGTGTTGCTGTGCCGATTGTGATACTTAATTTCTTTTTTGCTGCAGATGTTGTTGCGCTTGCTAGTGCTGATATTTCCGTTATTGCTCTTAGTGAAAAATACCTGTGGATCACTATGCCAAGTTTGTTTTTTATCGCCATCATTCTCATTTTTGAAAACGCTTTACGTGGTACTGGGCAAGTTAAATTACCTATGGTATTCAGTATATTAGCCATATTCTTAAATGTTGTTTTAAATTATTGGCTTATTAATGGTGGTTTAGGTATCGAAGCTATGGGAGTTGAAGGTGCTGCATGGGCTACTACACTTTCTCGTTTGTTTCATTTATTAACAATCGTTTATTGTTTGAAAAAAATATCTCATACCGTTTTTCCTAAAAAAGAAAGTTTTACTGAAATCAATAACCGAGGCTCATGGAAAAAGTTTATTAAACTTATTTTTCCTATCATGATCAGTTTTGGGGTTTGGTCGTTAGGCACTTTTGTATATCAAATCATTTATGGACAAATGGGCACCACGGAACTTGCCGTAATGAGTATGTTAACGCCGATAGAAGGAGTGTTGATTGCTTTCTTTATAGGGTTTTCATCAGCTTGCTCTATTTTAGTTGGAAACATGTTAGGTGCTAACGACTTTACTAGTGCGTGGAAAACCTCAGTTACTTTTTCTATTGGCGCACCTATTACTACCTTTGTTTTAGCTATTGTTTTGTATTCGTTACAAGACGTTATTTTTATGCCTTTTCAGTTAATGACTCAAGAGACCATAATTTTAGCAACAGAAATTTTCTTACTCATTATTTTTGGTACTAGTATTAAAGTTTTCAACATGACAATGTCTATGGGGATCTTACGTGCAGGTGGTGATACTAAGCATTGCTTGTTAATTGATTTTATTGGTATGTGGGTAGTAAGTATTCCGCTTACTTTCTTGGCTGCGTTTTATTTTGATTTACCTTTATTTTGGGTTGTTGTTACCGCTTATTCAGAAGAAATATGTAAGGCGATAATGTTTACAATTCGCATGCGTAAAAAGCATTGGTTAAGAAATTTAGCAACAGATTAAGGTTATTACTGACCTATCTAATAGTCTAGTTGAGTACATAAAAAAGGTTTATAACGAGTGATTAATCTCAGTTATAAACCTTTTATAATTTTCAGAATTTATGGATTAGCTAGTTACAGCTTCACTTTGATTCTTATTTTCTTGTGCTTCAGCCTCTGCTTTTGTTGTAGCAAAAACAGGGTACTTTCCAAGTGGAAGTAACATCAAACTTCCTACTATAAAGATAACACCTAAAGCTGCAAACGCTATTTCATAACCACCAGTTGCATCATAAACCGCACCTAAAATACTCGGTGCTAAAGCTGCTCCAATGGCAAACGCAGCCCAAAGGTAACTATAAATTTTGCTGTAGTTACGTGTGCCAAAATAACGTGACGCTAAATAAGCAATAATATCAAATTCAGCTCCAGCTGCTAAACCAATGAGAATTGTTGAAAGGTAAGCAATCTCCATCGAAGGAGTACCTGATGCTAGTAAAAAACATGATATTGCAGGTAATGCCATAAGGATTGCAGCTACACCAGGTGCCCAAAAACGATCTAATAGTAAACCTGTGGCAATACGTCCAAAGATAACCGCTAAACCAATGGTAGACATTACGGCGCCTATCATAGGGCCTGTAAAACCTGAACCCGCATAAAAAGCAGGTAAGTTAGGAATAGAACCACCAATACCACATGAAATTGCCATAAATGCGATAGCAATTAACCAGAAGCGTTTATCTGATATTGCTTCTTTAATTGAAGGTCCGTAAACATAAGGGCTATCTGCGCTGTTAGTATCAACGGGATCACCAGACTTATCTTTAAACATAAAATAAACAACCGGCCAACCAATTAAAATAGGTAAACAGGCAAGCCATACAAATGTCATGCGCCAACCGTCAGCTTCTATAAAGCCAGGAACAAGTTTGTTAACAAGGAAACCGGTTAAACCTGTACCCATTAAAATAATTCCTAGAGCTTTACCACGATGAACATCAAAAGCGCCAACGATGACTCGAGTCCAAGTAATTGGAAGGGTACCTGCACCGGTAATACCTAAAACTAAAGCAATAGTACAATACTGCCAAACTGGGCCTGTTTGTAAGGCAAAACTAGCAAAAGCTAAAGCAAATAATACAAGGGAAGTGAGGGCAACCTTACGAGCGCCGAATTTATCACAAATCCCTCCTAAAAAAGGTATAGCAAACAGTACACCTATAGTTTGAAATATCATAGGTAACTGACTTTGTTGGCGTGTCCAGCCAAATTCTGCTTCTAGAGGAGCAACAAAAAGCCCATAAGAATAAAAAGGTACTGCGGTTAAACCTACTGTTACACCAACAAATGCGGCTACAAGTAATTGCCAATTACGTTTAAATTCGCCGGCGACTTCTGTTTCAGTATTTACGTTTGCCATTTTACTTTCCTACTTTGAATGTATTTCTAGTCTAGATCGTAAAGAATAAATGTCTCTCTTTTATTAAACAGAGTTTTCTAATTTTTCTAAATCTAGTTAAAACAGTTTTTATTTCTAAATAACATATAAACATATAATTATATAACAATCAAATTAACAATGACTGATATTATAAAATAATGAGTAAAATGAGTTATTGATATAAAACTTTTATTAGAAATTACGGAGGAAGAGATAAATTTAACAAAGATAAGCAGCAACTAGGATTAGTGTTTACTATGTTAAATTATTTATAGTAAATCGCTTTATAACTTGGTTATGCAGAGTTCAATACAAAGAATAGAAACTATTAAATAAGTAATAATTACAAAGCTACTGATATTGAAAGCAATATTTATCAGTAATTCATTATGCTTGATGTTTATTTTATTACGAAGCCTTTTTTAAACTATTTGTATTTCTTCATATAAAACAAAGTGATGTAGGAACTTGTGTATATTGAGAGGAAAACAGCTGTAGGCTAAAATATTCTCATTTAAGCCTACATAACCTCAAGTTGGGTTAATGGATTTAATAACGCATTGATTTCTTAAAGTATCGTTTAGCTTTATCTGAATTAAGAACATAAAAAAGCTGTTAATAGCATTATTGAGTAAAATAGCTTAACCCGAGCTGAGGTTAGGTAATATAAAAGATAATATTACCTTGTTAATTTATAACAAATCACTGTTTTTAAAGGTTGTGCAGGGCTTGTGAAATGAAAAGGGAAGTTAGCTTGATTAGGGCTGTCAGGACAAAACTGAGGTTCTAAGCATATTCCTTGATTAGTTGTAAAAGGTGCAGTTAAATGAAGCCCTGTATAAACCTGTACTGCAGGGTAGTTAGAACTTGCGTGTAACGTTAACTTTTTATCACTACTTTCAATTGATGCATGAGGAAAGCTTGTTAGCTTAGTTGTTGTATCGGTTAATGAAAGCAAGAAGTTATGATCTAGCTGCTCCATATTGCTTTTTGACGATACTTCTCTCGTTGTTCTAAAGTCAAACCGTGTGTTGTTTACCGACGCAATCTCACCTGTTGGAATACATTGTTCATCAACAGGTGTGTAGTGGTCGCTAAAAATTTGTAAGTTATGGGCTGTAGTGCTTTGTTCTTTGTTTAAATTAAAGTATGGATGAGCTGTTGGTCCAGCAATAGTAAACTGTTCTGAGTTCACCTTAATACTTATAGTTAACTCACTTTTAGCTGATATTTCATAGATTACTTCGATATTTATATCACCAGGGAAACCATTAAAACCGTCTGTTAAACTACAGGATAATGTAACTGAATTGGTCGTATGCTCAATACATTGCCAAAATTGAGTAGCAAAAGTATTAGCACCGCTATGAAGTATGTTGTCACCTTCATTAGCGGCTAAGTTCACTTCTGTACCGTCAATTTTACAACGCGAATTGCCAATTCTATTAGCATATGGTCCAACAATCGCGCCCAAGTATGACTCATCAGTAAAGTAATCTTCTAGGTTAGAATACCCCAAAACAACATTACGAATTTCATCATCTACTTGAGTGTGCCAACTGACTAAACGAGCACCATAATTACTGATGCAAAGTCGATCATTAATGTTATCGCCATGCTGACCCGTTATTTCATAAGTTGTTATTTGAACCATTTGCTAATTTACCTATCTTCTTAAAAAGTGCTAAAACTTAATTACGAGTGATTTTTTGGTTGGTGCTCTTGAAAATAATTCATCAAACCTTGTGTAGAACTGTCGTGGGTTTCACTCACCGTATTTTTGGCTAATTCAGCTTCAATATTATTGGCTAAGCCTTTACCTAATTCTACACCCCATTGATCGAAAGAGCATATTTGTAAAAGAATGCCTTGAGTAAATATTTTGTGCTCGTATAAGGCAATTAAACTACCGATAGCTCTAGGTGAAATACGCTGCATCAAAATGGTATTTGAAGGGCGATTACCTTTATGAACTTTATGAGGTGCAACTTTATCGATATAGGCTTGTGTATTACCTTTGGCTTTTAATTCTTCACGAATTTGCGTTTCATCAACACCTTGCATTAAAGCTTGTGTTTGCGCAAAAAAGTTAGCCATTAAGGTTTGATGATGACCTTTAACAGGAGTTGTGCTTTCAACCGAGCCAATAAAGTCTGCAGGTACAATATTGTTACTTTGATGTAAGTATTGATAAAAAGCGTGCTGACCATTAATGCCAATTTCTCCCCAAATCGTTGGAACAGTAGGGTAGTCGATTGAGTCGCCTTGCCAGTTCACTGATTTACCATTACTTTCCATTTCTGCTTGCTGTAAATACGCAGGCAACATATGCAAAGCTTGGTCGTAAGGTAAAATAACTTGCGATTGAGCGCCTAAAAAGGTGCAGTTCCATAGGCTAAGCAGCGCTAAAATTACTGGTGCATTTTGTTCTAATGGTGCTTTGTAAAAATGGTTATCAATTTCATTAGCGCCTTCTAATAGCTCAACAAAATTATCAAAACCTAAACTAATAGCAATGGGTAAACCTATAGCTGACCATAATGAAAATCTACCACCTACCCAGTCCCACATGTCAAAAATATTTTCTTCTTCAATACCAAAGGCTGTAGCTTTTTCTTTGTTAGACGATACCGCAACAAAATGCTTAGCAATGGCTGCAGGATCAAACGAAGAAGCGACTAACCAGTGCATGGCTGTTTTCGCATTGGTCATGGTTTCAGTGGTTGTGAAGGTTTTACTCGAGACAATAAATAAGGTGGTTTCAGGCGTTAACGGACGTAAAACGTTGGCGATTTGTGTGCCATCAACATTAGAAACGTAATGAACATTAACGGCATTGTCACTGTATTCTTCTAATGCTTCAGTCACCATTTGTGGGCCTAAGTTAGAGCCACCTACCCCAATACTAACCACATCGGTAATGCTTTTACCTGAATAGCCTTTCCAAACGCCTTGGCGAACTTTATCTGAAAAAGACTTCATTTGATTTAGAGCTTGTTGTACATCTTCATTAATGTTTTTGCCATCAAGTGTAATAGGCTTTTGCGTTTGATTACGTAAAGCAATATGCAGCACGGATCTATCTTCAGTTGGATTGATGCGCTCACCTGAGAACATTTTTTCACGCCAGCCTTCAATATCACATGCTTTAGCTAAGGCTAAAAGGTTGCTCATGGTTTTATCGTTGATTAAGTTTTTAGAATAATCGAGTAAAAACGGTGATAACTTAAGTGAAAATTCATCAAACCTTTTTGGGTTTTGTTTAAACATGTCACTCATGCGTTCTTGTTTCATTTGTTGTGCATGTTCAACGAGTGTTTGCCAGCTGGCGAGTGAAGTTCTAGGTTGCATTGTATGTTTCCAATTTCTCTTTTATGCGTTAACAGCTAAAAAGAAACTACAACCATTATTGAGGAGCAATAAGAAGTTGTAGTTTCTAAAGTTAAAACAACGCGATTAAGCGGCTGAATTTCTATTTATTACGTCTAATGTAGTGTTAACAATATTGTCAGTAGTAAAGCCAAAGTGTTTCAATAATTCGCTACCAGGTGCTGATTCACCAAAGGTTTTCATACCTATGATTGCGCCATTTCTTCCTGTGTATTTATGCCAAAAATCAACATGTGCTGTTTCGATAGCAATAACCGATTTAACTTCGCTCGGTAATACACTTTCTTGATAGCTACTCGATTGTTGATCAAATACGCTAGTACTTGGCATAGACACAACTCGCACATTATTCCCTTGTTCAGTTAATGATGCAGCTGCTTCAACAGCAATACCAACTTCCGAACCTGTGGCAATTAAAATAGCGTCTGGTGTGCCAACGCAATCAACTAATACATAACCGCCTTGTTCAATGCTTTTAACTTGTGCATTGTCGCGATTTTGATGAGGTAAACCTTGGCGACTAAAAATTAATGCACTTGGACCATCTTGTTTCTGAATTGCAGCTTTCCAAGCTACAGCAGATTCAACAGCATCACATGGGCGCCAAGTTGTTAAATTTGGCGTCATGCGTAAGTTAGCTATTTGCTCAATAGGTTGATGAGTTGGACCATCTTCACCTTGACCAATAGAGTCGTGGGTATAAACAAAAATGTTTTGAATACCCATTAATGCCGACATACGAACAGCGTTGCGCGCGTATTCCATAAACATAAGGAAAGTTGCACCGTAATTGATGAAGCCACCATGTAAAGACAAGCCATTCATAATGCCGCTCATACCAAATTCGCGAACACCGTAATACAGGTAATTACCATCAGCATCTTCAGCCGAAATCCCCTTAGAACCAGACCATAAAGTTAAGTTAGAACCCGCTAAGTCAGCAGAACCACCTAATAACTCTGGTAGTAAAGCGCCATATACACCGATTGCATTTTGCGAAGCCTTACGACTTGCTATGTTTTGTGCTTCTTTTTGACAAAGAGCAATATACTCATCAGCTTTTTGTTCGAACTGTTCTGGAAGATCGTTATTAAGTACACGACGACTAAATTCTTCAGCAAGCTCTGGATATTCAGCTGAATATGCTGCAAAAGCCATGCTCCAGTTTTGCTCTGCGATAGTACCTTTTTCTTTGTTATCCCAAGCTTTGTAAACGTCTTGTGGAATTTCAAAAGGAGCATATGGCCAATTCAAAAATTCACGTGTTGCTGCAATTTCTTCATCACCTAGTGGTGCGCCATGACAGTCGTGTGAACCTGATTTATTCGGTGAACCAAAACCAATTGTTGTTTTACAGCAGATCATTGTTGGCTTATCGGTAACGCTTTTGGCTTCTTCAATGGCTTTATTAATAGCAACAGGGTCGTGTCCGTCAACATCACTGATCACATGCCAGTTGTAAGCTGCAAAACGGGCAGGGGTGTTATCAGTAAACCAACCTTCAACATGACCATCAATAGAAATACCATTGTCATCCCAAAAGGCAATTAACTTTCCTAAACCTAAGGTTCCCGCTAGCGAACATACTTCGTGAGAAATACCTTCCATTAAACAACCATCGCCTAAAAAGCAGTAGGTGTAATGGTCAACAATATCCATGTTTGGACGGTTAAAATGGGCAGCTAAAGTTTTTTCAGCAATCGCCATGCCGACAGCATTAGAAACACCTGCGCCTAGTGGTCCTGTTGTGGTTTCTACACCAACGGTATAACCATATTCAGGATGTCCGGGGGTTTTAGAGTGTAATTGTCTAAACTGCTTTAACTCATCAATAGGTAAATCATAACCACTTAAATGCAGTAATGAATAAATTAACATTGAGCCATGACCATTACTTAAAACAAAGCGATCTCTGTCTGCCCAATTTGGGTTTGCCGGATTGTGTTTTAGGTGATCATTCCATAATACTTCTGCAATATCTGCCATGCCCATAGGTGCACCTGGGTGACCTGATTTTGCTTGCTGAACTGCGTCCATAGATAAAGCGCGGATAGCATTAGCTAAATGCTGTCTTGAAGACGTCATGATGAATTCCTTACATAAGTGTCTTGTTAGTTAGTTTCAAAAAGAAGCTGCATAACGTTGAAATAGTGAAATAACCTGAATATAAAATGTGGGGTATATTCAGGTGAGCTTCATTAAATGATTGAATGGTAAAACTTATAGCAGTTCGTTAACCATTGCTTCTAAGGTGTTTTGGTCTTTAGCAAAGTTGCGAATACCTTCAGATAACTTTTCTGTCGCCATAGCATCTTCATTGTGTTGCCATGTAAAAGTTGATTGAGTTAAAGGTATAAGTTCTTCACGTGACTTAATTTGCACTACACTAGCATCAAGCTTGGTTTCAAGTGTGCCTTCAGTGTTTTGTAATTCAGTTAATAATGCTGGCGAAATGGTTAATAAATCACAGCCTGCTAATTCAATTATTTCTGAAGTATTTCTAAAACTTGCGCCCATAACTACCGTTTTGTAGTCGTAAGTTTTGTAATATTGATAAATTTTAGTAACAGATTGAACACCTGGATCGTTTGCACCTGTGAAATCTTTACCTTCTTTTGTGATGGCTTCTTTAGCTTTGTACCAATCTAGGATGCGGCCGACAAAAGGAGAGATTAGGGTTACATTTGCTTCTGCACAGGCTACTGCTTGAGCCATACTGAATAATAAGGTTAAGTTACAAGCTATGCCTTCTTTTTCTAATTGTTCAGCGGCTTTAATACCTTGCCAAGTAGAAGCCAGTTTAATTAAAACGCGATCTTTTGAAATGCCGGCTTTCTCATAAAGAGCAATTAACTTACGACCTTTTTTAATACTTGCTTCTGTATCAAAAGATAGTTTTGCATCAACTTCTGAAGAAATTCGACCGGGTACATGTTTTAAGATCTCACAGCCAAAATTCACAATTAATTGATCACAAACATCATCAATATCGGCTTTGCCGTTAACGCTTGATTTACTAATAGCATCATCAATTAAATGTTTGTATTGTGGAAGTTTTGCAGCTTGTAAAATAAGCGATGGGTTAGTTGTGGCATCTACAGGGTTTAATGCTTTGATAGAGTCTACATCACCGCTATCGGCTACCACTTTAGTGACTTGTTTTAGTTGTTCAAGTAGGTTCATTGTATTTTTTTACCAGCGAACATTAAAGAGCGCGGCTTACCTCATGTTTAATGTATGTAGGTTTTGTTGAACTTTGTATTATTTTTATGCCTTGTCTAAGACAATTTTCTCTCTCAGCAAAAGTTATAAACAAAGATCAAAAGACCTTAGTATTTGATTGTGTTTACCACCGACCCGGGGAAAGCCGATGGCAAACTAGTTACAACTTGTTCTTACATTAAGTAAGTATTAAACGTAACGGTTAACAATGTTTTCAAGTAGTTCTTGACGACCAGAAACCTGTTTAGGGTTAATGTTTTCTTCAAGTACTAACTTAGATAAACTTTCTAGGCTTTGCTCACCAGACATGATGCTTTGACCTAATTTACCTTTCCAACCAGCGTAACGCTCGTCAACAAATTGAGTTAATGGACCATCTTCAATTAACTTAGCAGCGTTCATTAATGCTTGAGCCATAGTGTCCATACCGCCAATGTGACCAATGAATAAATCATCACGTTCACATGATTGACGACGAAGTTTAGTATCAAAGTTGAATCCGCCAGTATCTAAACCACCATTTTTCAAAATTTCATACATAACTAAAGTACATTCAGCTACATCGTTAGGGAATTGATCTGTATCCCAACCATTTTGCATGTCGCCACGGTTAGCATCAATACTACCCATAACACCTTCAGCACAAGCAACAGCAATTTCGTGATGGAAACTATGACCAGCAAGTGTTGCATGGTTAGCTTCAATGTTTACATGAACTTCACCAGCAATACCGTGCTTGTGTAAGAAACCAGCAACAGTGGCTGTATCGTAATCGTATTGATGCTTGGTAGGTTCTTGAGGCTTAGGCTCTATTAATAACTTACCTTTAAAACCAATTTTGTTTTTATGTTCAATAACCATTTTAAGGAAACGTGCATATTGCTCGCCTTCTTGCTTAAGGTTAGTGTTTAATAATGTATCGTAACCTTCACGACCGCCCCAAAGTACGTAGTTTTCACCACCTAAACGATGAGTAACATCCATGGCATGCTTAACTTGAGCAGCAGCATAAGCATAAAGATCAGGGTTAGGGTTAGTTGAACCACCAGCACAAAAACGTGCATTTGAGAATAAGTTAGCTGTACCCCAAAGTAATTTAACACCCGTGCGGTCCATTTCTTTTTCAAAAATGTCAGCAATGTGGTTAACGTTTGAATGGAATTCTTTTAAAGAATTTCCTTCAGGAGCGATATCAGCATCATGGAAACAAAAGTAAGGAGCACCTAGTTTTTCGAAAAATTCAAAAGCAACTTTAGCTTTTTGTTCAGCAAGTTGTAATTGGTTGCCCGTAGGTTGGATCCAAGGGCGGTCAAATGTACCTTCACCAAAAATATCAAAACCTGTTGAACAAAAGTTGTGCCAGTAACAAGCAGCGAAACGTAAGTGTTCTTTCATCGTTTTGCCAAGTACGATTTTGTTTTCATCGTAATGACGGAAAGCTAGTGGGTTAGTGCTGTTAGCACCTTCAAATTGTATTTTGTTTACGTTGTTAAAAAATTGTTCACTCATGGTGTTCTCCTAATTAAATCAGTTGTTAATTTGTTTTGTTTAAAATGTTTTATTAAAAGTTCAGCTTAAAAATGTTCTTTCAAGCTAAGGTAAAGTTGTTGGTATTTACGTTTTTGTGTTTGGTAGTAATCAGCCATTGCTTGGTCAGGTTCAATAACATGAGCTACTTCGCCCGCTAAACAAACCGTACTTGCATCTACTTTATTTGCGCCAACTTTAGCTAAGCGTGCAGCACCGTATGCTGGACCTACTTCACCACCGTTGCGATAAGTTAATGGCTTGTTTAATACGCTAGCGAGAATTTTTCCCCATAACTTGCTGCGAGATCCACCACCAATAACTGAAACTGTATCGATTTGCGTGCCAGCAGCCATTAAGGCTTCTTGTCCATCGTTAAATGCGTAAGCTATGCCTTCTAAAACTGCACGACCTAGTTCAGCTGCGTCAGTGTTATGGCCTAAGCCAAAGAAAACACCTTGGGCATTTGGATTGTTGTGTGGAGTACGTTCACCAGACAAGTAAGGTAAGAAGATCACTGAAGAGGGCACTGAGAAATCAAGTTTTTCAACTTCGTCAAGCAAGCTTTTTTCATCTTTAAAGCCCGTTAATTGTGTTACCCAAGTTAAACAACTTGCAGCACTTAAAATCACCGACATTTGATGCCAAGTATTAGGAATACAATGGCAGAAAGTATGAACAGCACTATCTGGATTTGGGTTGTAAGTTTCGTTAGCAACGAAATAAACACCTGATGTACCTAATGACAAAAACGCTTCATTTGGGTTGATAACACCAATACCAGCTGCACCAGCTGCATTGTCGCCACCACCTGCAATTACGGGTACTTGATTCATTCCCCATAGCTCAGCAATATCTGAATTTAGATGACCTGTAATTTCAGTGCCTTCAAATAACGCTGGCATTTGCTCAACCGTTAAGCCGGTTGCCGCTAACATTTTTTCAGACCATTGTCTTTTTTCAACATCAAGCCACAACGTACCGGCACTGTCAGACATATCTGAGGCAAAATCGCCTGTCATTAAAAAGCGTAAGTAGTCTTTAGGTAATAACACTTTAGCGACTTTGTTAAAATTTTCTGGCTCATTTTCTTTTAACCAAACTAGCTTAGGTGCAGTAAAACCAGGCATAGCAATGTTGCCTGTTATTGAGCGAGTATTAGGTTCGCGTGCTTCAATGGTTTTACATTGTGCTTCGCTGCGTCCGTCATTCCATAAAATGGCAGGGCGGATAATTGCGTTGTTATTGTCGAGTAAAGTAGCACCATGCATTTGACCTGATAAGCCAATAGCTACAACCGAAGATAGCGCATCGCTGTTTTTAGTTTTTAATGTTGCTATAGCGTCGTTAGTTGCTTGCCACCAATCACTAGGTTCTTGCTCAGACCATAACGGTGCTGGGCGACTAACTTCTAATGATGCTGATGCTTGATCAACAATCTTATCGTTGTTATCGAGTAATATAACTTTTACACCCGATGTACCTAAATCAATTCCCAAGTACATAAAAACTCTCTAATGAATTATGTTTGTTTATTTGTTAGCGCTAACATTATCATCGAGAAAATCATTTGGCAATGCTTTGATCTGTAATTATTTAAGCTTTGATTAGTCTGTTAACACCTTTTATATTAGCTTTTTTAGCTTACTTAACTCTAACTCATTGTTTATTTGACTATTTCTTTTGGTACTTATTAAATTTGTGAATATGATGTTTTGTATTTTTACATCTAATAAAAATATGAATTTATAAATAAAAATGGTTTTTTATGTTGATTTTAAGATAGCGCTAACATTTTATTGTCTTAAAAATGATTTTGAGCGGAGGTGATAAGTCAGTTTTAGACGTTTTCTATTAATAAATTTTCAAAAAAGGAGAGTAGAACTAAGCTAAAGTTTGTAATGTTTGGAGAATAGCTAAGCCGATAGAGATGCTACGAGGTAATAGAGTTTGGAAATATTATTAGGTTAGCATGGCCGCAGATATTAATAGTTAATAAATGTAGGTTAATAAGTGTATGCAAATAGATGTTAGCTAAAATTTTACTGATAAATATGGGCTAGTTTTACGCCAGCCCATAGGTGTTTTTGTTGAGACGAATTTACCTTAATCCCTTTATAAATCGCGTTACTATTTATTCTACAGCAGCAAGCTTAATTAGGGCGTCGTCTAAGTACATATCAACACCGACAGCGGCGTTAGAAAAATACACAGACAATTCTGTTAAGTTACAATCAGGAGTAGTAAAAGTTCCGCTCACTTCAGTCCATTCACTATTTGAGACAGTAACGGCTGGACCGGCATCAACATACAGTGCTTCTTCACCTTCACAAGTTTGCTTTATGTTAACACTAATATCTTCGCTTTCAGATCCAGCAACTCTTATCCAACCACTCATATCATAAGTGGTATTTGCTGTACCTGTACCAAAAAAATCATACACAGGTCCGTGCCAGTTATTTGCACGAGAATTCACTAGTGCAGATTTTTCACCTGTGTGAGCAAAGTCAGTACTTTCCTCGATATTTGCTCCCCAGGTTGCCCAACCATTTACACCTGATTCAAATGTTGAATTGGTAAATAGATTATCTGGGTCTACAGTGACTTCACTCGTAATAGAAACGCTATCAATATAAATATCTACACCTATAGCAGGTCCATCAAAGTAAACATCGGCACTTACAAGGTTACAGTTAGGTAAAACTAAACTACCTGTTAACTTAGTCCAATCACCATTAGTTGCTGTTATAGTTCCATGTTGAGAGTAAGAAGCATCTTCTTCTGTATCACCTTCACATAATGTTTTTAGTGTAATGTTTATTAGATCTTCTGCTGCATTTTCAATACGTGCATAAGTGGTAATTTCGTAAGTTTTTCCTGTTTCAGCATAAGGCTGTAAATTAAATACAGGTCCTTGCCAAGTACCGGTTCTATCGCTATGTAAAGCACTGCTATTTCCAGTATTAGCATAGTTTGTTGAGCTAGCTAAAGTACCGCCCCAAACTGACCAACCTTCGGTGTTTTCTTCAAAGTCGTTATTACTTACTAAATTAGGACCAAGATTTTTTTCTTCTTTATGAAAGGTTACATTATCAACATAAATGTCGATACCTACAGCAGGCCCTTCAAAATAAAGAATAGCGTCGCTCATTGCACAATTAGGTAAGGTAACTTCTCCTGCTAATAAAGCCCAATCTGTAGCGCTAGATTCTACCGCGCCTGTACCTAAGTACTTAACACCATCTGAACAAGTTGCACTTATGGTTGCTTTTACTTGAGCCGAACCTTCACTAATGGCAGTTCTGGCAAACAATTGATAAGTCGCACCTGACTCAACCAAATTTAAAATGTTAGTTGATGGCCCTTGGTATTCTTGAGTACGTGAAGTACCCACTAAACTTTGTGTACCTGCAAATACTTTGGTGGTTGTTATTGCAACTTCAGAAGAGTCGTAACCTTCCCAGCCCGAAGCATCAACTTCAAAGTCGCTGTTAGCTAAAATGTTGTCGCTGAAACCTTCGGTATCAGGCAATAAAGCTTGTGGACGAAGACTTACTGCATCTATGTAAATGTCTTCATTAGCTGCAGGTCCTTCAATTACTAGGGTTGCTGCTACAAAGTCACATTCAGCTATTGTTAACGTACCAGCTAACTGAGTAAATTCTGTATTAACTGCAACAGCTGAGTTAACAACAATTGTTTGGGCTTCTTCATCTAAACATTCAAGGATTACATTGACTGAGCTTTCTAGCGTTGTTTCATTAGCCAACATTACCCAAGCTTCAACGTCGTATACGTTGTTTGCTTTAAGTAGAGTGGTAATATCAATACTTGCTGTGGCTTTGCTTGTATCCGTGGATGAAGCGATAAGAGAAGTAATACCATTCTTTTGGGCAATAGTTGTTCTTAAGGCTGTTTCATCTAACGTTGTCCAGCCATCTGTGGCAATTTCGAAGTTACCATTAGCAATTAAGTTTGGCATAACACCTGAAGCATCAGCTGCAATTCCAACAAAACCATCAGCTAAGGCATAGTAAGCGGGCTTTCTTTCGTATTCAGCTGTATATAAAAGTGGATCATCTGGACCAAATTCACCATCAATCCAGCTGTATTTGTCTGTAAAGCCCCAAACAGTAACGGCGTCACAACGTTCTATATTCATACATGCATTAACGGCACGATGGTATACCTGTTGCTGAATCGCAAGTTTAGTCACTTGATCCCAAGGCAAAGAAGATAAACGTACATCAATTTCACTAATGTTTACGTCTAAATCTAAATCTACAAAACGCTGAAAGTTATCTGTCATTTGCTGGGTTGATGGAGCATTTGACGCATCTAAATGCATTTGAAAACCAACACCATCAATAGGTACTTCAGCATTAACTAATTCAGTAATCATAGTGAACACAGCAGCAGACTTTGCATTGATGTTATCTATGCTGTAATCGTTGTAGAACAACTTTGCTTCTGGATCTGCTGCGTGAGCTCTGATAAAAGAGTCAGCAATATAGTTTTTATTTAGCTTTTCAAAGAATACAGAGTCACGATAATTAGCATCATCACCCATGACTTCGTTTGCAACATCCCACGCATATATTTGTCCGCTGTAACGAGGAGCTAAGGCATCAATGTGTGCATTGATCAAAGTAGTTAATTCTTCAGGTGTTACATCACTATTGACAAAATTTGGTGCTTGGCGATGCCAAACTAATGCATGACCTTTAAATGCCATCTCATTTTCTTCAGCAAAAGCTATCATGCTGTCTAATGCACTAAAGTCCCAAACATCCGATGTTGATTTTTGTATAGAGCCCCATTTACCGATATTTTCTGGTGTGATGTAGTTAAATTCAGCTTTAAGGATATTGATGTAATCTGTTTCATTATTATTTAAAACACCATTACTAACTGCTGCTCCCACTCTTTTATTGGCTACATTTGCCGCTTCAACTAAATTAGTTATTAGTGGCTGAGGTGGAGTAGGCGGCTCTTCAACGGAAGGTTGTTCTACAACAGGCGGAGTAACTGCTGGTGGTGTTGGTTGCTTTTTATCATCATCACAAGCAGATAATAATAACGCTGGAGTCACGAATAGTGCTGCCTTTAATGCGTTAGGCTTAAAGAGCTTAATTTTGTTATTGATTATGTTCATTTATATTTCCTGAAATACATTAGTTATGATGTTGTTACTTTTAGAAAAGTAACTTTTTATTTATTGTATTTATGTTCAACTAGGTTTGAGTCAAAATAACTATAACCTAATTGTAAAATAGACTATTTGATTTGTGTTCACAATAGAATTAATTATTTAAATACAGATTAAATAAACAGTCTGGTGATGTTTTTAGTGGAATTTAAAGCAAAAAACTGTATTGGGTTTTTTAGGTAAGTAACTGAATTAAATGGTATATAGATGGGTTTTAAAAAGCATAAATACTTTAAGAATGAGTATGTTATTAAAAAGTTAAATATTTAGCTGAACTATAAACAAGTTTATAAAAGTTGATCCGCTGAACTGGCATTAATTGAATAGATTAGAGTTAATTAAGTTATTTCAATATAGCAAGTTCAGGGTTCAAATTAAGCGTTTTAACTTATTGCTACGCATTTAAATTAAGCGATAACAATTAATACTGCTGATATATTCCAAATCTCTTTCGACTGTTTGTCCGTTAAACATTTGGTTGAAAATAGCTTTGAGTTTGGCATTTTTATTGACACTACTTCCTTTAAAGTAGCTGTGTTCTGAATCTACTGCCTCAGCTTCAGTAACGTCTATATACACGGCATTATCACTGTCCAATTTTTTAAGATAATGACCCAAACGTGCCTGTTGCTGTTTTCCTGGTTTAATTCTTGAAGCTTTCAAGGCGGAATCGTCTTCGTTAATCACAATATACACACGTTTACGTACATCAAGACTTTGAACCCAGTGAGCATGATTTTCATTATTGGTATCTGCAGCAACAAGGCAGATATTATCAAAGACTAGTTCAGAAGTGGCATTGTCACTGGTCATTAACGAATGTTTCAGCAAATAATTACCCATACTGTGACAAAGTAAATTTATTTTAACGACACAAGATTTATTAACAAGCTCGCTGTAAAGAGAAGCGGCTGCCATAGGGTTAGCATTATCGTGATACTTAGCATCTACTTTGCTTCTAATTTCAGTTAATGAAGCTTCGGTAAGCAGGGCATGATAATAGCTGATCTTTCCTACAAAGCGATTAATCGCGCCAGATGAAGCTCGCGCGTCAGATTTATCACTAAGGTATGAAGCTGTACCCGAAATAGCACCACCACCATTAGCTGGCCAAGTAAAAGGTACAACAATCACATTGTATAATTTTTCAATTTCTTCAGCGGTTTTTAATACATCGCCTACATCATTATTATAACCATGGACAAAAAATAGAATGGATTTACCTTGTGTACGAGCTTGATCAAACAAGTTACAAGCGACGGTTAACGAGCCGTACCAGTCTTTAGAGGTATCAATGTTTAAATGATATTTGCTTTTGAGTCTTTCTACTTCTTCAACTGATAGCTTATCGTCGACACTTGCTGCTGACCAGCCCGTACCTTTCTTCGAAACTTCAATTGCACGTAATTCATTTGGACCAAAAGGACTCGGTGTTTTACCAAAAACACTTAAGCCTTTGCCTTTTTTTATGACTCTGTTTGTAATTAAATACATATTATCACCACTGTGTTGAGTGCTTAAATCTCCCATACAGCAACTGTAAAAATGTATTTAATATCAGTTATTGGAATAGATTTTATTTGTGTTCTTGTTTTTTGTTCAGATAGGATTTTATTAATCCGCTATGGGTCTATAATCTAATGTCTGTATCAAAAATACAATAGCTGGTTACAGTAACAAAAACTTATTTCAATCATATTAAGATTAATAATAATTGAGTCTTAATTTAAAGTTGTTGAACTATTTACCGTTATCGATTTTGTCCGCCAGTTTTTATAAAAAGCAAACCTTTGAACATTTGGCGAGAAGAATGTGCTATTACCTGGTAAATTCATTGATCTGCTAGATACTAGGTTACGCGATACTTATTGAAAGAATTGAGAACTTAATCTATTTTATTGAAATTGTTGGTTCTTTTTTTGTTATCATTTATATCATTAAAAGTTAACTCTCATTCAAGGCACTAGGTTAAAGCCTGTTCAACGTTAAGGATAACCGATGGATTTTATTCAGTCACCTTCAGGAATTATTGAATTCGCTCGTATTTATTTAGCAATTTTTTACACATGTGTTGCTCTTTTTTATACCGTAAAGATTATTGTCACTCAGAAAAAACAATTGGTGGATTTAGTTCATCCAGGTGAACGTTTTTGCTCTACTTGGTGGAATCATCTCACCTTTCGTTTTTTTAGAGCAAGCATATTGTTGATATGTTTAAGCCGAGTGTTTTTTGAAGGTATAGATACTTATCTCGTTATGTTGACGCCTCTACAAACCTTTCCTGTTATCTTTGTTGGTATTGTTTTTATGACCGTTGGTTTTGGGATGACAGTTGTAATTCATTTAAGTATGGGTAATAAGTGGCGTTCAGGTATTGATAATACAGGTCCTAAACAGCTTATTACTGATGGGTACTTTAGGCGTTCACGTAATCCTATTTTTGTATGTGTAGCATTTTCTCAACTGGGTTTCTTTTTGGCTTTACCATCGCTATTTACTTTAATTTGTTTATTGATTGGTGTGGTTATGTTGCACAGACAAATTATTGCGGAAGAGCAGCATTTAACAAATGTATTTGCTAATGAATATAAAACTTATGCTACAGATGTTCGTCGCTGGTTATAGTGGGTATAAGAAGGAATTAAAAGTGCAGAGGTAAAGGAAACTATAATGACAATAGTTTCCTATCTATACCCATGATTAAATTCTTAATAAGGTTACATCACATTTTGCATAATTAGCCACACCATTAGCCGTAGAGCCTATGAGCGCTTGAATGCCTTTTTTTGAATGTGTACCTAACATAATTAAGTCAGCTTCTTCCTTCTCAGCCAACAAACAAATTTGCTCATATGGTTTACCAAACTTAACCGATACATTTTTCTTTGGAATACCCAAGCTTTCTGTAATGGCTTCCATTTTAGGTAATGTTTTTTCTTTCAATTCTTTTTGATAATCTTTAGGCAGCAAAGCATAAGGAATAATATGAGTAACAAACAATTTAGCATTACATAAAAGTGCAAATTCTTGTGCTTTTGCAAGTACCGCTTCACCTTCTTTACTCGCCTCTATTGCGCAAATAATCGTTTTATACATAGACATCCTTAAATAATTTTTGTTGGTATTTATTTAACCCTAGTTCGAGTTAAGCTATTTATAAATTATAGACTCGAAAAACAGTTTTGCTTAAAACACTTTAAACTAATAATGCGCTCTTATGTTGTTCACTTTTTATAATAAATAACAATAACCTTTACTATTTCATATAGCTAAAGCTTTAGAAAGGTAATAGAAGAAAAATTTGTTATAGATTTGATCTATATCTAAGTATTTAGCTGTAATTGAAGTTAAGGCTTATTCCAGTATACCTTTACCTGTCGCAGCCCAATATATTCCGCCGTACAAATGTTGTTTAAAAATAGGATTGTTATGAACAGCGTTTATGTGACCTAAAGCTGTGTAAAATGAACGCCCGCCATCAAAGTTTTGATACCAAGCGATAGGGTGGAACTCTCCCATGCCATTTCCTGTTCTCCCATTTCCCCAATCAGAGTGAGTGCTATAGCTGTTTTCATTAACCGTTAACAGGTAGTTTAAATTTTCACTGTTTTCATCGCCAAAATCGTACCATTCATCTGTCCATAAACTATTATTAGGGACTTGGTTCATTCCTGGAAATTTGGTGTTCACCACTTGTAGCCTTGCGGTTTGAACTTCAGGATGAATAACAAAAGTTCTGCCAACTAGTTTGTGAAACCAAGGCCACTCGTATTCAGTATCTGAAGCGCTGTGAATCCCCACAAAACCTTTACCTGATTGTATATAACGCTTAAAAGCTGCTTGTTGTTCTTGGTTAAGCACATCACCTGTGGTCATCATAAATATAACCACATCTATATCAGCTAAAAACTTATCATTAAAGTACGAAGCTTCTTCATGCCATACCATATTAAAGTGATGTTCTTTGGCTAGTGCTTCAATATTAGCTACACCAGCAGGTATCGCTTTATGGTGCCAGCCACTAGTTTTAGTAAAAAGTAATACGTTAAATTGTTGAGCTACTGTTACTGCTGAAAACAGGCTCACAAACATAAAGACGAGTATTCTACATTGAATTTTTATCGCACTTGTTTTCATATTTTTTAACACCTTATGATTTATTTTCTGTTTTATATTTAATAAAAAATGTTATAGTTGTTTTGACAATAACATGGCTTTAAAATCAAGTCATTGTTAATAATTAAAAAATATATTCTCAAGATCTTAGCTTAACGCTTACTTGAGTTATATATTGAAGTTCTATTTATGTGCAGCAGAGGAAATGAGTATGCAAGGTGAAAAATTACGTTGGGGTATTATCAGTACAGGCAATATAGCCAGTGACTTTTGCGCTGATATGACTTTTGTTGATAACGGAGAGCTTGTTGCTGTAGGTTCAAGAAATATAGAAAGCGCACATGCTTTTGCTGACAAATTTAACATTTCCAATGCTTACGCTGATTACCAATCTGTTTATGATGATCCAAATGTCGATATTATTTATGTAGCCACTCCACATAATTTTCATTTTGAGAATGTACGTGACGCTTTAATGGCGGGTAAACATGTTCTTTGTGAAAAGCCTATCACTGTAAGCAGTGAAGAAAGTCAGCAATTATTTGATTTAGCGAAACAAAAGCAATTGTTTTTAATGGAAGCTATGTGGACATACTTTTTACCTGCCATTGTTAAAGCACAACAGTGGGTAACTGAAGGGCGTATTGGTAAAGTTAAACAGATAAAAGCTGACTTTGGTTATCCAATGCCTTATCAATTAGAGTCTCGAGTTTACAGAGAAGACTTAGCTGGCGGTTGTTTGTTAGATATGGGCATTTATCCTTTAGCTATTTCAACTTTATTTACAGATGCTGAGCTAGACAACTTTTATGTTAAACCACAGTTTGCACCTAATGGCGTTGAAGATGATTTAGTGATGTTAGCAAACGCTGGTGATGTACATCTTACTTTAGGCACATCGTTTCAATGCAAGCTACATAATTGGGCTATTATTATTGGTGAAAAAGGCTCAGTGGTTATTCCAGATTTTTGGCGAGCTAAAAGTTGCGAGCTATATCATTCAGACGATTTAGTTGATAGCTTCCAAGATAACCGACAAAGTATCGGTTTAAATTATGAAGCACAAGCAGCGGGTGAAGCAGTTTTAGCTCATAAGTTAGAACATCCAAATATGACTCACGCAGTTAGCCAACAATTACAAAAACAAATGGAAGCCATTAAAAGTACATATAAAAAGTAGAAATAAATCAATCATAAAAACAAGCTGGCGCTATAAGCCGCTAATAATAATTACAAAAGTATAAAAATAGATCGATTAACGATCGGGGATATTTAAATGTTAAACAATAATCAAACGGCTAATGGTGCTGAAAACCTTGTCGATGTAGAAGTTACGATGAAAGAAAATAAGCTATTTATCTTTTTAATTTGTGTTGTAGCAACCATAGGTGGTTTTTTATTTGGGTTCGACAGTGGCGTAATTAACGGTACGGTTGACGGTCTAAGATTAGCCTTTAATTCAGATAGTGTAGGCACAGGCTTTAACGTAGCGAGTATGTTACTCGGTTGTGCTATAGGTGCATTTGTTGCTGGTAGTTTGGCCGATAAATTAGGTCGTAAAACTATTCTGATTATTACCGCAATATTATTCATCGTTAGTGCTTATGGCTCAGGTGTTTCGGTTACCTCTTTTGAGTTTGTTATTTACCGTATTATTGGTGGTTTTGCTGTAGGTGCTGCGTCTGTTTTAGCGCCTGCTTATATCAGTGAAATTGCACCTGCTAAGTATCGCGGTACGTTAACAACTATTCAGCAAGTGGCTATTATTTCTGGTTTGTTTTCGGCGTTTGTTAGTAACTATTATTTAGCTGATATTGCTGGTGTTTCAACGGCAGTTTTATGGATGAACTTTGAAGCTTGGCGTTGGATGTTCTGGATAGAATTATTGCCTGCTTTGATCTTTTTATTCGCTTTATTATTTATACCGGAAAGCCCGCGTTTTTTAGTATTAAAACAACGTGACGATCAGGCTTTAGCTGTTCTTAAACGTTTATATGGTACAGAGTACGCGCAAAGTAAGCTTAGCGAAATTCAAGCGTCATTCAACGAACATAATCATCAACCTACCTTTAAAGACTTATTAAATAAAAAAACGGGTGGAGTTCGCAAAGTTGTTTGGGTTGGTCTTGGTTTAGCAACACTACAGCAGCTTGTGGGTATTAATGTTGTTTTCTATTACGGCGCAATCTTATGGCAAGCTGTTGGTTTTTCAGAGTCAGACGCCTTACTGATTAACATATTAAGTGGTGGTGTAAGTATTGCCGCATGTTTTATCACTATGTATTACATCGACAAAATAGGCAGAAAACCTTTACTACTTATTGGTTCAATCGGGATGACCATAACGCTAGCTACTTTAGTTACATCTTTCATGACTGCAGATATAGATGCATCAGGTAACTTAATTTTAGGCTCTATGGGTGTTGTTGCATTAGTTTCAGCAAATGCTTATGTGTTCTTTTTCAACCTTTCATGGGGCCCGGTAATGTGGGTATTGCTCGGTGAAATGTTCCCTAACCAAGTACGCGGCTTAGGTTTAGCAGTAAGTGGTTTTACTCAATGGACAGCCAACTTCGCTGTAACCATGATGTTTCCTATCATGCTAGGTTCAATTGGCTTAGCTGCAGCATATAGCTTTTATGCTCTGTTTGCTGGCCTTTCAGTTATCTTCGTTCTTAAATTTGTGAACGAAACCAAAGGTAAAGAGCTAGAACAAATGGATGGCTTATAACCTCTTTTTGAAAAGCTTTATCAACCTTTAAAAATACTTAGTAAATAACTTAGTAAGACATAAAAATGAGTAAATTCACTTTTATGTCTTACTAGATTTTTTCGCCCAAAAATCGGAGAAACTTATGAAAATTGAAAAACATTCCGTTAAGCCAACGAATAAAATAGCCGTTTTATCTCAATCAGTTATAAATTCTATTCCAGTTAAAGTTGTTGTTGGAGTAACATTAGCGTTAACAATAAGTTTGAGTGTTAATTCAAACGAGATAAGCACTGAAAAACCTCTAGATAAAGCTGATAACGCACATAATAAAAGCATGCATCATCAGCTTAAAACACACCTGCCTGAAGCCTTGTTTCCTCAACAACCGCTAGTTACGCATATGTATACGGCAGATCCTTCTGCTCATGTGTTTAACGGTAAGTTATATATTTATCCGTCTCACGATATTGAAAGTGGTGTGGTTAGAAACTCGTCTGGCGGACATTTTGATATGCGCGATTATCACGTCTTCTCAATTGATGAAGTGAATGAAAACACTCAACCTAAAGTTATTGATCACGGACAAGCATTACATGTAGATCAAGTTCCTTGGGCAACAAAACAAATGTGGGCGCCAGATGCTGCCGAAAAAGATGGTAAGTATTATTTATATTTTCCAGCTAAAGACAAAGACGACATTTTTAGAATAGGTGTAGCAACTGCCGATACGCCAACAGGGCCATTTGTGCCAGAAGCTGAACCAATTGAAAATGCTTACAGTATTGACCCGTCAGTATTTCAAGATGACGACGGGTCATATTATTTATACGTTGGCGGCATTATGGGAGGACAATTACAACGTTGGCAAACAGGCAGTTACATAGAAGAAGACAAATACCCTGCTGATAACGAACCTGTTTACATGCCTAAAATCGCTAAGTTAAATGCCGACATGAAAAGCTTAGCGCAACCATTACAAGACGTTGTGCTCCAAGATGAATTTGGAAAACCTATTCTACAAGGTGACTTTGAGCGCAAGTTTTTTGAAGCTGCTTGGGTACATAAAATTAAAGACACCTACTATTTTAGTTATTCAACAGGTCATTCTCGATTTATTCAATACGGCACATCAAAAAGCCCATACGGACCATTTACTTGGAAAGGCAAAGTACTTGAGCCGGTTTTAGGTTGGACTAATCATCACTCAATCGCAGAGTTTGAAGGTAAATGGTATTTATTCTTTCATGACACTTCACTAAGTGGCGGAAAGACCCATTTACGTAATATCAAAATGGTTGAGTTAATTCATAACCCTGACGGAACTATTCAAACAGTTGATGCTTATTTGGGAGAGATCAGCGAATGATTTATTTTAATAAAATACAAGGAAAGCAGATGAAGAATTCACTTTTATTGGCTGTAATTATTTTAGCTGGCTTTGGTTGTTCACAAGCGGATAAAACAACTAGCAAAGCACAAGAAGACTCGACAATCAGTTTACAAACTCAAGCTCTTACTAAAACTGGGAAAGAAGAAATAGTCACTAATGCTTATACAATGAATAGTCAGGCACTCACCGATATTAGCGACATTATAAATTTACCTAATGTAGAAAAAGTTCTCATCGCCAATAGCGACTTTACTTTACATGAACAAAGCTCAAGCCATGCAACATTTTATGATGACCCAAAAACTCACTCACTAGCAATAGATGCTGCTAATCTAGATTTCAGAACACAATATGCAATAGCGACTTACACATTAGGTGTGGAAGAAGAGGGCATATTCGAGCTTGGTTTCGTATCTTTATCTGAATTTGATGGCGAAAGTCACTACAAGCTGTTTTTAAATGATGAGTTAGTTGGTGATTTTACCAATCCAAGAACAGAGCTAGACTTTCATGAAGTGTATTTCAGCACAGGAACAGTGTTTTCTTTAAAAGCAGGTGACGAAATAAAAGTTGAAGCCATTGCTGCATCTAATGGTTTGATACCAGAAGATGGTGGTTATGCGTGGGCAAGAGGGCGATGGAGAGCTGTTACTTTAATAACGGGCGAGAAGTAACCTAAAACATCACGTAAGTTAATGTTTTAGGAAAGTAAAAACAAACCGAATTAATAAATACATAGGGATATACAATGAAAGCCAATTTTTTAAAGAAATCATTAACGGTTGTCTTATCGTCATCACTTGCAGCATGTACTGTTAGTTCTTTACCAGCATTAAGTAACAGTACTGGTGCATTTATTGAAAGTAATGGTGTTGTGGTTGTAGAAATGGAATCAACTAACTATAGCGGTAGTTGGAAACTAGTACATGGCGGTAATGCAATTGAATGGATGGGCAACGATGAATTTAATAAGCCAGGTAAAGGTGTTATTGATATAAAAGTAAAAATTACTAATCCAGGTATATATCAATTTGATTGGGCTAATAAAATTGGTGAAGGTAGTTCTACTACTGAAGCTAATGATTCTTGGTTGAAAATAGAAAGTGACAAGTTTTACGGAGATAACGGTATTACGATTGTTTGTCCAAAAGGTATGGATACTGCTAAGAATACTTGTATAGGTGAACTTCCAGAAGGTGCTGGACAACTTGGTTGGTTTAAAGCGTATCGAAGTGGTGGTGAAGTCAGTGAATTTATATGGTCAACCAACACTTCAGACAATGATCCTCATAAAATTTATGCTCAATTTAATCACCCTGGAATTTATACAGTGCAAATATCAGGTCGCTCTAAACATCATATAATTGACCGTTTCATCATGACAAAAGATGCCGTTATGCACGAGTTGGTTAAGCATCAAGATGAATCAGTACGTGAATAACTAATATAATATTAGATAAAAAAGTAGTAAATTTATGTACTTTCGTTTGTTACCCGTAGTTTTGGTAATAGAATTTAGACATAGGTGCATACTAAAAATAAGCTAGTTATCTTTAATAAAAAGGTCTTTGATATGGGGAAGTTATTAATATTATGTTTAAATTTAATCGCTTTTAATTCTTTTGCTTGCTCGTTTGCACCAGTGTTTGATGAATTTATTACTACAGATGTTGCTTTAATAAAAGCGAGTTCACCTCGATTTTCGCTTGAGTCAATTCATAGAGGAACGGATGATGGAAACCATGGCTCTTGTTCAGATCTTGGTATCATTAAATTAAAAATTGATACAATACCAGCTCATGAGCAAGGTTATATTTTTAAAATTGTTAAAGGTCGATTTGAAGATCAACTATTTTTAGATTCGCCTGTTGTACTTTCAAAATTTATCCAGAATAAACAGCTTTATAGTTTTATGTGGTTTGACGGCATCAATGAAGTACAAGAACCTATTAATATAACTATTCAAATAACCGCAGTATCCCTTTCCGGAGATAAAAGTGAACCTCAAGTGTTAAACATATCTCATCCGGGAATATCAAAGCCCTGGTGGAAAGTGTGGTAGAAAACAGGATTAAGAATATAATAAAGTATGATTAAAATAGTATGTTATCCCTTATACTCACTATTTAAATATTATTCATTTAAATAAACATAGGAATTCTAGAACTTGAATCAATTATCTGAGAAATCTATTGGCTGTCCTTACTGTGGTGAAAACATTAGAGTGTTGCTTGATCCATACGATTCGGATCAACAGTATATTGAAGATTGCCAAGTATGTTGTAAACCCATAAACTTCATCGTTTCTGAAAACATGGATGGCGAACTATCCGTTAATGTTTATAGTGACGACGATACGTTTTAATATTGGCTTTACTCTAACAGGAGCTAAAGTAAATGACTGAATGGATTTAGGTTCGATGCTACAGTTTGGTTATCAGTTCTAAAATACAATCCCTATATTAGATAACAAATCGTTATCTGATGTGACCATTTTTAAAATTAAAAAAGCTGGCACAGTTAGTTATTCACAAACAAAGCCAGCTTTCTTTAGTCATTTAATATGACAGAATACTTTTCTAAAACATCCAGCGTTCTGGATCTTCAACCGCTCTATTAGCATCAAGTGCTTTCATACCTTTTACTGAGCGAATAATTAACCAAACAACCCAAAATAAAAGAACAAACCAGCCAACGATAACTAGCGATAATATAGAACCTAGTACTAAATAAAGTGCGCCAATCCAAAAAGTTCTTATCTGAAATTGATAATGAGTTTTTAACCATTCAGGGGAACCTTCTTTATTGATGTAAGCCATAACCACACCTATAATGCCTGTTATACCAAAGAATAGTCCTACCAAATAAAGTATATATACCATTTTGGCAGAATTAGTATTAGTTGGCTCATTTTCTATTATTTCGTCGTTCATGTTTTATCCTTTTATATGATTATTTTTGCTTTTATTAAAGCTTCCAAGTTTGCTTAAATCATCAATCTTAATGTTGTATTTCAAATAAGCGTTTAGCTAGAAGATACAACAAAGGCTTAGTTACCTTTGATATGATTAATTGCATATTAATCTGTCTAAGGTGTTACTAGCAATAGGAAAAATTTATTGATATTTAAATGTTCATTGAAAACTAAGCATAGTTGATGGATTTCCTTAACCCTAATTTTAGATTTAAGGTTAAGGAATGTTAGTGTTTTGTGCTGGCTTATATTTGAAGTGTTTGTAGCAGTTGCTGAGCTGTTACTTCCTACTATTATTTATATTATTCTAGGTTAAGTATTCAACCATTAAGTCAAAACATTGGGCTGAAATTAAGTGAGGCTAAAAATCTAATAACCAGACTTTTTATCCACCACATTTCGTAACTCTTTGCCTTCTTGAAACAAACGTAGGTTGTCTAACGCTATGTCTCTCCAGGTTTTCATCACATCGTTGTAGGTGCCTCCTACGTGTGGAGTAATTAATAGGTTTGGCGTTGTCCAAAGTGATGATTCTTTGTTGAGAGGTTCTTCAATGGTTACATCTATTCCAGCTCCATTAAGTTGTCCCGTTTCTAAGGCATTGATCAAAGCGGTTTCGTCAACTGCGTTTCCACGACCAATATTAAAGAAAAAGCTAGGAGAGGCTAATGCATTAAAAAGCGCTTCGTTAAAAAGATCAGAAGTTTCAGCGGTTTTAGGTAAAGAAGATACAACAATATTGGCTTCTTTCGCTGCTATATTAAGTTCATCAACGCTGAATAACTTACTTACGTGCTCAACACTTTTGGTTATGTTTTTACGTACGCCAATAATCTTTACTCCAAAGGGCACTAAGCGTTTAATAATAGCTAAACCAACTGAACCAAGACCTACCACTAATACTGTTTTACCTCTAAGCTGAAACAGGTTTTCACATTTGGTTAAGCTGGTTGACTGCCATTGATTTTTACTTTGGCTATTGACAAACTGAGGGATATTTCGCGTAACCGATAACATAAGCGCCATTAAGTGATCAGCCACCACATCGTGATGATCGTCTGAACAGTTGGTAAGCACAAACGGCGCGTTAATTAAATAATTATGTTCACTCAGCCATTCTACGCCGGTTCCAAATTGTTGAAACCATATTAACTTAGGTAGAGAAGATAAATGTTCTCTTGGAAAGTCGCCTAAAACAATATCTATTTCTGCTGCACTTTTTAACACGAGAACAATATCTGTTGTAATAAGCACATCTCGATTACCTGCATATTCGTGTAATTGGAAGTTGGCAGCTGTGTCCATGAGTGAAGAGTCTATCCACATTAATAATTTCATAGGTTATACAGTCTCTTTGTTTTTCATTGTTAGTGACCATTTATAATCTAGCTTATAGAAGTGCAGTAATCCATAAGCGACTAATGCACCAATTGCTGGGCTTGCTGCAAAAATAATAATAATGCCATCAAGTGATGATTGTGTTTGCTCAACATTTGCTTGGTAACCATAACCAGCAAGCATCCAGCCCGTTAGGGCACCACCTATAGCGATACCAAATTTTAAGCTAAGTAAGTGACCCGAAACACTCATTGCCATAGGTCCGTTACCTGTATTTTGGATGCTGTAATCAACAGTGTCAGGTACTGAAGAAAAAAGTAATGGAATAAATATCATGTGGAAAAACTGAGTAACTAAGGTAATTGAAAGCGCTAAGTACACTTTATCTGCAGGAACGAAGTACAGCATAGTGCTTGTTATTGTGATGCCCATACAGGCTATTTTCATCAGTTTAACTTTACACACATAACGTATTGCCCAGTTCGACATAAATGCTCCTAATATCCCTCCAAACATGCTGGCGGTAATAAATAGGCTGACGAGTTCTTCGTGTTTTAAATAATACGTTACGTAATACGCCATAACACCACCGCGCATAGCAACAGTAATAAGTACCACAAAAGTAACGAGCGCTAGAACTCGCCATTGGTCATTTTTTAGCACAGCAAATATATCGGTTTTAATCGGTACGTTGGTTACTACTTCTTGAGCTCGCTCTTTGGTAAAAGCGAAACAAGCGATAAAACAAGCCATGGCAACTAAGGATAAAACCGTCATCGCGAGTGAAAAACCTAGTTGTTCATCTCCTTGACCAAAGTAAGCCACTAAAGGCAGTGTGAGCAGGGCAACGATAAGTCCACCAGCTTTAGCCATAGCAAAACGCCAAGCTTGAACTGAGGCTCTTTCTTGAATATCTGTTGTTAGTATTCCGCCTAATGCTGAATAAGGAATATTCACGGCAGTATAAGCTAACATCATTAAAGAATAAGTGATGTAAGCGTAAATGAGTTTGTTAGCATGTGTTGTATCAGGTGTTATGAAAGCAACAATTGTGAGTAAGGTAAAAGGAATTGCCATCCATAATAAATATGGGCGATAACGACCCCAACGCGATTTAGTTCTATCTGCCAGTGCTCCCATTAAAGGGTCAGTAATTGCATCGAACGCGCGGACAACTAACATTAATGTGCCGGCTTCTGCTGCGGTAATACCAAATACATCGGTATAGAAAAACATCATAAAGGCGATAACAACTTGAAACACTATATTGCTGCCGGTATCCCCAAGTCCGTAGGCTATTTTTTCTTTGATGGTTAACTTCATTTCTTTTCCTATTTATTACTTTTTATTTTTATAATGTATGTGCGTTATGTTTAAGCTATAGGTATGTCTTTGATGTTATTTTTTATCTGTTGTTGATGAGTCAATTGGAGCTTTTATTTCGACACCTTTACTACTTGCTCGGGTAATAAAGAATTTCATAGGTACTTTGCCTGTATTAAATATGCCATGCACATCCCAAGGGCCTACATACAATACATCGCCTTTTTTAGCAGGAGTTTTAACACCGTTTAACGTCCATTCTCCAGAGCCTTCTACTATGTATAAATACTCTTCTTCAGCATGTTGATGAGGTGGATGAATTTCGTTATTTGCTTCTATAACGGCTAAGCCAACAATGGTGTCTTTTGTACCTATAGTTTCCCCGTAAAAATAGGTATGAAATACACTGGCTTCGTAAGGTGTTTTATGAGTGTTTTCGAAGCTGACTATGCCTGATTGAATGTTCTTTTTATTAGTTGATGCGCTATCTTCAGCTGCTATATTTGCAGGAACATTTACTGATGAGCAAGCAGATAGCCAGCTAAGGCTGAGTGTTATACACAATGATTTGATTGGTGTGTTAAGCAAGTTAGATAATGGTGTTTTGTTATTCATTATTTATCTCCTTTTAGTGTATGAGTTATTGTATGAGTTATGGCGTAAATTCTGGCCTGAATCTAGGTATAGGTTTTCAGCTTTACCTTGGGTATTGGTTTTATATGAAAATAAACAGCCAGCTAAAGGCTGGTTTGCGCTGTCTTCATCAGAAAGGTATTCAGACGCTGAGGTGATGTACAAAGTATCTAAGTTTTCGCCACCAAAAACACATTTAGTCACTTGTGCGACAGGGAGTTTGATGTGTTGCAGTAAGGTGCCATCTGGCGAGTATTGGTTAACTCCCCAACCACCCCAAAGAGCGACCCAAAGGTTTTCGTCTTTGTCTAAACACATTCCATCAGGGTAGGTACCTTCTTTATCAAAATGAATAAAGGTTGAACGACTAATTAAGTTGCCAACCTTATCAAGCTCACAGCGATATACTTTTTGACGGATTAACGTATCGGTGTGGTACATAATACTTCCGTCGCTGGTAAAGCATGGACCGTTAGTGCAGTGGTAATCTTCATCTTGTAGACTAGATTTTCCAGCTTCATCAAACCGATATAATTCTCCAAGAGAATTATTCATTGGATCATCAGTATGCATGGTGCCTGACCAATATTGACCATGAGTATCAACAGCACCATCATTAAAGCGAATAGCTGTGTAATCTATATTTGGTGCGCTTATTTTGGTATGTGAATCGTTAATGATGTCTAGCGCGTAAAAGCCATCGTAGAGAGTGCCAACTAATGTATCGTTTTTGCTAAAACCTATACTGGTGATATTTTGTTTTACAGGCCAGCAATCAGTTGTACCTTTTTCACCTAACAAAGGCTTATATCGGTAAACTTTATGACCTAAAATATCACTCCAATAAATGGCTTGTTCTGCAACAGACCAAATAACAGCTTCGCCAATACGGCAATGGCTTTGATGGACTAATTCGACGTTAGACATACTTATCCTTAACTTCTTATTTCACTTAACTTTTATTGACTAATGTAGTGTTTAATCTTTGCTTTAGATTGATTGCGATGAAAACTCACCATTCACACGACGTACAATCTTGTACGGATTGGCATTTTGTAGCTCTGCAGGCAAAAGCTGTGTAGGTGTGTTTTGGTAAGCAACAACACGAGTAAATCGGTGAATTGCATCGATACCGACACTCGTTGTAGTGCCATTTGATGAAGCAGGGTAAGGACCTCCATGATGTTGTGAACCACATACTTCTACACCGGTAGGAAAACCATTAAATATAATACGTCCAGTTTTTTGCTCGAGTAAAACAAGTAGCTCTTTCACTAAGGAGTTGTCTTCATCAACGGCATGTATGCTGGCAGTTAAGTTACCTTCTAATACTTTAGCTATCTGGGTAAACTGCGCATCATCATCACATTCAACCACTAAGGTTGCAGGGCCAAATACTTCACTTTGTAGTTGTGGATTTTGCAGAAAAGCGCTTGCTGTGGTTTTTAATACAACGTTAGGTGGTAATAAGGCATTGTTGGTTGTTGAAGTTAAGCTAACCTCATCATTATTAACCCATTCAACTTTACCCGTTGAGATAAAGTCTCGAACACCTTTTAAAAATGCTTGCCCGATACTTGCATTTAACGTCACTCCTTTAGCGTTAGCACTCATGCTTTCAGCTAGGGTATTTACAAAGCTGTCGTTTTTTTGAATAACAATAACACCAGGAGATGTACAAAATTGTCCAGTTCCCATACAAACAGATCCGGCAAGTGCTTTAGCTAAAGATTCACCTGATTGAGCAAGTACGTTATTTGTAAAGAACATTGGATTAACGCTACCCATTTCTGCAAACACAGGAATAGGTTTAGCTCGTTTAGCTGCGGCATCCATTATTGCTCGGCCACCAGTTAAAGAGCCTGTAAAACCTACGGCTTCAGTTAATGGGTGACAAACAAGCTGAACAGATAAAGGAATGGCATTACCTTGTAATAAAGAGAAAACACCTTTTGGAAGTTCACAACGTGAAATGGCTTTACCAATAGCATAAGCAAAAAGCTCATTGGTTGCTGGATGTGAAGGATGGCCTTTAACTACCACAGAATTACCTGCAGCAAGTGCCGAGATAGTGTCGCCACCTAATGTACCAAAAGCAAATGGAAAGTTAGACGCGCCAAATACAGCAACTGGGCCTATAGGCTTAAGCATTTTACGTAAGTCTGGTTTAGGTAAAGGTGCACGCTCAGGTTCAGCTGTATCAATACTTGCTTGTACCCAGCTAGCATTTTTTACTATTTCTGAGAAAGCTCTGATTTGACCTGTAGTGCGGCCACGTTCACCTGTTAATCTTGGTAACCCTAGTCCTGTTTCTTGGTTACAAACTTCAAGTAGTTGATCACCTAAAGCTTCAATTTCTTCTGCTATTGCTATGAGAAAGTTAGCATGATCAGTTGGTGAAAGTTGACTAAACACAGGATAAGCCTGAGCCGCTGCTTGCATAGCTGAATTCACCTCACTTTCTAGACAATTATTATGCTTAGAAAGAAGTTCTTGAGTTGCGGGGTTTTGTGCTTGAAAAGCTTCTCCTTTTGGAGAAACCCAAGTGCCGGCGATATATGATTGTTGTGTTAGTTTGTACATAAATTGGATATTCCTAAATTAGGTTCAGTTAAATTTGCTTAAGTTAATGTTCTTTGAAGAAGCCTTTGCTATATAAGGTTTCGTTGAGCAAGATTTTTAATGAGTGCGCTAATACCAAATTCCCATGGGGGGATTTGATCAGAAAAATGCACGTTGTTTTGTAGAGAGCCAAGTTTGCTGGCAGATATAACAACACAGTCGTTAATTTTGTGTGTGAAGCCCATGTTGGGTTCATCACGATCTTGAGTTGGCGTGAATAAAGTGCCAGTGAATAAGGCGAATCCGTCAGGGTATTGGTGAGATTTTGAATATGTTTGTGCGACAAGATCTTCTACATCACGACTAATTTGTGTCATGTCGTTTGTGGCTTCAAGTACGTAGCCGTCTTCACCTTTTACAGTCAGTGTTACTTGTGCTGACTTAACATCTTCAAGGCTAAAAGTTTCATCAAACAAACGAATAAAAGGCCCAATAGAGCATGATGCGTTATTGTCTTTTGCTTTACCTAAAAGTAGAGCGCTTCTGCCTTCTACGTCACGTAAGTTAACATCGTTACCTAAGGTAGCTCCGACAATTTTTCCTTGGTTATTTACTGCAAGTACAACTTCTGGTTCTGGATTATTCCAGCTTGAAATAGGGTGTAATCCTACTTGTGCACCAAGTCCGACGGAAGAAAGTGATTGAGATTTAGTAAATACCTCAGCATATGGACCGATACCTACTTCTAAATATTGAGACCACATATTTTCTTTGATCAGTACTTCTTTTAGCTCTAGCGCTTCAGGCGAACCAGGTATTAGGTTTTCAATGCTTGAACCTATGGTTTCGTCTATTTTAGAACGAATATTTTTAGCGACTAGAGGATCACCACCTGCTTTTTCTTCAATCACTCTTTCAATCATTGAACAAACAAAAGTAACACCACAGGCTTTTATTGCTTGTAAATCGAATGGCGCTAACAGGTGTAAATAGTCCGTATTACAAGGATGATTAATTGAATTTGCTATTAGCGTTTCAACAGTGCCAATAATAGGAAAGCCACCAGATAATAGTTGTTGTTTAGTAACACCGTTATTGAGTAAGTCAGAACACGTTGGAGCTAATGAAGATAGGTCGTAAACATTGGAGTCGTTTATCCAAACAGGTGAAGGCCCACCGACTGCCTGAGTATTTTTACTGGCATTTTGTGGGATCCAAGCTCGTCCGATTAATGTGCCAGCATATTGGTCTGATGGTAAATAGTCATTTAATTGCATATTAATTATCTTCTATGTGTTCTGAGTTAAATGTTTAATGATTAACATTACTTAGCCAAACCAGTGCTTGAAAGCACCCGTTTAATGTTTAGGACAACACCTAAGTTTTGGCTGAGTAGTTGTTAAAACTATTGCTTTCTAATGATTGTGTCTTGGGAGTTTTTTAGAGATCCCTTGATACTTAGTTGCTAGCTCAATAACGCCCCCTTGTGATAAATCGCCCACGGTACCGCGGTAAATTTCTTGCCAAGGTGTTTGTGATTTAGGAGGTGAAAGTGGCGTTGTGGATTTGCGACTTTCAAACTCACCTTTGGGCAGCAAAACGTCACACGTTCCCTTGTTCATATTGATCCGCAACATATCGCCTGTTTGTAAATAGGCTAAACCACCGCCAACAGAGCTTTCTGGTGAAACATGTAAGATAGAAGGGCTGTCTGATGTACCTGACTGACGTCCATCACCTAAAGTTGGTAAGCTTGTAATACCTTGTTTAATTAGATAATCAGGTGGCTGCATGTTCACAACTTCAGCTGAACCAGGCCAGCCAATAGGACCTGCACCACGGATAACTAAAATACAATGAGCATCAATGTTTAATGCAGGATCGTTAATGCGCTGATGATAATCTTCTGAGTCTTCAAAAATTATTGCGCGTGCATCAAATACACCTTCATTACCTTCTTCAGATAAAAATCTTTGAGTAAATTCAGGTGAAATAACGCTAGTTTTCATAATGGCGAAGTCGAAGAAGTTACCTGAGAATACGGCAAAACCAGCGTCTTTTAGCATAGGTTGAGCAAATGGCTTTATAACGTCTCTATCTGTTTTTGGTAAATTTAATAAATTATCAGCTAAGGTTTTACCTGTGACTGTTAGCACATCGCCATTTATTTCTTTGGCGTTTAATAATTCCCACATGATGGCAGGAACACCACCTGCTCTATGAAAGCGTTCACCTAAGTATTCACCTGCGGGTTGAACATTGGCAAGTAAGGGGATTGGGCGGGCAAGTTCATTCCAATCTTCAGCGGTTATTTCAACACCTGCATGCCTAGCCATTGCCATAAGGTGTGGTTGTGCATTGGTCGATCCACCAATCGCTGAAATAACTTTCATGGCATTAATAAAGGTTTCGCGGGTCAGTACTTTAGAAGGAGTGAGATCTTCATAAGCCATTTCAACAATACGAACACCCGTACGATAGGCCATTTGACCTCTTTCTTTATAAGGTGCTGGTATTGCGGCACAACCGGTTAAAGACATCCCTAACGCCTCGGCAACCGAGTTCATGGTTAATGCCGTTCCCATGGTATTACAGTGACCAGCTGATGGAGCTGAATCCATAGCGATGTTTAGAAATTCGGTTTCATCAATTTCTCCAGCGGCTAAACGCTTTCTTGAACGCCAAATAACGGTACCTGAACCTACTAATTCACCGTCATGCCAGCCATCAAGCATTGGACCACCTGATAGAACAATAGCTGGAATATCTACTGTTGAAGCTGCCATTAAACTTGAAGGCGTTGTTTTATCACAACCAGTTGTTAGCACAACGGCATCAATTGGATAGCCGAATAGTATTTCTACTAAACCTAAATAAGCTAAATTTCTATCAAGAGCAGCCGTAGGGCGTCGACAATTCTCAAATATTGGATGTGCAGGAAATTCTATTGGAATTCCACCAGCAGCGCGTACGCCATCTTTTACACGTTTTGTTAATTCAAGATGAACACGGTTACAAGGTGCTAGATCACTACCTGATTGAGCGATACCAATAATAGGTTTACCTGAACGTAGCTCTTCAGGCGTAATACCGTAATTCATAAAACGCTCTAAATATAAAGCGGTTAGATCGATATGCTCTTTGTTATCAAACCAATCTTGCGAACGGAAACGGTGGTTTTTATTTAATTTCATTATAAGGTTTCTTATGTAGATTAATTTAAAGATGAGGGACATATTCAAAATGATGAAAGTCAGCAAAGACACCTTCACAACTTTGATCTGAACAATGTAAACAGACGAACGCACCAGTAAAAAATCCTTTGCCTTTTACGTAGTCGTCTGAGAGTTTCCATGCATCAAATACAACTTCTATCCCTTGCCAAGTAACATCATCGAATGAATATTCAAACATTAAGGCGCTGCCACAGACCGAGACTTTTAGTGATATATAGCTAACAGAGTCGGGGATCTTTATCGGTTGTTCGTAAAAATAGTACGTTGCTTCACCTCTATCGACTTGAATGATCCGTAGGCATCGAGTACCCAAGCTTTCATCTAACTCAACAAAGCAGTAAACCCAATTTTTAGTATTGTAATAACAAGCTATACCTGCGTTTTGTTGTTCATTGTTTGGTGAGAATGACACTTTGGTTTTAGCGTCGAAGTCAAAATGCTTCCATCTGTGGCCAACGGTTGATTGGGGAAATTGAGAAACTAACGGCTCTTGTCCAAACAATCTTAAATGGGATTTAGTATTTGTTAGCGCTCCCATTTTTGTGCAAAAAGGAACCCGTAACGTTTGCCATTCTGGGTTTAGGCTATCTTTATCAAAATTGTCGATAAAAACTTCTGATAGCGGCTCTGTTTTATGTGCTGATTTATTAGCGGAAAGTTGAGTAAATATAGGTGCTTCAATCTGTAATTTAGTATGAGAGCCACCAACAACATAAGGCCAGCCATTTCGCCATTCTATTTTGTCGATTGCGGTTTCTCTGCCTAGCGGGCAGTAACCCGATATTTTGTTATTTTGAATCTTAATGGTGTCAGCAATAGGGCGACCCACAAGAAAAACCATATACCATTCGTTGGAATGGGTTTTAATCATAGAACCATGTCCTGCTTTTTGTAGTGGAGCTTCAGGGCTATCAATGGTGGTTAAAATTGTTTCATCAGGGTGTAACTCAAATGGACCAAAGACACTTTTACTGCGTAAGACTGTTACAGCATGCTCATAAAGGGTTCCGCCTTCAGCAACCAGTAAATAATAGAAGTCGTCAACTTTATATAAATGTGGAGCTTCAGTTAACTTACGTTCTGTTCCGCCAAATATTACTTTACGATCTGTCGATAGGCGTTGTTCATTATGAAAGTATTCTTGGATGATAATGTTGTTATGTGGATTACTATGATGTCTAGGTCCCCATTGTCGATAAGTTATAAACTTTTTGCCTGATTCATCATGGAAGAGGGAAGGGTCAAAACCACCAAACTTCAGCTTGATTGGTTCACTCCACGGACCTTCTATATTCTCCGCAGTAACAAGGAAGTTGTCACCAGATTTCCATGGGCTATCAACGCTTTTAACATTTGAATAAACCAGCCAAAACAAACCATCACTGTAAGTTAAACAAGGAGCCCACACGCCTCCAGAATCCGGTATACCATTCATATCTAATTGGCTTACGCGATTTAAAGGTTGAGCAACTAAGTTCCACTCTTGGAAATCTGTACTATGAAATATACGAACGCCAGGAAACCATTCAAAGGTTGAAGTAGCGATATAATAATCTTCACCTTTATTACAGATAACAGGATCTGGATTAAAGCCTTTTAATATTGGATTGTTGATCATTTCCATAGATTACTTCTCAAATTAGTCAGTTTATTATTTTCGAGCTTATACAAAATCTGATTTTATTTAGATTTATTCAGTTTTTTTAGCTTAGAATGTTCCCGGTAACATTGCAAGTGACTTATTTAGAAAATTACTCAGTAAATATAAAGTAAGCATCAAGGTGTTTTATTTTATAGGGGTTGTTATTTAATTAAGGTTATGTTTTAAATCGAATTTTTTAATATTTTAGAGAAGAGGACAATAAGAATGAATGTAGGTTTAAATGGATTTTTAATATGAGACTGTTGTTACAAGAAAGTATACGACCTATTAATTCTTTAATGAAATAAGATTTTTATAGGTGACAGATTTGCGTGTTAACTAAAGCTTATTGAGTTTTTGCATTTAACCTTAGCTGAACCGAAGGTTTTAGATGTTTAACATTTGGGTTGAATTTTCGAATAGCTAGTTACCTATAATAAACACTTTCTTGAATAGATATTGAATATACTGTTGTAAATGTAATATCAAAAATTCAACAGATTTTAAATAAAGTCAGGCAACTGTAGGAGACTGCTGTTAATTTTTATTTATTTGTTTTTACGCCATTCTCCATTATTTTATCGCTAATAATGTCTTAATTCTTCCTTCTATCTAGTTGTTTTAAAATAAAAATCATAGCGATTGTAAACCAATTGGTTATCTAGGCTATTTCTTGTTCATCATACGAAGGCGAGAGTTTTTAACAACTTTTATAATTAAAATACATTGATTTTGTATACCTTTTAGGTAAATCTAAGCTGAAATTTAAATTTGGTAACTAGTGTTTTTTATTTCGGTTATATAGGTTGGTATTACCTATTTGAAATTTTTTATGAATAAGCTAGGTCATATTTAAATAGTTAGATTTAATTATTCTTATAAATATAAAATTATTGGGGTTGATGTGTTGATAAATTATAAAGTTGTTTTTTTATGTCCATTGTTACTTGCTGCTGGTTGTGGGTCGTCTTCATCAGATGATCCTAGTTCTTCAAATATAGCAATTACTGCAGAAGCAGAAACTCCTGTTGTTGAGGTTCCTGTAATCGATGTTCCTGTAGAAGAAACGAGTGAGCCACAAGCTGATATTACTTGTAGTGGGCTCGCTTTTTTACCTTTTAGCAGCGCTGTTGCTTCAGATTCAAGCACAGGATATTCAGCAAGTAATGCTATTGATGGCAGTTTTATAAGCACTTCACGCTGGTCTACAGCAAGTATGAACCAGTCTTTAACCCTAACTCTTGAACAAGCTGCTTTAGTTAAAGGTGTATCTATTACTTGGTTAAACGAAGATAGTCGCAGTTATAGCTACGATATTGAGGTATCGACCGATAATAGTACTTGGACTCCTCTTGCGACTTCAGAGCTAAGTGATGCTTCAACGGATAGAGGGGTATTCACAGATTTAACAGACACAACAGCTAAATATATCAAAATTATTACTACAGGTAATAATGTTGATAACAGTAGCAATATTGTGGAAATTGAGGCTTTTGGTTGTCTGACTGATATTACAACCGATATTGAATTAATCGATTGGTATTTAAGTATTCCTGTTGATGAAGACATTGCAACGACCGCAGTAAATATTGGGAAGGAAGATTCAGATGATGATTTAGATGATGATTATTTCCATGCAGAGTTCTTTTTCAACTCTCTTGATAACGGTTTAGTTTTTAGAGCGCCTATTGAAGGCACTAAAACATCAACAAACACTAAATATACTCGTACCGAATTAAGAGAAATGTTACGTAGAGGCAATACAAGTATTAGCACTCAAGGTGTTAATGCTAATAACTGGGTATTTTCAAGTGCGCCACAAAGTGAGCAAGATAAAGCGGGTGGAGTTGATGGTGAATTAGTTGCTGAGTTAGCGGTTAACCATGTTACAACAACAGGTGACGCTAATCAGGTAGGCCGTGTAATTATCGGTCAAATTCATGCTAATGATGATGAACCTTTACGTGTTTATTACCGTAAACTACCAGGTAACGAGAAAGGCTCTATCTATCTGGCTCACGAAATACGTGGTGGAGACGATGTTTATTATGAATTGATCGGTACTCGTTCACAAAGTGCATCTAATCCAAGTAACGGCATAGAATTAAACGAACGTTTTGGTTATAAAATTACGGTAGTTGGTAATTCTCTTGATTTTGTTCTTTCTCGAGAAGGACAAGCAGATATTACACAAACAATTAATATGAGTAATAGCGGTTACGATATTGCTGATGAGTATATGTATTTTAAAGCTGGTGTATATAATCAGAATGACAGTGGTGAAGAAAAGGATTACGTTCAAGCAACTTTCTATAAAATAGAAAATACTCATCAATAAATGAGTTGGTTTTCTCTCAACAGACCTTAGTTTGAGAGGAAAATACAGTTTAAATGATTAATTAATATTAACCTTCATCTTAATATTAATAGAGACAAAAGCATCGATATTATCGATGCTTTTTTGTTTTTAGGTTAAAGGGTATCTCATCTTTTATTTTACCTTTCCTTTGAT
The DNA here is from genome assembly GCF_030551755.1 of Pseudocolwellia sp. AS88. Classification (GTDB taxonomy): domain Bacteria; phylum Pseudomonadota; class Gammaproteobacteria; order Enterobacterales; family Alteromonadaceae; genus Pseudocolwellia. The sequence continues at coordinate 334,449 of NZ_JAUPEC010000001.1, forward strand.
TTAATGGACTTTTGCCAATACTTGTAAAGCACAAAGCACAAAGCACAAAGCACAAAGCACAAAGCACAAAGCGATAAAGCTAGTTGTTAGTTTTTTAGGTTAGCTTTTAATTAGAACTGAGTTGTTTTAAGAAGAAGTGAATAGGTTTTATCTTGAGTAAGTTTTTTAGTTAATGGTGTGATTGATGCAAAGTGCTAGAAATGGTTAATAATAGACATAAAAAAACCGGTGATAAACTCACCGGTTTTAATAACTTATAACTATTATTGAAGCTGTTGAATTTTACTTAACACGACCAAGATAGTTATCAGAGATTAAACAATTACAGCACAATCGCTATCTATTGTTTTACAGAATCACTTAGCTCTAATTTGCTAAATGTTACTTGAGTATAATCGCCGTTATTTTTATCTGTTTTCCAATCGCCTGTACCTAAACAAGCTGCATACCACATACCTGGAGCATCTTTAGTGCTACATTGATTATAAGCACCTGCTTTAAAGTAAAGCCAGTCAGCAGTGTAACCTAATGGATGATCTTTAGTATCAACTTCACCATAAGCATCTACGTTATTAGCTAAGTTAATTGAGTAATTAACTGTTGGTTTATCTTTAGCTGTAAATGTTAAATGCATTATATTTCCATCTACATTGATGGTGTAGCTAAACTCTTCACCTAGTGCAACACCTGCACTTCCTGGTTCATCAGCATTTCTCCAAGTGTTACCCCAAACTGGGTAAGCTATATCTGTTCTATTTGCGTCATCTTTAGGTAGGTTACGTTCATAAGTCCAAAAAACTGAACCATTTTCATGACCTGGGAATTTTTTATAATAGATTTTAATCGGCTCGTTACCCCAACCAAACCCTAAGTTTTTAGCTACTAACGCTTTATCTTTACCTGCATGGATTTGACCAACAACTACAGAAAACGCTGGTGGTTTTAAAGGGTTCATAGCACGTAAGGCAACATGGTCTACTTTTAATGTAGCTTCCATTTTTCCGCCTACAGCACCGAAACGTTCTGATAGTGGATGTGCTTCTATAGCGAAGTTATTTCCAGCATAACTTGTTTTAATTTTAGTATTTGAACCACGTAACATTTGACGAAGTTCACTGCGTGTATTTGATGAATTAGCAGATGTTATAGCTTTATTAGGAGCGGTAAATACCATGCCACCGTTTTCATCAAGATAAAAGAAATCAGGGTGTGAATAGGTTTGCATTTCTTTTACTGTGATTGTATCGATTTTTTTATCGTTATTTAAATCTACCGGTACATTCATTTTCCAGTGAGATAGGTCAAATTTATCAGCAGGTATAGATTGTGCCGTTTTTGACTTTTCAGCATCTGATGAAGCCACATCAGTGCTAGCACAAGATGCTAGTAATGATATCGAAATTGGTAATATAGCGCCGTAGCTTATTACTTGTTTTAATAGGGTATGTTTCATCATTTTCTCTTTATGTTATTTAGCGCTTAATGTTATTTAAGCGTTTTCTAATTATGTATTAAATCGGTGAACTTACTATATACATTAGCTTTCGTTATAACTCTGACTCTTAAAGGTCTAGAAAGTTTATATGGTTTCTATCCATTGTATTTATAACTTATTTAGCAATGTTTGAGTAAATAATTGGTAATAATTAATTGTAAACATGTGTAAAGCCAATAGGGTAAAATACATCAAACCAATTTGAGCTGTCAAGTTGCTTGTGTGATGCTTATACATTGTCAGTAGTAAATGATAAAACTCGGTCAGCTTAAAATGTGGGATTGAGGATTAAATAAGATAAATTTAGTTTGATGTGATTTGGATTTAAGAAAGGTCAATAGGATAAGTGGAGACTGATTTGAATAACGTTGATGTGTAGGTAATAGAAAGTAAGGTATCGCTTACTTCCTATTATGTTTTAGCTGAAATATTTATAATGTGTTATCTGCTTAGTTAAACACTTTATTAAGCTTGATACGTTCTACTGATTTTAACTCTGGTGACCCACCTTGCATACCTGAGCCAGAAGCTATCCATAAATAACCATTCAATTCTATAACACCGCTGCCATGCCTACCTTGTGTTAAAGACGCACTTGTTTTCCAAGTTTGTGAAACAGTATCAAATATATGTACTTCTTCATGAGCTTTTGTTGGATCTGCGCTTTCTCCTCCAGCTACAATAAAACTATTTTCATAGGCGAATAAAGCAATACCCGCTCTTGGTATTGGCAAGTTAGATTTTGCGACTATCCAGCGATTAGCCTCGATATTGAATATATCTACTTTAGGCTCAACGAGTTCAAATACTTGTTTATTTTGTCCTAAAGTACGACGTCCTCCAGCAATATAAATAGTATCATTTATAATAACGCCTTGAGCATGGTCCCGTGAATGTGGAGCATCAGGGAGTACTGTCCATTTATTGGTTAGGAAGTCGTAACGATCTACCCAATTGACATTGCCATCAAGGTGCCCATTAGTAATACCGCCTATAAGATAAAGTGAGTTACCTTTGATGACGGAAACTGCTCCGCCTCTCAATCTTGCTTTAGGAATAGTAGGCCCTTGTTGCCATTTATTTTCTTTAGGATAAAAATAATAAATGCTTTCAACGGGTTTTTCTGAAGGATAGCCACCTGTCATAGCACCAGCTACCACTATTTTATTTTGCCAAACACTAGGTTGGAAATGATGAAGCTCAATTGGCGACTTTTCTAATACTCGCCAAGTTAACTTATTAGGATCAAACTCATCGACAGGTTTTATCCCTCTACCGCCAATTAAATAACCTTTATTGTTAAACTTTACAAAACCCGCTTCATGACGTGCAGAGTATTCTTTAGAGGTTTTTATTGTTTCCCAAGTCTCTGCTTTACATACGCTAGTTATAGCAAAGAGGGCAGTAGTAAAAATAAAGATTGATTTGGCTATGTTGAATTTTTTAATGCTCTTTTTCATCATTTGATCCTCGTTGTTCTTAGGGGGTGTTGACCTTTAGAGATTTTTTACAGCAATGTGTTTGATATTTAGACAAGGCAGAGTGTGTGAGGTGTAGCTGGCTAATCGAACAGACGATAACGCCCTGTCTATCCAAAGTTAAGAATTTCAAACACGTGCTGCCCTTTGGGTTCATTTAAAACGAATTTACTCATTGCTGCCTACATGGAGTCCGTACTCGGGTTATGTTGGAACGTATAACCCGTGTTCGCTTTTTTAATACGACTGCATGGATGCAGAAGGTAGGGCGACTCAGGAGACAAAGCCGAGAATGACTATTAAACAAAGTCCAAATCTCGATTAAATCCGTTTTAAATTGAATGAAATTCAACCCTGAAAGTTCAACAGACCCTAGTTATTTGCTTTGTTAAATTTTGCAAAGAAATCAGTAACCGTAGCAACATTAGTGATATCTAAGATATAAGTTACTTCAACAAGGTCTGAAAAGTCAGCGCCACCGTCAGCAATAGCTTGGTTGTTATAACGTCCATTAACGCCATTGTATTTTTTGCTAATCTTATTGGCTTCTGTCCATGCTTTTGATGAGATGAGTTGTGTGTTTTCAAGTTGATTAACTAAATAACCTTTGTTGTTAAAACCAGGCGAACCATTATCTTCTTTATTACCATCTTCTATTTTTATGTAGGTTGTTTGGTTTTTAACAAAGGCTAAAGCATCAACACTGGTTTCTTTTTCATTCCATGTACTATGTTGTACAACAATAATTTGGTCTTTAGAGTATTTAATCCCAAACTCAGTAAGTGCTTCTAAAAGTTCTTGGGTAAAGTCACTTTGCCCAGCTTCTGTAATCCAAATTCGACCATTTTTAGATAAGGTTTTATTTATCTTTTTTATGGTTTTATTGATAGATGTTTGTCTGTATTGATGAGCGTCAGTCCAGTTCTCATTAAATACAATATTGAATAACTTATCCGCAGGAACATATAAGCCAGCTTGAATCCCGTAAGTACCGCTAACCGCATAATAATTGATGGTTTTAAACTCGTCTGATTGAAGAATTAAATCTAATGCTGCTATGGTGTGCGCGTCATCTACATCTGTTTTAAGATCGAAGTTTAGTAAGAGTAGGTCTTTGTCTTTATTGAATTTAGTATCAGCACTATAACTGTTAAAAGAAAATAAGGTTGTGAATACTAGGGCTAAAGTTATTAGTTTTATAGTCATGTTTAGTCTCTTAATTGTAATGTTATTGTTCTTTTGACTATAACATGAAAATACAAATAATAAAGAGTATTCTTAATTTGAATTTCTTCTCCTAAATTAAATTTATATTCGTGAAAATATAGAGGCAGTGATTACTTAGTTTTTAGATGCAGTTCTCATTTAATGAATACTGCTGCCTAAGATGAATAATGCTCAGTTTGATAATTAAAAAATAAACATAATTTGTTATACAGGTTTTATTATCTACATATATGGTTTTCAAGACATTTTTTTTATTATCAAAGAGACTTTAAGGCGCATTTTTTATATAATGATTTTGTTAAGAGCAGTCCGGGTTAAGTTGTTTTACTCAGCTAGTTTTTGAAATCTGTTATTTAAGTGTTTATCCGTGTTTTTCTCGTCTAGTAGCATATATTGGCTTTAAAACTCATTGATAATCGCATGAATATCATCATTAAATGGTGGTTTTCTAATTGATGTGGTTGGTAATCACATAATGAAAGCTATCACTTAGTGATTCAATGAGTTATAAAACCTATTAACCCGATCTTAGGTTAGTTAATTTTATAAGGATGTGTTTTATACACAATAAATTATGAATAAATCGAGAAGAACTACACTGCAAGATATTGCTGATGTTGTAGGAATGACCAAAATGACGGTTAGCCGTTATTTAAAGGATCCTAAGTTGGTTGCTGAATCTTCCCGTCACGCCATTGAATTAGCTATTAATAAACTCGGATACATTCCGAATAAAGCACCTAATATACTTTCCAAAGGAAAAAGCCAAGCCATTGGCGTTCTGTTCCCATCTATTTCAAACCATGTTTTTGATGAAGTACTAAGAGGTATTGAGTCGGTTACTGAACCCGCTGGTTATCAAATTATGATTGCGCATTATGCTTATTCTCCTGAACTTGAAGAGAAACGTATTAGCTCGTTATTGGGTTATCATGTTGATGGCCTAATATTGTCTGAGAGTGTGCATACAGAAAATACGTTACGCATGATTGATTCGTCTGGTGTTCCAGTAACTGAAATTATGGACACCTGTAATAAACCGATTCAACAAGCGGTAGGTTTTGATAACTTAGATGCTGCAAAACAAATGACCTTAAATATGCTTGATAAAGGTTACAAAAATCTTGCTTATATTGGCTCTAAAGGTGATGTTCGCGATTTACTTCGTCAAAAAGGTTATGAAGAAGCTGTAAAGTCTCGTGATTTACCACCTTTAATCTTTCGTTCTCCAGAATTTACGTCTATTCGTTTAGGTTTTGAAATTTTAGATGATATTTTAGCATCTGAACCTAAAGTTGATGGTGTTATTTGTACTAATGATGATGTTGCTATGGGGATGTTATTAAGCTGCAAAAACCGAGGAATTAAAGTACCTAATGAATTAGGCATAGCAGGTATGCATGGCCATGATATGGGTAAGTTATATTCCCCAACTTTAGCAACTGTAATTACCCCTAGATATTTAATAGGTAAAGTAGCGGCCGAACAATTGTTAGCTAGAATTGATGGCTTAGAAGATATAGAAACTTATATAGATCTAGGTTTTAAGCTTAATGAAGGCGAAAGTATTTAATTTTATATAAAGGCTAAACTGAAATATGAATTTTTGTTATTCATACTTCAGTTTGCCGAATTAATATTGATATTTTAGCGCTTGAAAGCTGAGTTATTCTGACTTCTCTTGGTATCTAAAAAACTCAAAATCTGCGTGAATTTTCTGCCCTGATAGATCTTGGCAAGCTAAGCCGACAAATGCTCCTGTAAAGCATGGAGAATAACCTTTCTCTGTATGAACAACATAATCATCAGATAATATACTACCGTCCAATTTAGGGCCGATTTTTATCCATGCTGGAAAGTTGTTTTTAATACTTGTAGCAAAATAAAATTGAATACTTTCACCATTAAAATCCGCTTTTAAAAATATTCTGTTCGCTTCAGTTACTTCTATTTGTTGTGGAACAGGGTGCGTAGTTTTATTGTCATCACAACTTATGATGTTTATAAACTTTTTACCTGAATATGCGCCAATGTCATCGCCTGTTATATGTAAGTAATGGTAGTGAGTCGTGTTGTAATAACAAACTAATCCTGCCATTTGCTGAAAGTTTTCAGGTTCAAACTCTATACAAGTTGAGGTTATAGTGTGATGAGCTTGCACGCGACGCGCGATCATACTTTGTTCAAAACACGAACTTAATGATTCTCTACCGTATAAGCGCAGGTAACCTTGACGGTCGGTTTGGCTGATCCAGTCTTTTGTTATTGGTACTCTAAGGCTCTGAAAGTTGATATCTAAACTCGGAGAGTCGAAGCTAATTCTTGTTGGCGCTTTTTTAAATAGATGTTCTGGTAAGTTTGGTGCAGGAACAAATTGACGAGCAACGTGATATTGATCGTTTGAATCTACATTAGCTAGTTCATTATTAAATTCGTTATCAAGATAAAGCCAGTCATCATCTTTCCATATCACTTTTTCTATCGCTGTTTCTCTACCTGTAATGCATCGCCCTTGTTCAGTTAATGGACGCCCAGTTAGAAATACCATATACCATTCACCATTTTGGGTTTCAACTAAATCTGCGTGACCCGTTTTTTGTAGATAGTTACTCGGCGTACCTTTAGAGGTAATGATTGGGTTATTAGGCGCAATCTCATAAGGACCAAAGATAGATTTAGAACGCGCTAACGTTACACAATGGTTGTAACTTGTGCCGCCTTCAGCGGTTAATAAGTAAAAATAACCATTCTTTTTATAAATGTGTGGTCCTTCAGTAAGACCATGTTCACTTCCTGAAAAGATATGATGTACTTTTCCAATAGGCTTCTTCAGATAACGATCAAATTCCTGTAAGACAATACCACCAAAAAATTTACTGTTTCTGTGATCTACCATCATACTCATGTAATATGACTTACCGTCATCATCATGAAATAATGAAGGGTCAAAGCCTGTACTACTTACAAATGATGGTTTAGACCAGGGGCCTTTAATATCTGAAGAGGTAACTACATAATTGGGCGTATCTTTCCAATCACCATTGAAGTTTTTTACCACTGTATAGGTAAGGTAAAAAACACCATCTACATGAGTTAAGCAAGGTGCCCAAATTCCACAAGAATCAGGTACGCCTTTCATATCAAGTTGTGATTCTCTATTGAGTGGTCGAGTAATCAGATTCCAATTCACTAAGTCCTTTGAATGATGTATTTGTACGCCGGGGAACCATTCAAACGTTGAGGTGGCAATATAATAATCATCGCCAACTCTAATAATACTAGGGTCAGGATTAAAGCCTTTTAAAATAGGATTAGAAATTGTATTCATAATTTACTCTTTGATTAAAATTAATCATTTACTGCGAATAAGGTTGGTAACCATAACTGGCCAAGCTTATGATTACCGGGGGGAAGGGGGATATATTTGTGTTATAAATGTGCAAGTAACTTATTAGGTAAAATCTATTGCTCGCTCAAACTAGACACAAATGATTTAGCTTTTAGTTGACGGTCAAATAATAATGGATAATCTGTGCGACCAGGCATTGGCCAATCATTTCTCCATGTATTTGCATCACTAACACCCCAAAAGGTAACGCGCTTGATAACGTTTTGATGTTTATTAAATATTTTAAATAACGCTCTGTAACGATCTCCTAACTCATTTTCTACTGATTCAGGTAAAGCTGTAGGGTACGGGTTAAAAGAATCTTGTAAGGCAATGTTAAGTGATACATCCGCACCCATGTTTTCTTCATCTGGAAATGGAATAACTGATACATCTAACTCAGTAATTAAAACATCCATATTTAAAGCGCTATAAGCTTTAATAGAGTCTTCAATTTCATTTAATTCAGGTGAAGTTAAAGAGTAGTGAGCTTGCATGCCTACACCATCAATACGTATACCTTTATCTTGTAAGCTTTTAACTAATCTTAAAACACCGTTACGTTTTTCTGGCTTGTATAAGTTGTAATCGTTGTAATAAAGTTTAGCTTTTGGAGCGGCTTTTGCTGCCATAATAAAAGCTTGTTCGATAAAGTCGTCTCCAATAATTGTAGACCATTTAGACTCTCTCAAAGAACCATCTTCATTTAATGCTTCGTTGACTACATCCCATGCATCAATTTTACCTGCATAACGACCAGCAACCGCATTAATGTGATCTTCCATACGCTTAAGTAATTGAGCTCTATTTAATGGTTTACCCTTTTTATCTTCAAATACCCAATCAGGTACTTGCGAATGCCAAACGAGTGTATGACCGGTAAAGAAATGGTTGTTTTTGTTTGCAAACTCAACCAATGCATCGGCTGCTTCAAAATCGTAAACACCTTCAGAAGGGTGAATTCGTTCCCATTTCATTGAGTTTTCTGGGGTAATTGCATTAAATTGTTGGTTAACAAAAGGTAGCACGTCGGTGGATTGACCTATTATTTGCTCACGACTTAAAGCGGTACCAATTTTGTATTTATCTAAAAATAAGTCTTTTAGTGCAACAGAATCGTTTGCATTACTTTCTGTTATTAATGCTTGTGCACTCGATGTGTTTTCTTGAGTATTATTATTATTGGAGTTAATACACCCAGACAAAGCCATTGTAATAGCAGGAATTAGTAATATAGTTTTAAATGATTTTTTATGTGACATAGGAATTATCTTCTAATTGTAATTATGACTATTACTATAAGCGTTTAGCATGGAAAGTTTCAATAACTTTTAACAATAAATTGATTTTATTTTCCTTACTTATTGATATTAAATAGTTTATTTATATGTTCTTGGTATATTTTTATTTGCTTATAACTCGACTTAAAGCGTATTACATAAGTAACTGTTAAATAAAAACACTACTCGATTTGCTAATTATCTATTTTTTGATATTGGACTTAATAAGCGTATTATATTTTTTAGATTTTGCTTTTTAAATAAACGGCAAGTTACCGGTAACATCATAAGTTATTAATATTATTAATGAAAAATCTATTTATTTTCCATAATATTAAATCGATTTATTGATTTGTTAATGTGGAATATGTATCCTCATCTCAATCAAATAGTCTATATAACTATATAGGTAGATAAGTAGGCTTTTCTATCTAATATATAACGTACTGCATCAAATGAGTTAAGAGCCAAATTATGCACCATAGTTCATCTAACATACCAAGCACAGTGCTTGATGAAGAAAAAATCCCTGACGATTGTATTAGCAGCCTTACTGTAGATAACCTTATTTTTACTTTGCACGACAGCAAGCTTAAAGTTTTGTTAGTAAAGTATAATAGAGGCCTAGCGAATAATCAGTGGGGTTTGATCGGACACTGGGTTAGACGCGATGAAGATCTTAAAGATGCAGCATTACGTGTTGTTAAAAAAACAACAAATGCTGATAACCTTTATCTTGATCAACTAGGTGCTTTTGGTGATGTTGACCGTTATCCTGCAAGTCGAATTATCACTATTGTGTATTACTCATTGGTTAGATATGAAGAAACAGCTTTAATTTCGGGTGAGAATGCACTTTTATGTGAATGGTTTGATGTTTACGACTTACCTAAACTTATGTTTGATCACTCTGATATTTTAGCCGCTGGTTTAAATTACTTAAAATATAAAGTACGCCATGAACCTATAGGCTTTAACTTATTACCTGAAAAGTTTACTTTATTAGAGTTACAAGAAATTTACGAAGCTATTCTTAATAAATCTTTAGATAAACCTAATTTTCGCCGTAAATTTCAGAAAATGAACTTATTAATAAACTGCCAAGAAAAACAGAAAAAGGTAGCGCACAGAGCTGCAACACTTTATCGATTCGATATCAATGAATATGAAAAGCTAAAAGAATTTGGTTTTACCTTCGAGTTCTAACTCAGCAGTATTCCATTATTAAAGCCTAAGTTACTTTTGGCTCTTATCTAAAAAGACAACATTTGTTGTCTTTTTTGTTTTAAATCTTTGTTCTTTTAATAGCTGCTTTACATCTAACTAAATTAGATATAGTATTTTCGACTATATCGATAATTAGACCATGTAAGTTGTAGGTGGATTTTAATGAACAATAAAAATAATAAATTAAGCATAAAAGAAAAATTTGGTTATGGGTTAGGGGATACAGCAAGCAACATCGTTTTTCAAATGGTTGCTAATTTCATGTTGATTTTTTACACCGATGTTTATGGTTTGTCAGCGGCAGCAGCAGGTACTTTACTGTTAACTGTAAGGTTATTTGACGGCTTTACTGATCCAATTATGGGAAGTATTGCTGATAGAACACGAACAAAGTGGGGCGCGTATCGTCCATACTTACTGTTTTTGGCAATTCCTTATGGTGTATTTGCGTGTTTAGCTTTTATAACCCCAGATTTCGATTCAACAGGTAAACTTATATACGCATACATCACTTACGGATTATTAATGACCTGTTATACCGCGATCAACATTCCTTATGGAGCGTTAGGTGGTGTTATGGTGAGTTCTCCTAAAGAGCGAGCTTCATTGCAATCTTATCGTTTTGCAATGGCAATGGCAGCATTAGTTGTGATTGTTTGGGCTTTACCTAAACTTGTAGAATTTTTTGGTGAAGGGGATGATCAACTAGGTTATCCGTTAGCTATGGCATTTATGGGAACGCTTGCGGCTATATGTTTTGTTTTTTGTTTCAAAATGACCAAAGAAGAACCTCTCCCTCCTGTAGAAGGAAATCGTAAAAGCGCCTTCAAAGAATTTTTCTCACTATTTAAAAACGATCAGTGGATCATTATTGCTGCAATTAGTTTAGCAACTTTAACCTTAATAGGTATTAGAGCGTCTGTTGCTCCCCACTATATTAAATATTACGTGGGTGAAGAAGACTTAATATCATCGTTTCTTACCATCGCTGCCATCGGCTCGGTATTAGGTGCAGTATCAACTAACTTTTTAACTAAATTTTTTGAAAAGAAGGTTTTATTTCAAGTCGCTATAGTAGTGGTTATTATTTCTCATAGTCTTTTTTACGTTATCGATTCAAGCCAAATTACCGCCATTTTCATTATTTATTTCATCGCAAATTTTGCTCATATGATGATCACACCCATAATGTTTTCTATGGTTGCAGACACAGTTGATTATGGTGTACTTAAAACGGGTAAACGCTTAACGGCAATCACATTCTCAGGGCATTTATTAGCGATAAAATTTGGTTTCGCTATTGGTGGTGCATTAGCTGGTTGGATACTAGCTAGTTACAACTATGTACCTAATCAAGCGCAAACTGAAGATACCTTAAATGGCATATTACTCGCATTTGCTGGCATTCCAGTTATTTGTATGGTGTTGAGTTTGATACTTGTTAAAAAGTATAAGTTAACCGAATTAGAAGTAGAAAGAATTCAATCAAAGATTGAGCAAGATGGAATAAAGGCATAATAACTTAAGATTTATTGAAGAAATAATAGAGCAACTTAGTACTGAGCTTAGCGTCAATACCAAAGAACTAAGTTGCCTTGTTATTTGTTTTATCGGTCTAGAAAGCGATTAAAAAAATTTAGTAAAACATTATAGATAAACCCATTTATTAAGTATTAATAATTTCAGCACAGTCATAGGGAGATTTTATGACAAGTAGTAATCAAGCAAAGGTTCAAACTGACACAACTTTGAGTCATGCAGAACAAATTCAATTAAAAGATTTAGAACGAGCTAAAACTTTAAAACAAAAAAGTGAGCCTCTTGTAAGTCATATTTATACCGCAGATCCATCTGCTCATGTTTTCGATGGCAAAATTTATATTTATCCATCTCACGATGTAGAGTCTGAAACGAGTATTAATGATGATGGTGATCATTTCGCAATGAATGACTATCACGTACTTTCGCTAGATCCAGAAGATTTTAGCGCTACAGATCATGGTGTGTCACTTTCTGTTGCTGATGTTCCTTGGGCTGATAAACAAATGTGGGCGCCTGATGCAGCTCATAAAGATGGTACCTACTATTTTTATTTTCCTGCGCGAGATAAAGACGGGATTTTCCGTATTGGTGTTGCTTCTGGTACCTCTCCAACAGGCCCATTTACTGCTGAAGAAAATTATATACAAGGTACCTTTAGTATAGATCCTGCTGTTTATGAAGATGACGATGGTAGCTATTATCTTTATTTTGGTGGTTTATGGGGTGGTCAATTACAAAATTGGCACAATGGTGAGTTTTCTGAAGAAGATATATATCCAGCAGACGACCAACCAGCATTAAATGCAAAAATGGCTAAGCTTTCACCAGACATGCTTGAACTAGCAGAGGAGCCTAAAGACATTGTAATTATTGATGAACATGGTGATGCAATTACCGTGGGTGACAATGATAGACGATTCTTTGAAGGTCCTTGGGTTCATAAATATAACGATGTTTATTACTTCTCATACTCTACGGGTGATACTCATAAAATAGCCTATGCTACAAGTGACTCTCCGTATGGTCCTTTTACGTATAAAGGGGTTATTTTAAACCCTGTATTAGGCTGGACTAACCATCATTCAATTACCTGTTTTGAAGGTAAATGGTATTTGTTTTATCACGACAGCAGCTTATCAGGCGGCCAAACTCATTTACGTTGTGTAAAAATGACTGAACTTATTCATGATGAGAACGGCAATATTGAAACCGTAGATGCTTACGAAGCAGAATAAATTTTTTGCTCAAAATAGATATAGTCCATTGTACTTTATGGTGAGGTGTTTTAAATGCTCTAACCAAAAGTAGTAAATTAACAGGCTATATATATGAAATTAAAGGGAAAGGTGGGTAGGGGTATCTATATTTCCTGATGTTAAAAATAACGATAACTATATAAAAAAGTATAAAGAAAAGTAAATTTTAAAAAAATAATAACATAAAGAAATGCACAATTACCTTATTGTCATATTGAATATAATGTGTTAGAAATGGTAATTGTCATTTTGACAATAATTAAATAAATTATAAAATTATAAGAAATAGGGGATACATATGTTCAATAAAAAGATATTAACTACCTCAATATTAGCTGCTCTTAGTACAATCACAGTTCCGTCTTTAAGTTATGCTGAAGAAGCAGAAGTTAAAGACGTTGAAGTAATAACTGTTTCTGGTATTCGTGGCGGCTTGATAAGAGCTATGGACTTAAAACGTGGCTCAGAAGGTATTGTTGATGCTATTTCAGCAGAAGACATGGGGAAATTTCCAGATACTAACTTAGCTGAATCTTTGCAACGTATTACAGGTGTTTCAATCAGTCGTGATAATGGCGAAGGCAGCCAAGTTACTGTTCGTGGTTTTGGAGCAGCAAATAATTTAATTACTTTAAATGGTCGTCAATTACCCACTACAACCGGTAACAGAACATTTGATTTTGCGAATATTGCTTCTGAAAGTGTTTCAGCTGTAACTGTTTATAAAACATCAAATGCAGCGGTTACTTCAGGTGGTATCGGTGCAACAATTGATTTACAAACTCATAAACCTCTTAATTATAAAGAAACTAAAGCATCAATAGGTGTTAAGTTTGTTGAAGATACATCTACAGATCAAGGTAGCACTACACCTGAATTAAGTGGTATTTACTCAACTACTTTTGCCGATGAAACTTTTGGTGTTTCTATTTCTGGTAGCTACCAGGAACGTGAAAGTGGTATGCAACAATTTACTGACTCTCAAGGTTACAGAGCGAGTGAATACACAAATGCAGGTTGGGGTGGTGTACCTGCTGGTGAAGCTGGTGGTACGAATAGACCGACTAGTGGTATTTATTCAAACCCTCAACAACCACGTTATGTCTTTGAAGAACGTCAACGTGAACGTGTTAATGGTCAATTAGTTTTACAATACCGACCTGTAGACAATATTACAGCGACTTTAGATTACACTTTAGTACGTAATACAGTTGAAACACAGCATACCGATGCTTCTGTATGGTTCAACTATGCTGGTGATAGAAGTGAATCAGTTTGGGCTGGTGAGCCTAATGCTTACCCACTTATTTACTCTGAAGTATATGAAATTAATAGTGATGCAGATCTTAAAGACACTTCATTAACTGTAGGTTCTTGGGGTAATGAACAGAAAACTGATTCAATTGGTTTAAATATTGAGTGGCAAGTTAATGATGAACTTACACTTGTGTTAGATCATCACGATTCTAAAGCTTCTTTAGGTGCTACCGATCCACGTCACGGCACAGGTAATAACATTCAACTACCTTCATACACACGTACTCGCACTGGTTTAGATTTAACGGGTGGCTTACCAGGTATAGCTACCGGCGATATCGACTCTTTTAATCCTGAAACTATGCGCTTGTCAGGTAGTTGGTTCGCAAACGATAAATATTCTTCAGAAGTTAACCAAACACAATTAAGTGGTGAATACTTTATTAACGACAACTTAAGTATCGATTTTGGTGCTGGTGTTAATACTGTAAATAACCATTATCGTCATACCCAAGTGCAACGTGCTGATTGGGGTGGTGTTGGTGTTGAAGGTGATTTCGCTGATATTAACTGGCGTGAAGACACTATCTTAGATAAGTTCCAAGAAAAGCCAGGCAACTTTGATGGTACAGCAACACAGTCAGAATACGATTTATTTGACCGTATATTCTTTGCTGATTTTGATGAAATAGTACGTGCCGCTGAATTTGCAGATCCGGTTGCAAATGTGGACACATTATGGGGTGATTGTTTAGCTCCTGAAGGTGCTTCAGCAGGTCCAAATGGAGAAGGTCATTTCTGTCCATCATCTAATTTTGATGCCGATACCAATCGTTTTACTGAAGAAAAAACAACATCTTTCTTCTTCCAAGTTAATTACGAAAGTGAAATTGGCGATATGCCTTTCAGTGCTTACTTAGGTCTTCGTCATGAAAAGACAAAAGTAGACTCAAGAGCAACAGCTCCAGGTTACAGCAGCGTAATTTGGAGTGAAGCAACTTCTACAGCAGTAACCGGTGTAACAGGTATTCAAACACAAGTTAAAGGTGCAGAATACAGTCAGATTTTACCTACTTTAAATATCAACTTAGAAGTAACAGATGACATTACTGTTCGAACGGCGCTAAGTAAAACGATCTCACGTGCAAGTTATGGTAATCTACAAGGTGGCACTTCGGTTAATACTGGTGGTACTTTAAGTGGTTATTCAGGAAGTACAGGTAACCCAGAACTTAAACCTCTAGAGTCTATTAACTTTGATTTGTCTGGTGAATGGTATTACGAAGAAGGGAGTTATGTATCGTTAGGTTATTTTAGAAAAGACGTAACGAACTGGATAACTAATGTTTCACAACCATCTCAAATCTATAACTTACCTAATCCATTAGACGGTGAGAAATATGATGCTGCAGTTGCTGCTTTACCTTCTGGATCATCGCTTGCGCAAATTCGTGATTATATCTTTGAAAATTACGCTGATGATCCAAATGTACAACCTACATTTGATGAATTTGGCGAACTAGACGGTGGTACTATTATTGGTGATCCACTTACCGATAACGTAGTAACATTCGGGCTTAATGTACCTGTTAATGGCGATAATAAATACACGATTGACGGTTTAGAATTTAACGTACAACACTTGTTTGGTGATTCAGGTTTTGGCGGTATATTTAACTATACAATGGTTGATACAGACCTTGCTTATGACAATTCGTCTCTTGAAGATACTGAAGCCCTACAAGGGTTAAGTGATACGGCTAATGTTGTTGCTTTTTATGATAAAGATGGGTTACAGGCACGTATTGCTTATAACTGGCGTGATCAGTACTTAAATGAGCGTCGTATAAATGCTGATTTAACTGCACCTATTTATACAGAAGCTTATTCTCAACTTGATTTTAATATCAGTTATGAAATTCCAGCTGTTGAAGGGTTAACTGTATTTTTTGAAGGTATTAACATTACTGATGAATACACTAAAAATGTAGGCCGTGTGAGCCAGTTGACATATCAGTTAACACAAACAGGCGCTCGCTACGCTTTGGGTGCTAGATATAACTTTTAATATCTATACTGTGTGAGTAAAAACAACATTTAAAAGCCACGATAATCGTGGCTTTTTTGTTGGTTTTTTTCTATTTGCAAACAATAAAAATATTCGTTGGTCAAACTGGTAATTATAAATTTTACTTGTTATAGTCAAATAAACATTAAGGTGTTTTTTTTGATTTGTTATTTAGCATCAAATCAGTTTAAAAGGAATTTCAATTCGTTGTGAACTAACCTCCTAACGGATAAATATCATTACTAATATTAAAAAGAATACTTTTTAAATTGTTGAGTGGTTAAGTGGTACATATGCAATCAGAAATAAAAAAGATAATAATAGTGGGTGGTGGTAGCGCAGGGTGGTTAACTGCTGGCTTAATTGCAGCTAAACATATAAAAAATTCTGCGGCGAATACCCTAACAAATTCAGTTTCAATTACGGTTATTGAATCTCCAAATATACCAACTATTGGTGTGGGCGAGGGCACTTGGCCTTCAATGCGAGAAACATTAAAAACCATAGGTATTAACGAAGCTGATTTATTTACTCAGTGTGATGCAAGCTTTAAACAAGCTTCAAAATTTGTGCACTGGGAAAACGCTCCTGGCACATGCGATATAAATCATTCTGCAGCAAGTGCATATTTTCATCCTTTCTCTTTACCATCAGGCACAACAAAACTAGATTTAGCCTCATATATTGGTGAGCAATATTCTAATAGTTCACAGGCACAAACGTTTGCTCAGCATGTTTGTTTTCAATCTGTATTGTGCGAACAAAATTTAGCACCGAAACAAATTACTCATAAAGCTTACGATTACGTGGCTAATTATGGCTATCATTTAAACGCCACAAAATTTGCTCAGTTATTAAAAGATCATTGTTTAAATAAACTTGGCGTTGAGTACCTTTCATCTCATATCACACAAATCAATAATGATGTAGAAGGAGATATAGCATCAGTTACAACAGATTCCGTAGGCATTGTTGCAGGTGATTTGTTTATTGATTGCTCTGGTGCTCAATCTTTATTGTTAGCCAAACATTATCAAATTCCATTTTGTTCAAAAAAATCTGTGTTGTTTAACGATTCAGCCCTTGCGGTGCAAATACCTTACGATGACGACGATGCTGTAATAGCTTCTAGTACAGTTTCTACTGCTCAAACAGCGGGGTGGATTTGGGATATAGGATTGCAATCTCGCCGAGGTGTAGGTCACGTTTATTCTAGCCAACACATAACAGATGAGAAAGCTGAAGAAGAGCTGATTGAATATATTAAGTCTTCCACCAGTGCGAAACAGCGTCAGTCACTTTCTATAAGAAAGTTATCGTTTGAACCTGGTTATTATGAAAAGTTTTGGCACCGGAATTGTGTTGCTGTGGGAATGTCTGCAGGTTTTATAGAACCGCTAGAAGCATCAGCTTTAGCTATGATTGAGCAAGCTGCAAAAATGATTTCAGAACAACTGCCTGCTAATAAACAAACAATGAAAATAACTGCTAAACGTTTTAATGAAAAGTTTAGTCAGCATTGGCAACAGATTATTGAATTTTTGAAGCTACATTACGTGTTATCTAAACGTGAAGATTCAAGTTACTGGCTAGCAAACAAAGAATCGTCAAGTATTCCACAATCCTTACATGAAATGCTTGAGTTATGGCAGTTCCAAACACCATCTTCTTACGACATTACTCAAAGTACTCCTTTGTTTCCTGCAGCTAGCTACCAGTATGTTTTGTATGGAATGAACTTTAAAACTCAGCCAATAAGAACAGCTAATAGAGATACAAAAGCTATTCAGCGATTACTTCTAGATGTACAAAACAAACGCCAACATTTAGCCAAAGCTATGGGCTCTAATCGAGAATTAATTAACAAAATTAAGCAATTTGGATTATCACAGATTTAATCATTTATATTTTATAAATGACGATACATAAGTTACGAATTACAAATAAAAAATAATATAACAAACATAATGATACAACGGGGAAGCACATGACAAATCATGTATTACTAAACAATATTGAACATAAAGACTTAAAGATTAACCTTGAGCGCTCAGCGCAAATGGGTGACAACGTTTGGTATACGCAAACATTTCCTATGGAGTTTAGAAGTGCTCAAGCTCATTATCCGATTTTATTTCAGAAAGACAACGGTACCGGCCAAATAACGCCAGTAACCTTGTTTGGTTTTGAAAACGACAATAACTTATTTTTGAAAAACGGTAAATGGGACGCTGCTTATATTCCTTTAGCAGTACAACGTATGCCTTTTTATATCGGCTTTCAAGAAAGCACAGTTGACGGAGTAACAGAGAAAAACCGTGTACTTACTTTAGATGTAGAATCACCTAAAGTGAATAAAACGCATGGCGCAGATCTGTTTTTAGAATACGGTGGTAATAGTGATTACCTAGAACATATCGCTAATGTTTTAGAAGCACTTCATCATGGCCTACAAGAAAATTCAGCATTCATTGAAGCGCTAACAAACTGTGAATTATTAGAAGCAGTAACATTAGACATTGAATTAAATGACGGTAGTAAAAATCAGTTAATGGGCTTTTATACCATCAATGAAGATAATCTGAATAGCCTATCACAATACAAATTAGCAAAGCTGCACAGCCAAGGCTATTTGCAAGCAATCTATATGGTCATCGCTTCTCAAGTTCATATTAATGATCTTGTTGCACGCAAAAATACTCAAATAGCGCTATAAATATCTTTTTATGCTAGCAATAAACAGTACAGTTAAAACTCTTTTTAACGTCAGTCCACACAATATCACGCAAGAGATATTAACCTCTGATGTGCCTTTAATTCTAAAAGGTTATGGTGATGAATGGCCAATTGTAAAAGCTGCACAGCAATCCCATCAGCAGGCGGTTAACTACTTACAGAAAATGGAAAAAGGCGTTACGGTAAATGCTTGTTACTTAGAGCCTAAAGAAGCAGGGCGAATTTTCTATAACGAAGATATGACAGGCTTTAACTTTGAAACAAAACCTAAAATATTAAGTGATGTCCTAGCAGAAATTTTAGAGCAAGTGACAAGCTCATCACCTAAAACTATTTATATTGGTTCAACAAGCATTAATAACGTACTCCCTGATTTAGCAGAGCAAACTCAGGTATCGCCTTTGTTATCTAATAGTATTTTTAACATCTGGCTGGGTAACAAAAGTAAAGTGGCAGCTCACTTTGATTTTTTACAAAACCTAGCGTGCTGTGTTGTGGGTAAAAGACGCTTTACTTTATTCCCTCCAGAGCACGTTAAAAATCTTTATTGTGGACCATTAGATAGGGCTCCTGGTGGACAAGCCATCAGTATGGTGGATTTTGATTCTCCTGATTTCGAAAAATTTCCTAAATTTAAGCAAGCGATAGATGCTGCTTTAGTTGCCGAGCTTGATGCGGGCGATGCTATTTTGTTGCCTAGTATGTGGTGGCATCATGTTGAAGGTCTTGAAGATTTAAACGTGCTACTTAATCACTGGTGGAGAAATAGCCCCACATATATGGGTAATCCAACCGATGTATTACATCACGCTATGTTAAGTATTAGAGATTTACCCAAAGCACAACGACAAGCATGGAAACATGTATTTGATCATTATGTGTTTGATCATAATGAAGAAGAATTCTCGCACATCAGTGAACACGCTAAGAGTATTCTTGCGAGTCCTTTAGACGAAATACAAGCCAGAACTTTACGAGCACATATCCAAAACAAATTAAGACGTTAACTTAAACGTTTACTGTTTAAATAATTATAAAAATAGGTAGTAGATCATGAACTCAACAGCGATTAAAAATGTAGTGATTGCAGGTGGCGGAACAGCGGGGTGGATGGCTGCAGCTGCATTCGGCAAACTACTTGGTAAAAACCTCAACATTACGTTAGTAGAATCAGATCTTATCCCGACGGTAGGTGTCGGTGAAGCTACGATCCCAACATTACATATTTTTCATGATCTGCTAAAAATTAAAGAAGCAGATGTGATGAAAGCCACTAATGCGACATTTAAATTAGGCATCGCATTCGAAAACTGGCGCGATGTAAATCAAGACTACATTCATTCTTTTGGTTATTTAGGTCAAGGCTGTTGGGCGGCAGGATTTCAACATTTTTGGTTGAAGGGCAGACAACATAATATGGTGAGTGAAATTGGTGACTATTGCCCAGAACATGTAGCCAGCAGAGAAGGTAAATTTGCTGTAGCACCTAAGCAAGACCGTAATTATGCATTTCATCTTGATGCCGGTTTATACGCTAAATTTTTAAGAGAGTTGGCTGAAGCTCATGGCGTAAAGCGTGTAGAAGGGAAAATTAATCAAGTTAATGTGAATGAAGAGAATGGTTTTATTAAATCAATAGCTTTAGAAAACGGTAAAGTGATTGAAGGTGATTTATTTATCGATTGTACTGGCTTTAAAGGTATGTTGATTGAAGAAGCCTTACATACCGGTTACGAAGATTGGAGCCATTGGTTACCTTGCGACAGTGCTATTGCAGTACAAACCAAAATACAAAAGAAAACGGTACCTTATACACGTTCTATTGCGCATCAAGCTGGTTGGCAATGGCAAATACCTTTGCAAAACAGAATGGGTAATGGCGTAGTATTTTGCAGTAAACACTTATCAGACGAAGATGCTAAAGCATTACTACTCAAAAATATTGAAGGTGAATTACTTAACGAGCCTCGAGTGATCAAGTTTAAAACTGGTACTCGTCGTAAGCACTGGAATAAAAACTGTGTTGCTGTTGGTTTATCGAGTGGCTTTATTGAACCGCTT
This sequence comes from Pseudocolwellia sp. AS88, assembly GCF_030551755.1. Lineage (GTDB taxonomy): Bacteria > Pseudomonadota > Gammaproteobacteria > Enterobacterales > Alteromonadaceae > Pseudocolwellia. The sequence continues at coordinate 355,464 of NZ_JAUPEC010000001.1, forward strand.
GAATCCACAAGCATTCATTTGATCCAGCAAAGTATAATTCGTTTAATGCAAAACCTACCCTCTAAAAATATGGAACAAGCAAGCGTAGACGATTTTAATAATAAAATGCGTTTTGAAATAGACAATATTAGGGACTTTATTGTATTGCATTATCATGTGACTCAACGAGCAGACAGCCCATTTTGGCGTTATTGTAAAAATATGGAAATCCCAGAATCGTTACAGCAACGCATCGATTTATTTGTTGAAACAGGTAATGCTTTTAAAACAGAACGTGAGTTATTTGGTGAAACCTCATGGATCCAAGTTATGATCGGTCAAGGTTTAATGCCTGAACACTACCATCAAATTGTAGATATGATGTCTGATACCGAGCTGAAAGGCTTTTTAGATAATATAAGGACGACCATTGAACGACGTGTAAAATCTTTACCTGATCATAACGAGTTTATTCAAAACTATTGTAAGTCGAGCATGGTTTAATCTTAATGGTTAATATAAAGGTTAATCCACAAGCTGCACCACAAATAGCTTTTGTTGGAAAAGATAAAACACCGGTTATTATTATTGATGACTATATAAGCAATCTTGATGAAATAATCAGTCAAGTCGTTAAAAATGCTCAATTTAAAGCCGAAGAGGTTACTAAATATCCTGGTGTTCGGTCATCGATACCTAAGCCTATAGTGGTGAGTTATTTAAAACCTTTGATGAAAACACTCTATAAAGTCTATAAGTTTTCACAAGATTTACAGCCAACTCCTATCGATAATTGCTTTTCATTAATTACTCAGCAACCTGATGAATTATCGGCAATGCAATCGTGGCCTCATTTTGATACACCAAACCCAAATCTTATTGCCGTTCTTCATTATTTAGATAAAGGAAATCACGGAGGTACTGCTTTTTTTCAACATAATAAAAGTGGAATAGATCGTGTAGATGATCAAAATAAAGATCTTTATTTTAAACATGCTCACGACTATTTTTCGGCTTTAAATACAGACAGTTTCAGTTATTGTACCGAAGCCCATAGTGAGTTTAGTTGTTATCAAAAAGTAGCATATAAGCCGAATCGTTTACTGATCTTTCCGGGACAATTACTACATTCAACTTTAGTTGATTTAGAAACCGATATAAATGGCAATCCTGAAACAGGTCGATTAACTGCAAACATGTTTGTATCGTTTAAATAGCCAGTTAAGTATTCACTCTGTTAGCTAAGTAAACCTTCAGCTTCACTTGGAACACATTGTTCAAGCTGGCTCTGTACCCATAGAATAAACTTTTCTTCTAAACTATTATTCGCTTTAACGTTTTGGCTTAACAAAATATAGCTATGGCCTGATAAACCAAAACCAAATGGAGCAATCAGGTTTCCTCTTTTTATATCATCAGCAACTAATGGGTAAGACCCAATAGCAGAACCTAAACCATCGATAACGGCTTGATAACAAAAATAGAAATGAGCAAATGTTTGTGAAGGATTATTCGACAGAGAACTTTTGCCTGATGTCTTGTTTGATAAATAATTTAATTTATTGGCTGATTTATTATGCCAATTAAGCCAAGCGTTAGGGCGAGTTTCGCTATGAATGAGTTTAACTAAACTAAAGTCATGTTTAATCTGCTGCCAATAATAAGGAGAGAAAACAGGTCCTACCCATTCATCCACCAAAGATGTTTTTTTATAATCTTGGGTTAATTCAAAATCTTCTCGTCTAATAGCAAGTGATAAACCACTAGAGCCTAATATTACAGGCCCACCAGCGGTTGATAACCGAACATCGGTATTGGGATTGTTATCATAAAAGTCTGACATACGAGGCATTAGCCAGCGCATGGTGAGTGTAGGTTCACAAGATATTTCAAGGCATTGATTTTTTTGCTGAGTTAGCTCTTGTACACCACTGTTAAGTGTTTGAAAGGCTTGAGTAGTGTAATTTTTCAGTAGTTTACCTTCATGTGTTAAATGAACGTTTCGACCTTGTCGGTGAAATAAATTAAGCGAAAGAAAGTTTTCTAAAGTTTTGATTTGTTTACTTACCGCACCATGGGTCACACATAGTTTATCAGCAGCTTCACTAAAGCTAGATGACTCTGCAGCAATATTAAAAATATGAAACGCCTTTAAATGTCTCATCTGTTACTTTTTCTCACGTATTTTTTGACAATGTTTCGATTATAGTCACTCCAATATATAGATACAATCTTTGTATAAACTCATATTATTATTTGGAACACGTATGGAAATTATTAGTCTCGCTATTATTGGTTTGTTAATTGTTATAAGTCCTGGAGCTGATTTTGTGTTAGTACTTAAAAATAGTATTAACTCTGGAAGACGTGCCGGACTATTAACTGCTTGCGGTATAAGTTTAGCTATAGGTGTGCATATTAGTTATTCAATGTTAGGTATAGGTTACTTAATCTCACAGAGTGAAACACTTTTTACCTTTATTAAATATGCAGGAGCAGGATATTTAATTTATCTTGGAGTACGAAGTATTCAAACGGCAAATGATAAAATGCAGAAGATAGAAAACAATTATGTTGAAGCAAAGCCAACACAATATTTAATACAGGGTTTTTTATGTAACATGCTAAACCCCAAAACGATGCTATTTTTTATCAGCCTTTTTAGCCAGTTGATATCATCAGACACAACAACAAATAACTATGTATTATTGTACGGACTTTATATCGCTATATTACACGGAGTATGGTTTAGTATTGTTTCTATGATCTTCACTTCTAAGGCGCTTCAAGATCACTTGAGTAGAATTAAAAAAAGAATCAATCAAGCGTGTGGAGTAGGGCTTTTGTCTTTTGGTGTAGCGCTGGTATTTAAATCATAACCCAGATTAAAAGACATCTTAACTTTGTTAAAGTAAAGATAGATGTTTTTTATTTCTCAGGTTTTAATCTCATAACCATTGGTTGGCGCAGGATGTAATAGATACCAATTTAACTAAGTTTTTGAACATTTCTGCTGGTTAAAATCAATTTAAGCATCGTTACTCTCAATCCCAATAGCAAGCTATTACTCAATCGAGTGCCTTACTTTAATCAATTTTTCCTACGTACAAAAAGCTCAAAACTTAATTAAAGTGGTATGAGAAGGTGCTTTAACTATTAAGGTTATTTTAGGGATTGTATTTTGTAAAATGAATGAATAATGAAAGTGGTGGACGATACTGGGCTTGAACCATTGACTGGTGCGGGATGTAAAAGGTAGAAGGTGCTCTTAAACTAAATTATTGTTTTATGTATTTAATATGAAGTATATAAAAGTGGTGGACGATACTGGGCTTAAACCATTGGCTGGCGCAGGATGTAAAGGGTAGAAGGTGCTTTAACTATTGAGATTGTTTTAGGGATTGTATTTTGTAAAAAGAATTAATAATAAATGTGGTGGACGATACTGGGCTTGAACCAGTGACCCCCGCCTTGTAAGGGCGGTGCTCTCCCAACTGAGCTAATCGTCCATTTTGAAATGGATATTGAATATATTAAGTTTTATAAGATAGATGGTGGACGATACTGGGCTTGAACCAGTGACCCCCGCCTTGTAAGGGCGGTGCTCTCCCAACTGAGCTAATCGTCCGTCTTATATCTACATATATTCGTACAATAATATTCTAAAAAATAGTGGTGGACGATACTGGGCTTGAACCAGTGACCCCCGCCTTGTAAGGGCGGTGCTCTCCCAACTGAGCTAATCGTCCGATATATTATTGTCAGAGATGTTATCTAATAATTGCTTAAAAAGATAAGTGGTGGACGATACTGGGCTTGAACCAGTGACCCCCGCCTTGTAAGGGCGGTGCTCTCCCAACTGAGCTAATCGTCCATCTCTGTGGGGGCGTATTATAGGGAGAAGTTGAATACTGTCAATAAAATAAAGCAATTTTTCTTTAATTTTTTCATTAAAAGTGTTTGATTGATTTATTTTTCAGCAGGCTGATTAAAATATGTTAATAATTGTTCAAATATTCACTTGTTTTAAGTAAGCATCTTTAGATGTATTTATAGGTTTTAGTGATTTACTGTTTAAATTTATTATTCAATCTAATCTTAAGGGACTTATTTCTACATTATTTTTGTCTTTTATTTTGATTTTTATTCATTGTTATTTTCAAAATCATCACAATTTGAGTTAATTAATTTAATAACTCGTTAATTTTTAGAGGTATCATTTCGTTTTATCTACATCTAAGGTCTAAAATTGGAATGCTCTCATCCATGATAAAATTTATGTGATTATTAACGCTTATTAAAAACCAATAGCTGGCTATGGAACGTAAAAATACGTTTTTTATTCTCGATAAAAACCAAGTCCCTGTATCCATCTAGTTAACGTAGGTAGATGCTTAAATAGCATCATAGAGTAAAATTGCTTAACCCGAGTTGAGGTTAGATAATAAGTAACCATCCATTGATCATTAATAGAAGTGTTTAGAACTGCAAATGATTGCCTATTCAATCTGTGGGTTATTCAAGAAAAATCATTAAGACGTACAAATAACATGATCTCTAGTTATTACACCTCGTAACTTTATCTATTTAGCAAAATTATTAATTTATATTCCTTTTGCGGGTGTAATGCCTTGCTATGCCTGATAAAATGCTGGCAATTTTTAGACCTACTTTTTAACTAGAATTTTAATCATAAAGACTAGTTAACCAATATCGTGAGACAACTATGACATTAACAACTCGCTTCGCTCCAAGCCCTACAGGTTATTTACACGTAGGTGGTGCAAGAACAGCTTTATATAGCTGGTTATACGCTCAAAAAAATGGCGGTGACTTTATCCTTCGTATTGAAGATACGGATATAGAGCGTTCAACTCAAGAATCTGTTGACGCTATTATGGATGGTATGAACTGGTTAAACCTTGAGTGGACTCACGGTCCTTATTATCAAACTAAACGCTTTGATAGATACAAAGAGGTTATTGAACAATTATTGGCTTCAGGAAACGCTTACCGTTGTTATTCTACAGCTGAAGAAGTTGAAGCAATGCGTGAAGAAGCTAAAGCTAAAGGCGAAATTGAAAAGTACAATGGCTTGTGGCGTGAACGTACAGATTACCCAGAAGATAAGCCTTTTGTTATTCGCTTTAAAAACCCAATTGGTGGCGATGTTATCATTAAAGATATGGTTAAAGGCGATATCGCTATTAGTAACGACCAACTTGATGATTTAATTATTGCTCGCTCTGATGGTACACCAACATATAACCTTACAGTTGTTGTTGATGACTGGGATATGAAAGTAACTCATGTTGTTCGTGGCGATGATCATGTAAGTAATACACCTAAGCAAATAAACATTCTTAAAGCATTAGGTGCTACGTTACCTGAATATGCTCATATCCCTATGATTTTGGGTGATGACGGCAAGCGTTTATCTAAGCGTCATGGTGCTGTAGGTGTTATGCAATATCGTGATGATGGTTACTTACCAGAAGCGTTATTAAACTACCTTGTACGTTTAGGTTGGTCGCACGGTGATAAAGAGATTTTCTCTCGTGAAGAGATGATTGAGTTATTTGATCTTAAAGATTGTAACCGTGCTCCATCTGGATTTAACACAGATAAACTTATCTGGGTAAATCAGCATTACATGAAAACTATGGATCCAGAATATGTGGCTACACATTTAAAATGGCACATGGATGAACAGGGGATCAATGTTGAAAATGGTCCTGCACTTGCTGATATAGTAAAAATTCAAGCTGACCGTGTGAAAACATTAAAAGAAATGGCTCAAATTAGCCGTTACTTCTATGAAGACTTTTCTGAATTAGATGCTACATCAGTTAAAAAGCATTTACGCCCAGTAGTTAAAGAGCCACTTATTTTAGTTAAAGCTAAATTAGGTGCGTTAACTGAATGGACTCCTGAGTTAATTCACGCAGCTATTAACGACACAGCGACTGAATTAGAAGTAGGTATGGGTAAAGTGGGTATGCCTTTACGTGTTGCTGCTACTGGTGGTGGAAACTCTCCATCTTTAGATATTACTTTAGCTTTATTAGATAAAGATAAAGTACTTTCACGTATCGACTTTGCGTTACAAGTTGTAGAAGAAAGAATTGCCAATAGTGCAGGCTAAGTTTTTATTTGCTTAAGGTGAACACATTTTCTTATAACTAGGAAGCGAGTGTTGATTAGTTTGTAGATTAATCAAATAGCTATAAAGCAAATCTTTCGAAAAGCTAACTATCTCAGTTAGCTTTTTTTATGCTTACCGTTTGGTATTATTCAACAATAAAAAAACCGACGTCATAGGTTAAATATGATGTCGGTTTTATTAACTTAATTTAACTTAAATGTAGTTCACATCAGTTAAAGTAAAGTTACTTTGTGTAAGCTCTTGGCATTTCAGTGTCAGTTGTATAACGGTCACGTAGGGCATCTTGACGTGATTTTGTACTCGCTTCTTCACCTTCAATCCATAACCTTTCTACTTTTGTACTAATTTCAAAAGGATCTGCACTCCACATAACAATGTCAGCTTTTTTACCAACAGCTATTTTACCTGTATTTAGCTTGAATATATCAGCTAGGTTGGCGGTAATCGCTTCTAACGCATCTTCATGCTCTACGCCATTAGCAACAGCACTACCTGCTAAATAACGAAGCTGATCAAGTTTGTGAGCATCATCAATATATAAACCCACTTTTAACCCTGCTTTTATTAATACCGTAGCAGTATCTAAAGACGAATTAAGAGTGTCAAAACTTGTAGGAAGGTTGTTGTGTGGGTTAACAATAACTGGAATGTCAGCTTTCACTAATTGTTTCTGTATTAAAACAGCGTCACTGCCACCAACGATAACTACATCAAGATTAAAACGTTGTTTGATATCAACTAAAACCAGCAGATCAGTTGCTCTTTCAGCAAAGGCTACAAGTGTTTTAGTGCCTGCGAGTAGTTCATTAATAATGATCTCGTCACGTTTTAACTTTTCCTCTTTTTTATCTTTCTCTTCACTGTCAGACGCGTCTGACTTTTCAGCTTCAGCTTTTTTATCTGTTAGCTTTTCTTGAGCGTCTTCAAGTGTATTAATTAAGGTTTGAATGTGAGTTGCTCTAGAGCCTTCATGGCTTGCGCCTAAATCAATTACTACAGCTCTGTCACTAACTAAAACACTATCAAAATCGCCAGATAAATTTACTGCGAAAGATTGACCTCTAAACATACTTTCACCGCCCATAGGGCTAACTACATTTGAGGTTACACCACCTTTTCTAGCGTAAGGTAAAAGAGTCGATTTAGGATTAAAAGCTTTACTGGTATCAAAAGTAATATCCGCTTTTTTCTCACTCGCATCTCGTGTTCCAGATACAGCATTTACCTCAATTAAACCTAATGAGTTCATTGAACCAATTAAGCCAGGTGTTACGTCTTTACCTTGAGCATCAATAACGTTTGTTACCTTGTATGATCTTGGGTTAATTGCAGTAATTACACCATCTTTCACGACTATGGTCGCATTATTAAGGATACCGGCCTGTGTAGCTGTATGAACTTTTGCATTTTTAATAACAAAGCTATTCGCAAATGTTACTGAAGAAGCAAGAGACATAGATAACGTTAATAAGCAAAGTGTAAGTAACTTAGCTTTATTTGGCTTTTTATTACGGAAGTTCATATTATTTCTCCACCTTGTTTTTTTTCACATTTTCTAACAATGATGGTTGACCTAACATGAAGTCACTTTTCGCTTGATATGCTTCATCAAAACGGTCATAAACTTTACTTCCATCTAAAAATACTTGCTCAGCTTGAGCATAAACACTAAATGGGTTGCGATTCCAAAGTACAACGTCAGCACGTTTATCTTTTTCTAAACTACCTGTTTTACTGTCAATCCCTAAAGATTTAGCGGCATTTAATGTGATCCAACGGATTGCATCTTTTTCTTCTAATTCAAATCCATTGTCTTTAGCGCGGTATAACACTTTTGCGGCTTCTTGGTTTAAACGTTGAATTGTGATGTCAGAATCTGAATGAACAATTGCACATGAGTTTTTAACGGCATCAACAATAGCAACATTTTCTTGAACCATATCGTAGGCTTCCATTTTGAAACCCCACCAATCAGGCCACATAGCAGCACAGTTACCATTTTCTGCAAGTAAGTCAGCTATTTTATAACCTTCAATTGCATGATGAAATGTACCAGCGTGATAATTAAATTCTTTACCTAAATCAATCATCATCGCCATTTCTTCAGCTTTATAACAATGGTTATGAATAAGAATCTCACCATCTAACACACCTTTAAGTGTATCTAATTCAATATCTCTTTTTGGTGGTTGCACCGTGTCATCATCTTCAAAATCAGCTTCGTATTTGTCCCAAGCTCTTTTGTATTCAGTTGCTTCAGCCCAAGCCATGCGATATCCAGCCATATTACCCATTCGTGTTGATGGTAAAACTTTTCTACTACCATAAACACGTTTAGGGTTTTCGCCACATGCCATTTTTAAACCATAAGGAGCATCTGGAAATTTCATGCCTTGCATTGTATGACTAGGGATATTTCTTAGAGTCACACCACGTCCGCCAAATAAATTAGCTGAACCAGGTAATATTTGTAATGTAGTGATACCACCAGCTCTGGCTGCTTGAAAGCCTGGATCTTGTGGCCATACACTGTGCTCAGCCCATACTTCAGAAGTGTTAGGTGAACTCATTTCATTACCATCAGAATGCGATTCAACAGAAGGGCTTGGATAAACACCTAAATGTGAATGCACATCTATAATACCAGGAGTTATCCATTTGCCTTTAGCATCTATTTCAATGTCTACATCTTCATTGATGTTTTTTCCCACTTCAATAATTTTGCCATCAGCAATCAGTACGTCAGCGTCTTCAAGTTGCTCGCCGTTACCAATAAGCACGGTCGCATTGGTGAATAAAATACTTTGTGATGCAAGTGGTGAGTAAGTGCTTGGATATGGATTTTTGTTTATGGTCACTTTGCCATCGTCATCTGAACCGCAACCAGCGAGTGTTGAAATAGTGGCAGCTAATAATAATGGAGTGAAAATCTTAGGTAAGCTTGTTTGCATTTTTTTCCCTAATACCTATTAAAAATTTATTTTAACCTGAACTCTAGATAATGAAGAGTGTAATTTTTTAACTCATATGATTTAAAAACAAGATGATATGATCTCACTTAAAATCATTTATTTTTATACCAATGTTGGGATTTATCTCGAATAACAAGCAGAGTTTCCTGTGCTAATAGCTGACTATTAGTGCATAAAATCAATACAAGTAGACGGTTAAATAACAATATTAGACATCATTGCCTATAGAGTTTTCAGATTATTTAAGGTTTCAACAATTTGAAACCCCATGGAATAAGAGTATATAAGTAATAATAAAAGCGACAAGTCTACACGGTAAAAAAACAGATAAAATAGTGTAAACATAGCTTTTCATTACTTAAATAATAAACGTTATTTTGAAAAGACGTTTATGTAGTGGTTTTGTTATAACAATAATTACCAACCTGCTTTACGTTCACTTTTATATAAACGCCATACAAAACCAATTGAAGCACTGTAAGTAATATCTTTTTCATAAAGAGGACTATCTTCATTTGCAGATCCAGAATGTATTTGAGCCCCCACACCAACAAATCCACGAAGACTATCACTCATAGGGAATGACACGCTAAGTGCTAATCGAGTACCTAAATAACCACCTTTTGCGTCATATGCAGGTCGAGTATCAGTAACAAATTCATCAGATACTTGATAAAAGTAATCATGAAAACGCTCTGTGGCGAATAACATGCCAATAGAAGTACTTAATGCGGTACCTTCAAATAGTCGTCCACGTTGTTGATACGTAATAACAGGATTTAATACATAACCACGGTTATCAATGGTAGAAAAGTCGGTTGAGAATGCAGATCTGAACTGTAATCTAGCATTTAGGCGGGCATTGCCACCATTTTCAAATTTATAATCTTTTAACTTATAAATAGCTTGTGGGCCAATTTCTAATAAAAAATCTAACTCCGGCATACCTTCACGAGCAGTACCATTTTCACTGTCAGCAGCAAAAGCTCCGCCAAAAGACATGCCAATTTCTAAATTGTTTTTATCAACTACAACCGCACGAACGCCATTGCCATCGCCAACTCGGAATATATCGCCACGGTAAACGACGTAAGGAGCTGCAGCTACAACTGAGTTACGTTGTGAAGATGCAGGGTAGTTAGCAACTTCGATAGCACCGCCACCTACACCAAGCTCCCACAGGGATAAAGCTTCGTCAACATCTTCAAATCCTGTTAATGTTCGCTCAACTGACATTTTTTTTACGTCAATACCATTTTCCGTATCAGTGTTTGCACTTGAGTTCGTAGAGCAAAGCAATAATAAACTCAAAGCGATAGAAGAATAACCTTTTAAGTGCATAAATAACTCTTTTGCCGTTGGTAGTTGAAAAATATAAAGTTTATATCATAGTTTCTTTACGGTTTGATTTGCACTAAAGATCATAAAAAAATGATTAAGTGTCTGATTCGAAGATATTGATTGTAAATAAAAGCCTTATTTGCATATTTTATAACAGGCTTGGAAAACTTTTAACGCATCAAACTTAAATACTTGTCATCACTTCTCAATATAAAGGTTATAATAGAGAAGTTGTTTTTTATTTATTTTTACCTTGGAGTTTCGTTTGCAGTTTAGTGATTTTGGATTAGATAGTGGTTTAATGTCGACAGTTGAACATTTAGGTTTTACTGAACCAACAGAAATACAGCAGCAAGCAATACCTGCTGCAATGAAAGGTCATGACTTAATTGCCTCATCTAAAACAGGTTCGGGCAAAACCTTAGCTTTTATCATTCCTGCCATGCAGCGATTAAGTAGAAACCGTGCGTTAAGTAAAAGAGATCCTCGGGTACTTATTTTAACGCCAACACGAGAGTTAGCTAAACAAGTGTTTAGTCAATTACGTATGTTTACTTCATCTTCGCAATTCAAAGCTGTATTAATTTTAGGTGGTGAAAATTTTAACGACCAAGTAAAGACTTTAGAAAAAGACCCTCATTTTATTGTTGCGACACCCGGACGTTTGGCCGATCACTTAAAACAAGGTCACTTTTACCTAAACGGTTTAGAGTTACTTATTTTAGATGAAGCTGACCGTATGTTAGATCTTGGTTTTTCTAAAGAACTTACCTTAATTAATGAAGCTGCTGATCATCGTAAACGTCAAACCTTAATGTTTTCGGCAACCTTAGATCACGCACAAGTGAACGACTTTGCTTCAGCTTTATTGAAAAAACCAAAACGTATAGCCATTAATGCAGGTCATACCGAGCATGAAGATATTAGTAAACGTTTCTATTTATGTGACAATCTAGATCATAAACAAGCTTTGTTAGAGCACTTTCTAAATAAAGAAAAAATTCAACAACTTATTATTTTTACAGCTACAAGAAGTGATACTGAACGTTTATCTAAAGTGCTGAATGAGCAAGGCCATGACTCTATCGCGTTAAGTGGTGAATTAAACCAAGGTCAACGTAATCAAATCATGGAGAAGTTCAGTAAAGGGCAACATAAAGTGTTGGTTACTACGGATTTAGCTTCACGTGGTTTAGATTTAGTTAACGTATCTCATGTAATCAATTTTGATATGCCAAAGCATACAGAAGAATTTGTACATCGTATTGGGCGAACAGGCCGAGCGGGTAGTACGGGGGATTCAATTTCGTTGGTTGGTCCTAAAGATTGGGTAAGTTTGAAAAACGTTGAAGGCTTTCTTCAACAAAAAGTAACTTTTGACTCAGTTGAAGGGTTAAAAGCAAAATTTAAAGGTATAAAACCTAAGAAGCCAAAAGCTGTAGCTAAAGTTAAAACACAAGATAATGCGAAAGCAGCAACAAAAGCTAAACCTCGTAAAATGGTTAAAAAGCAATTTGTTAGTCAAGAGGCAGGGCATACACCTATCATGCGTAAGAAAAGTGTATTACAAGAAAGAGATGAAAACGAACAAGATTAGTTAAATTAGGAATAAAAGTAATATGAATTCGGGCAGTTGTTTATGCAAAGGGATTAAATTTAAGGTTAATAAGTTTGAACCTCTTGTAGGACATTGCCACTGCACCATGTGTCAAAAATTTCATGGTGCAGCATTTTCAACCTTCGTTGAAGTTAAACTCAATCAATTTCATTGGCTATCAGGCAAAGAGCTTCTTTCTTCTTACACTTCTGATAACAAAACTGTACGAAGCTTCTGTAATATTTGTGGTGCGATTTTATTCTTTGAGTCTTCTTATAATAAATTGGATCAAACTATTGAAGTATCGTTAGCAACTTTTGATCATGTAGAAAATATTGAAAACATAAAGCCAAATGCGCATATTTATACAGAATCAAAAGCTAAGTGGATTGAAATTAATGACAACTTACCTCAGTTTAAATCCTATCGTAGTTAATAAAATTCTAGCGAATACTATTCTTCAATAATCTGCTCTAAACTATAAGTACTTTGACTATCACCTAACTTATCTTTCAAGTAAGGCATAATTGCTTCCAATTGCTGAGTAAGTTGCCAAGGTGGGTTTACAATATAAAGCCCTGTACCTGTCATCCCGTATGTATCTGTATCTTTTTGCATACAAAACTCTACCTGTAATACATTTTTCACATCGCTTGCGATAAATTGCTCTCGCATCTTATCAATAAGCTCTCGTTTAACTACGGGATACCATAATATATAAGTACCTGTAGCAAACTTCTTATATGCACTAATAATAGTTTTAACGGCTTTAGCGTAATCTTCTTTTAACTCGTACGGTGGATCAATTAATACCACGCCACGTCTGCTTGGTGGTGGTAATAAAGATAAGATACCTTGATAGCCATCAGATTGCTTAACGTGAGATTTACTCCAACGTTGGCAAAATTCCGTTAAGTAATTAATGTCAGTTGAATGAAGTTCAAATAAATGAGCGCTGTCTTGTCTGCGAGAAAATTCTTTCGCTACTGCAGGCGAGCCAGGATAAAGCTTAAGTTCCTCAGCTTGGTTAAAAGATTGAATAAGTGCGATATATTCTTCTAACGCTTCAGGAATATCATCATTATTAATGAGTTTCGCAATACCTTGTTTATATTCGCCTGTTTTCTGTGCGTACTCTTCGGTGAGTTGATACATACCAGCACCTGAGTGACTATCGATATAAGTATAACCTTTATCTTTTCTTGTCATATATTCAAGTACATTTGTTAAAACAGCATGTTTTAATACATCTGCAAAATTTCCGGCGTGGAAGGCGTGACGGTAACTTAACAAGGTGAAAACCTTCTTTATAGTGAGATAATTTTAAGGGCGCTATTATACGGAAAAAAATGTTTCTGAGTAAAATAAATTCTTACATATGTTAATAAAATGTAAATATTTATGGACTTTGTTTAATTATCCGCTAACCTTATAGGCAGAATTTTAATATAAATTTAATTAGGAATGATTATGGAAACAATTGAACAGTACTCAGATCAAATATTTGGTTACGCAGTTGAGTACGGCGGACAAGCTTTAATGGCATTAGCGGTATTAATTATCGGTTTATGGATTATTAAACGTATTAGCAAAGCGGTAAACGTTGGTTTTTCTAAAAGCTTAAAAGACGAAACGTTAATCTCGTTTTTAACTGGTGGCGTTAATATTCTATTAAAAGTGTTATTAATTATCAGTGTTGCCTCAATGGTTGGTATCGAAACTACGTCATTTATTGCTGTACTTGGTGCTGCAGGTTTAGCTATCGGTATCGCGTTACAAGGTAGTTTGTCTAACTTCGCTGGTGGTGTAATGCTACTTATATTCCGTCCTATTCGTGTGGGCGATTACATTGAAGCACAAGGTGAATCTGGTGTTGTTATTGAAATGGGAATTTTCGTAACTTTATTAGAAACTTTTGATAAACGTATTATTGTTATTCCTAATGGCCCTTTATCTAATGGTAATCTTACTAACTTTACAAAAAGCCCTGTTCGTGCAGTTGAAGTTACATTTTGTATTAGCTATAGCGACGATATGAAAGTTGCTCGTGATACTTTAATGTCGTTAATGAATAGCGATGAAAGAATTTTAAAAGAAGAAGGTAATGTTGTCGCTGTTGTAAATTTAAATGATAGCTCTGTAGATATTCTTTACCGTGCTTTTGTTAAAACTGAAGATTACTGGGGATACTACTTTGATATTCATGAACAAGGTAAACTTGCTTTAGAAGCTGCTGGTTGTTCTATCCCATTCCCACAACAAGATGTACATTTGTTTAAGAAAGACTAGGTTTAATAGAATAACTTAGTATTTAAAATACAAATTTAGAATAATGATAAAGCGACTCTTGTAGTTGTTGTCCCGTCCTAAGATACGTTGACGGTTTAATGAAAGGCCAGTAGCTTTTGCTTCTGGTCTTTTTTGTGCACTTGGT
>NZ_JAUPEC010000010.1 GCF_030551755.1 Pseudocolwellia sp. AS88
CTAGCTATTGACGCGAAATTTGCCTTGAAGAAAGAAAAACTATCAAGCTAGAGTATAAGTTAAATTTTATTAGTAATAATTTCAATGAATTAAAAACATCTTAAACCGAGTTCAGGTTAACTAAAATCAAATAACCTTTATTTACAAAGAGTTTCTTAACCCAGTTTTGACAAAGCATCTAAAATACCTTTATTCGCTGCAGGTAAGTCTAAAGTTAAAAGTTCATCAAAAGTAAACCATCCTTCTTTTTGACCTTCTAAAGCTTTAGGCTCGCTTTTAAAGCCTTCAACTAGAAATACAACTAAAGATACTAGTTTGTCACCATAGTCATGATTTATAGTGATTAAAGAGCTGCTACCTACAACATCTAAGTTAACTTCTTCTTTTAACTCACGCTTAAGGGCTTCTTCTGGTAATTCTTTTTTTTCGACTTTACCACCAGGGAATTCCCACTTACCACCTTGATGAACATGATCGGCACGTTGAGTCATAAAATATAAACCGCCACGCTTTATTACGCCTACCGCAACCTCTACAACTTTCTTCATAATTAAACTTCTTTAAATGTGTTAAAAAAATGTGATAAAAAAGCCAGTCTATTGACTGGCTTTGATTTTAGAACCTTATGGGTTCATTTGTCTAACAGTAAACTTTAGCCTTAAGCTTAAGTTAATTTACCATGACATTGTTTATACTTTTTACCTGAACCACAAGGACACGCTTCATTTCTACCAACACGTCTAGTTTCTTCTGGAGCAGCTAAAGCTTGTTCTGAAGTTTCATGGGTAAAGGCTTTAGGTGTTTCTTCAGCTTTACGATGTTGCTCTTCAACGGCTTCAACATCTGACTCAGCTTGAATTTTAACTTTGCTTAAAATACCAATCACATCATATTTTAAGTTATCTAAAAGTTCAGAGAATAACTCAAAAGATTCGCGTTTGTATTCTTGCTTAGGATTCTTCTGTGCGTAACCACGTAAGTGAATACCTTGGCGAAGATGATCCATAGCTGCAAGATGTTCTTTCCAATGTGAATCTAAGCTTTGTAACATAACCGCTTTTTCAAATTGGCGAATCACATCACTGCCTACAGCTGCTTCTTTTTCAGCATAAACAGTGTTTGAAGCTTCTAAGATTTTCTCACGTAATGTTTCTTCGTGTAACTTATTATCTTCTTCTAACCACTTAGCGATAGGTAAATCTAATGCGAGTTCACCTTTCAAGCGTTCTTCAAGGCCTTCAATATCCCACATTTCGTCTAAAGACTGTGGTGGGATATGTTGGTCGATTAAACCTGTAACAACATCGGCACGAATAGCAGTAATAACATCAGCTATTTCTGGCTCGTCCATTAATTCATTACGTTGTTCGTAAATAACTTTACGTTGGTCGTTAGCAACATCATCGAATTCTAATAATTGCTTACGCATATCGAAGTTTCTGCCTTCAACTTTACGTTGCGCATTTTCAATACTTTTAGTTACCCAAGGATGTTCGATAGCTTCGCCATGTTCCATACCTAGTTTGCGCATCATGTTACCAATACGTTCCGATGCGAAAATACGCATAAGAGCATCTTCCATTGATAAGTAAAAACGTGTTGAACCTGAGTCACCTTGACGACCTGAACGACCACGTAGTTGATTATCAATACGACGAGATTCGTGACGCTCTGTTGCGATAATATGCAAACCACCAATAGCTAACACTTTCTCATGTTGCTCTTGCCATTCAGCTTTAACTTTAGCAATTTCAGCTTCTGAAGGATTATTTAACTTAGCAATATTGGCACTTAAGTTACCACCTAATACGATATCGGTACCACGACCCGCCATGTTCGTTGCAATAGTTACAGCGCCAATTTTACCTGCGTCAGCAACGATCTCAGCTTCTTGTTCATGGAATTTAGCGTTAAGTACTTTGTGCTTAATTTTTGCTTTTTTAAGGTAATTAGATAAAAACTCTGACGTTTCGATACTGATAGTACCAACAAGTACAGGTTGTCCGCGTTCTACACAATCTTTAATATCTTCTAGTATGGCTTCAAACTTCTCTTCTGCCGTTAAGTAGATTAAATCTGAACGGTCATCACGGATCATTGGTTGATTCGTTGGAATAACAACAGTTTCTAAACCGTAAATATGATTGAATTCGAAAGCTTCTGTATCAGCTGTACCTGTCATACCCGATAACTTTTCATATAATCTAAAAAAGTTTTGGAAAGTAATAGAAGCTAATGTTTGGTTTTCATTTTGAATATCTACACCTTCTTTAGCTTCAACAGCTTGATGTAAACCTTCTGACCAACGACGCCCTTCCATTGTACGACCTGTATGTTCGTCAACAATGATAATTTCGCCATCTTTAACGATATAATCTACATCTTTTTGGAAAAGTTTATGTGCACGAAGTGCTGCCATAACATGATGTAATAATGTGATGTTACTTGCAGAGAATAAAGAATCGCCTTCTTGGATAAGGTCTTTCTCTTGCATGATTTCTTCAATACGGATTTGTCCGCGCTCTGTTAGATAAATTTGTTTAGCTTTTTCATCAACAGTGAAGTCACCTGTACTTGCTTCGTTTTCTTTATCTTCTTCAGGTTGTTGCTCTAAATTAGGTACAACCGTATTAATTACTTTGTATAAGTCAGCATTGTCTTCAGCCTGACCAGAAATAATTAATGGAGTTCTTGCTTCATCAATTAAGATCGAATCAACCTCATCGATAATAGCAAAGTGTAATGGTTTTTGAGCACGGTCTTCAGGTGAGAAAGCCATGTTATCTCTAAGATAATCGAAACCAAACTCGTTGTTTGTGCCGTAAGTGATATCAGCTTGGTATGCCGCTTGTTTTTCGTTAGGCATTAACCCTGGGATATTACAGCCAACCGTCATTCCTAGAAATTCAAATAATGGACGACTCCAATCAGCATCACGACTTGCAAGATAATCATTCACCGTAATTACATGAACACCTTTACCTGTAAGGGCATTTAAGTAAGCGGGTAATGTTGCAGTTAACGTTTTACCTTCACCGGTTCTCATCTCAGCAATTTTGCCTTGATTCAGAACCATACCACCAATCATTTGCACGTCAAAATGGCGCATACCAAACACACGTTTACTGGCTTCACGAACAACAGCAAATGCTTCTGGTAAAAGGCTATCTAAGGTATCTTCTTTGGTAAGACGTTCTTTAAACTCAGCTGTTTTATTTTTTAATTCTTCGTCGGTTAATGCTTCAATTGCGGGTTCTAATGCATTTATTTTAGCTACTTCTTTTTTCATTTGTTTTAATAATCGATCGTTACGACTACCAAACAGCTTTGTTATTAACTTTACAAACATCTTGTTAAACCATTTCTGGAAGAAACTCTTCCGCCTTAAATTAATATCACTAACCAAAGTTAGTCATATACACGATAATATGTAGAACTTATTAGTTTTACTTAGCTTTTCTGTAAATATACTTGATTGGATTTATTTGCTTGTTATCACGTAAAATTTCGTAATGAACATGTGGTCCTGTTGAACGACCTGTACTTCCCATTCGAGCAATTATTTGACCTTTAGTTACTACGTCGCCTGCTGACACCAAAATCACTTTGTTATGACCATAACGTGTTTTCATACCATCGCCATGATCTAACTCGATCAAATTACCATATCCGCTGCGCTCTCCAGCCCAACTTACTACACCTGAGGCTGTAGCAATAATTCCAGTGTCTTCTTTGCCTGCAAAGTCTACACCTTTATGCATAGCAGGTCGCCCATTAAATGGATCTTTTCTTGTTCCAAAATAAGACGATAACCAACCTTTAGTAATTGGCCTACCAGATAAATAACTGTTAACTTCGATATGGTGACCCAATAGCAAAGATTCAAGCATATTGAGTTGTTTTTCTTCATAAATAATTTGATTTTCTAATGACGAGGCATCTTTTGATAGCTCTTTCATGCTTTTAGCTGGCACATCTTCTTGGTCGAGTGAAGGTCCACCACTTGCTGGTAATTCTTTAAAATTGAATTCATTTTCAGGGATATTTGATGCTTCAGCGAGTCTTTCACCTAAGGCATTAATTCTTAATATTTGGCTTTGTAATTCAGCCATTTTCATGGTTAAAGCGGTTAACTGCTGAGGGTTAGTGTTTTCACTATTGAAATGCGGTTGTAATTCGCTTGCCATAGAATATAAAGGTTTATCAGGAACTGCATTACCAGACAGTAACAAATGAATCATGCCACCAGATATTAAGAAAAAAACCACAAGTAAAGATATCCAATGGGGCTTTTTTAGCTTCATTAGAAAACTTACATTTTTTCCGCGGTATAGTAGTGTTAAACTCATTGGTATTGGTGTTATCTCTGTTCTAGGTTTTTTATTATGGCTCGAAAATCAAAAAGTCCTTCAGACATGTCATTATTGATAAATTCAAACAAAGGCACTCTGGCATACATAACTGAAAAAACCAACTCTTTAAACATTTTAAATGACATTGTACGACAAACCTGCCCTGATCTGCCACAAGAGGTATGGCATATTGCTAACTTTAATAATAAAAGTGTTGTGATTGAAGTAAATTCTTCCGTTTGGAGTCAAAGACTTCAATTTGAACGCATGAAGATAAATCAACAATTGATTGAAGCTACTCAAGGT
The DNA here is from genome assembly GCF_030551755.1 of Pseudocolwellia sp. AS88. Lineage (GTDB taxonomy): Bacteria > Pseudomonadota > Gammaproteobacteria > Enterobacterales > Alteromonadaceae > Pseudocolwellia. The sequence continues at coordinate 4,659 of NZ_JAUPEC010000010.1, forward strand.
AAATATTCACAAATCGAAATTAAAGTATCTCCTTATCGAAATAAAGCACGAGTAATGCCTGCTCAAGCTAATGTATTTTCTGCGCCACCGACTTCTAATATATCAGTAAAAACAGCTGATGAATTAAGGAGTATTGCTCAAAAGGCTCCTAAAGGCTTAAAAGAAAAATTAGAGAAATTAGCTCAACATGCTAATAAATAAAAACTTTTCAGTTATTCGTCTATCTTACCTAAGCTCAGTTGAAGATATATTAAATTATTCAGATTATTGTTAATCTAAACTCGGGCTATCTATTTAATACAAAGTTAGAAACAAAAAACCAGCTATAAGCTGGTTTTATAGATAAATACTTTTAAAAAGTAGAAGTATTTAACTCTTGATATTCGATCGGTGCTTTTTCATCGTCTTTAAAAGTAACCCATTCCCAAGATTCTTTTTGTTTAAAAACTTCTCTTAGCAACATGTTATTTAACGCATGACCCGATTTGTATGCATTCAGTTCACCTAAGATACTCGTTCCGCCCATGTATAAATCACCAATGGCATCGAGTATTTTATGTTTTACAAATTCATCATCATAACGAAGATCGTCTTTGTTCAACATACGAAATTCATCAAGTACTACTGCATTCTCTAAACTACCGCCAAGGGCAAGATCGTGAGAACGTAAGAAATCTATATCTTGCATAAAACCAAAGGTTCGTGCTCGACTAATTTCTTTGATAAACGTACAACTTGATAATTCCATGCTGATTGTTTGACATGTATTAGCAATAACTGGGTGATCAAAATCTATCGAGAAATTCACTCGAAAACCTTCATAAGGTTTTAATTCTGCCCATTTATCGCCTTCTTCAACACGAATTGTTTTAGTAATTCGAATAAAGCGTTTAGCTACTTTTGAAGTTTCAATCCCTACTGACTGGATCAAGTATACGAATGGAAGCGCACTTCCATCCATAATTGGTACTTCAGCAGAATCGACATCAATAATCAGATTATCGATACCAAGTGAAGCAATGGCAGCAAGAATATGTTCGACGGTGGAAATCTTCACATTATCTTCATTAACTAAACACGTACATAAAGTTGTTTCGCCCACAGCTTCAGGCGAGGCTTTAATGTCTACGATAGGGTCTAAATCTACACGACGGAATATAATTCCTGTATTAGCAGGTGCAGGACGGAGAGTTAACCGCACCTTTTCGCCTTTGTGTAACCCTACACCGACAGCTGAAACACTGTCTTTAAGAGTACGTTGTTTAATCATAAATAGCCTTTAACCATTTGCTTGTTAATTTTGAATATAAAAATCATAACGTATCGCTAATTTTAGCGGCCGCGTAGTATATCAAACTCACTTGATATAATCAAAATCTGCTGTTTTAGTAGCTAAGTTAGCTATTTAGTCTGCTTGTTTACGTAAGAAAGCAGGAATATCTAAATAGTTATCTAAGTCAGTAGCAGCAACCTTTTGTACTTGTGCATTGCTTTCTGGCATTGCAACACTCGCTGAGTTTAAATCAATTTGTGGGCTTGGAACATAATCGCCACCAACAACTTGCTGTTCAACCTGTGGAGCTGGGTTAACTAGTGTTATATCTGGCTTACGCTCTGCGCCAATACCTGTAGCAACTACAGTTACACGAAGTTCGTCTGTCATTTCAGGGTCAATAACCGCACCAACAACAACAGTTGCATTTTCAGAAGCAAATGCTTTAACTGCGTTACCTACTGTTTCGAATTCATCAATGCTGATATCCATACCTGCGGTAATATTAACTAAAATACCACGAGCGCCAGCTAAATCTACATCTTCTAAAAGTGGGCTTGAAATAGCAGCTTCTGCAGCTTCTTCAGCACGATCTTCACCTGATGCAGTACCAGACCCCATCATTGCTGTTCCCATTTCAGACATTACGGTTCTAACATCGGCGAAATCAACGTTTATGAGTCCTGGACGCGTAATAAGTTCCGCAATACCTTGAACTGCACCAAGTAAAACATTGTTTGCTGCTTTAAATGCGTCAAGTAAACTTGTACCTGGGCCTAATACTTTTAATAGTTTTTCATTTGGAATAGTAATCAATGAATCAACATTTTTAGTTAAAAATTCGATACCTTGATCTGCGTAATTCATACGCTTTTTACCTTCAAACGGGAAAGGTTTAGTGACTACAGCAACCGTTAGGATTCCCATTTCTTTAGCAATTTCTGCTACAACAGGAGCCGCACCAGTACCTGTACCACCGCCCATACCAGCAGCGATAAAGATCATGTCAGCACCTTTTAAGGTTTCTTTGATAGTTTCTCTATCTTCTTCAGCACTTCTACGACCTATTTCAGGGTTCGCGCCAGCACCTAAGCCTTTAGTAACATCGCCACCTAACTGTAAAGTTACGTTAGCTGATGAATTACGAAGTGCTTGTGAATCTGTATTTGCTGTTATAAATTCAACACCTTCAATAGTTTGGCATACCATGTGTTCAACAGCATTACCGCCACCACCACCAACACCGATTACTTTTATAACCGCTTCTGAATTGTGATCTTCCATTAATTCAAACATTTTTTATTCTCCGATTTATATAATGTTTTGTTCCACCAAAACGATATTTTATTTAGATTTATTAAATACATAAAGCTAAATCTTGTTTTATTACTACTTTCTTACACTTTTGTTACGTTTTACAAAATTCTTTCTAAAACTCACCCTTAAACCAAGCGACAAGACGAGCACCTAATGTCCCTAAAGATCTCACGCCATCACTTGTTTTAATTTCACTACTTTGTTGTTCATTTGCTTTCATGCCGTAATGTAATAAACCGACAACCGTTGCATAAGTTGGGTCATTAACATATTCATGTAAGCCAGATACATCTTGAGGTGTAGCCACTCTTACTGGCATTTGAAACACTTCTTCTGCAAACTCAACAACACCTTCCATTTTGGAAGTTCCACCCGTTAGTACATAACCAGCGGCAATTTGATCTTCTAAACCAGCTTCTCGAACTTCTTCTTGGATAAGTTCAAATAGCTCTTGATACCTAGGTTCTACAACTTCTGCCAATGTGTGTCTTGACATAGAGCGTGCCGCTCTGCCGCCTACACTTGGTACTTCAATGTTCTCTTCCATGCTAACCATTTGTCTTAATGCGCAAGCGTATTGCACTTTAATATCTTCAGCATGGCTTAGCGGGGTTCTAAATATTTTCGCAATATCGCTAGTCACTTGGTTACCCGCTACTGGTATCACCGCGGTATGGCGTAGAGCACCACCAGTAAAGATTGCAATATCAATGGTACCTGCACCTAAATCAACTACACATATACCTAATTCTTTTTCATCTTCGGTAAGTACTGAGTAGCTTGATGCTAATGCAGAGAAAATAAGTTGATCGGCTTTTAAATCGCAACGTTCAACACATTTCACTATGTTTTTAGCCATATCGTTAGCACAAGTTACAATATGAACTTTTGCTTCCATTCTTACACCTGACATACCAATTGGGCTTTTAATGCCGTCTTGGCAATCAATACTGTATTCTTGTGGCAATACATGAAGCATTCTTCGTTCTGCTGAAATAGGTACAGAACGTGCTGTATGAATTACATTGTCTACATCTTCTTGGATAACTTCATTATCTGTAATTGGTACCATGCCTTGTTCATTCTGACAGCTGATGTGCTTACCTGAAATACCTAAGTAAACAGAGGTAATATTACAATCAGCCATTAATTCAGCTTCATTAACCGCACGCTGAATAGATTGAATTACAAGGTTTAAATCGTTAACGCCACCTTTATCCATGCCACGAGCTGGTTGGTTACCCACTCCAATAATGCTTAACTTTTTGTCAGGTGTTATTTCACCTACAGCCACAGATATTTTTGAAGTACCTATGTCTAGTCCTACTACCAAATTTCGATCAATTATTTTTGACATTTAAAGTTAAACTCTTTCATTCGTATCAATGGATTTAAACCCAACTGCAAAGCCGGTGTCGTATCTAAGATCTACATAATTAATTTGTACATCTTCTTTCAATTCTATATGTGGGTAAGCATCCATAAAACGTTGTATGCGCTCTACCCTATTTTCTCTTCCTAAATTCAACATCACGCCATTTTTAAGTGTTAACTGCCATGCATATCGCTCAGTTAATACAAGCTCTGAAATGTTGAAGCCACCAAAACTAAGTAACTCATTTAAGTTATTATAGTTTTCGAGTGCAATGTCTTCAGTGCCTTCAGGTCCAAAAAACTCAGGCAAACCTGTTGTTAAATTAGTTGAACCTGTTTGAAAAACTTCGCCATATACGTTGATATAAGAATCTCCATTCCACTGGGCAATTGGAGATTGATCGACAACATATATTTTTAATTCATTCGGCCATTGTTTTCTTACTGATACTGAATAAACCCAAGGTAATGTTTGCACCATTTTTTGTACCTTGTTCACATCAACTTTAAAAAAGTTACCAAAGTTAATGTGTTCTATGGCTGCTTCAATATCATTCTTACTGGTGTAAGCCATTTCACCACTTATAACTAAAGATGTTACTGGCGCTGATTCATCTTCAGATAGCTTGTCATTTAAAAACATGCCAAATGCGATAATTGAGCCTAAAACTATGGCAAAAAATACAACACCAGCCCAAAAGCCTAAGTTTATTTTTTGTTTAGTTTCTGTAGTTGCCATCTATTTAGCCCTACAGACTTATTTCTAACACTTTAGAAACTAGCTCATCGAAAGCTAAACCGTATTCTTTTGCAGCCTTTGGCACTAACGATGTTTCTGTCATTCCCGGTACTGTATTTACTTCTAATACTTGCCAGCCATTAACTTCGCTGCGCATTACATCTACACGTCCCCAACCTTTCGCCCCAGTTGCTTTAAAAGCACTTAAAGCTATTGCTTGCAGTTGTTGCTCATCTTCAGCAGGTAAACCACATGGGCAATGGTATTGCGTTGTTGTTGATTGATATTTCGCTTGGTAATCATAAAATTCATTTGGCGTTTCCATGTGTATAGCGGGAAGCGCTTCGTTACCTAAAATAGCTACTGTATATTCTGGACCTGTGATCCAAGCTTCTACCAATACATCTTCGTCGTATTCAAAAGCACTCGTTAATGCGTCATGTAATTGTTCAGCATTGGTCGCCATTGCCATCCCTATGCTAGAACCTTCGTTAGCAGGTTTAACCATCACTTTATGACCAAGCTCACTCATCATTTTTGTAGCATCTGCTGCTTCATAAGTACTTTTAACGGCTATACAAAATGGAGCTGTTGGAATATTTACCGCCTGAAATACTTGCTTGCTTCTAATTTTATCCATTGAAAGCGCTGAGCCTAAAACATCCGAGCCGGTGTAAGGAATATTCATATATTCCAAAGCGCCTTGTAGGCAACCGTCTTCGCCGCCACGGCCATGTAATGCGATAAATACTCTGTCGATATTCTTACTGGTAAGCTCGCTTAAACAAAAACCTTTAGTATCGATTAGTTCGGCGTTGAAACCAGAAGATACAAGCGCATTAAAAATCGCATTACCTGATCGCAAAGACACTTCTCTTTCTGCTGAGTTTCCACCGTATAACACAGCAATTTTTTGTTCTTTTAATACTTTACTCATTTGCTAGATGCTCCTAACAAAACACTTGAAGCTAGACTTTTAGCTACCGCACCAATATTGCCAGCGCCTTGAGTAATAACCATGTCGCCATCTTGCAACTGGCTTTGCAGTAATTCGTCTAATTTACTTACATCACTTACATATATAGGTTCTACTTGACCACGCTGTCTTATGCTTCTCGCTAAACTTTTACTATCAGCACTTGGAATTGGAGGTTCGCCTGCCGCGTAAACGTCGAGTAAATACAAACAATCAACTTCAGATAGCACTTCAACAAAGTCTTCATATAAATCGCGTGTTCTTGAGTATCTATGTGGCTGAAATACCATGACTAATCGTTTTTCAGGCCAACCATTTCGCATCGCTTTAATGGTAACTTGTACTTCTCTTGGGTGATGTCCGTAGTCATCAACCAAAACCATCTCGCCTTTATCTGTTTTTAACTCTGCAAGCTGTTCAAAACGTCTACCGATACCCGCAAACTTTTCTAGTGCAGATTGAATCGCACTATCTTCAACATTTTCGTCAGTTGCTACAGCAATACTTGCTAGAGCATTTAATACATTATGTTCGCCAGGAAGATTAACGCTTAATTCCATTAATTCTTTGCCTTCACGCTTAACACTAAAGTAACTTTTACCGTTAGTTTGCTTAAAGTCAGTGGCTTGAACATCTGCATCTTCTGAAAAACCATAAGTGATCACTTGGCGACCAATTCTTGGTAAAAGCTCACGCACAACCGGGTTGTCGATACAAACCACAGCAAGACCATAAAAAGGTAAGTTATGGAGAAACTCAATGTAGGTATCTTTAAGTTTTTCAAAGTCACCTTGGTAAGTTTCCATATGGTCTTCATCAATATTGGTGATCACAGCAACCATTGGCTGTAAATGTAAGAATGACGCATCACTTTCATCAGCTTCGGCAATTAAATAACGGCTATTGCCTAATTGGGCGTTAGTACCTGCACTATTTAATAAGCCACCAATAACAAATGTAGGATCAAGTTGAGCTTCACCAAATACACTTGCAATTAAACTAGTCGTTGTGGTTTTTCCATGAGTACCCGCAATCGCAATACCATGTCTAAAACGCATCAGTTCAGCTAACATTTCAGCACGACGAACAACAGGAATACGCAAAGCTAATGCATGCTCAATTTCAGGATTCGTTGCATCAATAGCGGTTGAAACTACAATAACGCTAGCGTCTTTAATATTATCTTTGTGATGACCAATAACAATTTTGGCGCCTAAGTTAGTTAAGCGCTTAACCACTTGGTTTTCACCAATATCAGAACCTGTTATTTCATAGCCTTCGTTTAGTAATACTTCTGCTATGCCGCCCATACCAGCGCCACCTATACCAACAAAATGAATACGTTTAACGCGTCTCATCTCAGGTGTTCTCATACCCACAGTATTTGAAGGCTGGTTTGATTGATTTTTTGTCATTTGCTTACTCATTTCTTCGCCAATTCTATACAGATCCCAGCTACATTAGCTGTAGCATCAGCATGTGCCGCATCGTGTGCTGCTTTTGCCATTTTTTGTACTACGGTGTCTGATATAAAAAGCGTATTTAACATTTGTGCTAATGTTGTTCCATTGAATTCAGCTTGAGGAATTAACTTCGCTGCTCCACGTTCAACTAAATACATAGCATTTTTTGTTTGATGATCATCAACAGCATGTGGCAATGGAACAAATACCGCTGGTTTAGCTGCCATAGCTAATTCAGAAACGGTTAATGCGCCTGCTCTACAAATTACTACATCAGCCCATTTATAAGCTTCAGCCATATCATCAATAAATTCTGTAACTTTCACTTTTTCTTCTGGTAAGCCATATTCTTGGTAGCTTTCTAAAACAGCTTCTTGATTGCCCTTACCTGTTTGATGCCAAACATCAATACTTTGTAGCTTTATTTGTTTCATTGCTTGCGGCACAGTGGTATTTAATATTTGCGCACCCAAGCTACCACCAACAACTAATACTTTTTTACTACTTGCTGGTTGGTGTGGTACTACATTTTCAATAGCGATAATGTCGCTTCTTAACGGATTACCAATCACCTGATGTTCAATGCTTTCATCAAAAGCGCCTGGAAAAGCGCTTAATACACGCGATGCTATTTTTGATAAAAATCGGTTACTCATTCCTGCTACAGCATTTTGCTCATGCAATACTAAAGGTTTACCCATGATCCAAGCAGCAACGCCACCTGGTGCACTTGCATAACCGCCCATACCTAAAACCACATCAGGCTGAACCTTACGAATAACTTGTACTGATTGATATACAGATAACATCAGTTTAAAAGGTGTTTTCAGCCATTCTTTCCAGTTTTTATTTCGTAATCCTGCAATGTTAATAAAAGATATATCGTAACCATGTGCTGGAACTATGGTCGCTTCCATGCGCTTAGCTGTACCTAACCAATGGACATTCCATCCAACTGATTTCAATTTATCTGCAACCGCTATACCTGGGAAAATATGTCCGCCAGTGCCGCCAGCCATCACTAATATAGTTGGCGCTTTACTGTTATCTTGTTCAATACTGCTTTGAACTGTGCTGCTTTGATCAGCTTTGGTGTTTTCGTTATTTAAAATCTTACTGTCACTCATTTCTTTCGACCTCCATTACTGGTTGCTTGAATACTCTGCAACCTAATTTCATGGTCGATTCTTAATAATACAACTAGTGCAATGGTCATAATAATCATTGAACTACCGCCATAACTGATCAGCGGCATAGTTAAACCTTTTGTAGGAACGATCCCTGCACTTGCCCCAACGTTAACGGCAGCTTGGAAACTAAACCAAATACCTATTGCGTAGGCGAAAAATCCTTCAAAATATTTTTCTTTGCTAACTGCCGTTCTACCCAGTAACAAGGCTTTTATCACCAAAGTCATACTAAGTATTAAAATGGCAGCAATACCAACAAAACCAAATTCTTCTGCTAACACAGCCATAACAAAATCAGTGTGTGCTTCAGGTAAATATTCAAGCTTTTGAATACTATTACCTAAACCTTCACCAAAGATTTCACCTCGACCATATGCCATTAACGACTGCGTTAACTGATAACCAGATCCAAAAGGATCTTTCCATGGGTCTAAAAATCCAGTAACACGCGCCCATCGGTAAGGTGAAAGATAAGCCAGAGCTGATATGGAGACTAATCCCATTAACGCAATAGAGATGAACTGCCATAATTTAGCACCCGCTAAAAATAACAATCCAAATGTGGTTACAAACATTACTATCACTGTTCCTAAATCTGGTTGGAACAACAATAAAGTTGCCAGTACCCCAAAAACAACTAATGGCTTGATAAAGCCTTTAACGTTTTCCATCACCTCGTTTCGGCGACGCACTAAATAAGCTGATAAATAACAAAAGAAAAACAGCTTTGCTGGTTCTGCCGCTTGTATAGTAATTGGTCCTAACATTATCCAACGTTGAGAACCGTTTACCGTGCGCCCTATAATTAGCACGGCAACGAGTAAGAAAATGCCAAATATAAGTAAATTAGTACTGTGCTTATGCCATATAGCTAAGGGAACTTGCATAACAAAGCCGGCAACAATAAGGCTTAAGCCTATATATATCGAATGACGAATAATAAAATGGAATGGATTTCCAAACATACGCTCAGCAACAGGCATCGAAGAACTTGCCACCATAACTAAACCAATAATATACATAGCGAAAGCTAAAATAATATAAGTACGATCAAAGGTTTCAACGTTTGAAGAGTTAACAGTTAGCCATTGTGGTAGCGCTGGAAATTTAAGGTTATCAGTGAAAGCAGTCATTAACTAACCTCCTGCACTGAATGCACTGCTTTAACAAAAGCTTGTCCGCGCGCTACAAAATTCCTAAACATATCAATACTTGCACAAGCGGGAGACATTAAAACCATATCGCCTTGTTTAGCTACACCACTCGCTAAATGAACAGCTTTTTCTATAGATGAAACTTTAATACTGTTATCAAATAATTCTGCAATTTTATCGCCGTCTTTCCCTAGTGTATAAAGCAGGTCTACATGTTCAGCTATCATTGCTTTTAATGGAGTAAAGTTAGCACCTTTACCTTCACCGCCAGCAATTAATATAAGCTTTTGACTGTTACCAACTACAGCAGACAAACCTTTTATCGCGGCTAAAGTAGCGCCAACATTTGTTGCTTTAGAATCGTTTATCCATTGAATACCATCTTGAGTTTCAATGCGTTCACAACGGTGCTCTAAGCCTTTAAATCCTGATAGCGCTTCCACCATTAATGGTAACGACCAGCCTGCGTGTATACCCAAAGCTAATGCAGCTAAATAATTTAAAGCGTTATGCATTCCAGCTAAAGGCAATTTATCTAATGAAATTAACTGTTGCTCGCCGTACATAAGATATGGAACATCATCAAATACTTCGATACCAAATTCACCTGTTTGTGGTTTATCAGTACCAAAAGAGATTTGTGCTTTTACTTGGTGATTACTTACTTGTGTAGCAAGGTCATCTCGATTTACAACCGCAACAGCACTTTGTGGGTAAATAGCTTGTTTAATCGCGGTGTAATTCTCTAAAGTTTTATGTCGATCTAAATGATCATCACTTACGTTTAGAATACAGCCCGCCATAGCTTGCATACTTGTTAAGGTTTCAAGCTGAAAACTAGAAAGCTCTAATACAAGACAATCAATTTCTGGTTCTTTGTTATGAGCATCGTCACTTAAAAGATCCAAAACAGGTACGCCGATATTACCGCCAAGTTGAGTTTTAAAACCTAGCTTGTTGCCTAAGTAATGCAATAGAGACACAACAGTCGATTTACCATTCGAGCCTGTTACAGCCAAAATAGGTGTTTTACTTAATTGACAATAAAGCTCAACATCGCCGATAACTTCACAATCAGAGTTTATATTGCTTTGAATAACTTCTTCATTTAAATCAACACCAGGACTAACAATTAACACTTCAGCATTTTGAATTAGCTCAGTATTCCATTGTCCGGTGTGTAAAGTCACTTGTGGGAAGTCTTTATTAAAAGTACTTAAATCTGTTGGGTTTTCTCGGCTATCATTCACAGCACAAGTAATGTCATTATTTTGCAAAAAACGCACGCAAGAAAGTCCTGTTAGGCCAGCGCCCAACACGACTATTTTCTTGTTTCTAAAATGTGCTAATTTTTGCATTTAACGAGTTTTACCTTTTTGTTTTTTATCTCAATATTTCTATCGTAGTTTTAATGTCGCTAATCCAATTAATACTAAAACTACTGATATGATCCAAAACCTCACAATAACTCTTGGCTCTGGCCAACCTTTTAATTCGTAATGATGGTGAATTGGCGCCATTCTGAAAATTCGTTGTCCACGTAATTTATAAGAGCCAACCTGTAAGATAACCGACACAGTTTCTACTACAAAAACACCGCCCATAATAAATAATACAAGCTCTTGTCTAACCAATACGGCAATAACGCCTAAGGCAGCACCTAAAGCTAAAGAACCAACATCACCCATAAATACTTGAGCAGGATAAGTGTTAAACCATAAAAACCCTAAACCTGCGCCAACAATCGCAGTACATACCACAGCGAGTTCACTGGTTAATGGAATATGAGAAATATTTAAATATTCAGAAAAGTTTGCATTACCTGTAACATAAGCAAATAACCCCAAAGCGCCAGCTACCATTATTGTAGGAACAATAGCTAAACCATCTAAACCATCAGTTAAGTTCACTGCATTACTGGTTCCTACAATCACAAAGTAAGTCATTACAATGTAAAACAGGCCTAATTGCGGTAATACATCTTTAATAAACGGGATCACCAATGATGTTTCTTCTGGAGTTTGTGCAAACTGATACAAGAAAATCGCAGTAGCTAAACCAACAACGGTTTGCCAGAAATACTTCCAACGAGCGATTAAGCCGTTTGAATCTTTTCTAATCACCTTACGGTAATCATCTACAAAACCAATAATGCCAAAGCTCACTACAACAAATAACACAACTTGTACGTAGGTATTTGATAAGTCGCCCCATAGCAGCACACTAAAAACAATAGAGGCTAAAATTAATATGCCACCCATTGTTGGTGTACCTGACTTAGATAAATGACTTTCTGGGCCATCGTCACGTACTGTTTGTCCTATTTGCATATCTTGTAAATATTTGATCAATTTAGGACCAAAATATAAAGACACAATCAGTGCGGTTAATGTACTTACGATGGCTCTAAACGTTAAGTATGAAAAAACGTTAAATGCACTAAAATATTGAGTTAAGTATTCGGCTAACCAAAGTAACATTATGCTATTACCTCATTAGATTTTTGATATTGGGTAATAATTTCTTTTACAACGTGTTCCATATGCGCGCTTCTTGAACCTTTGATTAATATTGATATTTGCTGCTCTTCATTTTTTAATAATGGATGAAGCGCTTCGATAAGCGCTTCTTTAGAACTAAAATGACAGCTTGTTTCTTTTGATTGATTAAAAGCATCAGCAGTTACCTGACTTAAAACACCAACAGTTAGTAAATGTTCTATTTTACAATCACGAGCATATTCACCCACTTCTTGGTGATAACTTCTCGCTTGTGCACCTAACTCCCCCATGTCGCCCAAAATTAAAATACGTTTTCCTGGGTAACTTGCAAGTAGATCAGTTGCTGCTTTAATGGATTCCACATTGGCGTTATAAGTATCATCAATCAATCTGATATTTTCAGTTAATTGATGGATATTAGAACGACCATTTACTGGCTGCATTTCTGCTAAACCTAAACGTATATCATCTAAACTAACACCAAATTCAATAGCAATTAGTGCCGCGGCTACAGCGTTACATACGTTATGTTTACCGGGTACCGTTAATTCGATAAAAGTATTGCCAATATGAGTATTTAAGGTAAAACTTGCACAACCTCTGTCGTCTAACACAACGTTAGCGCTATAACAGTCAGAATCACTCAAGCAAGAAAAACGACGCACTGTTTTATTTTCTAAACGCCATTGCCATTTATCTGCAAACTTACAATCTTTATTATATAAAGCCACACCGTTTTCAGATAAACCTTCATAAATCTCACCTTTGGCGCGGGCAACACCACATAAACTACCAAAACCTTCTAAATGCGCAGCCGCGATATTATTAATCAAAGCCACATCAGGTTTTGTTAAGTTTGTTGTATAAGCAATTTCACCAATATGATTTGCACCTAGCTCAACTACTGCAAAATCATGGCTATGATCTAGCCTTAATAAAGTTAATGGCACGCCAATATCGTTATTAAAATTACCTTTTGTTGCTAAAACTTTACCTACACGAGATAAAATTGCTGAGGTCATTTCTTTTACGGTTGTCTTACCACTACTTCCAGTTATAGCAACAGTTTTAGGAGCTACAGTTTGCTTAACAAAAGCAGCTACTTGTCCTAAAGCTTTATGAGTATCTTTAACAATAATTTGCGCTAAGCTTGAATCAACTTGATGATTAACAATAAGCGCTGAACAACCTGATTTTTCAGCCTGCTCTATAAATTTATGACCATCAAAATTAGGTCCCTTAAGGGCTAAAAATAAATCACCATTATTAATTGCACGAGTATCGGTAGTCATATTATCTATAGATAAATCATTACCGACTAATTGTCCGTCCACTGCGTTAGCAATACTTGAAAGAGTTAATGAAATCATAGCATTGCCTTCTTAGCATAAATTGATTGAACAAATTCACGCTCGTTGTAGGCAAGTTTTTCATTACCTACCACGATGTAATCTTCGTGTCCTTTTCCAGCAAACAGAATCATATCTTTTGCTGTCGCCATTTCTATTGTATTTTCTACGGCTTCACTGCGCGTCAAAATAACCTTAGCTTTTTCAGGAAACTTACAGCCTTGTAATATTTCATTAGCAATATCTGTTGGAGATTCATTTCGAGGGTTATCGTTAGTAATAACCACATGATCTGCATATTGCTCAGCAACCGCTCCCATTAATGAGCGTTTACCATTATCTCTATCTCCACCACAACCAAACACAACATACAATTCGCCTTCACAATGTAATTGGCAGGCTTTAAGTGCACTTTCTAGTGCATCAGGAGTGTGAGCATAATCGATAACAGAGGTTGGCACATTGGCTGCTGAAATCACTTCCATTCGACCAATAATAGGTTTTAATTCGCTAATAGCTTTTGATATTTTTTCTAAGCTGTAACCTTGACTTAATAACACAGCAATTGATGCTAAAAGGTTACTAACATTGAAGTCACCCATTAATACGCAGCTAATATCTATATGACCTGCAAAGGTTTCTAAGCTAAATTCGACACCTTGCGATGTATGCTTAATGTTATTCGCATATACAAAACATTTATGTTCTTTTACTGCTTCTGTTAAACCATAAACAAAAACATTTGAATCTGTTGTCCAACTCTTCAACCAACTTTGAGCACAAATATCATCACCATTTAACACCGCAATTTGCGCTGTATCTTTCGTGAATATTTGTTCTTTAGCTGACGCATACTTTTCCATAGTTTCATGGTAATCAAGATGATCTCTGCTCAAATTTGTAAACACAGCAATATCAAGAATTGATGGTGAAACACGATGTTGATCTAAAGCGTGTGACGATATTTCCATCGCTACATGACTAATGTCGTCATTAACAAAATCATTTAATAATTTATTAAGCTCTGTAGGACCTGGCGTTGTATTTACAATCGGCGTTAAGGCATCTAATTTACCTGCACCAACGGTTCCAATAACAGCACACGACTTACCACAGCTTTCAAACAACTGAGCTATAATTTGGCTCGTTGTGGTTTTACCGTTTGTTCCGGTAATACCGACAGTTGTTAACTTATTGTGTGCTTGTAAGTAGTATAAACTTGCTAGTCTTGATAAATTTTTATGTAATTCAAAAAATTGAACCAGCGTGACGGTTCTTTTAGATTTATGATTATTTGAATCAGTAGTTTCAACTTTTCTTAATTCGATTTTTCCATGAAGATTGACTTCATCACATTGAACCAAAATAAGCTCAGCGCCTGCTTTTATCGCCTGCTCAATATAGTCTCGACCGTCAGTTAGATGACCTAGAGTTGCAGCAAAAACATCACCGGCTTTGACTTGTCTGCTATCATTTACAAGGTCACGATTTTCTTGTTCTGATAACTCGATAGTCAACGGAATATTGAAAGCGTTTAATGCTAAATGTATTGAAAAACGAGAGGTATTAGACATTGTCTTTATCCTCTACTTTTTTAACCAATTTAGTCTTAACATGGCTAACTTTTACAGCGTTAGCACCGTCTAATTTGTCAGGCGCTATGTTTAATAAATGCAATGCGCCTTTCATTACACGCGAGAATACTGGAGCTGCAACTTCACCACCATGGTACATATCACCACTTGGCTCATTAATCACTACAACAACAGACAATTCAGGTTTTGTTATTGGAGCAATACCTGCAAATAAACCAACATAATCATTTCCGTAACTCCCCGCCATAGCTTTAAATGCGGTACCTGTTTTACCACCAACACGATAACCATCAACAATAGCGGCTTCTACATGCTGGTTAACAACTTGCTCAAGCATGTTTACCACTTCTTGTGTATTTTCTTCAGAAAAAATACGCTCTGACTTATTAAATTGTTCGTTTTCTGGTGTTGCTTTTAAAATAGTTAAAGTACGTTTAATGCCACCATTGGCTATCGTAGAGTAAAAACGCGCCATTTGAAGTGGAGTAGCAGCTACGCCCATACCGTAAGATAAGGTTGCTAATTCAATTTGAGACCAGCGTTGACGATCGTGCATAATACCTGAGCTCTCGCCCATTAAGCCGGTTCCAGTATCTTCACCAAAACCAGCTTCAAAGTACTTATCTAAAAAGTATTCTTTTGGTAACGACAAGGCTAATTTAGTTGTCCCCATATTTGATGAGTTAACCAAAATATCGGTAAGGCTTTGCTCACCATAGTTACGAGGGTCACTTACTCGGCGCCCACCTAATCTCATGTAACCTGGCGATGTATTGATAATGGTATCTTTGTCAACAGAACCAAATTCTAAAGCACTGATAACAGTCAGTGGTTTCATGGTCGAACCTGGCTCGTAGAAATCAGTAATGGCTCTATTGCGAAAACGATGAATTGCTGTATTTCTTCGATTATTTGGATTGTAAGATGGGCTATTGACCATAGCCAAAATTTCACCGGTGTGAACGTTAGTTACCACTACAGAACCAGATGTTGCCTTAAAGGCTTTTACTGCGCCCTTAAGTTCTTTATAAGCAAGTGCCTGAATACGTTGATCAATACTTAACTGAACATTTTTAGGTGGCGTTGCATCTTCCACTTTTAAAATTTCAATTTTACGACCTTTTGCATCTTTTCTGTATTGGCGTGTTCCATCAGTACCGGTAAGTAACTGGTCGTAAACTCGTTCAACACCTTCAATACCTTTATCATCAACATTGGTAAAACCAACTAGATGAGCACTGATTTCACCTGCAGGATAGAAACGTTTTGATTCTTTTCTTAAATGAATACCAGGGATTTTTAACTGACGAACATAATTCGCCATAGCAGGAGATACTTGACGCTCAATATAAACAAAACGTTTTGTAGGGTGGCGTAATACACGGCTGGTTAATGTATTCACATCTTGATCTAAAACATCAGCTAAGGCTTGCCAATGTTCTTTCATGTCTAATGCTTTATTCTGCATAACTATTTTAGGATCTGCCCAAATAGTTTCTACTGGAACACTTACCGCTAACTCGTCACCATTGCGATCAACGATAGAGCCACGCTGTACGGTTTTAGCTGCGGTGCGAAGTGAACGCATATCGCCTTGCTGTTTCAACATATCTGGTTCGATAATTTGAATGTAAGCACTACGAGCCACTAAACCTGAATAAACGAACAAGATCACACCTAGCACAACGTAAAAACGCCATGCTACGGTGGTAGGCTTGTATTTTTCATTTCGTTTAGTCATTTTTTTGCTCATGGCAAAGTTATAATCACTTCTGATTTAGCGTCTGGACGCTTCATGTTTAATTGTTTAGCTGCTTTACTCTCAATAGCACTGTGCTCAGCTAAGCTATTTTGTTCTAATAACAAGTTACGGTATTCAATATCTAGCTCGTCTCGTTCTACTAATAAGTTCTCAAAAGCACTGGTTGTTTGGCGGTGCATATGAGTGAAATAAATCACGTAAAATGCTGAAACCAGTACTGACATAAGTAAAACAAGTACCAAAATATTACGCTTTAGGTCTTTCCATATTTCAAATGCCAGAACGATCTTTTTAGATGCCATAATCTATTGCATCTCGTTTATCGTGGAAGTCTCTGGGCGATACGCAACACAGAGCTTCTTGCTCTGTTATTCACTTCTAATTCGTCTTTACTTGGCTTTAACCTTCTACCAACTAACGATAATTTTTTACCTTTTTGTAATTCAGCTTCACTAATAGGCATTCCTCGTGGTACTTGCATACCTTGAGAGTGTTTCTTCATAAACTGTTTCACTAATCTGTCTTCTAAAGAATGAAAACTAATAACCACTAAACGCCCTTCTTCTGCCAATACAGATAATGAAGACGCTAATACTTTTTCAATCTGTTCAAGTTCGCTATTAATATAAATACGAATAGCTTGAAAACTACGTGTTGCCGGATGTTTTTTAATTTCTCTTTGCGGCGCCACTGTTTTTATTAACTTGGCAAGCTCAGAGGTACGGGTAAAAGGTGTTTCTTCTCGAGCATCAACAATCGCGTTAGCAATTTTCCATGCGTGCTTTTCTTCACCAAAAGTTCTTAACACCCAAGTAATATCTTCAACATCAGCTACAGCAATCCATTCTGCTGCTGTTTGGCCTTTGCTAGTGTCCATTCTCATATCTAATGGACCATCTTTCATAAAACTAAAACCACGGTCTGCGTCATCAAGTTGAGGTGATGAAACACCGAGATCTAATAAAATCCCATCAACTTTTTCTAATAAATTGTGTTTGTTGGCAATAGCTTCTAATTCTGCAAAACCACTGTGTTCAATAACAAAACGTGGATCATCAGCAAACTTCTCAGCTGCGGCAATAGCCGTTAGGTCACGATCAATAGCAATTAATCGCCCAGATTCTGAAAGTTGTGAAAGGATAAGGCTAGAATGTCCGCCACGACCAAAAGTACAGTCGATATAAACACCGTCTGGGTTGATAGCTAGTCCGTCTACTGCTTCGTTGAGCAATACTGAAATGTGTGAATTATCTATTTGCATTTTTTTATTAAATAACCGTATCGTTAATTGTTATATCTACCGAGTAACTCGATTGATACTATAAAGACAAATCGAGTAATCTTTCTGTAAGCTGGATATCGCTGGCTTGCATTTCACTAATATCTTGTTGCATTTGTGCTTGCCAAGCTTGTTCGCTCCAAATTTCAAATTTTTTCAACTGGCCAACTAAAATAATATTTTTTTCTAAACTTGCGTGTTGTCTTAATGGGCCATTGATAAGTAATCTTCCGCTTTTATCAATTTCACAATCAGATGCGTTACCTAATAGTTTTTGTTGAGCAAGACGTTCTTGAGGATTCATGCTCGACAATTCACACAACTTTAATTCTATTTCTTCCCACTCGTGGATTGGGTAAAGCAACAAACAAGGATGTTGAATATCAACTGTACACACCATTTTTCCTTGGCAATCAGCAAATAGCTCCTCGCGATACTTCGTAGGTATCGTGATTCTGTTCTTGCTATCTAATGTGATTGAGCTGGTGCCTCTAAACATAACCCTGTCTTTTTGTTGGGTGAATCAAATTTGATCCACTTTTTCCCACTTTTATCCACATTGGACAGTTTAGATAGGAAAGCAAGGTTCTGTCAAGCAAAGAATCATGAAATTGATCCCGCTAGATCTCAATAAAATAAAGGCTTTAAGGGAAGTTTATGAAAATGTGGGCTTTTGTGGATCTACAGCCCTTATTTTTACTGGATATTAAATTTTTTGTTACTATTTTATACAATTTCTGAGAGGCCGAATTAGAAATGAGGGAAAATTTCCCATTTTTAGCTTTGATATATTTTATGCAATTTACACTTTTTTTATCGACAAAATTGTATCAGCTTAAAAAGCTAAATATTGATGAGGTTTTATACAAATTGACAACTCTTGACCCAGTTCAAATACCTGTTCATGGTAAAAACTTAAACGTTTAACATGTAACTCTTCTGAATTCTCAATGCTACTAACAAGATAGTGATAACCTTGCTCAGTGATGCCAATGTGATTTACAACAACATTTGCCTTAGCGTCAACATCGACTTTAACATCTTTAGGTTTTATTAACATAACCTGCTTATTGTTATTAAAATCGTTGTTTTCACAAGTTTTAACATTAGGATCTTGCTCATGACTAGTTAGTTGGCTGAGTGAATCTAATTCAATATAACCTAACGCTGTTTCAATCTGATTTTCTTTTCTTTTAAATGGTAACCAGCTACCCAATTGCAGAAAGTCTGCCACCTGCCAGCTATTAGGATGTTGGCTCACATGCACTGGCGAACCTATTTGAAGCAATTTACCTTGATACATCACTGCGACTTTATCAGCAAAGGTGAAAACTTCATCTTTATTGTGGGTAACGAAAATTGCCGTCATATTTAACGATTTAAGTAACTGACGTATTTCTATCATCAGTTCATTACGTAAGCGTGCGTCAATATTAGAAAAAGGCTCATCAAGTAATAACACTTGTGGTTGTGGGGCTAAAGCTCGCGCAATAGCTACACGCTGCTGTTGACCACCTGACAGTTGATGAGGATAACGTTGTTCAAAACCTTTTAGTTCTAATAAATCTAATAATTCACTTATTCTTGCGTCTTTACTGGCTTTGTCTAGTTTATCAATTCCAAAACCAATATTTTTCTCTACGCTGAGATGAGGGAATAACGCATAGTCTTGAAAAATCATTCCAACGTTACGTTGCTCTGGCGGTAATAGATTGTCTTTTGTAATAAGAGTTGAATCACCAATAGAAATACTGCCAGCTTCTTGCTCAATAAATCCAGCTAAAGTATTTAACAAGGTGGTTTTACCACAACCGCTTGGCCCTACTAAACCTAAAATATCTCCAGCTTCAAGGCCAAAGCTGATATCCGACAAAATAGTTTTTTGTTGTAGTTTCACCTGTAGTTGATGAATTTCTATAATGTGGGTCACGCCTTATCCTCGTTTCTATTTAGCCAAATAATGGGAATTAATCCAAATGCTACAATCAAAATAGCGCCAATTGCACCTTGCTCAAGACGTTCGTCTGATATGAGCTGATAAATTTGCGTGCTTAGGGTGTCGAAATTAAATGGGCGTAATAGTAACACGGCTGGCAATTCTTTCATGGCTTCTACAAAAACTAACAACCAAGCAATAAAGATTGATGATTTAAGTAAAGGAATATGTACTGTTAATATACCTTTTAATCGCCCTACCCCTAAACTCGGTGGAGCTAGATCAATAGACGCAGATATTTGCTCAACACCACCTGAAATAGTGCCATTAGCTATAGCTGAAAATCTAACGACAAAAGCAAATACAATGGCAAATATGGTCCCAGATAAAATAAGCCCAGGTTCTTCAATACCTACATTTGCCGCTAAGTCATTTATATAATTATCTAACGGGCCAAATGTTGCTAACATTGCCATAGCTAATACAGTGCCAGGAATAGCATAGCCAAAACCTGACACATTAATAGGAAGAGCTTTTAGCTTATCTTTATGTAAACGTTTATAAAGGACTAAAACAAGCGCGATAATAGTCGCAATAGTCGCAGTGTAAACAGCTAATTCAATACTGTTAAAGCCTGTTGAAACCAACTCATCTATTTGTTCAAGGCTTGCGTATTCTATTGCCATCAATACCAGCAAACCTAAAGGTAATAAAAAACCTAATATAACTAAGCTCCAACAAAATACACTAGCAAGTATTTGCTGTGGCAGAGTTAATATAATTTCATGGCTAGAAGTTATCGGGCGATTAGATTGATGCCTTTGGTTCATTCGCGCTTTTTGTTCAAATAACACCACTAAAAACACCATCAACATCAGTAAGCTGGCTAGAGCATTTGCTGTTGATAAGTCGCCATAACCTAACCAAGTATCGTAAACCGCAGTCGTTAAGGTATTTACCGCAAAATATTGAACTGTAGCAAAGTCAGCTAACGTTTCCATAAGCACTAAACTAATAGCAATGACAATTGCAGGTCGAGCTAAAGGCAAACCCACTTTATAAAAACTTTGAAAGGTAGTTAAACCTAATAATCGACTGGCTCGATGCAGATTTTGATCTTGTTGTTCAAAAGCTGTGCGAGTTAGCATATAAATATAAGGAAACAATACTAAAGAAATAACAACGCCAGCACCGAATAAGGTTCTTATATCGAAAAACCAATAATCGTTAGGTGAATTCCAATTAAATGTTGTTCTTAAAAAACGCTGTACTGGCCCGGCGTAATCAAACAAGTCAGTATACAAATAAGCAACTAAATAGGCAGGCATAGCCAACGGCAACATCAGTAACCATCTAAGAGTATTTTTAGCTTTGATATTAGTTTGAGTGATTAAAGCTGCACAAGTCACCCCAAAAAGGCTCGACAAAATGGCAACAATTAAAGCTAAAGATAAGGTATTTAATACATAGGTAGGTAAAACGGTATCCCATAAATGGGAGAACAATTCAGTCGTAGCACTTAAGCCACTTCCTAACATAATAAAAATAGGTAGTATTAATACACTTGCGATAACCCAGCTAATAATGCGCCAAGCTTTACTACGGTTACCTGATATCAAAATACTACGCTGCCATTTTTATTATGAGTTGTTGATTTTACACAGATCAATTCATAAATCGAACTGGCACTAAGCTTGAAGTTTATCAGATTAATGCTAGGGTCTGTTGATCTTTCAGGGTTAAATTTTATTCAATTTAAAACGGATGTAGTCGCGATGTGAGCTTTGTATAATAGTCATTCTCGGCTTTGTCTCCTAAGTAGCCCTACCTTCTGCATCCATGCAGTCGTATTAAAAAAGCGAACACGGGTTATACGTTCCAACATAACCCAAGTACCTACATCCATGCAGGCAGCAAAGAGTAAATTCGTTTTAAATGAACCCAGAGGGCAGCACTTGTTTACTATTTATACGGCGTTATCGTAAGTTCGAGTAGCTAGCTACACATCACATACTCTGCCTTGTTTAAATACTAAACATGTTGCTGTAAAAACAATCTCGAAAGTTCAACAGACCCTAATAAAATCATCAACATTAATCTGTATGCATTATATCTTCAAGAAGACTAAGCGCTCAATAACAAAGTGTTATAAGTCAAACTTCACTTTATCTAAAAGCATTAAAGCTGTTTTTCTATGTTGCGCTAACGCTTCTAGAGGAAGCTTGTCGGCTGAGAATTTTCCCCAAGACGCAACAATATCAGACACTTTCACACCTTCTCTAACCGGATATTCCATATTCGTTTCTGCATAAAGCTCTTGCGCAGGTACTGAAACTAAAAACTCCATTAACGCTTTAGCATTTTCAGCATTAGGTGCATGTTTTGCCATTCCCATTCCTGAAACGTTAACATGAGCGCCACGGTTATTTTGATTAGGGAAGTTAATATTTACACTATCGGCCCAAACTTTTTGTTTCTCATCTTGCAACATATTACCAAAATAATAGCTATTACCTAATGACACATCACATAACTCTTGGTTAATCGCTTGTACTTGGCTGCGATCATTACCTTGAGGTTTACGTGCTAAGTTATTTTTAACGCCTTCTAACCAAGTTAAGGTGTCAGCTTCACCGTGCTCAGCAATCATAGAAGCAATCAAAGCCACATTATAAATATGCTTACCGCTACGTGTACAAATACGGCCTTTCCATTCAGGTTTAGCTAAATCTTCATAATTAAAATCAATATCACCTAAACGCTTAGCTGAATATATGTTTCTTACACGTGTTGTTAAAGCAAACCATTTGTTATCAGCTGCTCGATATTGTGTTGGAATAGCCTGTTCAATATCTACAGAAGTAACTTCTTGTAATAAATCACTATCATGTAAATCAACCAAACGGCTAATATCATTAGTTAGTAAAATATCCGCTGGGCTATGTTTACCTTCACGTTTTAAACGTTCAACCATACCATTTTTAGCGAAAACAACATTCACTTGCACGCCTGTTTTGTCGGTAAACTTTTTAAATAAAGGCTCAACTAAAAACGGCTGACGATATGAATATACATTAACTTCTTGCTTTGCATTTGCAGCAAAACAAGCCATAAAGACCATGACACTTACTATTTTCTTTAACATGAATTACCTACATTATTAATAGTGATTAAACTAAACTCATCGAGATTAAGGTTGATTATACCTGACCAGCTGCAATTTACGAATAATTCTCATTTGTAAATTGTAACCAATCTCATACTATCCCTACAAAACCAATTAAAACCAACCAAAAAGCAAAAAACAGCTTCAATCGCATTACCGATAAATAATTAACAAGTGTTTTCGCTAAAATGCCACCTACGACAGCACCAGGACCAGCAAATAATAATACTTGCCAATATATTTGAAAATCTATCACTAGATGTTGCCATACACCAGCCCAAACAGTGATAGCTGAAACAACAACAGCAACTGAAACAGCTAGAGTAACTTCAAAACGTCTAACAATTAAATATATAGCGACAAGCTCACCTACACCAACCGATAACCATGCTGTAATAGCACCGCCAAATAAACTAATACAAACTAAAGCAAGCCAATCAAAAATCAGTAGTTTGCTATTTACTTCACCTTCTTTGAGAAAAAGCACATAAGCAAAAATGCTAATCCCTAAAATAAAAGAGAACCAGCTGAAATTGAAATGTAAACTAGCAGGAGCTTCTAAAACAGTACCATACACATACCAAAGACCAATAACTGAGCATAAACTACAAAGTAAAATAATTAGATTAAAGTTTTCCCAAGACGGTGAGCTAAGCTTTTCAATTCTATAGTATCTATACCAAGTAATAGCGCCAGCAGTCATACCGAAACACTGAATAGCAAAACTTGTCGCAATAGCTTGTGTTTCAGTAAATCCAAGATGATTAAAAGCAGGGATAAAAATAACACCACCACCTGCTCCAGTTGAATTAGCAAAAATGGCACCAGCCATTCCTAGAAATAAAAACGAGCAATAATCAAGAAGCTCATTTATAGATAAAGGAACAATAATTAAAAGTAAAAGCCATAAACTAATAAAAATATACTTAACTTGGATAAGTGATGAGATGAGATTATTAATCAATATAAAATTCTTAAATGAGGGTCTGTGACCTTTTACAATTGTTTTTTACAACAACATGTTTAGTATTTGACCAAGGTAGATTATGTAAGCTGTAGACAGCTAATCTAACATACTTACATAAACACGTTATAAACAGTAAACAGCTTCTTCCTTTCGGTTCATTCCAATATAATGAAATTCAATCACGAAAGATTAAAAGTCCTAGTCAACTTTGTTATTTTTTGAATTAATTTCTTTAGCATATTTGGCAAAAAGCTCAGCAGCCTCATCCGACAAACAACTGTCTGAAATATAGTTATTACCAAACTCGTGGCTGATAACCCAACCTAAATCAGTTTTTTTAAAGGCTGATATATTTTGCCACAGCACCATGTTTTTTATATAAAAAGAATTAGTTGCTATGCCTTTATCATCAACGATAAGAGTAACATCACCTTTAGCTGATTTACCTAAAAGCTGACGCATAACCCACCATGGTTGACGATAATAAATACTAACAGCTTCTAATATACCTAAGGCAAATACAAACCAAGCGGCATAAGGGTTCACATCGCTAAATAGCACGAGGAGTATCCCAAACAAACTTAAAACAATAGCTTTAAAATAAGCTTTTATGGATTGATCATTAACAACAGACTGGCTGTAACATTCGTTAAAGTGATCTTTATCTAAAGTAAATGTGTGGGAATATGAAAATGGTGTTGTCATGGCTCGTTTAATAATGAGGTTAGATTAATCATTATTTTATCGTTAAGTGCCATCAGATGATAGATGTAATAAAGAATTTAAAAATGGTGAATAGGTTAGCTAAAGAGATAAATACTTTCGCAAATCCTTTGCGAGTATTTTTAAATAGATTTGAAAATGTACTATTGTAGGAAAATGAAGAGTGTATAGCTTATTGAGCAACTGTAAGTTTTTCTTCAAAAACATGTTGGTCACTAAAGTTATCAAATTTAACTTTTGTAATTCCAAGCTTTTCACACAACGCCATAAAAGTTAAATAATCTTCTTCTTTTAAGTCCTTCTGATCTCGAGTCATAACTCCATCAAGATAAGCACTATCACTATTAATACATAAATTAGCTGTTGCACTGTAAGGTTCTCCGTATGTATCGACTCTAATGGCACGAATACTTTTTATTTCGAAGATCCAGTTATTAAGTTCAATATAACGTGTAATGTCAGGTTGCATTTCAAGGGTTCTCTATGGTTTGTGTTAGTGCTTTGTATACTTTGAAGCTAATAAGCGTATGAATAATTTGCTATTAAAACTAAGCTTAGTAACTCCAAACATAAGAATAAAAAGAGCCGGCTAAAAATAACAATATAGCCGGCATAAATGGATTAATAGTAAATCCAAAGGAATACTTAGATAACATAAAAAACGAGAACTCTTTTTATCTATCCAGTAAGGGTCAACTTTTCAAAAGTTATTCATCCGCTAGTGAATGAATAACATCAACAATCAACTCAGCCGAATGCTAAAAAGCATTAAACTCGTCTAAGCTAAGGTTCGAATCTTCATTTAAATCTAGATTCTTAAATACCGTTTTCAAAGCTTCATTATCACTAGTCGATAATTCTGCTTCACTTAAAACACCATTTTTATCAATATCAAACTTAGTTAAAAGTTTAGCAAAAGTCTTTTGCTGTACCGTAGAGCCTTCCACTCCAACTATCTCCTGAACATCTGCAAATACAGTTGTTTCTTGCAAATCAGTTTCAAAAGAATAAATTTCATTAGCATTGACGATAAAAGTGGCGATGGTTGCAAGAGCAACGGCTAATGTAATTTTAACTAAGCTTATGTTGTTCATTTTCTTTCCTGTTTTTGAAATTTAAACGTATTTTTAGTCCGTTAAATTATGATTTTGCTGAAATGTTAATTATCAAAGGGATTACGATAAATAACACTCAGCAATTTTTTACTAAATTAATTACTTAAAAAGTACTAAATTCACTTGCACTGATCAGTGAATCTTCATTCACATCAAGGTTTTTAAAAGCCATTTTTAGAGCTTCGTTATCACTTGTAGAGAGTTCGGCTTCGCTTAAAGCACCATTCTGATCTGCATCAAATTCAGATAAAAGTTGTGAAAAATCTTTCTGTTGTAATGAGATAGCTGATTCTACTTGTTCAGTTACCGGTAATTCTTTTACTGCATCTATTTGGGTTTCAGTAGTAGTTATTGCTTCATTTACTTTAGGAGTAATATCATTCGCATTTACAACAAAAGTCGCGATAGTTGCGAATGCTACACCAAGAGTCATCTTCACTAAGTTTGAGTTATTCATAATAATTCCTTAATTGTTAATGAGTTAAATAAAATGATGAATTCTAATACTATTTAGCTGCATCAAAAGCGCTGAATTCTTCAGCACTAATACTTGCATCTTTATTTGAATCAAGACTCTTAAACGCTGACTTAAGGGCGATATTATCGCTTGTAGATAACTCTGCCTCACTTAAAAAGCCATTTCTATCGATATCAAACACGGTTAAAAGTTGGCTAAAATCAAATTGCTTTAAAGAGAAAGAACTCGTTACTTCACCAGTATCCTCAACAGCAGTTATTGTTGGGGTAACTTCATTAGCATTTACAGCGAAACTAGTTACTGCAGCGAGTAAAGTGCCTAAAGTCATTTTAGTTAAACTTACGTTTTTCATAATGAGCCCTTAATTATCCAAATAGCTAAAAGTGGTTACAGTGTTATTGCCAAATAAAAATCCATCTTTAAAACTCATAAATCCTTTTTAATCTATAAAGCTACTTCACCTGTGAAGATAAAATCTAACATCCATATCAAATAACACTATAACTGCTCATGACTTTGCACAAGACGTGCCACATCATAACCAACTGTTTTAAAAGGGTTTTAATTTGTATGCACTGTCAATCTGTCTCCATAAAGAGACACTTAAATAATCCAACATTATTTAAATAGTACAAGCATCAACCAATACACAATTAAAGCAATATAAAACAACAGCTTAATAATTAAAAAAGAAAGGCTACCTGGTGTATCCAAATGGAGACACTATTGCGTTTCGCCTGTATTTACCTTAAAAAGGAGGAATTACTCTACTTATAAAGCAGGCTGTTAATACGGTGAGCAATTCATCTTTATCAAACCTTTACAAAATCTATCAAATAACAGGCTTAGACACTCTTTCCATCAAAAAGCTAACACTATTAGGTTTTTCACTTGTCGCTTTACCACTTGTTATGGCATTGCTATACAGTGCTGCCCAAATAAATAAATTATCGAATCAAAGTGAAGATGCTATTTTTAATGCTGCTGAATTTACTGAAACAACCAAACAGCTGAGTGAATTGTTAGTAAAGATGGAAAGGTACGCCAGCCAATCAATAGTGCTTAAAAATAAAGAGCTAACGAATAATTACTTTATTGAAGAAGAAAGACTTCTTAACATAACCAATAAAAACTTAATTAATCATACGGATAAAAAACTAAAAGAAATTAGTAACCAGTTTATTACTGAAATAAGCATTATTAATCAGTTACTCTCACCTAATAACGAGCAAACCCTGTATTTAACTCAGTTACAAGATCAGTTTAAGTTGTTAGCTAAAACTTATAATCGCATCAACCAACGTAGCAACGAATTAATATACAACCAAGCAAAAGAAGTAAGAACATCAGCAAGCTTAGTACGACAAACCATGTTAAATAGTTTGTTAATTATTCCTATAACTATTTTAATTGCGGTGTTCTTTATCATCATCATTACTAAACCGTTAAAGAAATTGATTGCCGAAATACAACAACTGGAACAAGGAAATTTTGAACATCAAATAGCCTTAAAAAGTTCACCTGAAATAAACGAAATTGTAGATGCACTTGAGGTAATGCGTACAAGATTACATGCTTTAGAATTACAAAAATCTAGTTTTATCAGACATATATCTCATGAATTAAAAACACCTCTTGCCGCGATAAGAGAAGGAACAGAGCTCTTGTATGACAACAGTGTAGGCTCTTTGAATCCAGATCAACAAGAAATTAGCGATATCATTAGAACCAGCGTTACACGTTTACAACGCTTAATTGAAGACCTTTTGGACTTTAATATCGTTTTAGACTCAACCAGCTTACAAGATTCTGAAAAACTCTATGTAACCCAGTTAATTGGCAGTGTAATTAACGAAAGAAAATTAGATATAAAACGTAAAGATATTGATTTACACACCACTTTCGAAAATATCGCTATATACAGTAATGCTAAACAGCTCGCGGTAATTTTAGATAATCTATTATCAAATGCGATAAAATACTCCCCCTTTAACAGTCGTATTTCTATATCCACTTCACTTTCGGGTGAACAGCTGAAAATAACCATTACAGATCAAGGTATGGGGCTAAACGAAGAAGTAATTAATAAAGTTTTCGATGCTTTTTATCAAGGGCCAGCTCCACAAGGAAACGAGATAAAAGGTAGCGGTTTAGGCTTAACCATAGTTAAAGAATTATTAATGCGTATTAATGGAAACATTAGCGTTACCAGTAAAATACAAGAACCAAGTGGTACTACATTTACCTTAATATTACCTCGAGCATTTTTAGTAGGAACACCATAATGAATCTCATTTCAAAAACAAAATCAGTTGTAAAAACACTTGCCGCTGTGGGCTTAATGATAAGTCTAAGTGCTTGTGAAATAACACCTATCGAAGAAACCACTCACATCCCTACTTACGGCGATTACTATCTTTGGCTCAAAAGCTTAGATAATGAAGAGTTATTACAAGAAATAGAACAACAAAACATAAATCAACATTCAAAAAGCCCAGATGCAGACATTTATTTAATGCTATTGCATACCTTACCTAAATCACCAATATATAACCCTTACACGGCAAAATCGTTATTAAATGAATTGCAACTTCAATATGTTGAGTCACGTTATAACCCAACAAATTTAGCGTTAATCACCTTATTAAGAGATTTACTCAACGAGCAACTGTTGATTATTCAAAAATACGATATTACCACGGCAGAACTTACAAGCGCTAAGAAGTCGCTTACTACTCAAAAAAGCACGGCTTCTCAGCAAGAGAAAGAACTCAAGCTTAAAAATGAACAACTTAAAGAATTAGAGCAACAAGTAGATCTTCTCAAAGAGCAAATAAACCAACTACATCGTATTGAAAAAAATATTAGCGAGCATGGGAATTAGTTTATGAATGAATCAAACACAACTGCGCCTGTTAATGGAAAAATACTGATTGTAGATGATGATCCTCATTTACTGCGTTTACTCGGTATTCGCCTTTCAGCAGCTAACTATAAAGTAGAGTCGGCAGAAAACGCAAAAGTGGCTTTAGGTAAATTAAAAACCTTTCACCCTCATTTGGTGATCAGTGATTTACGTATGGAAGGTATGGATGGCATGGCGCTATTTGAACAAGTGCGCCAGCAACACCCAAGTATGCCTGTTATTATTTTAACGGCACATGGGACCATTCCAGACGCCATAAGCGCAACTAAACAAGGTGTATTTAGCTTTTTAACTAAACCCTTTGAAAGTAAAGAATTGCTTGATACTGTTTCTCAAGCGATACGACTACAACCTATCGATATAGATAATCCAGAACAAGATGAGTTATGGCGTAAAAACATTATTAGCCGTAGCACAATAATGACCTCTTTATTAAATCAAACACGACAAGTAGCAAAAAGCGACTTTAGTATTTTGATCCACAGCCAAAGTGGGACAGGTAAAGAGTTGTTAGCAAATGCGATTCATCAAGCAAGCCATAGACGCTCTGAAAAATTTACCGCAATTAACTGTGCAGCGATACCAGAACAATTATTAGAATCTGAACTATTTGGCCATACAAAAGGTGCATTTACCGGCGCAGAAAGAAATCATGTAGGTTTGTTTGAAGCGACAAATGGTGGGACTTTGTTTCTAGATGAGATTGGCGATATGCCAATGAACTTCCAAGTTAAACTATTGCGTGCTCTGCAAGAAAGAGAAGTTCGCCCAGTTGGCAGTACCCAATCAATAAAAGTTGATGTACGTATTATTGCGGCTACTCATAAAAACTTACAGCAAGCGATTATTGACCAAACATTTAGAGAAGATTTGTACTACCGACTCAATGTTGTGGAACTTGAATTACCACCTTTATCAGAAAGACGTGAAGATATTCCTCTCCTCATTCAACACTTCTTAAATAACGTACTTGAGAAGATTGATAACGACATTATTGGTTTTTCACAAGAAGCCATGGAGTTACTTATTAGTGCACCTTGGCCAGGTAATATAAGACAATTACAAAACATTGTAGAACAAAGTGTCGCCCTATCTACAGAGCCATTAATTAGTGAAACACTCGTTAAAAATGCATTACGTGATAAAACCACTATTCTGCCTTCATTTCAGCAAGCTAAAGACAAATTTGAACGAGATTATTTAGCTAAGCTTCTGCAAATCACCGCAGGTAATGTTTCTAAGGCCGCTAAAATAGCGCAAAGAAATAGAACCGAGTTTTACAAACTACTTAATCGACATCACTTATCAGCAGAAGCATTTAGGTCTGAAGACTAAATTCAAACCTTAAAGCTAAGACTCTAATGCAAAAGTGTGAGACTAGAAGTTAAAAAAGTACATGTTATAAACAAAAAAATCACCCATAAATTGGGTGATTTTATTTTTCGATAAAAGAAAGTCTACCTTAAAACAACAAAACCAAAGTGATGAGCTTAAGCTTTATAATATTCATTTAACGTATCAATAAAGGTAGGCAACATGGTTTCTGGTAACAAGTTAATACCAGCCGCACCGGCTCTACCACCACCTGTAGGAAACTGAATGCACACTTCATCAGCGCCTTGCTTATTGTTTAAAGGAGCTCTAACACTCACTGTATAAGTGGGTTCTTCATCTGCTTTAACAGCGTTTAAAGTAACAACCGCATGAGCTTTGTCAGGTGATTGATTGGCCAAATCGTTACCAAATACTCCACTAACTCTTCTTGCCCAAGGTGCATCATCTAACTGAACCACTTTACTAATGCTCGTGTCAGCTAATACTTTTGCCGTTAAGGCTTTTTCCATATCGCTCAAGTAAGCTTTCTCTAACTGATGAAAGATAGAACCTTCTTCGACAATTAAATCGAGGGGATCGGCATAAGCTAATAAAGCTTTATACAGCTCAGCTGGATGAAAATGTAAATCATCAACATCACGCCCATAACCATTGTAGTTAATATAAATACCTAACGCTTTAAGTTGCTCTTGGTGAGCTTTAGATAAGCCTACACTTTCAGCTAAGGTAATAGCCGATTGAGTCATATTATCACCAAAAGCTGCAGCAACAGCCCAATGAGCGTATGCACCTTTTAAATAGTCATTTACGAGTAAACTTGTACAAGTATTTGCGTCAGTATTAATTAAAGTCGTTAAATGTTCAGAACGCGGTATATCGCCAGCACGATGATGGTCAATATAAAAAACTTCCGTCTTATTTTCTAAATGAAGGTTTAACGCATCAATGTTTTTCTCAAGGGAGATATCAAGAACTGTGATCGTGTCTGCAGTTTCAACATCTACTTGCTTAAGTAAGCTAATGTCCCTTTTAACACCGGTTATCAACGTCGATACTTTAGGCTCTGCAAGTCGTAATTGAACCAGTGCAATAATGCCATCAGCATCGCCATTAAATACATCAAAATGCATAAAGTTCACTTCCTTTTATTAATAAGTTTCTACTGAATAAATTGGTTATCAATTAAATGTTGTACTATTTGCTCGGCACACTCTTTAATTGATTTTTCATCAGTTTTCA
This sequence comes from Pseudocolwellia sp. AS88, assembly GCF_030551755.1. GTDB lineage: Bacteria > Pseudomonadota > Gammaproteobacteria > Enterobacterales > Alteromonadaceae > Pseudocolwellia. The sequence goes on from NZ_JAUPEC010000010.1 coordinate 36,516, forward strand.
CGTGAATGGCTGGTGATGTTGGAACATCGTAAGTTGAATCTATACCGGTAAAATCTTTAATTTCGCCAGCACGTGCTTTTTTGTACAACCCTTTAGGATCACGTTGCTCACAAACAGAGATAGGCGTATCAATATATACTTCCATAAATTCGCCTTGTTCAAGCATCTCACTCGCCATAGCTCTATCCGTAGCAAAAGGAGAAATAAACGCGGTAGAAACAATTAAGCCTGAATCAACAAATAATTTAGCTACTTGGCTGATACGACGAATATTTTCGATTCTGTCTTCATCACTAAAACCTAAATCTCCGTTTAAGCCATGACGTACATTGTCGCCATCAAGCAAATAACTATGGCATCCACGCTCAAATAACAAAGCATCTACCGCATTAGCAACGGTTGATTTACCCGAGCCACTTAAACCTGTGTACCATAATAAACAAGGTTTTTGGTTTTTCTGAGCTGAGCGTTGCTCTTTAGTAATATTTTGTTCATGCCATACGGTATTTTCTGTTTTCATCATTTTTCTCTATTATTTCGGTAGACGGACGGTCAATCTATAATTTTTAGCTTTCCTAAAAAGGAAATACCCAAGGTAATAGCGCCAATACAATTACACTATAAGTTACCGATACAGGTAAACCAAATTTCACAAAGTCGGTAAGTTTATAATTACCTGCGTTATACACCATAACATTGGTTTGATAACCATAAGGACTCATAAAGCTACCACTTGCAGCAAATGCCACAGCCATAACAAAAGGCAACGGGCTAGCTTCTAATCCTACACTCATACTATAAGCGATAGGAAAAACCAGAGCCGCTGCAGCGGTATTAGTGATTATTTCGGTTAACAACAAAGTCACTATAAATATTAAAATAAGTGCTACGTAATGACTTTGGCCTTGTAAAATACTTTCTAACCCATTTGCTAACAAATTAACCACACCACTACTTTCAAGTGATTTAGCTAGAGTTAAAGCACCAAGGACGATCATCCATATTTCTAAAGGAAAGCGACGTTTAATTTCATTTACCGTTAGGCAACCGGTGAAAATAAGTAATGAAATATAAAAAATTAAACAAGTGACTAACGACGCGGCTGTTAAAGCAGATACAGCAATAGTCACTAAAAATCCGACAACGGTTAGTGAATCACGCCAGCCACGCAGCATATTTTCAGGTTGATGACCTGACAATATAAAAAAGTTTTTCGATAAATTGGTACGTGAGCTAAAATCTTTACCTACGGCTAAAATAAGAAAGTCGCCCGACTGCAAGCTAATTTCGCCTAGCTTACCTGAGAGAGTTGAACCTTCACGTCGAATCGCGACAACAGCAGCATCAAAACGCGCTCTAAAACCTGCGCTTTTAAGGGTTTTACCTACAACAGCTGAATCAGGCTTTATTAATACTTCCGTTAAATTTTCACGTAATAAGCCATCTTGCTCAGCGAATAAAGTTAAACCATCGAATTGCTGTAAGGTTAATACTTTAGAAATATCACCACTGAAGATTAGTTTATCTTTAGCTTGCACCACTTCATCAGGGCTTACTGGCGACAGCAATCTACCGTTACGTACTAACTCAACTAAGAATAGTGAATCTAAGTTTCTTAGTCCGTTTTCTTCAATACTTTTACCCACCAACTTTGAGTCAGCACTTACAGCCGCCTCAACTAAATATTCATTGGTTGAAAGGTCTTGAAGCTCCATATCAGGTAATGTGTTAATGCGTAAGAAAATAACAAGTAAACATACCGATAAAGCACACACACCAATAAGAGTGAAATCAAAAAATCCTAACCCTGCATGTCCTTGATCAATCAACATACTGTTAACGATCAAATTAGTGGATGTTCCCACCAGAGTTAAAGTGCCACCTAAAATAGCAGCAAAAGATAGAGGAATTAATAACTTACCGGGATTAATCACTTTATTGTTTTTGATTGTAGAAATAAGCGAGGCAACAACCGCTGTATTACTCATTAATGCCGACGATAACGCCGTACCAATTAATGTTTTAGCAGAAGAAGTTAAAGCTGAGCCGCTAGTCATAGATGTAGATAAACGACGTAAAACACTGGTACGCTCAAACGTAAAAGAGCATAAAACCAGTAAAATAAGGGTAACTAATCCTGGATTAACAGCATTAGTTAAAATGTCTTCATAAGAAACAAAGGATACACCCAAACATACAAGCATCGCTGCTGCAAAAACCCGTTCAGGTACATGTTGAAATTTAACAAGACCGGCAAAGGTTGCTATAAAAATAGCAACCATAAACCATTGAGATATGTCCATTAAGAAGAGCCTTTGATGTATAAATTAAAGTAATTCATAAAATGTAGCTCTTAAAAAGGGCTAAATAGATCTCAATAAAGAGCTATTTAGATTTTAAAATATCTCGTGCACCCCAATGAGGGAAATGCTTACGAACAAGTGTATTAAACTCAATTTCAAACTCTGAATAAGTTTTTTCATCTTTAGCATCAATCGCGTGATTGATCATACCAGCACCCACCGTGATGTTACTTAAACGGTCAATAATGATAAATGCGCCAGATGTTTTGTTATCGTTGTAAGCATCAAAATGTAGTGCTTCTTCCAACTCAAAGTTTACTGAACCAATTTCGTTTAGCGCCAGTTGATCAACATCAATTTTTTTCATGCTGTTTACATCAATACGATGCTCAACATTAATTGCGTGGCCTGACGTCATTTTACTACCATGCTTAATGTAGTAATCACGACCTGGTTCTAATTCATCTTCATGCATCCATACCACTGTGGTATTAATTTCTTTCGACGTAACAGGTAAATTGTCTTTCTTAACAATTAACTCACCACGGCTAATATCAATTTCAGTGTCTAATGTTAGTGTAACCGCCATGCCTTTGTCAGCACGATCAATTTCACCTTCAAACGTAACAATCGACTTAATGGTACTTTCTTTACCTGATGGAAGCGTAACAATAGAGTCACCAACTCGAATATGTCCTGATGCAACCGTACCTGAAAAACCACGGAAATCTAAGTTAGGACGATTTACGTATTGCACTTGAAATCTAAACTGTGTGAAGCTTTCATCACCATCAACTTTGATAGTATTCAATAGCTTCATCATAGTAGCGCCTGGGTACCAAGGCATGTTGGTACTTTCTTCTACTACGTTATCCCCTTTTAATGCTGAAATAGGCACAAAACGTACATCTTCAAACGATAAGTCTTCAGCAAATTCACGGTATTCTTTTTTAATTTCTTGGTAACGGTCTTGGCTAAAATCAACCAAATCCATTTTGTTCACAGCAATTAATACATGCTTAATACCTAACAATGAACAAATAAATGAATGACGACGTGTTTGCACTTGTACACCATGACGCGCATCAATCAATATAATCGCTAAATCACATGTTGAAGCACCTGTTGCCATGTTACGTGTGTATTGCTCGTGACCCGGAGTATCTGCAATAATAAACTTACGTTTATCTGTGGCAAAGTAACGGTAAGCAACATCAATAGTAATACCTTGTTCACGCTCTGATTGCAGACCGTCAACTAATAAAGCTAAATCAACTTCTTCGCCGGTAGTACCTGACTTTTTACTGTCTTTTTCAATAGCCGCTAACTGATCTTCAAAGATCATTTTTGAATCGTGTAATAGACGACCAATTAAAGTACTTTTACCATCATCAACGCTACCACATGTAAAGAAACGCACCATTTCTTTATTTTCATGCTGTTTTAAATAAGCTTCAATATCTGTTTCAAGTAAGCCTGTATCTGGACTCATGATTGTTCCTTTCGAAATTTGTGCGACAGCTAATGCTTATCGCCTAATTTACGTTTAATTTTTACGGTATAGCGGACTTATTTAATGCTTCCGCTCTACGAATATTGTTTCAAGTTTGTTTAACAAAGGTTTAGAAGTAACCTTCCATTTTCTTCTTCTCCATTGAACCAGATGAATCATGGTCAATAACACGCCCTTGGCGCTCAGAAGTTTTTGTTAATAACATTTCTTGAATGATTTCAGGCAAAGTTGCTGCGTCAGACTCAACGGCACCGGTAAGTGGGTAACAACCTAATGTACGAAAACGTACATTTTTCATTTGTATCTCTTCACCTTCTTCAATCGGCATACGATCATCATCAACCATAATTAATGTACCATCGCGTTCAACAACAGGACGTACGGCTGAAAGATATAAAGGAACAATCTTGATACTTTCTAAGTAGATATATTGCCAAATATCTAATTCAGTCCAGTTAGATAGAGGGAAAACACGAATACTTTCGCCTTTATTTACTTTACCGTTATAGATATTCCATAACTCTGGACGTTGGCTTTTTGGATCCCAACGGTGATTTTTATCACGGAAAGAATAAACACGTTCTTTTGCGCGTGATTTTTCTTCATCACGACGAGCGCCACCAAAAGCAGCATCAAAACCATATTTATCTAATGCTTGTTTTAAGCCTTGAGTTTTCATGAGATCAGTATGTTTAGCACTACCATGAGTAAATGGACCAACACCTGCGTCAATTCCCTCTTGGTTTTTATGTACTAATAATTCAAAGCCATATTCTTTAGCCATTTCGTCACGAAAGGCGATCATTTCTTTGAACTTCCATGTAGTGTCTACATGTAATAATGGAAATGGGATTTTACCCGGAGCAAAAGCTTTACGAGCAAGGTGTAATAATACAGCTGAATCTTTACCTACGGAATAAAGCATAACAGGGTTATCAAACTCTGCCGCAACTTCGCGCATAATGTGGATTGATTCAGCTTCAAGTTTCTGTAAGTGAGTTAAATTCATCGCTGTATACTAACTTTTGTCTAATTTAAGTAGCGATATAATGACACAGCTTGATAAACGCTTCCATATAAGAAACGACTTGTTTAGATGAAATAAGAATAACAGCAAAGGGAATGATTGATGGCTAAATCGTGTCAGAGGTTTTTGCCTTTATTATGGCGATAGTTTGAGTGGCACTTAGCTTTTAGTTGAAATACTACAAATAAAAAAACCTACAGCCAAAGGCTATAGGTTTTTATTTAAAAGGCTATAAAAGATAAAGCATTTAGATGTAATAACGTTACATAACGTCATTTCATTTCAATCAATACCGATTAACCCACTAATGCTTTAACGTAAGCTTTAAAGTCTTCAGCGATTTCAGGATGACGTAATCCGTATTCAACGTTAGCTTTCATGTAACCTAACTTAGAACCACAATCGTGTGATTTCCCCGTCATGTGGAATGCTTCAACTGTTTCAAGTTCCATTAAGCTATCAATAGCATCAGTTAATTGAATCTCATCGCCAGCACCTGGTGCAGTAGTAGCAAGTAATTTCCATATTTTCTCAGAAAGTACATAACGACCAACAACCGCTAAGTTAGATGGTGCATCTTCAACATCAGGTTTTTCAACAACAGCTGTCATAGCTTTTGACTCGCCAGCAACCAAGTCTTCTCCACCACAATCAACAACACCATAGCTGCTTACTTGTTCCATAGGAACAGGCTCAACCATAATTTGGCTGTGACCTACTTCGTCATAACGAGTTAACATCGCTGCTAAGTTTTCAGTTTTTAAGTTAGCCGTAGTTTCATCTAAAATAACATCAGGTAAAACAACAACAAAAGGTTCGTTACCAATAATTGGTTGAGCTTTTAATACCGCATGACCTAAGCCTTTAGCTTCACCTTGGCGTACGTGTAAAATCGTAATACCTTTAGGGCAAATAGCTTGAATTTCTTCTAACAACTGACGTTTAACACGCTTTTCTAACGTTGTTTCTAACTCAAATGATTTATCAAAATGGTTTTCAATAGCATTTTTTGATGAATGAGTTACTAATACGATTTCTTTAATACCGGCAGCTATACACTCGTTAACAATATATTGAATAAGAGGCTTATCTACAATTGGTAGCATCTCTTTTGGTATTGCTTTAGTGGCAGGTAGCATACGCGTTCCTAGTCCTGCTACTGGTATTACTGCTTTTGTAATTTTATTTGGCATCAAATTCCCTTATGTATTCCGATTAAAGTTTGTGTAAAAGTTTTAAAATTCTTAATAAAAATGTGAATCAAGTTACATCTAAGTCGATATCTTATAGATTACTCACGTACCAACTCATTGCTTTTTCAATACCTGACTGTATTCTAAATTCAGGATCATAGCCAAGTAAGCTTTTAGCTTTACCTATATCAGCTTGTGAATGTCTTACATCGCCAGCTCTAAATTCTCTATAAACAGGTGACTTATCGTAAGCAATGTCGTTTGTTCCTAAAGCACTTTTCAAGCTATCGAATAAAATATTTAATGTTGTTCTGTCGCCTACTGCCACATTGTAAACATTGTTTTTAGCTTCGTCGTTTGACGTTGCCGCTAAGATATTAGCTTGTACTGCGTTTTCAATAAAACAAAAATCTCGGCTAGTTTCGCCATCCCCATTAATAAACACATCTTCATTATTAAACATAGATGATGTCCACTTAGGAATAACAGCTGCGTAAGCGCCTTCAGGATCTTGTCTTTTACCAAATACATTAAAGTAGCGTAAACCTATAGTATTTAATCCATAAGTTTTGAAAAACACATCAGCATATAATTCATTAACGTATTTAGTTACTGCGTAAGGCGATAAAGGCTTACCAATATTTTCTTCAACTTTAGGTAATGCCGGATGATCACCATAAGTAGAGCTTGAAGCTGCATAAACAAAAGTTTCAACTTTAGCTTCTTTAGCTGCGACTAGCATATTTAAAAAGCCGGTAACGTTAGCTGAGTTAGTCATAATCGGATCAGCAATCGAGCGAGGTACAGAACCTAATGCAGCTTGATGTAAAATATAGTTAACGCCAGTTACAGCTTTATGACAGTCATCAACATTTCGGATATCACCTTCAATAAAGGTAAATTTTTCCCACTGTTCTGCTGATACTTGTGATTGAACTTCATCTAGATTTTTTTGATGGCCTGTAGCGAAATTATCTAAACCAACCACTTCTTGATTGAGAAGTAATAATGTTTCAAGTAGGTTCGACCCAATAAAACCAGCACATCCTGTAATTAACCATTTCTTCGAATTATTCTTTAAGTTGCTTTGTACTTCTTGATATCGATTCATTGAGTTTTCCGTCTGCCCCGAACTAAGGTGAAATAATCATTTGAGAAATTAGTCATTTGATTATTTATTCATATAAAGAGTATAACATTAAAAAGTACGGGATTTTAAGAGAGAAAGTAACACCTGAATAAATTTCAGGTTTCTAAGTCTCCTAAGCCGCTAAACTTCAAACTTTACAGTTTAATTTTTGCTTAACTAAAAACAAAAAAACCAAATATCTACAGAGTAAATATTTGGTTTATTAAACGCTAAATTGAACGTTATTTCTCAATAAAGTCTACAAATGTAACCTATAAACGAATATCAGAAAAATCCATATCTAACATATATTTTAAGTCGTAAATAACATGTTCAGGTTTCATCAAGGCTTTAATATCACTGTTACTCATTGCTTTAAATTGGTGATGAGCAACTGCAAATATAACAGCATCGTACTTGCCAGCTTCAGGTTCAGCAATTAAATCAACATCATATTCATGTTTTGCATCCGCAGGATTAACCCAAGGATCATAAACATCAACGTTCATTTCATATTCACCAAGCTCAGATAAAATATCCACAACTTTAGTATTTCGAACATCTGGACAGTTTTCTTTAAACGTTAAACCCATCACTAATACGTTAGCACCGTTTACTTGTAACTTACGCTTGATCATAGTTTTAGTTAATTGAGATACAACATACTCAGCCATACCATCATTAATACGACGACCCGCAAGAATAACTTCAGGGTTATAACCAATCGCTTGAGCTTTATGAGTTAAGTAGTATGGATCAACACCAATACAATGTCCGCCAACTAAGCCAGGACGAAATGGTAAGAAGTTCCACTTGGTTCCAGCAGCTTTTAACACTTCTTCAGTATCAATTTCTAATTTATTAAAAATGACCGCTAACTCGTTAATCAAAGCAATGTTCAAATCACGCTGAGTATTTTCAATAACTTTAGCGGCTTCAGCTACTTTTATAGAAGAAGCTTTATAAGTGCCAGCCGTAATAATTGAACCGTATAATTGATCAATAAATTCAGCTATTTCTGCAGTAGATCCTGAAGTTACTTTAAGAATATTAGTTACACGATGTTCTTTATCGCCAGGATTAATTCTTTCTGGGCTGTAGCCAGCGAAAAAATCTTGGTTGAACACCAAACTTGAATGTTTTTCTATTTCAGGAATACAGACTTCTTCTGTAGCACCTGGATAAACGGTAGATTCATAAACAACAACATCCCCCTTTTCAATCACTTTAGCTAGCATTGCGCTTGCTTTAACCAAAGGTGTTAAATCAGGTTGTTTATGTTTATCAATAGGAGTTGGAACAGTAACAATATAAACATTACAACTTTTTAAGTCGTCAACGTTACATGAGTAACTAATATGTGCTGAATCAGCTAATTCTTCCGAAGATACTTCCAGTGTAAAGTCGTGGCCCGCTTTTAATTCTGTTATACGTTTTTCATGTATATCAAAACCAACAGTTTGGTACTTTTTTCCAAATTCTACAGCTAAAGGTAAACCTACATAACCTAAACCAATAATTCCAATTTTTACATCGTTTAATGAATGCGACATATACTATGTTAACCCGCTCGTTATAACTCTAAATAATTGTCGGTATCTTACTATTAAACAATAATCAAAATAAACCTATATCACTTAATTATACAATTTAGTCAGATCATTAAATAAACATTCACACTTACAAACACGAAAAATTACGCTTAATAACTCTATTTGCCTGCTAGTTACTATTTTATAACAGATTTTAATGGTACATTTTCTCCAACGTTGAAGTTATAAGCTTCAACCTCAACATTTTTTATACAAGACCATCTAATAATAAAAGGTAATGTGAATGGAACAATCATCACAAGAAATTCAAGACACTAAGTTTTTCGGACATCCCGCAGGCTTAACCACCCTCTTCTTCACAGAGATGTGGGAAAGAATGAGTTACTACGGCATGCGCGCCCTACTTGTTCTTTTTATGACAGCAACACTACAAGAAGGCGGATTAGCATTAACAGTTTTATCAGCTTCAGCTATCTATGGTTTATATACAGGTAGTGTTTATTTTATGGGGCTACCTGGCGGTTGGATTGCCGATAGATTAATAGGTGGTCAAAAAGCTATTTGGTATGGCGGCATTATCATTATGCTTGGTCATATTGTTTTAGCTATTCCAAACGACAACACATTTTTTATCGGTTTAATATTAGTCATTATAGGTACCGGCTTACTTAAACCTAATATTGGCGCAATGGTAGGTCAATTATATTCACCAAAAGATAGACGCAGAGATGCAGGTTACGCCATTTATTATATGGGTATCAACTTAGGTTCTTTCATTGGTTATATTGTTTGTGGCTACTTGGCAACCAACATGGGTTGGCATTGGGCTTTTGGTGCTGCAGCTATAGGTATGGGTATAGGTTTAATTCAATATAAACTCACTACGCCTAACTTAAACGAAGTAGGCGATGGTCCTGTTTCTCCTTTATCACCTAAAGGCGCTAAAATATCTTGGATAGCGATTACAACTTTCTTAGTTCTTGTCGCTGTAGTTACAACCTTAGTTTTTCAAGGTGTATTAACTATTGAGCCAGTTGTTTTAGCTCAAAATACAGCCATAGTATTCTCGCTTATTTTTGTTGCTTATTACGCAGCTATATATCTTTTTGGTAATTTAACTAAAAGTGAAATGCTAAGACTAGCCGCACTATTATTAATCTGTATTGCTTCAGCATGTTTCTGGTCGGGTTTTGAGCAAGCAGGCTCTTCACTTAACTTATTTGCTCGCGATTATACTGACAGAATGGTTGGCGCTTTTGAAATACCTACCGCATGGTTCCAATCAACTAATTCTATGTTTATCGTAATTCTTTCACCTTTCTTTGCTGCTTTATGGATGAAGTTAGGTCAAAGATTAGTAACACCAGCTTACGGTTTAAAATGTGCAATTGGCTTAATTATTATGGCAAGTGGTTTTATTGTTATGTTTTTTGCTTCTCAGTATGCAGCATCAGGTTTAAAGGTAGCACCTTATTGGTTAGTAGCTACTTACTTCTTACATACAGTAGGTGAATTAATACTTAGTCCAACAGCATTAAGTGCTGTAAGTAAGTTATCGCCTAAACGTTTCGCAGGTCAAATGATGGGTGTATTTGTATTAACCTACTCAATAGGTAACATCATTTCTGGTTTATTAGCAGGTAACTTTGATCCAAATAATGTTGAACAAATTCCAGCGTTATACATGCAAATCAGTGTATTTAGTATTGGTATTGGTATTGTTGTATTGATACTTGGCTTTAAGACTAGATTTTGGGAATTACTTGCTGAAAGTGAAGCTCAAGAGAAAAAAGAAGCATCTCAAACAGCTTAAGTTAAAATTCACTTTTGCTCAGTGAATAACTTAAATACCTCTAACAGTAATAATTATTGTTAGAGGTATTAACTTTTATAGGTTAAATATAAAACACATCCAACAGTGAAATAGGCTTATTGTGGATAACAGAAATCAACTCAGAAAAATCACCAGAGAAAAGCGACTAGCGCTTAGTAACAATGAACAAACTATGGCAGCTGTTCAGCTATCAGAGCGATTAACCACTCACCCTAAAGTAGTTTCAGCACAACATATTGCTATTTACTTAGCCAACGACGGCGAACTGAATACCTTGGCATTTATTGAATGGTGTTGGGCAAACAACAAACAAGTTTACCTACCTGTTATTCATCCTTTTAGTCAAGGTCACTTGCTCTTTTTAAACTACACACCTGAAACAGAAATGTGTAAAAACCGTTTCGGGATCTCTGAACCTAAATTGAATGTTAACCTTATTCAACATATAGAAAACATTGATATCATCTTTACGCCTCTAGTGGCTTTTGATGAAACTGGCGCCCGATTAGGCATGGGTGGAGGCTTTTATGATAGAACCCTTCAAAGCTGGTTTGAACAATATAAAACTGATAAACAATCGCGCCCATACCCAATAGGCTTAGCCCATAACTGTCAGCTAGTATCATCTATTCCTACCGAGTATTGGGACATCCCTATTCCTGAGCTGATAACACCAACACAAAACTATCAATTTTAATTTAATAAATCCCCATCATAATGTTATAAGCCTATCGCTTTTATAATAGTGAATAGTGTATAATTCGCGCACAAAAATTGTCCCACTAGTTACTCATATATAGCGTTTGAAACTTCGCTGAGCCCATTCAGTGTTGATCAAAAATAGTTATATTTGTTCACACTTATATAAAAGGCTTAGCATGACACAAGATGAAATGAAAAAATCCGCCGCTATCAAAGCACTAGATTTCATTAAAGATGACACTATTGTTGGCGTAGGTACTGGTTCAACAGTTAACCATTTTATCGATTCGCTAGGCACAATTAAAGATCGCATCATTGGCGCTGTTTCAAGCTCTGAAGAATCCACCAAAAGACTCGAAGCTTTAGGCATTGAAGTATTTGACTTAAATAACGTAGACGGAATTGATGTTTACGTTGATGGTGCCGACGAAATAAATGCTCACATGCATATGATCAAAGGTGGTGGCGCAGCATTAACACGAGAAAAAATAGTTGCTGCTGTAGCAAAAACCTTTGTATGTATTGCCGATAGCTCTAAACAAGTTAAGCTTTTAGGCGCCTTCCCTCTCCCTGTTGAAGTTATCCCGATGGCAAGAAGCTACGTTGCTAGAGAAATAGTAAAGCTAGGCGGAGATCCTGTTTATCGCACTGGCGTAATTACCGATAACGGTAATGTAATTTTAGATGTACACAATTTAAAAATCTTAGACCCTAAAGCCCTAGAAAATGACCTGAATGCCGTTGTAGGCGTTGTTACCAATGGATTGTTTGCTAACAGACCAGCAGACACTTTAATTATTGGTACACCAGAAGGTGCAAAAATCATAAATTAACGCTTTAGAGTTTAAGCACTATATGCTAATTTACACTTAGACTTGGATGGCTAGACATCCAAAACTTTAAATTTTGTTAGCCACTGGCTAAACCCAATCATTAAGAGAATTTAAATATCATGAGTACTATTTCACTCGCTAAAGAAAAGATCAAAATTTTATTACTAGAAGGTGTACATGAAAGCGCACTGGAAGAGCTGAAGTCGCAAGGCTATAGCAATATAGAATATTTAAAGACCTCTTTATCGGAAGAAGATTTAATTAAGAAAATTGCCGATGTACATTTCATTGGTATTCGCTCACGTACAAACCTTAATGAAAAAGTACTTAGCCATGCTAAGAAGCTTGTAGCTATTGGTTGTTTTTGTATTGGTACTAACCAGGTAGACACTAAAGCAGCACAAACTTTAGGTATTCCTGTATTTAATGCACCATTCTCAAATACTCGTTCAGTTGCTGAACTTGTATTAGGTGAAACATTATTATTACTTCGTGGTATTCCAGAAAAAAGCGCACAAGCACACCGTGGCGAATGGAATAAATCAGCGGCTGGTTCATTTGAAGCACGTGGTAAAAGATTGGGTATTATTGGTTACGGCCATATTGGTATGCAGTTAGGTGTTTTAGCTGAAACTGTAGGCATGAAAGTTAAGTTTTACGATGTTGAAACTAAGCTGCCACTAGGTAACGCTAGCCAAGCATCATCTCTTAAATCATTATTACAAGAGTGTGAAGTTATAAGCTTACACGTTCCTGAAAACCCACAAACTAAAAACATGTTTGGTGCAGAAGAAATAGCCAACATGAAAGATGGCGCAATATTAATTAACGCATCACGCGGTACCGTAGTTGATATAGATGCACTAGCTGACGCATTAGCAAGTAAAAAACTATCTGGCGCAGCTATCGATGTATTCCCTGTTGAGCCAAAAGGTAATGATGAAGAGTTCATGTCTCCATTACGTGCATTCGACAATGTAATTTTAACGCCTCACATTGGTGGTAGCACAAAAGAAGCTCAAGAAAACATTGGTTTAGAAGTAGCAAGCAAATTAGCTAAATACTCAGACAATGGCTCTACACTTTCTGCTGTTAACTTCCCAGAAGTATCATTACCAAGCCATGGCGGTAAAGGTAGAAGCAGACTATTACACATACACCAAAACCAACCAGGTATTTTAAATAAAATCAATTTAGCCTTCACTAAATTAGATATTAATATTGCCGCTCAGTACTTACAAACTGACGATCAAATTGGTTACGTTGTAATAGATATTGAAACAGAAGACAGTGCTGTAGCTCTTAAAGAGCTTAAGAAAATTGAAGGCACAGTAAAAGCTAGAATACTTCACTAAACGACTTATACACAAAGCTGTGCGAGTCATTTAGCCAGCTTTGTAGTAGCTAACGTAAAGACTAAAACCAAAAAAGGTAGACATTATGTCTACCTTTTTTATTGTGCTAATACCAATTTGATTAATTAAGTGATCTACTTTTTCATGAGGAAAAATGGATAATTACAAGGCATAAAATTTAGTAAGTAGTTATTCTACTTATAAATTTTATAACGCCGTCATTATTAATTTTAACCGTTAAAAATGAGCAGTTAATTAATCAACTTGGTATAATCATTGTTTGAAATAACGCCAACTGCATACTGATTAGAAGAATATATAAAGTTATCTTCTAACTTTAAACCCTAATTTTTAAACCCTAACTTTGCAGTATGAGCTTAAAAAATAAAATGCATACATGCCAGCGCCATTAAGCCCGCCACAACATCATCAATCATAATACCAAAGCCACCATGTACATACTTATCTAAATATGAAATAGGCCAAGGTTTAAAAATATCAAAAATGCGAAACAAGATAAATCCAACTAAAATACTCTGCCAACTAACAGGCACTAAAAACATAGTGATCAAATAACCAGCTATTTCATCCCAAACAATAGCACCATGATCATGCACGCCAACATCTTCAGCCGTTTTACCACAAATATAAATACCGGCAATACAAACAACTAACGTGGCGATAGCATAAATTAAAGGCGTAAAAAACGTGAATAGAAGGAATACTGGAATAGCCGCTACAGTACCAAAAGTACCCGGAGCCTTAGGACTTAAACCACTACCAAAACCTAAAGCCAAAAAATGAATAGGATTTGAAAGAGTAAATTTAACCGGTGCTTTATTCGATTTAGTCATTTTATTCTACTAACTCAGCAAAATGCTCAAAGCCTTGACCATTCAAAATAACCTTTTCGCCATCTAAAACGGTAGTAATGGTTTCTTGTCGGTTTAACTGACCAATACAGGTATGAGGAATACCTAAATTAGACAAAGCTGTTTCCATGCCTACCTTATTATCTTCAGATACAGAAAATAGCAATTCGTAATCATCGCCACCACTAACGGCCAATTCAATCGCCTTCTCTCTGCCTAAAGTTTCTAACATAGCAGCAGAAATAGGAACATTTTCTAAAATAACTTTAGCGCCAACCTCTGAAGCTTTACAGATATGCGCTAAATCAGCTAATAAACCATCTGAAATATCAATCGCAGAAGTTGCATAGTCTCTTAACGCTTGCCCTGCTAATACTCTAGGTTTAGGATAATCTAATTGTTGAAGCACTTGGCCTTTAACAGACTCAGCTAAACCCACCTTACCTTGAATATTTTGCAATGCTAATGCTGCATCACCTAATTCGCCAGTTACATAAAGCCAATCACCAGCTTTAGCACCTGAACGACGAATAAACTTACTTTTAGGCACAATACCTTGTGCTGTAATAGTAATACTCAATGGCCCTTGCGTTGTATCGCCGCCCACCAACTGAACATTGTAATATTCACACAGCTCAAAAACACCCATCGAAAACTCAGATATCCATTCTTCATCAACACTAGGTAAAGTTAATGCTAACGATATCCAGGTTGGTTCAGCACCCACAGCCGCGAGATCAGATAAATTCACAGCAACGGCCTTATGGCCAATAGCGCGAGGTGATGTATTTTCAGGAAAGTGTACACCCGCAACTAAAGTATCGGTTGTAACGGCAATATGTTGGTTTTCAGCAGGAGCTAATAAAGCACAATCATCACCAATACCTAAAACGACATCTTTACGTTTAGCGGCTTGTTGTGAAAAATAACGGCTAATTAAATCAAATTCTTTCATGGAAATATTCAAATATAATTGTTTAATGCATCATTAAATAAACACATTAAATATGGTAATGCTCAAATACTTTTATAAAAAACTATAGGCAAGAATAGAAAATATAAAGCTAACATAATGTTAGCTTTATAAAATTAAAATAATACTGTGAAGTTCATACCGCAAAGCTTGTATAAATAAGCAATAACAAACAGATAAAAATTAAGCTTCTTTACGAATTAACTTAACCGCTTTATCAAGTACACCATTCACAAATTTATGGCTATCGTCAGCAGCAAAAGACTTAGCAAGCTCTATCGCTTCGTTGATCACTACTTTGTAAGGTACATCTAAGCACTCTTTCAATTCAAAAATAGCCACTCTGATCACGGCTTTCTCAACATGATCGACATCTTCAATCGGACGATCAACATGAGGAGAAATTATTGCGTCTAATTCGTTAACTGATGATGTTACACCACGAAATAATTGTTGAAAAAATGGGATGTCAAAACGACGTGCAGCATTATCCACTAAAAAATTAGTTTCAATTTCGTTCACAGCATTTTGACTTAACTGCCAAGAGTAAACAGCTTGAACAGCTAACTCTCTGGCTTTTCTTCTAGGTGATGGCTTCACAGGTATATCCAAATATAAATAAAAATTGACTAACGACTAACATTAAAAATATAAGATAAAACTTATAGTTTTTCTAAAACATTAATCATTTCTAAAGCACTTAATGCAGCTTCAGCGCCTTTGTTACCAACTTTAAGGCCAGCTCTATCAATTGCTTGTTCGATAGTATCGGTAGTAATAACACCAAACGCTACAGGTAATGTATATTCCATAGCAACTTGCGCTAGGCCTTTATTACATTCACCAGCAACAAAATCGAAATGTGGAGTACCACCACGAATTACAGCACCAATAGCAATAATGGCATCAAAACCACCTTTTTGTGCAACACGCTTAGCTGCAACAGGTAACTCATATGCACCAGGTACACGAATTACAGTAATATCTTCATCTGCAACGTTACCGTGACGTTTAAGCGCATCAACAGCACCTTCTAATAAACTCTCAACAACAAAACTGTTGAAACGAGAAACAACAATGGCAACTTTTTTGCCTTTAGCATCGAAATTAGCTTCAATTACGTTCATGTAAAACAACCTCTCGGTAAAAAATTGACGCGATTCTATCAAAAATCAGAAGATTTAGGTACTCGTTTATTATTTAAATGTTCAATAAAGGTTAGCCAGATAATTTTGCCAATATACAAAATAAAGTCACTATTTAATTAACAATTTGAAACAACACCGATTTAATAGACAGCTACACATGCTAACAAGAAACAAAATCAGTACATTAAACAAGCATAAAAATAAAAAATGAGCTAGAAAAACTAAGATAAAAATCCATTTACACTTATTTACTTAATCAGAGTTTACAATTTCAAAAGCATTACTTTATAATGGCCCGTCTTTTGTTGTCATATGCTCAACAAATCATCTAGTTGCTACATTATCTTATTGTTACAACGTAAGGTTGCAGAATAATTGCAAAAATAACGTTCAACATATAGAAAATAAACATACCAAGGAAAGTACCGCTTCTATGTCTCAAGAATACAACTCCCCTCAAGTAGAAGACGACGAGATTGACCTAGCCGAACTTTGGCGTGCCATATGGGCGGGTAAGTTTATCATTATAGCCATAACCTTTGTATTTGCTGTTGCCTCAGTATTTTACGCCCTATCAAAACCTGATGTATATAAAGCTTCGGTACTACTTTCTCCTGTTTCATCACAAAGTGGTAGCGGTGGATTAGGTGCTTTAGCTGGACAGTTTGGTGGTTTAGCAAGTCTAGCAGGTATCAATCTAGGCAGCGGTGGTGGCGATCAAACATCTATTGCATTAGCTACTCTAGAATCTCGTTCATTTATAGAAAACTTCATCAAAAAGCATGATTTATTAGTGCCATTAATGGCAGCAAAGAAATGGAATAAAATAACTGACACTTTAATATTAAATGAAGAGTTATATGACGAAGCATCTCAAAAATGGATAAGAGAAGTTAAACCACCTCAAACACCAGAACCGACCCCTTGGGAAGCTTATACAGAATTTAAAAAAATATTGACAGTATCTCAAGATAAAGAAAACTCATTGATCACTCTTGAACTTGAGTTTTTCTCTCCAACGTTAAGCAAAGCTTGGTTGGTACTTTTTGTAAAAGACATTAATGAATTTGTAAGAAACCAAGAAAAAGAAGAAACTCAAGAGTCTATAGCGTATTTGAAAAATGAATTGGAAAACATCCAAGTAGCTAATATGGAAACTGTGTTTTATCAGCTAATTGAAGAACAAACAAAAACCATGATGCTTGCACAAGTAAAAAAAGAATATGTTTTTAAAACAATAGACCCTGCTCAAGTCCCTGATAAAAAGAGTGGTCCCAAGCGTGCTTTAATTGTTGTATTAGGTGCAATGCTTGGCGGAATATTATCAGTACTTTTTGTTTTAATTAGATATTTTAAAAATAATTAAGTAAACAACAAATTAATTAAATGACTATAAACATAAAGGAAATTCAGTGAGATATTTGTTTTAAATATAGCTCATCTAAGGACCTCCTTAGTAACAACATAAGTTTTATTTAAATTTGTAATAGTGACCAATGTAACTCTTGTAAAGAATCTGAAGTCTAGAACATATTAGTAGATATTGTAATAATCATAAAATCTTTTGGACTACAAGAAAATAGTTCATATTTTAGTGAATTGAAAACTATATAAATCTCATCCAAACTTATTCCAGGTTATGAAAGCATTCAACGGAGAATAAATTTATTAAAGGTGAATAAGTAACAATGCTGTCATTAAATATATACATTTCATCTCAATTGACCTTATTGAATGAAATCAATAAGAACATGGTTAGCAAAAGAATTATTAACAAATTAAGATGAACACAGGCATAGTCATTGTATTTGTAAAAAAGATAAACAAGCCAATTGACTATTTAAACAATTATTTAACTTTAATGCTTCAGTCAAGCGCATAGAGTTACTTTCAAACATGCTTTGGACGTAATAGTTGAAATGTATAAAATAGAAATGAGAATTACTATACTAAAATTCAGATATAAAAAAAGCATGTATGGTAAAGCTAGTAATAACAAGTGTATTTTTTATAAACATCTCTTATTCCGTATTAAAAATTCTTTAAGGTTTATTTTTAAAAATAAACCAAGGAAAATTTAATGCAAAAAGTCTATGCATCACCTTATTTTGTAAATTTATTGTTAGCGTGCTTTTACTTTTTGTTGCCAATATACTTATATAAAACAGGGTTAAGAAAAGTTAATTTAGAAAACGATTATTTAGTCATATGTATAATTTTGTTTTTTTCAGTAATATACTTTGTTGCAAATTTATTCTTTTTATTAAAAACAATAAAAAAAGAAAGCCATTTTTCAAAGTTAAGTGAACTAAGATTTTCAGATGGAATTTCGATAAGAAAGTTATTGATACTTGTCCTGACAGTATCAACCCTATCTATAATCATATCATTAATATTACTTAAGGTTGTCGGTGTTACTTTACTATCAGTGCTAAATGACCCTTTTTCACTTAGGATGGCAGTGAAAACAATGGCTTCAGGTCCTCTCGCATTATTGTGGCAAACTCCAATAACTATAATTGTTATATTAAGCGCTTATTCTGTTTTCTATATTTCAGGGAAAACATATCAAAAATTAAGCGTGTATTCTATCTATTTGATATTATTATCGGTTGGATTTTTTATAGCTTATATATCCGGTTCAAGGGGTAATATTGTCTTTGTTTTGGTTGTTTTTATTTTAGCTAAATTAATGTATGGTTCAAATGTAAAAATAGGAAGACTGATCTTAATTTCATCTGTAGCCCTAATTGTTATATTGTACCTAGGTGTACTTAGATCTGGAATGACTGTTAATTTAGATTCATTCATATATATGTTAGCAGTAAGATTTGATGCAATATACCCCAATTCATTTAACTTTATAGATAAAGTTATAGAAGAGCAAAGTTATGTTTATGGGTATTATTTAATAGGTTTACCATTGTCAATCATTCCTAGGGGGATTTGGGAAGATAAGCCGGTAACATTTGCTCAATATACTAATGATTTTATGGAAATTCCCACCACATACGGATTGGACTTTTCTTCTTTTTCAGAGTCCTTCAGCAATTTTGGTGTATTCGGAATTTTAACGTATCTGATATTTACAATTGCTATTTACAAATACTTTTTTATCCTTTTTAAACGAGCATTTTATAGTGTCAATAGTTTTGTTTTGTATTCAATACTGATATTTTATCCTTCTCGTGTAACTTTGATTAATTCAATTTCTGACTACGGTATAATAATATTAATATACAAGGTTATTTTAGCTATTATATTAGTCAAATTATTTGATCGCTGGTTGAGGAAGAGTTTTTGAAGGTTATTAATGGAAATACGATTAATTTAGCGTTTGTCCAATTGTCAAATTATATATTTCCAATTGTTAGTATTCCATTAATGATATCAAATGTTGGTATAAAGCAATACGGTGTTTTTATTTCAAGTTATTCATTAGCTTTACTTGTTAGTGTCTTAGTAGAGTTTGGATGTAATTATCACGGTGTTCGGAGTATAGCTAATGAAGGGATCAGTTCTTATTTGGGAACATTCTACACTAAAATATTGATTTCATTAGCTTTAATATCAACTTATCCTATTTTAACCCACTATTTACACTTAAATCTTATCGATATATTGCTTGCAATTTGTATTGGTATGTCCCCTTCATGGATATATCAAGGTATAAAACATTTAACAGTTTATAGTTTTATGGTAACGCTTCAAAAGATTGTATTGCTAATTCTTATTTATTTTTGTGCAGATTCATCAGAAGACTTACTGATTATTTATACATTATCATTTTTCATACTCAATGTTGCTGGACATCTGTATCTGTATTTGTATAAAAAATTAGAATTATCTTCTTTCAAGTTGGATGATGTATTCGATGTTTTTAAACAGTCATGGAGTATAAGTCTCTCAAGGGTATTAAACTCAATTACAACCGTGGGAGTGCCTTTTATCTTATCAAAAATATTCTTACCAGAATTTGTTGCAGTTTATTCTATATGTGAGAAGATTTTTAGAACAGTATGTTCATTGAACAATCCCTTAGTACAGGGTTTGTTACCTTATTTCGAAAAAGGTTTAGAGCATAAGAGGATAATATCCAAAGTTCTAATAATTTTATTTTTGTTTAACTCCATATCTATTGTCATTATATATAATTTTTCTGCCCTACTTGTTAATTGGTTTTCAATAAGTGAACCAAAAATATTTATTGATCTTTTATTAATACTACTTTGGGGAACTTTTTTTGTGTCAGTTAGTAATGTATTAGGGATCCTAGGATGCGTGCATAGAGGAGACTATCATATATTGTTAAGAGCATCGTTATTAAGTGCATTGACACTCACTATTATAGTTTTTGCATTTAAATCAATAATAGGGATTTATTCTGCAGCCTATGCAGTAATTACAGCAGAATTATTAGTGGCTTGTTATTTAACCTATGAAAATAGGAAACTTTTTTTTATTCGCTAAAGGTTTAGATTTTGAAAAATATTTATATTATTGATTGTATTGAGCGCTTTCGTTTCTTTAAGAGAATTGACCAAGCATCTAATACGAAATCACTGTACATTACACACAGGCTAGGTCTCTATTTATATATGAGATCAATAGGCATCTGTTCGGTTATAATACGGAAGAACACTAATCTAACTACTGATAATTCACGTGCTGAAAATATGCAAGACTATTTAGCGGGTTGGGTTACATCTAAACAAGCAAAAACTTTATATAATTCAGCCAGAATAACGGCAAGCAAAAATATTAGGAATGAAGATCAAGTATTTGTTTGGAATGGCTCTAGGACACTGGAAAGTGCAGTAGTAGATGCTGCAAAAGAAAATGGAAATAACAATATTCTTTATTTTGAAAATGCAAATATAAAAGGGAAAGTTTTTGTCGACCCATTAGGTGTTAATGCGAAGTCTAAGCTATACAATGATGTAAAAAATGATAATAATCAGTTTGTATGCGATGACTTAACTAAGTATGAAACATGGAGGATAAAATATATTCAACAAAAGTTGAAAGTGCATATAGTACAACAGTCTATAAAAAACAGATCTCTTAGTGAAAGATTTATTCATTACCTTGATAAACTCGGATTTATGTGTGGTATAACACCTATTTCAGAACCTATTATTAACAACAAATCTAAAATTAATACTTATTATGAAACTAAAAATATTCCAAGTGGCGTAAAGTTTGTTTTTTTCCCATTACAAGTAGTTTCGGATAGTCAAGTGCTCTTAAACTCCAACGTAAATTTACAAGAAGCTTTGATTAAAGCGTATGAAATTTCAGAAAAAAAAGGGCTTGCTTTGGTGATTAAACCACACCCGGCTGAAACTGAAACTGATTATATAGGGTTTATAAATGATTTTAGTAAACAGAGTAATTGTTACTTGATGAATGATAATACCTTTGAAATGATTAAAAACTCAAATATTGTTGTGACTGTAAATTCTACGGTTGGTCTGGAAGCGAAACTTATGGGAAAAAATGTAATAACTCTTGGTAGAGCGTTGTATAGCAATTTTACTGATCGAGAATTAGCTGGTTATCTTGAAAAATTTCTAATTAATATAGATTATTTTTCTGATCAAAAAATAACTGCTTATGAGTACAATCAGATTATTAACCGTATTAATAAAGAAGGGTAAAGATGAAAAAAATACTTCTTATTGCATCTGAAAACTTCGCCACCCCTACAAGTGGTTACCAGCTATGTGTGTATAATCGCTATCAGGCGTTAATCAATAATGGTTTTGATATTGATGTTATTATTTTCAAGGACAACAACACTGACGATAAAGAAAAAGCTAATATTCATGTCCGTAAAAAAGTCAATTTTCATAATTTAATAAAATGTATATTTAAAGGCCAACCTTTTTTCTCGATGTATTATGAAGGAGAAAAGTTTATTGAAGAAGTCTTATCTAGTACTGATTATAATGCTGTTATCTATGAAGGGCTGACATCTACAGCTTTATATGATGAAAGAATTAAAATAAGGTTCGAGAAAACGAAATTTGTTTATTGTGCCCATAACGTGGAATATTTATTAGTTAATGACATTTATAAAAAAAGAAAAGGGGCATATTTACTGAGGCACTATTTACAATGGTCTGTAAAAAAGTATGAAAAGAAATTATTGTCATTAATGGATGAGGTTGTAACTTTATCTAATTCAGACAGTGAAAAATTAAATGAACTTCTCCCAAGAGAGATTTTAACTTCTGGAATACATTTCTCACCCATTAATTTTGTTAACGCAAAATTAATGGGTGAGCATGGAAAAAAAATCATTCTATTACCAACAAACTTTACCCACCCCCCAAATTTAGAATCATTTACCAAAGTCGTTATTCCCTTATCTCTATCCCTCGGACACGAATATGAAATAGTTGTTACAGGTAAGGATGATGGGTATTTTAACAGCCATAAATTCACCAACATTAAATATATGGGGCTAGTAGATAAGAGTGAACTAGACAGGTTATATTCTCTGGCTTATTGTTCGCTTAACCCAACCATTTCTGGAGGTGGTGTGCAAATAAAACTTTATGAACCTTTAATGTATGGCTGCCCTGTTGTTACTATGGATTTTAATCTACAAGATACACTTTTGGGTCAGTATGTTGTTGAGTCACACTCTGATATAAATTCAACATTATCGATTATAGGCTCAGAATCTCGAAAATCTATTTATGATTCTTTTTACAAAAAAAATGAAAGGGAAATCATGAATTGGGTAGGTATATATAATGAAATTATTTAGAGTGTATGGGTTTCTTGGTTTACTACGGTTAGTTTTTGATGTGTTAATTTCAAGAATTTATTTTGGAAAGCATGTAAAAGTTGTAAGGCGACCTTTCTACATAAGAAATATGGGAGAGCTTATTATTGGGAATGAATTTACATCTGGCGTTGGCTTAAGAATTGATTGTTTAAAAAAAAATAGTCAATTGATATTAGGTGAACGTGTTCAAGTTAATGATTATGTTCATATAGGGGTTATGGAGAAGATAATCATTGGGAATGATGTTCTAATTGCAAGTAAAGTTTTTATAACAGACCATAATCATGGTCAATTTGTGAATGAAGAAACAGAGTTTCATAAACCAGTCATTAAACGTAAGCTTTCTTCGAAAATAGTAATCATAGGTAACAATGTTTGGTTAGGTGAAGGAGTCAATATTCTTCCGGGTGTTACGATTGGCGATAATACAATTATTGGAGCCGGTTCTATTGTAACCAAAAACATTTCAGCTGACTCTTTAGCTGTTGGCAACCCAGCACGAGTAATAAAGAAGTTTGATAGAACAAAAAGTAAATGGGTAAACATATGAATAAATTAGCTATTTCTGCAGTCAATTTAGTATCAGGCGGCCCATTAACAGTCTTATTGGAAGTTGCTAAATCATTTAACAACTCACCATTTGATCGTGTAGATATATATACTAATGATAAATCATTATTTTTTGGTCATAATACCCAAGGTGTAAATCTGATTGAAATAAAGTATCCTAAAAAAAATTGGCTATACCGCTTTATCTTTGAATATATAGATTGTTATCGAATTGCAAAAAGAAACAAATATACTCATTGGTTGTCTTTACATGATATGTCCCCTATTTTACCTAAAAATATTAAGCAATTTGTATATTGTCATAATCCAAGTCCTTTTTATAAGATGTCAATATCTGATATCAGACTTGATTGGAAAATGTATTGTTTTACAAAATTATATAAATATTTGTATAGAATAAATATAAATTCAAACTCAGCAATTATAGTTCAACAACATTGGATTGGTGAGCAATTATCAAGATTAACAAATCAAGTTTCAGTAATTGTTTGTCAACCAAGCCTAAATATTAAACGACACCACTTAACTAAAGAAAATAGAAATAGTGAAAAGACGTTAATTGTATATCCAGCTTTGCCAAGAAGTTTTAAAAACTTTGAAGTTATCATTGAAGCAACAAAAATAATCAACTGTAATACACAATTAAAAATAAATGTAGAATTTACTATTACGGGAGATGAAAACCCTTATGCAAAAAAAATATTGAAACAATCTTCTAATTTAGATAACGTCAAGCTTATAGGGAATTTAACACATGAGGCAGTATTACAAAAAATTTCAGCTTCTGATTTATTCATTTTTCCTAGTAAACTTGAAACTTGGGGGCTTCCAATAACTGAAGCAAAATATTATGAGAAACCTATAATACTTTCAAATTTACCTTATGCTAAAGAAACTTTGGGTAGCTATGATAATGCCTCTTTTTTCGAACCAGACAATCCGGATGACTTAGCTTCTCAGATCATAAAATGTATTAACAACAATTACATTCTGAACAAAATAACTTATCAAGAACCTAATAAGGCTATAAGTTCTTGGTCTGACCTATGGTGTAAAATTTTATAAAGAGAAATTAAAAAGTAAAGAATATAAGCTATGTAAATTATACTTTAAACCCAACATTTTATAATGCAAGGTGCCATGGGTAACAGATTGTATTATCATAATATCTTTTTTGTATTTTAAGAAAGCAATTTGTACAATTTATTTTCATTTATTGATGGTTTCCTGATGGATATTATAAAAACTCAATAGATGTCGATGAAATGTATACTTTCACAACAACCTTAGAATAATAAAAATAGCAAACATTAGTTATTAGGTTAATTTACAAACTAATATGAATCGAAAATAATGAAAGCAGTTAAAGAATGATTATTTTTTAGAAGAGATAAAAAAACACAATAAATAACATAATTTAAGAAGACATTAGTATAAAGTAATTGAGAATCTATTAAGTTCGAATCAATATTATACTCCCCTCTTTTTTAAATAAGAGGAAATAAAAAATATGTTTTTAATCGATAAGCCTTTTTCAATCGAATATAAAAGCTTAATCAAAATTATTTTTCTCATCGAAAAGAAATCATGAATAAACTGTGTATTAAACATTTTTTACAAAAGCAAAGCATTCTTTTGCTTTTGAAGGAACTAGATATTTATAAAAAGTTAAAAACAATTCAAAAAAACAAAAAAGCCATTAGTGAAAAAACGCATATCAAGGTTCATCATAAACTATTAGATGACATCGTGTCAGTCATTGACTTGTGTTAACAACACCTGTATTTATTTCGAATCAAACTGGCTTTATTCAACAATTCATCCTTATAGTCATAGCTGTAAATATCAAAGAAGGCTAGTGCCCCTTATAAATATTTATTATGTTGTTGAGAGGTATAGTTTAATTAAAAAGAAGATATTGGGTGTTTTGATAAAATAAATATATTTCAACTTTGCCATATCAAGCTAATACTAAAGAGCAACTTAAGATAGATGAACTTATATATCAAAGATGTATTTATTAAATAAAAAATGATTTAATTATGAGAAAGTGGCCCCCTAAATATCAAAAATCTCTTATTTGATTTGGATAGTGTTATAATTGATGATTCTATTTATATATCAAAACACGGAGAGTATTTTAAAGTGCTTAATATCAAAAGCGGCATATTTATTATGCCGTTAAGTAGCTATAGCTTTTTAACCCGAATCATTTCAGGTAAAGCAGTTAATGCTACTTTATCGCGATGCAAGCGATTGAGAATCGATAGAGTTATTAACAGCTGCAAAGGCAAACATCCAAAAATAAAAGAAATCGGTGCAGAATATTCGATTTACCTAAAGAAAATGGCTTTTTCTGTTAATAATATATTATATCTACAAATCTTCCAGCATATTGAGCCAAGTTATACTCCTGCTAATATCCATCCATTCTCCCTTAAAAAATCGAGTTGGATAACTAAACCGCCAGATGGTCGTCTTATGGTTTGTGAGTTTGTTGACAAACAACTTAGTTTGCAAAAAAAGAAATCATTAGAAGAAATAAATACTCTTCTAATAAATAAGATAATTAAAAACAATATTATTGGAGTAGAGCAATAATGAATTTTTCTAATATAAAAGCCGTCATCCCTGCTCGCTATGGCTCTTCTCGTTTACCAGGTAAACCCTTGTTATTAATTCGTGAAAAGCCAATGTTTTGGCACGTTGCTCAGCGCTGTATTGACGCAGGTATTGATATAAATAATATAATTATAGCGACAGATGATCAGCGTATTATTGATGAAGCGGGCAAGCTAAACCTTCTTTCTTTAATAACATCGGCAGAACATCATAGTGGAACTGACAGAGTTAATGAAGTAGCTAACATTTTAGAATGGTCTAAAGAAACAATTGTGCTCAATGTTCAAGGTGATGAACCACTGCTCCCCTCTGAGTTAATAAAAACTCTCAGCACTTATATTGTAAACAATCCAGAGTTTTCAATAACCACCGCTGTGACGCCAATAGTTAAGAGAGAAGACTTTATTAACTCAAACGTCGTAAAAGCTATTTTAGGTTCAGAAGGAAGGGCGTTATATTTTACAAGATCTCCAGCTCCTTTTAATAGAGATAATAGTGAAGACATTTCACTTGCTTACCGTCATGTCGGTATTTATGCCTACACCGTTGAATCACTAAAATTATTTTGCTCTTTCCCTGAAGCACCTTTAGAGTCTTATGAAAAACTTGAACAATTAAGAGCACTAAGCAATGGATTAACTATCGGTGCGTGTGTGTTTCATCAAGAATTACCGCATGGTGTTGATACAGTGAAAGATTATAAAATCATAAAAGAAATCATGGAGAGGTAATAATGCGTTCAATCGAAATAGCGAAAGAAGTTATTCAAACAGAAATTATAGGGTTAGATTTTATGTCCTCCCGTATTGGTGTTGAATTTAGTCAAGCAGTTGAAGCTATTATTTCAACCAAAGGTAGAACAATTATTTGTGGTATGGGCAAATCTGGTATTATTGGTAAGAAAATAGTTGCTTCTTTAGCAAGCACTGGCACACCAAGTTTTTTCATGCACCCAGGTGAGGCTTTTCATGGCGATTTGGGAATGGTCAAATCGGAGGATATATTTATTGCAATATCAAATTCTGGAGAAACAGATGAGCTTTTAAAACTTCTGCCATTTCTAAAAGATAATGGTAATCACATAATTGCTGTTACGGGAAATGCTAATTCAATACTAGCCAAAAATTCTCATTGCCATCTTGATGTAGCTGTTCCTAAGGAAGCTTGCCCTTTCCAATTAGCTCCTACTTCATCTACAACTGCGACGTTGGCTATGGGAGATGCTTTGACTGTTGCGTTAATGGAAAAACGCAACTTTAAACCTGAAAACTTTGCTCGTTTTCATCCTGGAGGAAATTTAGGCCGTCGTTTATTAAGTAAAGTAAGAGATGAAATGATTACGACGAAACTACCATTAGTTGGTCCTGAAGATACTTTATTAAATGTAATTAATGTGATTTCAAGTGGGAAGCTGGGGATTGCACTTATTCAAACGGCTGGTGAAGTAAATGCAATTATTACAGATGGCGATCTACGACGAGCCATGGAAAAAAATGGTAAAGATATTTTCGATCTAAAAGCCATTGATATTGCCTCTATTAATCCTTTAGAAATCTCACCAGATACCAATTGTCAAATTGCTTTTGAAATGATGCATGAGAAAGGTGTCAGTGCTTTATTAGTAAAAGAGTCGAGAGGTTTAGTCGGAATCCTCAAAAACATTTGATAAACTGTTACTTTATGTCAATGGTAATTTTCTATTTTTGATTGATTACTTCATCAATACTAAGCAATATAGGGTTTATAATTTAGTATATCAACCAAAGCAAGAACTTATTACGATTTATGGGGTTCAGCTATAACAGCTAACTTAAATCAACTTCTTTCTTTAATATATTCAATCAATAATATTTAATCTTTAGTGTAAGGCTTTAATTAGAATGTCTATTTTCATATCTGTTGTTTCACATGGCCATGGCGAGTTAATAAAAAGATTAGCTTGTTTAAGTAAACTAGCTAAAAAGTTTACTGTAGTGGTAAAAATCAACCAAAAAGAGCCGTTCCTAGTTCAATACTTAGAGGAAAATAATATCAAGTACATTAATGAACATTATGGTATTGGTTTTGGTCATAATAACAATGTGGTTTATTGTTATTGTAAAGCACATCTGTCAATGAAAAATGATGATCATTTCTTAGTTTTTAATCCAGATGTTATTTCAGATGAAGAGTCGATAGACCAACTTATCCAATTAATGTTAAAAGACAATATAAAAGCGGCTTGTGTTAACTTATTTAAAGACAGTAATTATTTGATATCTGATAATTCTATTCGAAATTTCCCTAATTTCACTCAATTTGTAAAATCATTTTTAGGAATGGGAAATTCTAGTATCATAAATAAAGATCTAGTAGAAAAACCAATAAAAATAGATTGGGCTGCAGGGTCGTTCTTAGCATTTAAAGCTTCTCATTATGCCCGTTTAAAAGGCTTTGATGAAGGATATTTTATGTACTGTGAAGATATTGATATCTGTTATCGCAGTAAACTCTTAGATGAGCCATTAATATTTTACCCTCAGATAAAAATATTACATTTAGCTGAGCATGCAAATAGGACAATACTATCTAAACATTTTTATTGGCACTTAAGCAGTGTTGTGCGCTTTCTTCTTAGTAAACGTGGATTAACTACCGTAAAAAGTTCAATTAGTTAATTCATTTTACTTAACTGTCGGGTTTTACATTTCGAATATATTCACATAACTAGAATTAATAATTTTTTTTATCCTTAATTAACCTAACTCGGGACAAGAAATTATGCCTAACATTGTTATTTAACTACCTACCGTCATTATTTTTATGTACTAATAACCTGTCATTAGCACATAAAAACACCTTGGTATACCCGCTAAATAACAACATTAGGAAGGTAAAAAACTTACCCCATATCAATTGAGGGGGAAAGCCCTTACAAATAAAATAGTTTACAAAGACCATCACCTCGAGCTCAGGTTAATTAGAAATAAACTTTAATGAAGAAAAGTTACTTCATCCTAAGAACTTTAAAAAGTATATCCCTGTTAATTTATGCACACCTAACTTGTTGTTACTGTTTTATTTTCACCTAAAGTATTGGTATCTTTTGTATGATTTTATTTTTACTTTAGAATTATAATAATGGTGGAATTAAATATATTTGTGTATCTGTTAGGTGTTATATGATTGAAAATATCGATATTAATGTTGTTACATTGATTGGTCAGGTTATAATATTCACTATTTTTACGATGAAAGGCATAATTCTTCAAACGTCCATTTCTTATTC
Organism: Pseudocolwellia sp. AS88; assembly: GCF_030551755.1. GTDB lineage: Bacteria > Pseudomonadota > Gammaproteobacteria > Enterobacterales > Alteromonadaceae > Pseudocolwellia. The sequence goes on from NZ_JAUPEC010000010.1 coordinate 66,210, forward strand.
GTTTATATACCGACGTATAAAGCTTTTAGATACCAATAATACGAGAACGCTCATCTTATAAAAAGTTACTAGTAATTAAATCTTACACACTTTGATATAAAAATCTGTTTTAATAGTGCTCGTATGCATGATATTTTGGAGATCTTCAGTCAATTCTGATTGCATTGTATTGGGCGTATGGTATGAGAGTTAGTTGATATTACTGATGAAGTCTATACTTTCATTTTTTAGTGATTATTAGGAATTATAAAATGCATAAAGGAATTATTTTAGCCGGAGGGAGCGGTACTCGCCTCTATCCCCTAACCAAAGTTGTTAGTAAACAGCTTATGCCCGTTTATGATAAACCTATGGTTTATTACCCTCTTGCGACTCTTATGCAAGCCGGCATTCAAGATATATTAATTATATCAACACCTGAAGAAACACATCGCTTTGAAGAATTATTAGGTGATGGTAGTAATTTTGGTGTTTCTATCACCTATAAAATTCAACCTAGCCCTGATGGCTTAGCTCAAGCATTTATATTAGCTGAAGAGTTTCTTGATGGTTCTGCCGCAGCTCTTGTACTTGGCGATAACATGTTTTACGGGCATGATCTTACTAAGTCTCTACAAAATGCTAATGCTCAAAAAGTAGGTGGTACTGTTTTTGGTTATCATGTATCTAATCCTCGCTCTTATGGTGTAGTTGAATTTGATGATAGCGGTACGGCTATTTCTATTGAAGAAAAGCCTTTAGAGCCTAAGTCGAACTACGCAGTTCCTGGTTTATACTTTTTTGATAAACGCGTTGTTGAATTTGCTAAAAATGTTAAACCTTCTGCTCGTGGCGAGTTAGAGATTACCGATGTTATCGAACAATATTTAAAAGCAGGTGAATTAAAAGTTGAAATTATGGGGCGCGGTACCGCATGGTTAGATACAGGTACACATGATGATTTACTTGCTGCTGCTAACTTTATTTCAACCATTGAGAAACGCCAAGGTTTAAAAGTTAATTGCCCTGAAGAGGTTGCGTATAGAAATGGCTGGTTAAGTAAAGAGAAATTAGTCGCTATTGCCGAACCACTCCGTAAAAGTGGTTATGGGGAATATTTATTAAAGCTTATTAATGAGCGAGTGTTTTAATGAAAGTTGTTGATACCAGTATCCCAGATGTAAAGATTATAGAACCTAAGGTATTTGGTGACGAACGTGGTTTTTTTCTTGAAACCTTTCGTGATGATTGGTTTAGAGCAAATGTAGCTGACGTAGTTTTTGTACAAGACAACCACAGTAAATCTTCACAAGGGATATTACGTGGCATGCATTACCAACTTGAGCAAACTCAAGGTAAATTGGTACGTGTAACTTCTGGCGAAGTATACGATGTCGCCATTGATATGCGTAAAAACAGCCTAAGCTTTGGTCAATGGTTTGGAGTATTGCTTTCTGCTGAAAATAAGCGTCAATTATGGGTACCTGCAGGTTTTGCTCATGGTTTTTATGTTACAAGTGAGTCTGCCGAGTTTGTTTATAAGTGCACCGATTACTATGCACCAGAGCATGAGGTTTCAGTTAAGTGGGATGATCCTAAATTAAATATTACTTGGCCTATTTCGACAAACAGTTCACCTTCATTATCTGTTAAAGATGCAAATGGTTTATTATTTGATGACGCACCTACTTTTGATTAGTCGCTCTCCCCTTTTAGAATTTATAAAGAGTTAAATAGAACAATGAAAAAAACAATTTTTGTTACTGGTGGAGCTGGTTTTATTGGTTCGGCCTTAGTACGTTATTTAATAAATGAAACTGAACATAATGTTATTAACTTTGATAAGTTAACCTATGCTGGAAATTTAGAGTCATTAGCTTCAGTAGATTCAAGCGACAGGTATACTTTTGTTCAAGGTGATATTTGTGATCGTAAAATATTAGATGAAGTTTTTAAGCAACATCAACCTGATTATATTATGCACCTTGCCGCAGAAAGCCATGTAGATCGCTCTATTGATGGGCCTGGTGAGTTTATACAAACGAATATCACTGGTACTTACGAATTATTAGAAGCGGCAAGAACTTATTTCTTAACTTTAACTGAAGAGAAAAAATCAACTTTCAGATTTCATCATATTTCTACCGATGAAGTATATGGTGACTTGGGTGAAACAGGGTTATTTACTGAAGAAACTCCTTACGAACCAAGCTCTCCTTATTCTGCTTCTAAAGCCGCTTCAGATCATTTAGTGCGTGCATGGTATAGAACTTATGGTTTACCTGTTGTTGTTACTAACTGCTCTAATAATTATGGTCCTTATCATTTCCCTGAAAAGTTGATTCCTCTTATTATATTAAACGCTCTTGAAGGAAAATCTTTACCTGTATATGGCGATGGTAAACAAGTAAGAGATTGGCTGTATGTTGAAGACCATGCCCGCGCTCTTTATAAGGTAGTTTCTGAAGGTACTATTGGCGAAACCTACAATATTGGCGGCTTTAACGAAAAGCAAAATATTGAGGTTGTTACCACTATTTGTAACCATTTGAATGATTTAATTTCTGATAAACCAGATGGTATTTCAAACTTCAATGATCTCGTTACTTTTGTAAAAGATAGGCCTGGTCACGATGTTCGTTATGCGATTGATGCAAATAAAATCAATAAAGAGTTAGGTTGGCATCCTGAAGAAACTTTTGAGTCTGGCATTAAAAAAACCATTGAATGGTATTTGTCTGAAACAGAATGGTGTCAGCATGTTCAAGATGGCTCATACCAACGTGAGCGTTTAGGTAACTAGTTATTTTAGCTAAAGCGTTACAAGCTCACCTCGATACATAAAATCAATAAAGCCGTAGCCAAAACTACGGCTTTATTTTAACTTTTTGTTAAACAATTAAATGGTAATTCAGTGAAAATTCTTATTATTGGAAAAAGTGGGCAACTTGCAAATGAACTGCTTGTTGAACAACCACAAAACTACGAAGTATTAGCTTTAGGGCGAAATGATGTTGATATTACTAACTTTAAAGCCCTGGATAGTATTGTTGCTGAGTATCAACCTACTGTAGTTATTAATTCAGCTGCTTATACTGCAGTAGATAAAGCTGAATCTGATGTTGAAGCAGCTTATGCCATAAATCATATTGCGGTAGAAAACTTAGCTAAAATAGCCAAGAAGTATTCTGCTCGATTAGTTCATGTATCAACAGATTTCGTCTTTAACGGTGAAAACACAACACCCTATAAGGTTGATGACATTACATCGCCTACAAGCGTATACGGAGCTTCTAAACGTGCAGGTGAGTTAGCTATTATTGATAACTACCCTGAAAACGCTAGTATTATTCGTACTTCTTGGCTTTATTCTACTTTTGCTAATAATTTTGTTAAAACCATGCTTAGATTGATGGAAGAGAAAGAAGAGTTAGGCATAGTAAATGATCAAGTAGGATCTCCTACATCAGCTAAAGGTTTAGCAAAGTTTATATGGGCTTTAATAGCTCAACCTAAAGCTGATTTGATCTATCATTGGTGTGATTCTGGCAGTGCAAGTTGGTTTGATTTTGCTTTGGCAATTCAAGAAGAAGGATTAAAACGAGGTTTGTTAACAAAGAAAATACCGATAAAAGGTATTCCTAGTTCAGCCTACCCCACTCCAGCTAAAAGACCAAAATACAGTGTTTTAGATTGTACAAGCTCACAAGAAATACTAGCTTCAATAGATTGGCAAAAACAGCTAAGTGACTGTTTGGCTAAATATAATAAATAAAGAGAGTACCTATTTGGTTTTTACTTAATTGTAAGCAAAAAAATAGCGAATATATTAAATATATTCGCTATTTTTTTGTCTATTCATCTGTTGTTTTATCGTTTTATAGATAGATTCATATTACTAAATTTACTCTACATAGCTTAGCTTATTCAGCTTTCAATACTTTAGTAAACTTCCAAGCGTGTTGTAAACCAAACGAATACACAACAAATAATGCAACAAACAACACAAGCATAATTGATTCTGGTATATGTAATAACTCACCAACAATACCAACACTAGAAAGAACGATAGCGAGTAAGGTTATAACTAATAATGCTTGTCTTGACGTTAAACCAAGTCGCATACATATATGATGTAAATGACCATTATCAGCTTGAAATGGTGATACGCCCTTCTTAATACGACGTAACATAATGGCAAACATATCAATAAGCGGCACTGCTATTATCCATAAAGCCGTAACAGGTCTAAAAGCAGCTGATTGAAGCTCATTATCTTGGGTAGCAATTGTGAGTAACCATATAACCGTTAAGCCCATGAACATGCTTCCTGCATCTCCCATAAAGATTTTTTTACCTTTAGTTTTCTGCCTTTTAACGTTATAGAAAAGATAAGGGATTGTAGCAACCACCAATATAAGAGGTAATAAGACATCTCTTTCACCACCGGCTAATAAGGTAAGGATTGCGATAGACAGTACCGAGGTAATGCTCATTGAACCAGCTAAGCCATCAATCCCATCAATCATATTAAAAGCATTGATTGCAGCAATTGCAGCTAACATTGTAAATATAATGCCAAAATGACCTATATCTACATTACCTAAAGCAAAAAGGTTACCAAAATCACTTATATAAATCCCTCCACCGAACACCATAACACTCGCGATAAGTGCTTGAGCAAGCATACGTGGAGCAACTCTTAAGTCATATATGTCATCTAGTGTTCCAATAAATACTAAGATGGCTGAAGAAATTAAATATAAGTTTAATAATTGGCTTTGTTGAATAAATAATGTTGAGGCAATTAATACGCCGGTGAATATTGAAATACCACCAATAAGAGGGATAGCACCATTATGATTTTTTCGATCTGTTGGATAGTCGATCAATCCGATTTGTGGTGCTAATGGAAGTAAAACTTTTATTGTAAAAATAGAAGCTAAAAAAGCAACGCACAATGCGGGAAATAAGAAAATCATTCGAAATACCATTTAAATTTATAGTTTTTTAGGTAACAAATACATTTGTTACCTAAAGCCCAGTTCCAAAGTTAATTTATTAACTAAATCACTCTAAAGCAGTTTACAATTAAACACTCTGTAAATAATACAGCGCTATATGAGTAAATGCTATTACCATATAGCTTTACTTATATAATCTTACCTAAATATTATAGGCTTGTTATTGCTGCAACAGCAATGGCTGATTGATATATAATTTGAGTAACAGTTTGCCACAAGGTGATATCTTCCATAAAGTAAGTATCTAAAGGCACAACAATAGTATCACCAGCTTTAATCTCATTATTATTAGAAGTAAACCAATTACCACTCTCTGGTATGTGTACTGCACCATTGGCTTTAATCACATAAATACGGTCTTCATCCGCTTGGATTTTAATACCACCACTTAACTTGATGTAATCTGTGTAAGTTAAGTGGTTTTCATATAAATGAGAGCCTGCTACTTGTACTTGCCCAACAACATTGATTGTATTCCGTTTACTAGCAACAAAAATACTATCGCCATCTTCCATCGTTATGTTGTTACTTTGCCCTGACAATAAACTAGGGAGATTGATAACTAATCGGCCTATAGGCTTAACCTTAATTAAATCTTCTAACAGTTGATTAACTTGTTCGTAGTCAATTGAGCTACCATTTCGTTGTGATAAGGTTTTTGTTGCTATTTCACGCCTTAATTGTTCCGTAACATCTAATATGTTTTTGCTTTCTAATCGCTTTAAACTTTCTCTCGTAAACAGGGTTGCATTAAGGTCAGCATAATCTGTTAAACCTCCAGCTCTATCAATAAGTTGTGATAAAGTTTCACCTCTTCGAACTATATATTTACCTGGGAACCTAAACTCTCCGTTTAGAGTAACAACTTGTTCTTCTTGCCAATAAGGTATTTTGTTTACGTTTAATCTGTCTCTACTTTTTAGTAAAACATTATCTGAAGTATTATTCAGAGCGCCTTGTAAGTTAATAGCAAGCAGTTGTTTTCTTACTTCATTATGAGTTAAATCATTTCGTGATAATTCAGCATTACCTAAAAAAGCTGATTCTGACAAACCACCTGCAGCGGTTATTAAATCTTTAACACTACCATTTACAGGTAAAGGATAAGTACCTGGATATTTTACCGCACCCGCAATATCTACAACTTGAACTGAACTATTAGATGCAGCTTGTTGTGTTAAATTACGAATAACAGGTAGTAATAAACGTTGTCTTGAAAAGAAGCTAAGTTCTCTAGGTTTTAGTTCATCTAATTCACTTTTTTCTTTTAGTGGGTCATCATTTTCATCTAGCTCTTTTTCACCAAATTCTGACCAAAACTCTTTATCGCTAAATCTTGCTTTAGCTTTATTTCTTTCATCATCAATAAGCTTATCTTCGGTCATAACTAGATTACTTAACGTATTAACTTTATTAATAATGACGTCTTGATTTGAGAAAACTAAAAGCTTGTCTAAAGGTTTTAACAACAAGTTGTCTTCAGAATCATAATTGGCTAAGGCATTTTTCAAACTGAATTGATGCACTTCAATATCTCTACCTAGGCCGGATTGTCTGATCACTAAACTATAAGTTAAATCTGCATCTTCTAATAAATCAGCTTGAATACTTGGTAATAAATCTGCAACTCTTTGATTACTTTCCCATTGATAAACACCAGGACGAGAAACAGCACCAATAATTGATACTGATTGTTGAAATGTTGCAGAACTTTTCATAATACGAACAACATCACCAGCTTGAACTTTTTTACTTTTTTCTGCATTTGACGATAAATCTACATTAATAACTGAACGTAAACTCTTTGCATTGTAACGCTCAATAATGGTTGATGACGAATGTGCTGAAGGTAACAAGCCCCCTGCCATTGATAATACGTCGTTTATTGTTTCGTTTGAAGATAGTTCGTATATGGCTGGTCTTTTCACTTCACCTTCAACGGTAACTCTATTGCCCACAGGAGCAACAAAAACAACATCACCAGATTTAAGCATGATATCTTTTGATGAATCACCTTTGATTAATAAATCGTATAAGTCGAGAGTTTGAACAAGCTTACCTGCACGTTTTACTTGGATATTACGTAAAGAACCAATATCACTAATACCACCCGCCGTAAAAATTGCATGAGTAACTGTAGATAAAGAATTTAAAAGATAATTACCCGGCTTGAATGCCTCACCTAATACAAAAACACGAATTGAACGAAGCTCACTTAAAGTAATAACAACTTCAACACCTATTACCTTTTTCTGAATTTCATTTCGTAAATAAGCTTTAGCTTCGGAAAAAGTCATACCTGAAACATTATAAGCACCTAATCTTGGGATTATAACTTTGCCTTCTCTCGAAACTGGCATTTCGTATTCGTCATTCTCTTTACCAAAAACTTTGATATTAAGTGTGTCTCCTGTACCAATCATATAACTTTCAGGAATAGCTACATCATTTATTGGTGCAAAAGAGCTAGGAACATTAGCAAATACGTCATAACCAAATGCCGTTATTTTCTTTTCATCCATAGTATCAAAAGACGAATCATCAAAGTTTCTTTCTCTAGGTGTGTATTGCTCTAATTCTGTTGGTTCATTTTTATCTGAGGAAGATGAATTGTTGATTTGAGATTGTATTGAATTTAAATCTACACCCATGCTGCTTGCTAGGGCTTTTTGCTGAGCTGGACTTAGGCTTTTAAATTGCTCAATTTGTGCTGAAGATATGTTACTAGGTAACTGCGCTGAAAATACCGAAAGTGAAGTACAAAGAAAAAACACCGAAAGTGTTAATTTTTGAATAAAGTTTGTCATTAAAAGCCAATCCTAGTGTATTAATGTTTTTTAGGGTTTATAACTTTATGTAGTTACAATCCTTTGATTGCCGAATTCTAGCATTTAAGCAGCTCTCCATAAAGTATCTATTTAATGGTTTAATACTTAAAAGTTAAGTGTAAGTCATAGAAATATGGTGTAAATTTTAAAAGTTACTCGTCTATTTCATCTAAAAATGCTTCAAGTGCAGCTTCGTCCTCTGCATTCACTTCAATCGGCGGGTTACCATCATAGACTTTAAAGTTCATATTTTGAAAATATGCATTTTTTACAAATTCGTATGAGTCGATCGATTCATCTATAAGTTTTTCTTGTTGAGATAATGCAGCTCTTTGTTCAAGACCCACGATTGAAGCTCTTACAACGTTAGGCCAAAAATCTAATACAGCGAGTGGCCAGTAGTATTTATCAACGTAATCGCCCACCTCTTCTCTTACGGATGAAGGACCTAAACCTGGAATAACAATATAAGGACCATCACCCACACCGTAAGTTCCTAATACTTCGCCAAACTCTTCTTGTTTTCTGCCCCAACCAAAGTCGCTTGCGGGATCAAAAAAACCTAATAAACCTATTGTAGAGTTTAACAAAAAGCGCCCAGTGCTTTCAGCTGCATCAACAAATTTAGCTTGTAGTAAGTTGTTAATGATTGCAGATGGCTCATTTAAGTTCATCGCCATGTTGTAAACACCTGAGCGTAAACCTGATGGCACATATTCGACATAGGCTGACGATGCTGGTCTTGCGACGTACTTATCTGCGTAATCCCAAGTAAACGTCCAGAATGGTCTATTGATTGATTCTAATGGATCTTTGGAGTCGCTATGGCTTGAAGGTGTTGATGAACAGCCAGAAACTGCTAGTACACAAAGCATAACTAAAATTAGTGGAGATGTTTTTGAAAAACTAACCATAAGACGTTCACTGTTCCAGAAGTTAAAAACTTTATAATGTGTTATAAAGCAATATTTATATGCAGCAGGATTTTAGCACAATGGATATTCAAAACTAATGAATATTTTAGATGCAAAATTGTTAAATATTGTAAAAATGGGTAACAACGTGTTTAAGGGGTACTTTGTTTTTGATGAATTGAGATGAGCATTTCTGCTTCAGCTCTTGGAATATCACACTCTCTAACAAGTTCTTCAGCGTCTGCTCCTAGCTCAACCATTTTAAATGCTCGACTATATAATTTATCTTCTGGTTGTTGAGCTTGGGTTTGCTGTAACTTAGAAATATCTTCTTGAATACTTTTAATTCTGTGTTCAAGCTGTTTTGTGACTTGGTTCAATTCAGTATTTTCTGATGTATTTTGATTATTCAATTCTGTTAAAGACTTATCTAAGGTAATAAATAAAGTTTGTAATTGATTGACTATGAGTTCATTCGAAGCAATATTAGTTTCTGTTAAACGAACTTGTTTTGATAAAGTACGTACTGAATTAAACAACACTATGATCACTAGAAACAAAAGCGTTGTTACTATGGCAAGAATTAAGAACTCTGGTGTATTAAACATACGTTAGTTTCAAACAATTAAAATTGTTTAACTTCATCCCATTCGTCGTCTGAAAGTAATTTATTTAAATCAACTAAAATCAGTAGTTCACCATCGCGGTTGGTTACACCTTGAATAAATTTAGCACTTTCATCGTTACCCACATTTGGAGCAACATCGATTTCTGAAGCTCTTAAGTAGACAACCTCAGCTGCGCTATCAACTAAAATACCAATCACTTGTTTGTCTGATTCAATAATAACAACACGTGTATTATCAGTAATTTCGCTTGATTCTAAACCAAAGCGCGAGCGAGTATCGATTACTGTAACAACATTACCACGTAAGTTAATAATACCGAGTACGTATATAGGAGCTCCAGGAACAGGTGCAATTTCACTGTAGCGCAAAACTTCTTGAACTTGCATTACATTGATGCCGTATTTCTCTGAGTCTAACTTAAAAGTAACCCATTGTAGAACTTCATCATTATCTTTTTTAACAGATGTTTCATTGGTTGATTCTTTAGACATCTAATATTCCTCAATTCTAAATATTTACTACTCTAAAAGACAAAATAATTTTTATACTTGCTGTACATTAATGCCGTTATTTAATAATTTAATTAAAGCTTCAACGTCTAGGAGTGCACACATTCTGTCTTTAACTAAACCTGCTAACCACGGACGTTTAGAGCTTGCTTCAATCCACTTTACATCTTCAGGTTGCAAGGTAACGGTGTCTACTAATGTTTCTGCTTGTAAGCCCCAGTTACTGTTACTTAACATAATGACAAATTGATAATTTATATACTCTTTTAATTCATCATTATATTTTTCTGGCATTACCCAAAGCGCTGTATCAACAACATTGATTTTGTCTTCTCTATGCAGCATAACACCACTAAACCAATCAGGTTTCCCCATCAAAGGAGTTGCTTTTGTTAAGTTATGAATACCACCTAACTCAACTAAAGGTACAGCTACTGTAAGTCCTGCAACATCAAAAAACATGGCTTGAAAACTACCTTTACGGTATTCAGTTGAATGACTTTTGGTAACATTTTCTGTTGTATCTTGAGTCGCTAACTGTATTGTAGGATCGTTTTGCTCTATTGTTGGTGCTTTTAATTCTGTGTCAGTTTCTAACTTATATTCTGGTTCTACTATTACTTCTGGTACTTTAATATCTGCTGATTTTGTTGAAACTATAGTATCAAGTTCATTATCTGTATTTGTTTCAGTCACTGTAACTGACTGCAAAAGTTTATTTAGCTTCTCAGTCTCTTCAGCTTTTTGTTCTGCTTTTTGCTCGAAATTGTCTTCAGTTAAAAGCTCTGACAGGTAGCTTTTCATCAATTTCTTACTAGCGGCAAGCGGTTTATCCATTAACTCATCAACTCGTTTGTTGTTCGTTTATTAAAGAATGCAAAAGTTTTTTATAAGCAACTACACCTCTAGAACTACGTAAAAAATCAGACGGAACTTTCCGCGCTTGGCTAGCATTTCTGAAGTTAGTATCTATTGGAATAACACCAGACCAAACCTTTCCAAAATATTTATCTTGTAGCTTTCTGTAAGTAGTTAAAGAAGCTTTTGTACGCTTATCAAACATGGTTGGAACAATTGTATATTTAAAAGGGTCTGCTTGCTCCCCTTGCATAATATCTAAGGTCGTGATCATACGATCTAAGCCTTTTAATGCTAAAAACTCTGTTTGTACCGGTACAATTATGCGATCTGACGCTGCTAAAGCATTGACCATGAGCACACCTAAAACAGGTGGACAATCTATCAAAACATAGTCGTATTCATCAGTTAATAACTTCAAAGCTTTTTTAACAACAAGTCCCATTCCGCCTTTATTTCCAAGAGCTCTATCCAGTGTTGCTAAACCCATTGTCGCAGGAAGAATATCAATATTACTATATTGAGTTGGACATAAGCTTTGCAAAACTTGCTCTTTTGTTGCAGTTTCTATAAATAGATTATAGATGCTTAAATCAAGTTCTTCAGATTCTATACCAAAATAATAGCTTAAAGATGCATGAGGATCGGTATCAACAAGCAATACACGAAAACCTTGGTCGGCTAGAATACCTCCAAGTGTTATCGTTGTGGTTGTTTTACCTACACCACCTTTTTGATTTGCAATTGTCCAAACTACCAATGAAATGCCCTATAAACTGTATAATGTAAAAACATAGCCACTATTTAATGCTAGCGTATTTTTTACGTTTTAGAATTAATTTAGCTTCAACTCTTTTAAAATCGAAGGTGCAACTTCGTCTATAGATAAAGTTTGATGTGATAAACCAGCATTAACTATAGCCTGCGGCATACCATATACAACACTTGAATCTTCATCTTGTGCCCAAATAGTTGCGCCCTTTGCTTTGAGTAAACGACAGCCTTCTCTTCCGTCAGACCCCATGCCCGTTAAAATAATAGCCAAAGCACTGTTATTGAAAAATTTAGCAGCAGAGCCAAAGGTAACGTCAACACTTGGCTTAAATGAAATACGTTCTGAATTGTCTTCAACAATTTTTAATTTATTAGCGCTACTTAATATCATTTGTTTACCGCCAGGAGCTACATAAGCACAGCCTGGTTTTATTTCATCACCATTAGCGGCCTCTTGTACTGATATTTCACAAAGGTTATTCAATCTATTAGCGAATGCTTTAGTGAATGAAGCAGGCATATGTTGAACAACAAGAATAGGTAGCGGAAAGTCTTTAGGCAATTGCGTTAATACTTTTTGCAATGCTACAGGCCCACCGGTAGAGGTTCCTATGGTAAGAATTTTATAATCTGTATTTGATTTTCTTATGCTTGTTCTTGGAGATTGAAAGCTAGACTGAACATCTCTTTTTATAGGTTTACTTGCAACTATAGGTGTATGTCGTTCAGTTATACTACTTCTTAATCGAGGGTTTTTACGTGCTAACTGTATAACACGTTGTCGAAGTAAACGACCCGCATCAGAAGCATCTGATGCTATTTCGGTAAATTTTTTGGGTAAAAAATCTAATGCTCCAGCATCTAAAGCTTCTAGTGTCTTTTGAGCACCAGCATGTGTTAAAGAAGAAAACATAATGATAGATGTTGGCGCATATTTCATTATTTGCTTTACCGCGTCAATGCCATTTAATTGAGGCATTTCTATATCCATGGTAATAACATCTGGCTTAAGCGACTTAGCTTTTTCTACAGCTTCAATACCATTTATAGCAACATCAATAACGCTTAGATTAGGATCAGCATTTAAAATATCAGTTACACGACGTCTAAAAAAACTTGAATCATCAACTACCAACACCTTATATGGCATTAATTCTCTCTTTATTTTGTACGCAATTTGTTATTGAGACTAGATTTTTTTGCGTAGTACTTCAGTAAATTAGGAACATCAATAATTAGCGCAATGCCGCCATCACTTGTAATTGTTGCACCTGCCATGCCAGGAGTACCATGTAAAAGTCGATCAAGTGGTTTAATAACAACCTCTTCTTGACCTATTAAGTTATCAACAACAAAACCTACCTGTTGAGTACCAACTTGAACAATAACTACATGCCCTGCATCTTTTGTTTTATTAACTGGATTTCTTACTAACCATTGATCTAAGTAAAATAATGGGATAGCTTTTTCTCTAACGATAATGGTTAATTGCCCATCAACTACGTTAGTATTTGTTAGGTCTAAATGGAATATTTCGTTTACAGCAGCTAGTGGTAAAGCAAATGTTTGCTTACCAATAATAACCATTAATGTAGGTAAAATAGCTAAAGTAAGTGGTACTTTAATTTCTAGTACGGTACCTACGCCTAACTCAGAATCTATATTTACGGTACCGTTAAGCTGAGTGATTTTAGTTTTAACAACATCCATCCCTACGCCACGGCCTGATACTTCAGAAATTTCAGTTTTTGTTGAAAAGCCTGGAGCAAAAATCAAATTAAAGGCTTCGTTATCCGTCATACGGGAAGCGGCATCCGTGTCTAATACACCGCGTGTGATTGCAATTTCTTTGAGTTTTTCTGCATTCATACCAGCACCATCATCTCGGATGGTCAGTAAAATATGATCACCTTCTTGAGAGGCTGAAAGTATGATTGTTCCTTCACGACTTTTTCCATTTTTCTCACGCGCATCAGGATCTTCAATACCATGATCTACAGAGTTTCTTACTAAATGCACTAGAGGATCTGCTAGTGCTTCTACTAAGTTTTTATCTAAATCAGTTTCTTCGCCTTCGAGAATAAGCTTTATTTCTTTATTAAGACTGCGTGCTAAATCTCGTACAACCCGAGGAAATCGACCAAAAACCTTTTTAATTGGTTGCATACGCGTTTTCATTACCGCGCCTTGCAAGTCAGTAGTTACTGCATCAAGATTTGAAACAGCTTTAGTCAAATCTTCATCGTCTTTTGTAACACCTAAGCTCGTTAAGCGATTTCGTACTAATACAAGTTCGCCCACCATATTCATGATTTGATCTAAGCGTTTTGTATCAACTCTAACAGTCGTTTCCGCTTGTGGTACTGGAGGCGGTGCTACTTTCTTATCTTTAACTGGAGCGGCAGGCTTTGCTGCTGCTTTTGCTACGGGTTGCGCAGCTGGCTTTTGAACAGGAGTTGGTTTTGGTGCCGGTGGCGGCGTTGCTTCAACTTTAGGCGGTACTTTAGCCGTAGAGTTTTGAGGCGCTTTACCTTGACCATGAAGCTCATCTAATAAGCTTTCAAATTCGTCATCATCTATATCATCTGAGTTACTTTTACTGCTCGGTGCTGGTGTGCTTTCTACAGCTTTAGCTGGTGAAGAGAAAGAACCTTGTCCGTGTAGTTCGTCTAATAAGTTTTCAAACTCATCATCTGAGATTTCATTACTATCATTTGATTGAACTGATGGTGCAGGAGCACTTACAGGTGGAGGCGTTTTAACGGCGCCACCGCCATGTAATTCATCTAATAGTCTTTCAAATTCATCTTCAGTCATTTCTTCTGATGAATCTGCAGCGACTTCTTCTTGAACCTGTTGTACAGGCTCTTGCACTTGTTCGACGATTTCAGGCTCGGCAGGTGCATCTTCTGATTCTGGAACACTTAAACGTTCTAATTCAGCAAGTAATTCAGCTTCGGCTGGAATAAGAGGTTCGCCAGCTTGCACTAAAACAAACATTTCATTGATAGAATCGGTTGCTTGGAGGATCACATCCATTAAGTCAGATGTTATAGAACGTTGGTTAGTTCTTAGGAGATCGAATATATTTTCAGCGCCGTGACAAACGTCAACAAGTTCTGATAATGCTAAAAATCCAGCGCCACCTTTTACCGTATGGAAACCACGGAATATGGCATTTAATAAATTTGCATCATCAGGATTATTTTCAAGCTCAACTAATTGCTCAGATAAGGCTTCAAGAATTTCACCTGCTTCAATTAGAAAATCCTGTAAGATTTCTTCATCTTGTTCAAACGACATTAAATAACTCCTAGAACCCTAAACTTGATAAAAGATCGTCTACATCATCTTGATCTGAAACAACATCATCACGTTCTTTACTATTAACAATCGGACCTTCGACTAAATTCTCACCTACTGAAGGTTTAGGTTTAGTCTTAGCTTTGCCATGAGCTGTTGATGAAGACATATCAAATGCTGTAAGCATTCCTATTAAACTGTCTTCAACCTCTCTTACTAACTCAATCACTTTACGAATAACTTGTCCCGTTAAGTCTTGAAAATCTTGCGCCATCAAAACGTCGGTCATTAAAGTTCGTACTGTTTCGGTATCATGTTCCGTTGATTTTAGTAGTTTATCTATGTCCATACACAGTGCTTTAAATTCAGGTAAAGCTAATTGATTATTCATCAATTTTGACCATAGAGGATTAACTACTTCAACTTGCTTCTGGAGCGAATCTACAACAGGAAAAATTGCTTCAACGGCATCCATTGTTTTATTAGCAGCGTCTTCAGTACGTTCAATAACGTAATTAAGACGCTCTTTAGCATCAGGTATGTCTGCATTAGCGAGATCGCTTAAACGCGGATCTACATGAAAATTATTTAATGAGTCATGTAGTTGACGTGTTAATTTGCCTATTTCAGCAAAAAGCTCAATATTTACTGGGCTTTGAATTTCTGCAATAAGCTCATCTGCTTTGTCTTGCTGCTCTGACTCTAAATATTGAACTAACAATTTAGCCTGTTCCAGCGTTACACTGACTTTGGGTAAATTACTCATGCAAAATATCCTCTATTAGGCTTGAAAAGAAAATTTCAATTATCCTAAACGTTCGAATATTTTATCGAGTTTAGTTTTTAAGGTAGCTGCGGTAAAAGGTTTAACAATATAGCCATTTACACCTGCTTGCGCAGCCATAACTATTTGTTCTTTTTTCGCTTCAGCTGTAACCATTAATACAGGAATGTGTGAAAGGCTAGCGTCTGCACGTATAGCTCTCAACAAGTCAATTCCTTGCATTCCAGGCATGTTCCAGTCAGTTACAACAAAATCGAATTCACCTGATTGAAGCATAGGTAAAGCGGTACTACCATCATCTGCTTCTTGAATATTGGTGAAACCTATATCTCGCAACAAATTTTTAATTATACGTCTCATAGTTGAAAAATCGTCAACAACGAGAACTTTCATATTTTTATCCAAGGCACCCTCCGGTGAGTACATTAAAAATTTAAATTATTTATATTTAATTTTTACTATTAGTGTTGCCATGTTTGCATACGAGATTTTAATCGATGCATCGCTTGGCTATGAATTTGACTAACTCTTGATTCACTTACATCAAGAACTTGACCAATTTCACGTAAATTAAGTTCCTCATCATAATACAGTGAAAGCACTAAACTTTCTCGTTCTGGTAATGATGAAATACATTCTGCTAAAGTTTTCTTAAAAACAACTTGTTCAATTTGGTCGTAAGGTTCATCAACCGCATTATCTTTATTCGTATTAAAAGCGTCTTCACTAACACCTAGATCGTCTATGCCGATAATTTTACCTGAACTAACATCATTAAGAATATGATGGTACTCATTTAAGGAAAGCTCAAGTTTTTCGGCAACTTCAATATCAGTTACGTCTCGTCCAAGCTCCGCTTCTAGTACTTTAATCGCTTCACTTATCATACGGCTGTTCTTATGAACGGATCTAGGAGTCCAATCTCCACGCCTAATTTCATCTAACATAGCGCCGCGAATTCTTATACCAGCGAACGTCTCAAAACTAGCACCTTTAGAGTGATCAAAATTACTTGAGGCTTCAAGTAGTCCAATCATCCCCGACTGGATCAGATCATCCACTAGTACGCTTGCTGGTAATCGAGCTAATAGATGATAAGCAATACGTTTAACTAATACCGTATGCTGCTCGATTAAAGCAGTTTTGTCTATTTGAACACTGTAAGCATCTGCTTTTGACAAATCTATACACTCACTACTATGAACATATTAATGTTCTAATAATTGTTCAATAAAAAATTCTAAATGACCTGAAGGTTGATGTGGTATTGGCCATTTTGTAATTTTATTCGCTAAATTTTTAAAACCTATTGCTGCTGGAGAATCTGGGTATGCTTCAACAATCGCTTTTTGCTTGCGAACAGACTTACGAATATTTTCATCGAAAGGCACCACGCCTACAAGATCTAAACTTACATCTAAAAATCGATCACTTACTTTTGACAGTTTTTCGAATAAATGTTGCCCTTCTCTTGGGCTACGAACCATATTTGCAACAACTTTGAATTTGAATATGCCATGGTCTCTACTGAGAAGTTTCATTAAGGCATAGCAATCGGTTATTGATGTTGGTTCATCACATACAACTAACATGACATCTTGAGAAGCTCTACAGAAGCTTAGCACCATATCTGATATACCTGCTGCAGTATCAACAATCAGTACATCAAACTCTGTTCTCATGTCACTAAAAGCACGAATTAATCCAGCATGCTCACTTGGCGTTAAATCAACCATAGATTGTGAACCTGAGGTAGCAGGAATAATCTTAATACCTGCAGGGCCTTCAATAATAATATCGTCTAATTCACATTCACCAGAAAGTACATGTGAGAGATTACGCTTAACACGAAGTCCTAGCATAACGTCTACATTAGCTAATCCTAAATCGGCATCTAAAACTAAAACTTTTTTACCTAATTGAGCTAATGCAATGGATGTGTTTAAAGATACGTTAGTTTTACCTACACCACCTTTACCACCAGATACAGCTATTACTTTAATTTGTTGTAATTCATGCATTTTACGTAAACCACTCGCTTGGTCTATCATTTAAATCTTCTCGTCACTATCACTTCACCATGTCGAAAATGTTTCTAATTATATCTAGTATAGCTCAGTACATTTTAACTAGTGAAATTATAAGCATTTTTTTCAATATTTTTCATTTCAACTAATTTAATTTAACTAATTTCATTAATTTAAGCTAGCTAGTTTTAGCAATCACATTCAATTTATGCTGTGGTTGCTTCTTTTTTCGGCATCGGACGCCAAGTACTTGCGTGTTGCTGATTTATTCTACTTGTCATTTTATCTGCTAGTGCAACTAATTTCTCTGCATTCGCCACTTTTATGTCTTCAGGAACTCTTTGTCCATCAGTTAAATATCCAATAGGTAAACCATTTTGAATTGATGTTGAAATGATTTCGCCAACACTAATGCTTTCATCAAGCTTAGTATAAATACAGCCAGCTAGTGGAATTTTTTTGAAACGTTCAACATTTTCTTGCATTACTCGCTGCTGAGTATTTGCTGATAAAACAAGATAGTTACGAATTCTTACACGAGCATTAGCAATTAAATCTGTTAAATGTTGTGCTAAACGCATATCTCTTTGGCCCATACCAGCTGTATCAATTAAGATAAGTTTTTTATGACCAAACTGTTGTAATAGTGTATCCAAAGCTTCAGCATCATTAGCTAATTTAACTTGGCAACCAATGATTCTGCCGTAAGTTGTTAACTGTTCAAAACCGCCTATTCTGAAGCTATCGGTAGAAATTAACACGACTTCATCAGCGCCATGTATTTGAGCAAATCTAGCAGCTAACTTTGCGATAGTCGTAGTTTTACCAACACCAGTAGGACCTACTAATGAAATAATTCCACCATGATGGATAATATCGTTATTCGTTGTATTTAATTGCTGAGTAATAAACTTTTTCGCTTGCTCCCATGCATCTTGATCATTTTGTTGAGGAGGAATAAACCCAGCAATTTGGTCTGCCATGTGATCTGTTAATCCAAGGGCAACAAGCTTATTTATTAATAGCGCTTTTTGTGGATTCTTCTGTGCCATATCTTGCCACATTAAACCAGACAATTGGTGCTCTAATAAATGACGAATGGTGTGCATTTCTTTCTTCATATTTTCAAATTCAACAGAGCCGTTATCAGCGGAAGTATTAACTTGTGCGTGATTGGCATTTGTTGTTTGAGTATTTTCTTTAAAACCACCATCGTTATGCAAAGACTGAATAGGTGAGCTAGTTTGCTGTTGCTCTTGTTCAGTATTTCTTTGTTGGGTTGTTTGTTGTAAACGGTCTGTGAAATTTTTAAACTGTAATTCAATGTCACTATTAGATGAAGTACCCGTATTGATTGTACCGTTGTCTACGGCTTGGGTAATTGATGGCTCGTTAATAGATGACTCTTGAATAGAATGAGGGTTAAAAGCATCAACTTTAGGTTCTTGTTGAACTTTACGATTAAGCAAAGCTGATAAACTATCAGGTGCTTGAGGCTCATTATTTTCACTTTGGTTAACTTGCTCAGTTTGCTTTTGAGCATGTGAACTTAAGCTAACAACATCATTGTTTAAATCGTTGGTAGCCTTGTCTTCTTGTTTAGAAGTTGGATCTACTTGAGTTTGTGATGGGTAATAGTCGATAGCTGCCATTATTTCGACACCTCCAACAATTTTTTTATTAGACATAATCACGGCGTCTGCACCTAACTCTTCTTTAATTTGAGCTAATGCAGTTTTCATATCTACGGCA
Source organism: Pseudocolwellia sp. AS88 (assembly GCF_030551755.1). Taxonomy (GTDB): domain Bacteria; phylum Pseudomonadota; class Gammaproteobacteria; order Enterobacterales; family Alteromonadaceae; genus Pseudocolwellia. Next base: position 85,591 of record NZ_JAUPEC010000010.1, read on the forward strand.
ACAAAACGTCTTATTTTCACAATTGACCCCTTATTTCTTTATCGTAATTGGCTTATCTTATGTATTGCCGATTACGCTAATGATCTTTATTTGCTTATCATCTGGTATTTCTTGGTAAGAAATAACTCTTAAACCTGGAATCGTATATTTTACAAATTTCGATAATACTGTTCGTAAAATACCTGATGTTAATAAAACAGGTGTATCACCAGCCATTTCTTGCTTTTGCGCTCCTTCAACAAGTGAAGTTTGTAATCGCTCAGCTAAGCCTGGTTCAATACCGGCACCATCATCTCCAGCCATCTGCATAGACTGGTGCAACATCTGTTCCAACTCTGGTGACAATGTTATGACAGGTACTTCATTTGCTGATCCAATGAGCTCTTGAATGATAAATTTACGTAGGGTTATTCTTACTGCAGCCGTTAATACCTCTGGGTCTTGGCTCTTAGGGCCATATTCAGAAAGTGTTTGTACAATACTACGCATATCTCTTACTGGCACACCTTCGTTCATTAAGTTTTGTAATACTTTAACCAAACAGCCAAGTGTTAATGTGTCAGGAATAAAGCCTTCAACTAACTTAGGATAAGATTTAGCCAGTATGTCTAATAAGTTTTGTACTTCTTCATGACCAAGCAGCTGTGATGCGTTATTTGTTAATATTTGGCTTAAATGAGTAGCAAGAACTGTGGCACAATCGACTACTGTGTAACCTAAAGATTGAGCATGTTCACGTTGGGATTGGTTTATCCAAACAGCATCTAATCCAAAGGCTGGGTCTTTAGTTGATGTACCTTCTAAGTTACCAAAAACTTGGCCAGGATTGATGGCAAGTTCGTGGTCGTGTCTAATTTCAGCTTCACCAATAGTTACACCCATTAATGATATTTGATAAGTATTAGGATCTAAGTCCAAGTTGTCTCGAATATGAACAGCTGGCACTAAAAAGCCAAACTCTTGTGATAACTTTTTACGAACGCCTTTAATGCGATTTAATAACTCGCCACCTTGTGCTTTATCAACTAGTGGGATTAAGCGATAACCTATTTCTAACCCTATAATGTCGACATGATTTACATCATCCCAACCTAAATCTTTTACATCTGCTTTTAATTGCTTGCTTTCAATTTCATCTGCTTTATCTTTTTCGATAAGGTCTGCTGCTGTTTTCTTTTTAAATTTAGCGCTAAAAAATGCACCACCTAAAATAATCGCAGCAAAGCTTAGAAAGGCAACATGAGGCATACCTGGAATAACGCCCATGATGAACATAACAGCGCCAGCGATATATAAAGACTTCTCTTGCCCAAGCTGAGAACTAACTTGCTCGCCCATATCTTGAGAAGTATTTTGGCGTGTAACAACAATTGCTGTTCCTACCGATAACAATAAACCAGGTATTTGAGCAACAAGACCGTCACCAATAGTTAATAAAGTATAAATTTCAACAGCGCTATCAAATGATAAATCGTGTTGCACCATACCGATAACTAAACCACCTATAATATTAATAAGTAAAATAAGAATACCCGCGATGGCATCACCTTTTACAAATTTACTTGCACCATCCATCGAACCATAAAAGTCAGCTTCGCTAGTTACTTCAATACGACGTTCTCTTGCTTGATCAGCTGTAATAAAGCCAGCATTCAAATCGGCATCAATCGCCATTTGCTTACCTGGCATCGCGTCTAAAGTGAATCGTGCGGTTACTTCTGAAATACGACCAGCACCTTTAGTGATTACCATAAAGTTGATAATAATCAGGATTAAAAACACCACCAAACCAACAGCGTAATTACCACCAATAACCACAGAACCGAAAGCTTCAATAACTTTACCTGCAGCATCAGGCCCTTCATGACCTTCGAGTAATACAATACGAGTACTGGCAACGTTAAGCGCTAAACGCAAAATAGTGGCGATAAGTAAAACCGCAGGGAAAGATCCAAACTCTAGCGGCTTTAATGTATATACCGTGATTAAAAGTACAATTAAAGACAGAGCGATATTAAAGGAAAATAGCACATCCAGTAAAAGTGCAGGCATAGGAAGAATAACCATCCCCAAGGCTGCCATTACTAAAAATGGCGTTCCAATACCTTTTAACTGGTTGAATTTTAATTGTTTTACTTGATTAATAGTTGATGATAATTGCATCTAAAGGCTGTTAATTAATTGACACATGCTAGTACTAGAGCAATATCCAGACCAATATATTTATAACAGAGGGAATTAAAATAACTTCAGAGCATGAGAAATAGGATTAATATTTGAATTCATCCGGAATGGGGAGATTTTTGGCAAGCCCCTTAGGACGTTTAGCTTTACCTTTTTTATGCTCATTTAATTGATAAATAAAGGCTAGTACTTGTGCGACAGCAGCAAACAGTTCTTCAGGTATATTTTTATTCACTTCAGCAGTGTAATAAAGAGAACGAGCAAGTGCCGGAGATTGTAGAATTTCTACTTCATGTTCTTTCGCGATAGTTCGAATATGAATAGCCATTTCATCAATGCCTTTCGCCACTAGCATAGGCGCACCGCCTGAAGCAGGATCATATTTAATCGCCACAGCGTAATGTGTGGGGTTGGTTATAACTACATCAGAGTCAGGTACATCTTGCATCATTCGTCGTTGTGACATTTCATACTGCGCACGTCTTATTCGACCTTTAATTTCAGGGCTACCTTCGGTATTTTTAAACTCGTCCTTAACTTCTTGCTTAGTCATTTTTAACTGACGATTATGCTCCCAAACTTGGTAGGGTGCGTCGATAGCAGCAATAATTCCAATGGATAATGCCAGTGCTAAAAACATCCACAAAAGCATTGAGGTAGCATGTTCGAAATTAATAGGTGTGGCTTCTAAACTTAAACCTAAGATTTCTTCAAATAGCCCAGCTAACAAAATATAAGCAACAATAAATACCACAAAGAACTTCAACAAAGACTTAACAAACTCTACGATAGCCTTAACGCCAAACATTCTTTTAAAACCTTCAATTGGCGATAACCTACTGGCTTTAGGCGCCATGGCTTCGGCAGAAAAACTCATTCCACCTAGCATGGTATTCCCGACAAAAGCAGCAAAAACTATAATAACGAAGATCCACATAAGAGGAGAAATGATGTCGGTTAGCGTGCCCTGTAACACAGCAAATAATGCATTCATATCTAAAGACTCTTCACGAGATAATGTGAAAAGCCGTTTCATGATATTACTTAATGATTCAACTAAAGCACTCCCTACGATCATAAGCGCTACAGCACTGCCAACCAGTACAAACATAGTGCCTAAATCTTTAGAACGTGCAACTTGACCTTTCTTCTTGGCATCAGCAAGCTTTTTCGCCGTGGGTTCTTCTGTTTTTTCACCACTATCAGACTCAGCCATTAAATCACCTGACAGTCTATAAGGTAGCAACTAAACTCAAGCGCTCGTTGCCACTGGATTTGAAAATGAGTAAAGAAGTTACCCATGGTTAACCACATAATTAGTAAACCTGCACACATGGTTACAGGAAAACCAATAGCAAAAATATTTAGCTGTGGCGCAGCTCGAGTCATAACCCCAAAAGAAAAGTTAATTAATAACATAGCAGTAAGTGGTGCGATAGAAAGAGATAATGCACTAGCAAACATCCAACCGCCCCACTCCACTACTTCACGAAATTTAGTGCTATCAAAGCTTTCAGCGGGAATAGGAATAGTATCAAAACTAGCAACAACAAATTGTAGATAAGCCAAATGCCCATCCATAACCCAGAACAATAAAGATGAAAGAATAAGAAAAAATTGCCCAACAGCTGGCACATTCATACCACTAGCAGGATCAACTAATGATGCAAAACCTAAACCTGTTTGCATAGCAATAATTTGACCTGCTAACACAAAGGTTTCCACCACTAAGGTAGTAACAAAACCAAGCATAATACCAATGATTACTTGTTCGCCAATAAGTAACGCTGTAGCAAGAGAGAAAAGATTTCCTACATTTGTTGGCGGAATTGCAGGCATAACAGCAACAGTTACCACAACCGATAAGCCTAATTTAATTTTAGTAGGAATAGTTCTAGCACCAAAACCAACCATACTCATGATTAAGGCAGAAATACGGGTAAAAGGAAGAATAAAATCCGCTATAAATTGATTAACAACAGCGTCGGTATATTCCATTAGCTAACCACACTGGGAATACTACCTATTAAACGAATGGTATAGTCCATTAATTGCTGAACTAACCAATGCCCACCAATAATCAGAGAAAGTAAGGTAACCACTAAACGAGGTAAGAAACTTAAGGTTTGTTCGTTAATTGACGTTGCCGCCTGAAAAACAGCAACCAGTAAACCTACAAGCAAACTTGGTATTATTACCGCACATACAAGCACAATAACTAAAAACAAAGCATCACTTAGAATGTCTACAAAAACCTCTGGATTCATTAGCCGGCTCCCATCCCATAACTTGTAGCAATAGTACCAATAACTAAATTCCAACCATCAACTAACACAAATAACATTAATTTAAAGGGCAGAGAAACGATCATGGGTGATAACATCATCATACCCATTGCCATTAATATACTTGCCACCACTAGATCTATAATGAGAAAAGGTATAAATAACATAAAGCCAATTTGAAATGCTGTTTTTAATTCGCTTATCACAAATGCAGGCACTATAACCGTCATCGGTAAATCAGTGGGTTCGTTTACTTGTTCAATGCCCGCCATTGCTGCCAAAGTATCTAAATCTTTAATACGTGTTTGCTCAAGCATAAAAGCTCTCAATGGTACTTTAGCTCTATCAATAGCTTGAACTGAAGTTAGTTGATCTTGCAAATAAGGTTGAATAGCTCGAGCATTAATTTCGTTATACACCGGAGTCATAATAAACAAGGTCATAAATAACGTTAAACCAACTACCACTTGGTTAGAAGGTGTTTGCTGTAAGCCAATAGCTTGTCTTAAAATTGCCATCACCACGAGTATTCGTGTGAAAGAAGTCATCATGATCACCGCAGCTGGAATAAAGCTGAGTGCCGTCATGAAAATAAGAATTTGAAGGGTTACTGAGTATTCTTGGGAGCCATCTGGATTAGTAGTTAACTTTAAAGCCGACATACTTAAATCTTCGGCATAACTCACGCCACTGAATGTCAGCATAGAGATAAGAATAAATACAAATAAAGCTAAACGTTGATTGACCATTTTTGTCATAAGTTTAATCATTCTTTTTGAGGCCATTTTTTATCATGTTGAAAACATTCTTATCGAACATTTCAGAAGTGCTTTTGCCTGTATCTAGTGGTGTATCTAAAGTATCAAGTAAGTTAACTTGGTTTGCAGTTACGCCTAGAACCAATTGCTTAGCTCCAACTTGTACCACAACAACACGCTCTTTAGATCCTAAATGAACACTAGACACAACTTTTAACGCTTGTTGCCCACCTTGAGCCGTTATTTGAAATTTCTTAAGTATGTAAGCACTAACAATAACAACTAATAATACAATTAATAATGATAAAATCATGGTAGCAGCATCAGTGCTAGGAGAAACATGTTTTCCTACTTGTACTGTTTTTTCTACAATAGGCTCTACTAAGGGTTTAACTGTTTCTTCAGCAAAACCAGCTGCTGTATAAAATAGGCCTATAAAGCCAAAAAATGCTCGCATTAATAATCCATTATTTAAGTTTTTTAATACGCTCTATTTGACTGATAACATCGGTTAAACGAATACCAAACTTGTCGTTCACCACAACAACCTCGCCATGAGCAATCAAGGTACCGTTTACCATAACATCTAGCGCTTCACCTGCTACACGATCTAATTCTACAACTGAACCTTGGTTTAATTGTAATAGGTTACGAATACTAATATTACTGCGCCCTACTTCCATTGATATCGTAACGGGAATATCTAAGATTGCATCGAGTTTACGTTTTTCATCACCCGTGATAGGCGCTTCAGCTTCTAATTCATCTAACTCAACAGGTTTGGCATCAGCAGCTTCTGATTCTGCTTGCTCTTCCATTGCTTCATCCCACATTCCTAAATCTTCATTGTCATCGCTCATCGCCATTGACCTCTATAATATTTTTATTTAATTCTGTATCTACAAACACACCGACATTGGCGATATGCGTATAAGGTTAATATTCTAAATCATCTTCGAGTAGATGAAGTTCTGCGTCACTGTCTAAACGTTTGCCACCTTTAGTTAAAATGGTTAATTCATTTTTAACTGATTCAGGACGCTTAATTTTAGATTCAATTTTTAAAGCAAGATTTTCACGGCTGCGGCCAAGTTTAGCTCTAAAGCTTGGTAAGTTTTCAACGAGTACGGTTACATGCTCAGGCATATCAATAGGAATAATATCTCCCGCTTCAAGCTCCATAATTTGAGAAAGAGGTAAGTTTACCTCGATAAACTTAGTGGATATCTCAATAGGCACATCCATAATTTCATCGCGTAATGCCTTAGACCAGCGCATATCAGTGTCTTCTTTATCACTTTGAACACCGGCATCCAACAACTCTCGAATGGGTTCAAGCATTGAGTAAGGCAAAGCAACATGAAAATCACCACCACCACCATCAAGTTCAATATGGAATGAGCTGATCACAACAACTTCAGTTGGGCTGACAATATTCGCCATTGATGGGTTAACTTCAGAATCTAAATACTCAAAAGAAACATCCATCACGGGCGACCAAGCTTCTTTATAATCTTCAAATATTAATTTAAGTAACATTTGAATAATTCGGCGTTCGGTTGGTGTAAATTCTCGACCTTCAATTTTTGCGTGATATCTCCCGTCACCACCAAAAAAGTTATCAACAAGAATAAATACAAGTCGAGCTTCCATGGTAATTAGAGCTGTACCTTTTAGGGGGCGAAAACGTACCATATTCAAACTTGTTGGAACAAATAATGTATGAACATATTCGCCAAACTTGATCATTTGAATGCCGTTAATTGAGACTTCGGCCGTTCTACGCATCATATTAAATAAGCTAATACGCATATGGCGCGCAAAGCGTTCATTAACCATTTCGAGGGTAGGCATACGCCCACGAACAATTCTATCTTGTGATGAAAAGTCGTAGTCAGACATACTACCTGAGTCGGCACTATCCTCTACTAGCTCTTCTTCTTCAACGTCGTCAACACCGTGTAATAGCGCATCAATCTCGTCTTGCGATAATAAATCACTCACTTGATAGTCTCTTTATAGTTATGATATTTCAATTTTTTCAACATAATCTTAGAATATTCATTTCTGCCAATTGTTTACTCTACCTAGTAGTTGTTAACCGCTGAATAGCTACTGCATTACAAAACTAGTAAATAGTACTTCTTCAACTATTTTTTTGTCTTCAATATCCATAAATTCTTTTTGGATTTCTGTTAATGCTTTTTGCTTTAAAGACACTTTGCCTGCACTTGTCGCAAGATCATCAGCATTCGATTGAGAAAATACAGCAAGCAATACACTCTCGATTAAAGGAATATGTTTTTTAGCGGTTTCTTCGTCGTCACCACCACGTACTAACAATTGCACTCGAATTTCAACAAATCGATCTCGTGCTGCACCCGGCACATTAAATTTAAATGGAGCAGGTACAGGAACATAAATTGCGGTGCCAATTTCTACACTAGAAGATCCAGAGCTAGCTTCAGAATCACCAGCTTCACCACCATTTAATGCAGCTTCAACTTGTTCTGGAGTAGGTTCGTCACTACCTCCCATAAAGAAAAAAGCGCCTGCGCCTGCCGCAGCCAAAACTACAACAGCAACAATAATGATGATTAATTTCTTTTTACCACCACCTGCATTATCCAGTTCTAACTCTTCTTCTTTATCATCTGCCATTTTTGATCCTTAAGCTTATACATACCAATGGTTTAACTATAGCCTTGAATGGCTGTCTAGCCAATGTGTTTTATACAATTAAACGTAGTAATCAACACCAGTTGATGAAGCTTTAAGCACTTTTGCGTTTTCGCTATTCATAGCGCCCTCTAAAGCTCCCTCTTCACCATTCTCACCTTGAGCAGCAGAACCTTGATTGCTTTCTCCGTTCATAGCTGATTGATTAGAATCTTGCTTAACATTAGCATCACCAACATCAACACCATTATCAGCCATCATATGTCTTAATCTATCCATATTTTGTTCAAGCGCTTCTTTAGCTTGTTGGTTTTGTACAACAAAACTAACGACTGCTTGCTCATTTTGCATATTAATACGAACTTGCATGCTGCCCAGCTCTGGAGGATCTAATTGAATATCGATTTGCTGAATCTTCTGATTGATCATCACCATAACTTTATCTTTTACTGCATCGGTAAAATCTTTGCGCATAATAGAAATAGTTTCAGCTTGTTGTATAACAGTATTCTTTTGCGTTTGTGCTAAATCGGCAGACAATGTTTGCATAACGTTTTCAAAAGAGTGTTCGTCTTGCATATATCTTTCGCTATCTGCAGCGTCATTGGCTTCTGTTTGAGATAATGTATCAAATAATGGATTTATCGCTTGGTTTAGTTTTGTATTATTAGCTACATTATTAAGTGGGCTACTTGTTGATTTTGCTTCTGACATTAATAATTCATCTTTAGCCAACTCACTAGCTTCAGCTTCATCAGAGCTATCAACAGATTTGTCTGACAAACTATCAGCAACACTAGCTTGAACCGAATCTTTATTTTTTAAATTAACTTGTTCTGGTTTAAAAGCAGCTTGATTAATGCCATTGAACTGACTTTCTTTAGAGTCACTTTTCGCTGTATCTAATTGCTCAGCTTCTTGCGTGTCAGTTAAGTCAGCACTAGATGACTTCGCTAAATCTTGTGCATTATTTAAAATAGTTGTTTTGCTATCTGTTTTTGTTGCTTCTTTATTTATTGCTTGCTCAGTGTTTTGAGACTTTAGTTGAGTTAAAATTTGTTCGTTAGTTAAAGCCTTGTTAGCCAATGAAGTTGCTTCTTCGTCTAACGTTTCAACAGCTTCATCTGATAATTGAACGCCATTAGTTATCTTACCTATTGAAGATTCTGAGTTAGCCTTGGTAGATGATGAAGTTACTTGTTCGTCTAACGTTTCAACAACTTCTCCTGATAATTGAACGCCATTAGTTATCTTGTCTATTGAAGATTCTAGTTTAGCTTTGGTAGATGATGTTAGCTCTTCTTCTGAAATAACGTCTTTACTTCCTTCACCTAAAGCTTCCTGAAGACCCGACAATTTAGTTATATCGGCTGATTTATTCGAGCCAAGTTCTTTGTTATTAATTATCTCGTCGCTACTTTCTGATGATTTTGATTTAAGTAATTCGTTTACTTTGTTTATCACGTCTAAATCACTCTCATCTTTCTGTTTTGATAAAGATTGCGCAATAAGGGTTTTATCCGTTTTTAATGATAATTCTTCGCCAGTTTTTGGCTCAACTAATTCTTTAGAAGTTACTTGTGAAGTAGCTTGTTCAACAAGTACTTTATCTGTTTTTGATGCTATACCAGCACCTGAAGTAATAGGAACAACTGGAGTTACTGGATTCTTTTCGGCATCTTCAGAGCTTGTTCCATCTTTACCACTCAACGCCTTTTCTGATGCATTAAGGAAAGACAAAAGCTGTTCAGGGTTGGTAAATAAGTTGGCGTCATCTGATGTACCAGAACTATCTAACAGTAACTCGGAAGAGTTTTCATTTTTAGCTTCTGCGGCTTCAGTTTTGTTTAACTGGGCTTGAGTATATAAGTCAGTTTCGCTGCTATCTGTAGTATCGGTGGAAAGGTTTTCGGCGTCTGATTTTGGGCTTTTTATTTCTGTATTATTTTCGCTATTCTTTTTTTCTGCCTCGGCTATATTCTCAGAATTGTTATTATCTCTAATTTGATTTTGCTCTTCATTGCCGGCTTTAGCTGCATTATTGCCGCTTTTTTTGGACGCTTTGTGCTGCTCCATTAAATTAGAAAACACTGATGAACTCTCTTTTTCATAACCAACTGAGTTACTACTTAGTACTTTACTATCAGTACCTTGAGATAATTCCAATGTTAGATAATTCATATTAGACATAAATTTTCCTGCAAAAAGTTACTTTCATTACTTTTATTTATTACAAATAAAAACCACGTTACTTAAAGTAAAGCAAAACGCGTTCCAATAGGTGTTTGATCTATATATTATCGATTCCTTCGGACGAACTGTTGAGTAGCTATCTCATCAAACATTTTCTGTTCTTTCTTATTTTCAATCATCGCTAAACCTTTTAGCTTTTTGTCTCGCAACAGTTCAACGGCTTGTACTTTTTGCCTTTGCAATAACCACTCTCTCTTACATTTTTCTACCATGGCTTTTGCTTGATTTAAGGCTATTTCGACTTGTTGTGATGCATTGTCTAGTTTTTTAATGAAGGCGTGAAAGTGACTAAAAGTATGACTATTTATACCTTCAACAGAACGTTGCTCTAATCGTTTCATGTATTCTAATCGGTAGTCGCTAACACTATTTAAACGTTGTAAGTTTTGTTGGTAATCAGATTCTGCTTGTCGTAAATTTTGAGCAGCTTTATCAACTTTATCTTGCTCAAATTTGTGTAGCGTATTCAGTTGTTTCATTGGCATTACAAATCTCCTTCAAGACATGAGTAAAAGCAAAAAGTAAAAACGAGGTCTTTCATAAAAATAAACATATGTTTATTGACCTTGTTGAGCATGCGCTTGGGCTGCTGAGATAATTTCTTGTAATTGACTTAAGCTTTGTTCATAAGGAATAATTTCTGAGGTTTTCTGCTGTAAAAAGAAATTAATAACGGGTAATAAAGTAATAGACTGATCGATGCGAGGATCGCTACCTTTACTGTAAGCGCCAATCGAAATAAGATCTTTGTTTTGCTGATATAAGGAATAAACTTGCTTTAACTGCCTTGCAAGTTGTTGATGCTCAGGTGTCGTCACCATAGGCATTACACGACTAATGGACGCTTCAATATCAACCGCTGGATAATGACCAGAATCAGCAAGGTCTCTTGATAATACAATATGACCATCTAAAATGGCGCGAGCAGCATCAGCAATAGGATCTTGTAAATCATCACCCTCTGTTAATACGGTAAAAAAAGCTGTAATTGAACCTTGCCCTTCTCCACCATTACCTGCCCTTTCAACCAATTGCGGTAACTTTGAAAACACTGAAGGCGGATAACCTTTGGTCGCTGGTGGTTCACCAACAGCCAATGCAATTTCACGTTGAGCCTGAGCATAACGAGTAATTGAGTCGATCAGCAGTAAAACGTTTAAACCTTGATCACGAAAGTACTCCGCAATTTGTACCGAAGTTTCACAACCTTTTAAACGCATTAAAGGTGAGTTATCAGCAGGTGCAGCAATAACAACTGAACGTTTACGCCCTTCTTCACCAAGTATTTCTTCAATAAATTCTTTAACTTCTCGGCCTCGTTCTCCGATAAGCCCCACAACAATAACATCAGCCGTTGTGCCTTTGGTCATCATACCTAAAAGCACACTTTTACCGACACCAGAACCAGCAAAGAGTCCCATGCGTTGACCTGTACCTACCGTTAAAAAGCTATTTATAGCGCGAACGCCAACATCTAAAGGTTCGGTTATGGCACGACGCGATAATGGATTAATCGGTTTTCCGCTGTATTGATAAGATTCGGGCTGTTTTATTGGGCCTTTACCATCAATAGGTTTACCGACACCGTCAATAACACGACCTAATAGCTCCATTGAAAAAGGTAATCGAGCTTTAGTTGCTAAAGGAACTACGCGAGCGCCAGGTAAAACCCCTTGAAGGCTTTCTTCTGGCATAAGATAAGTTTTGTCTTCTTCAAAGCCAACAATTTCAGCAATTAAGTCACCGTTAGAGGTTTCAACTAAACATTGGCTGCCAACAGGTGCTTTAACACCTACGGCTTCAAGGGTTAAACCAACAACACGCACTAATCGACCCGCTACAGAAACTTTGTGTGGGTTGATCATGGTTTGGCAGTTTTTAAGTCTTTCGGTGATGCGGTTATAGTCAAGCATAATAGTTTTTTGACGTTATGACCTTTTACTTATTGATGTAATGCATCCTGCAAAAATGATTCCAATACGTCTGTCATACGTGATTTAATGCTGAGATCAACATTTGATGTGCTATTTTCTATTTGGCAGCTGCCTCTTTCTAGTTGCGGTGCTGCGAGTAATTTCCAACCTTGCTCTAGTATATAGTCGCTACCAAACTGTTCTTCTACTATTTTTATGTCGTCGGGATGAATAAGTATTTGCGTTTTTGCTTCTTGGCTCGGTAATATTTTGATGCCTTCACCAATAGCCGCAGTAATAATATCTGGGTTAGTTTTAGCTTCTTGTAAGGTGATTGCTTGTGTGAGTTGCACAACTAAATGCAAAAGTTGTTCTTCTATATTTTTTTCAACATTAGCTAAAGGTGTATGTAATTGTTGAATAAGCACTTTCCATTCTTCAGCTAAAGTATCGATAACTTCTTTACCTTCCGTTATCCCTATTTCTTTACCTTCTTCATGACCTGATTTTAAACCTTCTTCTTTGCCTGAACTTAAACCTTCTTCGTAGCCTTTTGAGTAACCTTCTTCTTTACCCTGATTAAAACCTTCTTCGTGGGCTGCTTGACGAATCTCTTCAATGTCTTCTGCCGTTAAAGGTTCAGGTTCGTCTACTTTGACTTCTTCTGGTGGTTCATACTTCCATGTACTTTTTCTACCTAATGCATTGGTTTTATTCTCATCACTAGCCTGCTGAGTTTTTTCAACATGTGGAATAGACCAAAGATCAGTCTCTATTTCAGTCGATCCTTTTACGATTTTTTGGCTCATTATAAGAACTCATCTCCGCCGCCACCGCCGCCAAGCATAATTTCGCCAGCGTCAGATAATTTACGTGCTATAGCAAGAATTTCTTTTTGTGCTGCTTCTACTTCTGTAATTCGAACAGGCCCCATAGCTTCTAAATCATCAGCCATCATTTCAGCTGCACGTTTAGACATATTAGCCATGATTTTGTCTTTAAGAGCATCATCTGCACCTTTAATGGCTTTCATTAATGAATCTTGTTGAACATCTCGAAGTATAGCTTGAATACCACGATCATCCACATCAGCAAGGTTTTCAAATACAAACATCAGATCTTGTATTTGCTGGCTCATCTCTTCGTCATGTTCACGAATAGCATCCATTAAGGCGCCTTCTACGTTGGTATCTAAGAAGTTCATAATGTCTGCAGCAGCTTTTAAACCGCCCATTTTGGCTGACTGTGCACCCGCTTGACCAGCAAATTGTTTCTCCATGATCTCATTCAATTCTTGCAATGCTGCGGGTTGAACTTCTTCAAGGTTAGCAATACGCATGGTTAAATCTAAGCGTACTTTGTCAGCAAATTGACTTAAAATTTCAGCTGACTGATCAGGTTCTAAATAAGATAAAACAATGGTTTGAATTTGAGGATGCTCATTACGAATAATGTTAGCTACTTGTTTAGAGTCCATCCATTTTAATGAATCTAAACCTTTAGCTCCGCCGCCCATAACAATTTGATCAATTAGATTACCAGCTTTATCCTCACCTAATGCTGCGGTTAATGCTTTACGTACAAACTCTTCACTTTGGAAACCTATGGTACTAAAATTCTGAATTTCTTTAATAAATAACTTGTGTACCGCCGTTATTTTTTCTTGCGTAAAATCTTGCATAGCCGCCATGCTAGTACCTACTTGCTGTACTTGTTTTGGCTCTAGGTGTTTTAAAATTTGCGCAGCATCTTCCTCAGACAAACTTAATAGTAAGATAGCGGCTTTTTCTGTTCCATCTAGTTTATCTACATCAAATCCCGCAGGGGCATTTGCCATAGGTGCTAGCTCTTGGGATTGATCACTCATCTTCAACTAACCAACTTTTAACTACTTGAGAGGATAATTCAGGTTCATTTGCAACTAGAGCCCGAACAGCTTTTAAAATATCTTCGTCTCGATGTAGGTCTGGTAATTGTAAGCTACCATCAGGGGCGAAGCCTACTGCGCCTGCATCGAATTCTGTGGTTAACATATCCATAGTTTCATCACCTAAATCAATATGACTATCAAGTGATTTGTCACCGTAGTCATCTGGTGATTGGTCTGGATAAATTAAACGTTTCAGCATTGGACGAACTACAGCCATAATCAAAACAATTATAACAATTGCGCCAAGTACTAGTTTTAGCATTTTCAAGAACCACGGCTGCTCGTACATTGGTACGGGTACTTCAGCAACAATGTCTGCACGAGAAAACGGTAAGGTAATAACCTCTAGTACATCTCCACGCTGTAAGTCAAAACCTACGCTACCTTGTAATAAACGACGAATATTAGCGATTTCTGATTCACTTCTTGGTGCATACGAAATAGATGGAGCGCCAACTTCATCGCCATCAGCATTAGGCTCTGCTGGTGTTGCCGTTGATAAATAGTCTAGTGCAACTGAAACACTTACGCGACGAATAATACCTGTCTGTTGTTTAGTATGGCTTATAGCTTCATCTAATTCATAGTTTTTAGTTGATTCTAAATGATTTCTGCTAGGCATTGCTCGGGTTTGCGCACCACCCGTAGCATCTTCAGGAATATCTGACTCTAAAGGAGGCTGATTTGATAGTGCTCCAGGAATACCACCTAACATGCCACCTATGGTTTTATCTTCTACTTTCATTTCGCTGCGCAATGCAGGTAAATCTGAATTATAACGACGTTGTGTTTCTTCAGTATTAGTGAAATCCATAGTTACATCAACTTGTGCAGTGTAATTACCTAAACCAACAACGGGTATAAGAATAGAATCTATTTTATTCATATATTCAGATTCACGTTTTTGTTCTATTTCAAACTCTTTACGTGAGCGAGATGAAAGAGAGTCTTGTGAACCTGAGTTTAATAAGCGACCATTTTGATCGGTAACGGTTACTTTACTTGGAGTTAAGCCTTGTACTGCCGAAGCAATAATATCGACAACAGCGTCAACTTTTTCTTCAGGTAATTGACGACCTTTTTGTAAAGTAAGTACTACAGTGGCTGAAGGTGATTTAACGCGTTTAGCAAAAATATTATCTTTAGGAATAGCAAGTAGTACTTTAGCGCGAGTAATTGATTGTAGCTCTTCTATTGTTCTAGCTAGTTGTTGCTCACGAGAATGTTTAAGGCGTTCACTTTCAAGACGTTGGCTTACACCGAAGCCCATATCTTCCATAATAATTTCATTACCTTCTACTTTCTCATTAGTTAAACCTTCACGAGCAAGAAGTAATTTAACATCTTGATAATCATCAGCGGGAACTGAAATAGAATTGTTTTCTTGAATGTAATCAACTTTATTCGCATCAAGGTAATCCATTGTTTTGATTAATTCTTGAGTTGGAAGTTTGGCAATTACACGGTATTCAGCTTGATTTGCCCACATGATCACGAAGATGGCGATAACTAAACAAATAGCCAAAGCCATGATTAGCGTAAGTTGTCTTAGAACATCAACGTTACCAAGTGCTGATGCAAAGCCTGACTTTTGCTCTTCTGAAATGCTATCTGAGCCATCATCGGCTACTACCATTCCTGTGTTATCAACTGTATCAGCCACTTAATTTCTCCGCCAATTTCGAATAAGGATAATGAATAAAGGGAAATGCCTAAACAGGCATATTCATGATTTCTTTGTAGGCTTCTACAAATTTGTTACGTACTTGAACGGTAGCTTCGAACCCAATACTGGCTTTTGATGCTGAGATCATAGTTTGCGCAAGGGTTACATTAGGATCGCCCATCTCAAAAGCAGTTCGCTCAGCGCCTGCAGTTTGTTGGAGGTCGTTTACTGAATTTACGGCATCTTTTAATAAATCACCAAAATTACTACCTGACTTATTTACAGCCGGAATTGCGTTATCCGATGTAATAGCTTGCGTATTATGGTTCATTGCCTCTAAAGACATACTTTGCATTTGAGCAAATAAAGAATTTGATTTGATATCCATAGTATTCTCGCTTGTGTCAATTTCTTGATGTTTATTCTGATACTAGTGATAAAGCAATCATAATGCCAAGGTAGAAATATAAATTTACATTAGTAATTAGTCTAATATTTTCAATGAGATAAAAACATAACCTATTGGAATAATTAAACTATAGATAATAAAAAACCCAGTATTTATCTACTGGGTTTTATGTATTTATGCTTAAGTTAGTTTCAAGATTAGTTAATCAATAAACAATAAGCAGAAAGTAGCTAAAATGTTTGTCCTTTATGCTGGTATTTGAATACCTGAATCACGCATTTTAGCTATTTTATAACGCAGTGTTCTTGGGCTAATGCCTAAGCGCTCAGCAACATTTTTACGACTACCCTGACACGCATTTAAGGTATCTAAAATAATTTGATGCTCTTGAATTTTCAACTCATTACCTAACTTATCATCAGATGTAACTTGCGCTTCATTGGCAGTTGGTAAAGTAGTTGTTTCAAACTGTTCAATAAGTAGATCAGAAGCATCAATTACATTGTTACTATGTAAAATAAGTGCTCTTTGGATCACATTATCAAGCTCTCGTACATTTCCAGGCCAATCATAAGCAGTTAACTTGCTACGGGCGGCGGCTGTAAATTCTGGGATAGCATCTGAACTTTTTTGTGCTATGCGTTCCACAAGATGTTTAGCTAAAGGTAAAATATCATCTCGTCTTTCTGCTAACGCCTTCCAAGTTAATGGAAATACATTAAGTCGATAATATAAATCTTCTCTAAATACACCTTCGCCAACAGCTTGTTTCAAATCACGGTTACTTGTCGCAATCACTCTTACGTCTAACTTAATAGTTTTACGACCACCTAAACGTTCAACTTCACGCTCTTGTAATACACGTAATATTTTTGCTTGTAAGCCTAAATCCATCTCGGTAATTTCGTCTAACAAAATAGTACCGCCTTGGGCTTGTTCAAACTTACCTGGCGATGCTTGAATAGCGCCAGTAAAAGCACCTTTTTCATAACCAAATAATGTTGCTTCTAACATATTCTCAGGGATCGCAGCGCAATTAATTGCAACAAAAGGGTTTTCACTTCTATCTGAGTTGTAATGCACATACTGAGCAAGTACTTCTTTACCAGAGCCACTCGGACCTAAAACCATAACCGAAGCATCTGTAGCTGCAACTTTTTTAGCAAGAGACAACAATTCAATACTTTTGGCATCAGCCACAACAGGTTCAAATTGATTAGGAATTTCAAGAGGCACATATTGATTAACTGTATTTAACAAAACCTCAGGTGAAAATGGTTTAGCCATATAGTTACTTGCGCCATCTTTCATGGCTTGAACCGCATCGTCGATAGTTCCGTATGCAGTCATAATTAATACGGGCATTTGTGGTAAATTATTTTTAATACTTTTTAATAAGCTTAAGCCTGACATACCGCCCATCTGAACATCGCTTACCACTAAATCTACTTTATGATTTTTAAGTTGTAATAGTGCGACTTCTCCAGACTCAGCTTCAATACACTGAAACCCTGCGAGCATTAATGTATCAACTAAAGCTTCTCTTAATCCTGAATCGTCTTCAACGACTAAAATCTTACTTGTGTTCATTAGCTTTCTCCATTGGTGAAGCATGAAAACTGCTGACTGATGAATGTTGTTCAGCTTTATTTACTTGAGCTGACTTTTGATTATGGGTTTGTTTAATCGTAGTTTCGAGCAAGGGTATATGAATACAGAAATGTGCGCCTTCACCCGCTTGACTCACTAACTTAACATCGCCTTGGTGAGCATTAGCAACTGATTTAACAACAGCTAAACCTAAACCAGTGCCTTGCGAACGAGATGTGTAAAAAGGTTCGAATATTTTATCCGCCAGCTCTTTATCAATACCTTTGCCGTTATCGCGAACACTTAACAATGCATAACCATCTTTACAATAAGAAGTTAACTCAATTTCAGCACCTTCTTTAATCACTTGAATACTATTAAGCACTAAGTTTTGAATTGCGCCGACTAATGCACTTTGATTACCTAAAATTTGACAATCGGTTTCACATAATTTGAAGGTGATTTTTGCATTTTCTTTTTTAACAATGGCATCAATCGACTGAACTGAATTCTTCAGAAGTTCATTAATTGATAAAGGCTCTACCACTTGCTGTTTACCACTTTTAGCAAAAAGTAGCATATCGTTAACTTGTTGTTCTAAATCTTGCAATCGAGTCATCAACTTTTCTTGGAAACTTTCTCTCGATTCAGCAGTTATTTTTTTATTCTGTAAATTAGCACCGTATAACATAGCCGCAGAAAGTGGTGTTCTGATCTGATGAGCAAGTGTTGATACCATTCTTCCTAAAGAAGAAAGGCGTTGTAGCTGGCCTAATTTATCTTGTAGTAATCGAGTTTCAGTTAAGTCGGTGATCATAATAAGTTGACCTGGTTGATCACCCAATGCAGTGATTTCTAACTTAACTCTGCGGCCATCATTTAATGACACTTCATGCCAATCATCAGCACGCGGTTTAAAAGACCGTTTGATCACGTTAAACCAAGGCTGACCTAAAATAGGTTCATCAAGTAATTCTCGAGCAACATCATTAATTTTTACAACAACACCATTACCATCAAGGATAATCATGCCTGTTGGCATAACATCAATGACTTGATTGAGTTGCTTGATTTGTTCTTTCAACTCGGAGATATCATCAGTATTCGAATGCAATTTTACATTCGCAGATGGTCCACCTGCATAGAAAGAAAATGTACTTTGTTCAAATGTATTATTGATGTTTGTTACTGCTGATGTTGCATATGTCATAATGGATCACTCGATTATTGATTACATATACAACAAAGCATTTACCGTGCCAAACAATAAACACTTAAAATACAACAGATTAAAAAGAAAAACCTATTAAAAATGAAAAAAATTAAAGGTCAATTTTTTGGCTAGAAACTAAATTACCTTCATTTATCCATTAATAATTTCATATATGAACGTTAGCTACTGAAAGTATCGACACGGTAATGAATTGCACTAGTTATGTGGATGTTTATTAGGTGTAAAAAAAAGATAACTTAATCCTGCGAAGGTTACGTTATCTCTTTTATGAAGATTATATGGGAATACTTTAAAGCTATTTCTGTAAGCTATATTTACGCATTTTTTCAACTAAGGTTGTTCTACGCATACCTAAAGTTTCCGCAGCTCTAGCAACAACCCAATCATTAATATCTAATGACTGAGTCACCAAAGACACTTCAAGTTCAGCTAAATAATCTTTTAGGTTAAAACCTTCTGTAGGTAAAATAGTAATACTCTCTGTTCCGTTTACATCTTCCAAAGCTAAAGATGCTTCTTCTTCATCTGTATCTTCGTAGTCAAAGCCAGCAAACATTTCGTTAATTGCATCACGCTCTTGCAATTCTTCTGGATAATCAGGCTCATAATCTTCTACTTCTACATGACGATATTTGAAAGGTAACTGCCCTACATTAACGACTTGCTCGCCATACATGATAATCATCCGCTCAATCAAGTTTGAAAGTTCTCTAACGTTACCTAACCACTGATGCTCTTTTAAAGATTCAATGGCTTTTTCAGTAAAGCGAACGGTGTGACCTTGCTCAGCAGTAAAACGAGATATAAGCTCATTCATTAATAATGGAATATCGTCTTTACGTTCTCTTAATGCTGGGGTTTCAATAGGAAAAACGTTCAATCGGTAATAAAGATCTTCACGAAACTCATTAGTTTTGATCATTTCTTCTAAATGTTGATGCGTAGCAGCAATAATACGTACATCAGCTTTAATACTTTTACTTCCACCTACACGTTCAAATGTGCGTTCTTGAAGAACACGCAACAACTTAACTTGCATAGGTTGAGGCATATCACCAATTTCGTCTAAAAATAAAGTACCACCTTCAGCCATTTCAAAACGCCCTTTTCGGGTTGAAATAGCGCCAGTAAATGCACCTTTTTCATGACCAAATAATTCACTTTCTAATAAATCAGGAGGAATAGCGCCACAATTAACGGGAACAAAAGGCCCTTTAGTGCGGTCAGATAAATTATGGATGTTACGAGCAACAACTTCTTTACCCGTACCCGATTCACCTAAAACTAAAACATTCGCCGAAGTACTTGCTACTTGCTCAATTAAAAATCGAACTTGTTGCATCGGTTCACTGGTTCCTACTAATGAGCGGAACAGTACATTAGGACAATTGTCTCGGCGTTTATTAGGTAAGTTATTATGGTAATGATGGCTGTGATGTATCAACTCGGTTAGCTGACCATAGTTTAATGGAACCGATAGTTCACCAATAATGTTGCTGAATCGCTCTACTTGAGATTTATCGATTAAGTCATGATAAATAAATGGGCAAGCAGGATGAGATTTTATGATGGCAGCAATTTGATCCGAAATTTCTCCGCATACAACTACCGCGAGAATATTTGGAACATCAACTAAGTATTTAACAATGTCAGATTCTGGAAACACATGAAAGTGTTCACCGACAAATGCTAATACAGTTTCTATTTGATTTCTTCGTTCCGAGTCATTGTCGACAACGAGAATATATTTCTGCCCTTGCATAACTTCCTGAAGCTTATTTTGTTATTAATATGCTTTTAGTATTGACGCGCTTTAGTGAATAATCAATAAAAAATTGACACTTGTTGTCAGTTATTTGACTTGTGTTAATTTATTATTTTAAAGATGTTAATTTATTGTTATATATAATTATTTTAGTTTAAAAAAGCATCATTAGATTTATATTCTTATATTTTAATGACTTTATAACTCATAGAAAGCACCTTGCTATCCAACAAAAATTGAGAAATCACTTAAAGAAAACCCAATCCTAATAAACATAAAGGGAGATATAAGTTTAATTTAATTAAAAATAAAGGCATAAAAAATGCTTAATAATTTGTGACGTAAATTTAACCAAAACAATTTAGTGTTTACATATTAATATTGAAGACTCTATTCATTAATAAATAAGCTTTAATGAATAAAAACTCACTAAGTTGTTTATTATATTTTATATAAATTGTTATCCAGTACATTGCAGGCGTTTTTTCTTTGATGATGTATACTGATAACTTGCTTGTTAGTTAAAAGTAATAATTGGAATTTCCTATGACTCATATCTCTCTTAAAAAGTACAAACAAACCACAGTAAGTGCCGCTAAAGAAGCTTCACCTTATCAACTTGTGGCTATGCTTTTTCAAGAACTACTTGGCAGCATTGCTTCAGCTAAAGGCGCTATTGAACAAAAAAACTTAGCTAGAAAAGGTGAGCTTATTTCGAAAGCGATTACCATTATTTCAGTGTTGGAAGGATCGATTGATTTTGAAAATGGTGGTGAAGTTTCTAACAATTTGGCCGCGTTATATAACTACAGTTCTGAGCAGTTACTGCAAGCTAATATAAATAACAGTATTGAATTGCTTGATGAAGTTATTCAAATTCTTTTACCTATTAAAGCTGGTTGGGATTCTATTCCTGCTGAAGCTCAAACCTCTGTAAGCTTCTAATGTCTGACTCCTTCTATCAGCAACTAAATCAGATCATTACTTTGTCAGAAAAAATTTTATTATGGCTAAGTAATGAGTTTGAACAAACAAATAACGATGAAGAAGAGTTGAATGCTGAAGAGCTATTAGCATGGAATTTAGAGCGAGATAAGTTAATCAAATTAACCTTTAATGAAGAGCAGTCTGAAAATTACAGCGAACATTTAACATTGATTAATCAGATGGTAGCGCTTGATAATCAATTAACTGAACAAGCTGCAAAAAATAAACTCGTACTAAAAACAAGTTTACTTAAAATGAAAAAAAATCAAAAAGCAGCAAGCACCTACAAAAAATATTAATTTATAACTTTTCGTTAGCTATCACTTCTAACTACACCAGGCATATTATCTAACTGAGCCTGCACATAACTGCTTGTAGAGTTAAGGTTGGCAACCAATAAATCCATGGCATTATACTGAGCTAACAAACGGCTTTCTAAATTATCCATTTTTAGTTCAAACGATAATCTGTCTTCGTCTATACGTTCTAATTGGCCTGTACGACTATCAATACGACTTTGAATCAACCCACCTGAATCAGTATAAAAGCTCATCAAGGTATCCATTGACGCTGCAAAGCCTGGTTCAGAATCAGTACCAACAAAAAACTCTTGAATACCGTCAACGTTCTCATCAATAAAGGTATTTAAGTCTTCACTATCAAGACTCAATACACCGTATCTATCGGTTCTAACACCTAATTGTGAAAGTGATGAACTACTGTCTTCTCCTGAAGAAAACGAAGTACTTAATTGACTACGTAATTTACTCATTAAACCACGAAGTAAAGAATCGCCGGCCATTACGCCTACACCATCAGCACTTGAACTACCTAAGTTATTTGATAATTCTAAAAGCTCATTATAGCTTTCAATAAAACTATTCAAGCCTGAAGCTATATTACTATTATTTTCAGATATGCTTATATTGCTATTATCATCGTCTTCGTCGTGGGCTTTCTTAACAGTAACATCAATACCATCAATAACTTCAGTAAAGGTATTAGTAGAGCTTGTAGCAATAATACTACCATCTAGTGTGATTTGTGCGTCTGATGCCGCTATAACTTCAGTCATATTAGTGGCAAAATTTGGTTCTAAGCTATCAGGTTGATAAGCTAATCTAGAAAGACCCGTATTATCGGTATTATTGCTGTCACTGGTATCGTCAACAGTTATAGTAATCGCACTTTCTAACCCCGTTTCTTTTGACGCCAGCACTAAATGCTGGCCATCAACACCTGTAACAATAGTAGCTATTATAGATTCATTATCAGCACTGTCATTTATAGCGTCTCTAATGTCAGATAGTGTATCTGTATCTGATGCAACAATATCAAAGCTATTTTCACCTGACGCAAAAGTGAGTGTTCCTTCACCTAAAGCATCTGTTTCAGTAAAAGCGGCTGACGATAACTTATGTTCTGAAGCTAAAGCATCTACTTTAATAGAGTAACTTCCTACTTCAGCATCTTTTGTCGATGTTAATGATAAGTATGAATCACTACCAGAAGCTGTTCGTTGTTGATAGTTATCAGCATCAGATAAGCTTTCAATGGATGCTTGAACCGTTTCTACTGCAGATTTTAATGCGCCTACCGCAGAAATATCCGTGGTATATTTTGCTTCTTGAGTGTTTAATCGAGATTCGAAAGGTGTGCGTTCCGCACCAACAAGTGCATCAACTATGTCAGAAACGGCTAAACCCGATCCAATACCTGTAAATGATAACATAACAACTTTCCTCGAATTAACGCCCTAGCTCATATACTTAAGCATCAACGTAATAAAAACAAACTAATAAATAATTAAACTAATGAGATAAACGTAAAATTAAACTTCTTCGTTAATAAACGATCCCGTAGCTTCTGAAAGTTTAGACACTAAATCTAATACTTCTTCAGACGGGTATTGTTTTATAACATCGCCATTGGTTTTATCAACCACTTTAATGACATCTCGACCTGAATCTTTATCGACAACAAATTCAAGACTTTTACTCATTTCACCAACAAAATCCTGCAATTGTTGCGCCACCATTTCTAATTGCTTAACAGAAAAGTCAGCTTTAGGTACGTTATCATTGTCTTTACTTTCAACGCTTACTGGTTGAGATTGTTCTGTTTTTTTAGGTTCAATATTTTGACGATCAATGTTACCGAGGTTATTTTTAGTATTTACTTCACTAACACTGGGATCAACAACAGAATTATTACTAATAGTATTCATAATCGTGTTCCTTATTCAACTTTCTACACTATTTACAATACTCAGCAAAACGGTATAAAGCGAAAAAGGAAGACGCTATCTAAGATAGGTCTTCCAAATTATTTTGAGTAATTACTACATCACTCAACTATGTAGAAACGCTATCAATTAACCGATTAAGCTTAGTGCTGCTTGTGGTAATTGGTTCGCTTGCGCTAAAATTGAAGTACCTGCTTGTTGTAATATTTGGTTCTTCGTCATTTGTGCTGTTTCAGTCGCAAAATCAGTATCTTGAATACGGCTACGTGATGCAGATACGTTTTCTTGGATGTTTGCAAGGTTACTAATAGTGTGGTCAAAACGGTTTTGAATCGCACCTAAGTCAGCTCGTTGACTATCTATTTGAGCAATCGCACCATCAATAATATCTAAAGCACTTTGTGCACCGTCTTGTGTTCCTAAGTCAACTGAATCTACATTAACACGTGTTGATGTAGTCGCTGTAGTAGCAGCAGCTACACTCGTAGTACTAGACGTTGTAGAGAAAGATTCTGTAGAGTTTAAACGGACAGTACCAGCTATAGTTGTAGAGTCACCACCAGTTGCTGCGCCATCTAGAGTAACTGCACCAGCACCATTGACCTCACCAGCGTAGTTCATCCCAGTAACAGTAACACTTCCACCTGTTACATCTTCAATTTTAATATCTGCACCTGTTTCATCAGTAAGAACAACACCATCGTCTGTTACCGTTGCAGAAACGCCTGTACTACTTGTTTTTTCATTAATAGCTGATGCGATTGAAGAATAATCCGTTGGACCTTCAGCATTGGCAGATATTGTTGAGCCATTTAGTTGAAATGATGTTTGTCCTGCAGAAAAACCAGACAATTGAGCTTGTGACCTTGCATCAGCCGTAACACCAGTTTCAGCTGAATCAGCATTAATCGAATCTGCAGCAGATGCAGCAGATGCACCGGCTCCTATTGCAACATCAACAGCTGCACCACTCTTACCTGTAATAGAGAAAGTTGTTGCGCCAACACCGTTGGTAGCAGTAGTGTTTGCAGCTGCATCAGCTACCGCCGCCCCAACTTGACCAAATCCAGTTACACCTTGAAGGTCTTGACGTTTAGTACCAATATCATTGGCAGCAATACTACTTAAACCTAATGAAATTGTTTCGTTAGCATTAGCGCCTACTTGGAATGATTTAGTACCAAAAGTACCATCTAATAATTGTGTATCACCAAACGAAGTTGTTTCTGCAATACGTGTTAATTCTGTTTGTAATTGACCTACTTCTTTTTGTAGTGCTTCTCGGTCAGCTGCTGAGTTTGAACCGTTAGCTGATTGTAGTGCTAAGTCACGCATACGTTGTAATATGCTGGTTGACTCTTGCATTGCACCTTCAGCCGTTTGTGCCATTGAGATACCATCGTTAGCATTTCGTTGCGCTACACCTAAACCGTTGATTTGAGATGTTAAACGGTTTGAAATTTGTAGACCAGCCGCATCATCTTTAGCACTGTTAATACGCATACCTGATGATAAACGTTCCATTGAAGTTGCAAGGTCAGAACCAGATGCAGATAAGTTACGTTGTGCGTTAAGTGAAGATGTATTAGTGATTACTGATAAAGCCATTTTAAAACTCCTAATTACTATAATGTAATATGTTGGTTAATTTTAGTCAGGCGCTTTACAAATTATTCATCAAGCTCCCGTTCTAATTACAGTAACGGCAGCGCCAAAAATAACTTTAATCTTTTTTTTAATATAATTTAAAATTGTATTTTATAAAACAAACAAGGTGTACAAGTTGTTGTTTTTATTAAAATATTTAATATTGATAGGCATTTTTTAATTATTCTTTATCATACAAGAAAAAAGTTTGGGCACCGCATCTGGGGCTATATGGATACTATCTATATGATATTTTAGGTTGCTCTGACCATCATCATTAGTAAGTGAATATACATCCAACATATTTACTTTATTTGTTTTACATGCATTCTTTAGTGACTCATTAAAAGAGAATATTACATCCTTAAATACTTGCTGTTCCTCTTTTGCAAGGCTGTTAACATGATAAGGGTGAGGTGCAGGAACTCCATATAAGATTATTTCTAAATGATAATGTTCAGCGATTGCCTTTAATGTGTCTACATATTTAACGAGCATATTATCAATAACTTTTTTGGGTTCTTCACCTGACTTTAAACAATACGCATAGATACCTTCATTATTACGACAATCAATTTCTCCAAAACCCAGAACTACCTTACTACCTGGAGTGAGGCCATCTAAGAGTGAAGCTAAGCTCACTTGGTATTTATTTTCATTTTTAGAAATCAAATGAAATATTTTAGCTCCAAGCACAAACAAAGAGCGTATCTGATATTCTTCTTTATTATATTCAACGATTACACCATTAGGAGCAAAACCATGGCTTTCTGAAATAAAGTATATTTCTTTAACTTCGTTTGTTTTTTTAGGGAGGTAAAGCTCAGTCCTTGCATTTCTAATTACAAGTAATTTTTTAATGTAACGGTGAAAGATTGCCATATTAACTATATTGTCGGATAAGTGCTCAAATTCATAAATCTTTTGACTAAGTTCAATCGACTGACTTGCTTCATCAAAGTTATAAAAAAGCCAGAATATTATAGCTCGTCCTACCAACAGCTCACACAGTTCATGTTCTGGTAATGACTGACTCATAATCGCCATATTTGCAACTTCAATAGCATCTTGATAACGATGTGAATATATTTGGATTTTAAATATTTGCCAATAAACAGATGTTATACTTTGATCTAGCGAGAGTGAATTCATCAAATATTCTTGTGCCTGTGCAAAGTCACCATCGTCGGTTAGTAATATACCTAAATTAAGTTGAAACTCTGCTTTTAAAGGCTCTAATAAGATAGCTTTTTTATAATTAGCAACTGCACTTAAATTATCATTAAGCTCGACTTGACATGTAGCAAGGTTATTAAGAGCCTCAGGCATTAGAGACTCTATAGATAATGCTTTGATATACGATTTACTAGCTTTTCTGAAGTCATTATAAGATAAGTATATATTCCCTATATTATTATAAGTTGATGCATGTTGAGGCTTAATTGAAATAGCTTTCTCAAATAATATAAGTGCATTTTTTAAATTGCCAGTAGCCTGGTAATTTAAAGCTTTAATTTGCAAAGCGTTAAATAAATTAGGTTTTTTTTCTAACAACTTATCACAAATATCAAGGGACTCTTGGTACATTCCTTTTTTATATAAAATTTCTGCTTGGTTAATATTGTTTTTAATATTCATAATTATTTCAATACCTATTTATAAGTGAACTCTTACATCATTACTCACCAAAAAATGGATTTTTTCTTCACAAACTATACATAAGATATATTTCTGAAAAAGTATGATTGATATTTTTATGATTTATAATATGAGGAGCTTCAGCTGCAAAAGTTGATCCATACCTTTATAACAAAACTTATACTTAAAAAAAAAGGTTGAAATCACTTTCAACCTTTTTGAACTAACTTAATAAGTTATCCACCAATAAGACTAATAGCCGCTTGTGGTATTTGATTCGCTTGCGCCAAAATAGACGTACCCGCTTGTTGCAATATTTGGTTCTTCGTCATATTTGCTGTTTCAACTGCAAAATCGGTATCTTGAATACGGCTACGTGATGCTGAAACATTTTCTTGAATGTTAGCCAAGTTACTAATAGTGTGACTAAAACGGTTCTGAATTGCACCTAATGTAGCTCGTTGTGCATCAATTTGCGAAATAGCGCTATCTATTACATCTAATGAGCTTTGCGCACCAGTATCTGTAGATATATCAACCTCTGAAACAAAAACAGAACCAGATACATTTGCGTTTGTGTCTCCAGCTATAGTGTCTGAAAATGCTTGTACTGAATATGATTCATTCGAGTCAAGACGAATAGTACCTGCAACTCTCGTTGAATGGTTTGCAGATGTTAAAGTTGAAGATGTAGCACCATCAGTGCCATCATAATTAAGACCAACAACATCCATATCACCTGCGCTAGTAAAATCTTCAATTGTTATATCAGAACCCATTTCGTCTGTTAAAATAATTGCATTATCGCTCGTGATAGTTGCACTAACACCTGTTGTACCAGACCTTTCATTTATCGCCGTTGCAATCGCTGAAACATCTGACTGTGATTCTGGACTAGCAGATACCACTGAACCGTTAAGTGAAAACGATAATAACCCTCCAGCAGTTAAACCTGAAAGTTTAACTTGTGTTTTAGCGTCAGCCGTTACACCTGTAGTGTCTGTTGATGAATTTACTGATGCTGCAATATCTGCAGCAGTACCATCATCTCCAACAAATATATCGACAGACTCTCCACCTTTACCTGTAATAACTAAACCTGCTGCATTACCTACAACACCATTACCCGCAGGTAATGTACCAGATGCTGCTGTAGCTTCACCTAAACCTAGCGTAGCTCCACCTATATCAAGACGTTTAGTACCAATATCGGTTGCTCTAATACTGTTTAAGCCTAATGAAATAGTTTCGTTAGCATTAGCACCCACTTGAAAAGATCGAGTTCCGAAAGAGCCGTCAAGTAACTGTGTATCACCAAAAGAAGTAGTATTTGCAATTCGGGTTAATTCTGTTTGTAATTGACCGACTTCTTTTTGTAATGCTTCTCTATCCGATGCTGAATTTGAACCATTAGCTGATTGCAATGCAAGCTCACGCATACGTTGTAATATATTAGTAGACTCTTGCATTGCACCTTCAGCGGTTTGCGCCATTGAAATACCATCGTTAGCATTTCTTTGTGCAACACCTAAACCATTTATTTGAGATGTTAAACGGTTTGAAATTTGTAAACCTGCGGCATCATCTTTGGCGCTATTAATACGCATACCTGATGATAAACGTTGCATTGAAGTGGCTAAACCTTCACCTGATTTAGTCAAGTTACGTTGTGCATTCAATGATGATGTATTTGTTACGACAGATAAAGCCATAATATAAACTCCTAATGTTTAAATAATTGCTTAAATAAATTTTATGTAATTAGAAGCTGTTACAACTATAGCCTCTTACTTTCCACGTTTATGCGGAACTAACTTTTAAAATGCAAAACACTTGCCAAAAAACATTTATTCTAAAAAAAAATGACTAAATATTTTAAATATAATTAAACAAACTCATACTTTGAATTTGTGTAAAGGTTTGCTGAGCCGCTTGTAGAGCGAGCTGTGACTGTTCAAAACCTGATATAGCTTGAGCGTAATCTAAATCTTCAATTTGGCTTCGACCTTGTTCTAAATACAGCTCTGTATCTAAATGAATGTTTTTTTGGCGATCAATTTGTTGAAGGTTTATACCTGCATCAGCTTGTTGATAGGTAATATGATTTAGTACATTATTGAATTGATTTAAAATAGTATTAAAATCAACCTGCCCTTGCTCAGTTGAAGCAACTGAACTACCTGAATTTAACCAATTAATTGAATCTTTTATGGTGTCAAAAACACTTAACTGACTTTCTGGAGTTATAGTAAATGTGTCACCCGGCAATGGATTGCCGTTTAGCTCTACTTCAATACCTTCAAAGGTAATTGTTTGCCCTGCAACATAAGGTGTTGCCGGATAAACGTCATTACCGCCAGAATCAGTAACAGTTAAAAGGTCTGGGTCTGAAAAAGTAAAGGTATAATCTTGAGGATTATTAGCGGTACTATTGTATGTATCACGATTAGTAATAGTGGCACTCGCAAGTGATACACCTGATTCATTGACTGTGTAGTTTGCTGAAAAATCACCCGTTGCATTAGCAACGTTCTGAAAAACTTCTTCACCTGATTGGTTAATTGGTATAAAAATATTTTTAGCTATTTGTAGCTCTCTAACACCATTATCACCGCCATAATTTACGGTATTGTCAGGCTCCATTGAAAAAGGCTTACTTTCCACATCATAGCCAGCATAAATATAAGTGCCGGTTTCATCTTGTGTATTGGCAATGTCTAGCATTTCATCTAAACCTTGCTGTAACTGTTGAGCGATTGAAGTTAAATCTTCATCCGAACGTGTACCATTATTAGCTTGCAGCATTAAATCACGTAATTCATTAAGTAAGTCTGTGCTACTACCAAGTAACGTATCTTGTAAGCCATTTCGACTTTCAGCTTGGGTAATATTACTTTGATAACGTTCGATAGAAGCAAGTTCTTCTTTGTAACCCGCTAAAGCGCCATAAGATACCGCATCATCTTTTGCAGTAAGTACACTTAAGCCACTTGAAATATAAGCTGACTGATCGTTTACCGTGGTTTGCTTTTGTGACATTTGCAAACCATTTTGAAAATAGAATTGTGCTGTAGAAACTCTCATAAGATACCCTTATCTTACTGCTGATAGTAATGTTTCAAAAATAGTGTTTGCGGTTGATATAATTTGAGACGCGGCTTGATAAGCTTGCTGATATTTTAATAAGTTAGCCGCTTCTTCATCGAGGTTTACACCTGATGTTGATTGGTTTCGATTATATGCTTGCGTGAATAATGCTTGAGCGGTGCTTTCTGTTAGTTCAGCTGATTTAGCTGCTGAACCTACTGTTGCTGTTGAAATACTTAAACCCTGGGTAAAGGAGTCTTTACCGTTATTAAGAATGCCTTGCTCTTGTGTTAATCCTAAAGCTAAAGAGTTTTTGTTATTACCCGTTCCAAAAGAGTCGGCAATAGAAAAAGTTTCTGGTGCTATAGCACTAGCTCCTGAAGGATTACCTTGTATTTCAATGCTGAAATCAGCAACACCTGGTGGTAATTCAACAGAAACACTACCACCTAAAACATATGAACCTGTTGCAATATCGGTGGATGTTGAAGAGTCATAAACACGATATGCGAATGAGCCTGGGGTAGTTTCATATATATCTACAGCCAGATTATTATCTATCGCGTACTGTCTAGCATCAGTTGCCCCAATTACATTACTAATTTCAACTGATGCACCGCCAATATTGGTGGTAGATGCTGTAACATCAATAGCTGAACTTGCGGCAAGACCTGAAGCCTGAGTTAATGTTACATCCATAAGCGCAGCGCTGTTATGTGTTGGCTTGATGATAAATACATCACCTGCTGCCGGAGTACCTGAATCTTCATTAAATTGAAAACCATAAGTATCAGCAGCATTGGTATTAAGTGAACCAGGAGTACCAAGATCGAGGGTTGAATTATCTTTTAGGTTGGTCATGGTGTAGTTTGTACCATCAAACTCAACCATGAATTCGTCTGTTGGTACTTTAGTAATGTCGGTGATCGTTACGCTAGCTTCAGAAGTTCCTGGATTTTTAGAAGAGGCAAATACGCGTGATTGTTCTAAAAGGGGTGTATTAATATCAGTAAAGAAGTTTTGCCCTTCTTCATTATTTAAATCTAAGCCAGAATGCTGAGCGTCATTAATTGTGCCTGATATCGCCATAGCTATTCGGTTCATTTCACTTTGGACTTCAGCTACATGCTCGTCTCTAAATTCGTACTTAGCCGCTAAAACACCGCCAACAGTTGAACCATTTAGATAAACTGCGCTATTTGGTCCTACTATGCTAAGAACCGTTTTATTAGGATCAGGATCCCCTGCTTGTACACCAACAGAAAGCGCTGTTGTTCCGGCAACTAATGTCGAGCCATTGCCGATCATCACCGTCATAACACCCAAATTGTCCACTATAGTATTTACACTGGTGTATTGGCTTAACTCGTTTACTAAGCTATCTCTAGCATCTAATAAGTCGTTCGGTTGACCTTGAACTGAGTGTTGGCTAAATAAGATTTGCTCGTTAATTTTACCTATTTCTGCAGATATATCTGAGATGTGACCGGCTATTTCAGCAATTTCACCATTGGTAGATTTAACAATTTGGTTTAAATTATCGTTTATTGAATTTAAATCATCACTCAATATTTGAGCTTGGCTGATAGCCATATTGCGTAAACCAAGATCACTTGGGTTATCGCTGATGCTATTAATTGCTTCATAGAAACTTGTAATAGATGTATTTATTGCCCCGCCAGAAAAGGTCATCATTTGGTCTAGTTGGCTTAGACCAACATTTAATGAATCGGCGTGGCTTAAGCTGGTTTGGCTTAATAATTGTTCTTTATAAGAGAATTGGTCGTATACGCGGCTAATATCTTCAATATAGGTTCCGCTACCAATAAAGTTACCACCGGCATATATACCTGTGGTTGCATTTTGCTCGGCACGTTGACGGGTATAACCTTCGGTATTTACGTTTGCGATGTTGTTACCGGTGGTGGCAAGCTGTTGCTGAGAAGCTAATAAGCCACTAACACCTGTATTATATAAATTAACACTCATAAGACCTCCTCCAGTAAAACAACATCATAAAAATTGATAGCCTAAATAATTAACTATTTATTTAGTAAACTGGATACTGTGCGTAAGGTTCCCATGATTTTCTTTGCGTAGTTAGGATCAGTCGCATAGCCAGCATCTTGTAATGTATGCAGAAACTGTTCCACATTTGATGTCTGTTCTAAGGCAGGTTTATATCTTTCGCTGGTAGATAAGAAATTAACGTAGTCGTTAACACTTTCAGCTAATGAAGAATATACACGGAAAGGCTCACGTTTTTTAATCATGGTGCCTTGTTCAAACTCTAAGGTTTCGGTTGTGGTTTTATCACCTTGCCAACGTGAATCAGCCTTGATATTAAACAAGTTATTAGAGCTTTCACCTTGGTTAGTTTTAATTATTTTTTGGCCCCAACCGGTCTCTAAAGCGGCTTGTGCAATAACCACTTCAAATGGAATATTTAACTTAGCTTCAACCTGTTTTGCTGAGGCTGTCATCGCTGAAATAAAATCTGCTGGGTTAGTAAATTCAGGTTGTAAATTGTTATTACTCGCAATGCTTTTATCGCTATCTAAAGTATTATCTTTTGACAGATATTTAGGCACTTCAATGGTGTTCTTGTCAGTAGTTTGACGATCCTCGTTGATCGTTTTGGCTAAAGGTTCTCTGATATTTTGCAAATCGAATACGTTTTTACCGCGAGCATCTAAATTACCGTCATTTCTTAGTACGCTATGTGGCGTGAAGTTTTCACTGTCTCCACCCAGTTGTCTTACGATCAATTCTGACAAACCTAAAGCACCATTGTTTGATAGCTCTAATGACATTTGTTGATCGTGCATTTGACGGTATGACTTTGAGGTTTCTGAATTGAATGGGCTGTCTGACTCTAAAACATCTTGCGCACTTCGCATACTTTTAAGCAACATTTGCATAAATATAGCTTCGAACTGCTTAGCTGCTGTTTGCAGGGCAGCTTCCTTTTCAGCTTTATCGGTTGATTTAGACTGTTGTCTAACCGAGTTTAAGCCGTTTACATCAAGGAAATTTTGCGCATCTGTTATTTTAGTCATAGTGTTATTGGCTGTTAATTAAATAACAACCAACTCCCCACGTAAGGCACCTGCTTGATCTAAAGCTTCAAGAATTGCCATAACATCACCTGGGCCAGCACCTACTTCGTTTATTGCTCTAACTAAAGTATTTAATGTAACGCCAGGATCAAACACGAACATACGGTTTTCACTTTCGTTAACATTTACAGATGAGCGTGTAGTAATAGCCGTATCACCTTCCGCAAAAGCGTCAGGTTGTGAAACGTCTTGAACTTCATTAATGGTTACTGTTATTCCACCATGGGTAATTGCTGCAGGTAATAAACGCACGTCAGAACCAATGACAATAGTGCCTGTTCTTGAGTTAACAATAATTTTGGCTGACGATCTGTCTGGTTCAAACTCTAAATTTTCAAGGGTAGATAAAAAGCTTACTCTATCAGCTAAATCACGCGGAGCACTTACTTTAACTGAAGTTGCATCAATAGCCCGTGCTGAACCTGCAATTAAGTCATTAATAGTATCTGACAACCTTTTAGCCGTAGTAAAGTCAGACTTATGCAGGTTAAAAGTAATGTGGTCACCTTGGCCAAATGGTGAAACAACTTCACGTTCAACCATAGCGCCATTAGCTATACGACCAACGGTTGGTGTATTCACCAATATTTTAGAGCCATCTAATCCGCCAGCACCTAAACCACTTACAATTAAGCTACCTTGAGCAACGGCGTATGCATTTCCATCAACGCCCATTAGAACTGTTTGCAATAAAGTACCGCCACGTAAACTTTGAGCTGACCCCATAGAAGATACGGTAACATCAATTTTCTGACCTGATTTTGCAAAAGCTTCTAGTTCTGCATGAACGGCAACAGCGGCAACATTTTTAATTTTAGGTTTTAAACTTGCCGGCATAGTAATACCAAAATTACTTAGCATGGTTTTAAAACTTTGTTCCGTAAACGGGCTTTGTTCACCTGTACCCGGTAAACCAACAACTAAACCATAACCTAAAAGTTGGTTAGATCTAACGCCAGCAACATCAGCTAAATCTTTAATACGCTGTGCATTTACTGAGTGTGTAAATAAACAGACGAAAACAAGACTTAACTTACATAATTGTTTGATTAACTGCTTCATAGTAATACCTTATTTATCGATGATTTTATAAAGCTAAGCTTTATAAAGGCCACCATGAGCTTCCGAAAAATCTAGACAACCAACCTTGCTCTTGGGCATCAGCAAAAGCACCTGTACCTGCATATTGAATACGAGCATTGGCAACTTTACTTGAGGTTATTGTGTTACTTGAACTAATGTCTTGCGCACGAATAATGCCTGTGAGGCGGATGTATTCGTCGCCATTGTTTAGTGACATCCATTTTTCACCGCGGATCATTAAGTTGCCGTTAGGTAAAACACGTAAAACGTGAACTGAAATATTACCTGTTAAACTGTTACTTTGATCTGATTTAGAATCGCCTGAAAAGTCTGAACTTTGGTTGTAGCCAAACTCTAACGAGTCACCTTTAAATGTAATTGGTGCGCCACCTAAACCAATAACTGATCCTAAAGATCCGGTATTGTCTTTACTCAATTCTGTTTTAGCATTTTTTTGTGCTTGAGTATTTTCACTCAATAAAACAGAAATAATATCGCCAACACGGTGTGCTTTAGAATCTGAGTAAATATTGTTTACGTAGTTTTCTTTAAATAAAGATCCTGTTGGTATAACTGGCTCTTCTTCCATTTCAGGTAGAATTGGAGCGAAATCAGGATCATTGGGTAATATTTTTGCCTGTTCTATACTTGCACAACCAGATAGTTGAATAAGTAAAACACTCATTAACATTAAATATTTCATGGCTCCTCTCCTCTCTATCTTTAAATAAACATGAGCACTGTATGATTGTGCTCTACAAAATCTGAAAAACTTATAATTGTTGATTGATATAACTGAGCATTTCATCAACGGCTGAAATAACTTTAGAGTTCATTTCGTAAACACGTTGGCTTTCAATTAAGTTAACAAGCTCTTCCGTTGTATTAACATTTGAGGTTTCTAAGGCACCTTGTACTATCATGCCGAAACCTTCTAACCCTGGAACACCTTGTATAGGGTCACCACTAACGGCGGTTTGCACAAACAAGTTTTGTCCAATAGGTTCTAGCCCTGTTGGGTTAATAAAGTTAACGGTATTAATTTGACCTACAACAGCAGGTTCAGGCTCACCTTGAAGGGTTACCGATACTTCACCATCTTGTGACACGGTAATAGATAATGCATCTTCAGGTATGGTAATTTGTGGCTGCATTAAATAACCTGCGCCAGGCGTTACAACATTACCTTCTTCATCCATGGTAAATTGACCATTACGGGAATAACCCGAGCTACCATCTGGCATTAATATTTCGAAAAAGCCTTCACCTTGGATCATTAAATCTAATGCGTTATCAGTGTTTAGCATATCGCCTTGGGTATGTATTTTTTGTGTGGCAACAACTTTTGTACCTGCACCTAACATTAACCCTGAAGGTAATTCAGTATCTTGCGCTGATCTACCACCTGGCTGATTAATTGTTTGATACAACAAATCTTCAAAAACCGCTCGGCTCTTTTTAAAACCAACAGTACTTGCGTTAGCTAAGTTGTTAGATATAACCGCAATTTCTTTGGTTTGTGCGTCTAAGCCAGTTTTACTGATCCATAATGCTGGATTCATAAATCACCTCAAAATTCATTTAGAAAGCGCGTAATAAAGAAGATGCACTAGAATCTACTTCTTCAGCGGTTTTCATTAGTTTCAATTGCATTTCAAATTGTCTTTGTAATGCGATCATCTCTGTCATTTCCCCGATAGGGTTTACGTTGCTAGATTCAAGCATGCCACTCATAATTTTTACGTTTACATCGGCAGCTTCAACTTGACCATCTGTTCTTCTGAATAAGCCGTCGGTACCTTTTTCAATCGCACGATTATCAGGGTTAACAAACTTAATGCGTGCCACCTCTTCTTGCGTTGTAACAGGTGCGCCTTCAGGCTGGACCATAATGGTTCCATCACGACTTATTTGAATATTTGTTACAGGTAAAGGCAGAAAAATAGGCCCTGTGTCACCAATGACTAATTCACCATCTGTGGTTTCTAATGCGCCTGTTTCTGTTAAACGTAAATGACCACCGCGCGTATAAGCTTCAGATCCATCTTTAGTTTGCACAGCTATCCAACCCGAACCTTCAACGGCAATATCTAAATCTCGACCTGTTGATTGTAAAGAACCACTGTCAAAGTTTTGGCTGGTTATTTCAGTCATAGAAAAGACACGAGAAGGCATACCTTCACCGAAAGCTTGCATAGATCTTGCCTGAGCTAGATCAGCCTTAAAGCCTGTGGTTTTAGCATTCGCTAGGTTGTTTGCATTCACAGCCAGAGCGTTCATATTTTGTTTCGCCCCACTCATGGCGATATAAAGCATTTTATCCATAACGAATCTCTATCAGTTAAATCTGATATTAGAAATGCAATTAGGGTGCCACAAAAAACAAACACTAGATAAAAGTTGATGGATAAAAGAACAAAGATGAAAGGTGTTTTACTGTAATGAGGTTACTAATAGATGACTTTTAAATAATAAATGAGAGGATTAAACACTCATCTGAAGTGAAAAAGAGGTTAAAAATATAACGTTTTCCACTTCAGAAGAGATTTTATTTAATTATGACGCTACATGCCTTTTCGCTATTTGAGATTTATTATATGAACCTCGCATAACCAACTGATATAAAGCCGGTATAGCAAACATGGTTAATGTTGAGGAAAATAATAATCCCCAAACAATAGAAGTAGCAACCGGCGACCACATTAGTGAGTGTCCACCTAAGCCAGCGGCTAATGAAAATAAACCAGCCACAGTCGTTAACGTAGTAATTAAAATAGGTAACATTCGACGTCTTGCTGCATAAAAAGTTGAATGAGTTAACGTCATACCTTTTTTGATATTTTCATTTGCCGTTGAAATTAACACGATTGAAGAATTAACGGCTATACCAGCTAATGCAACTACACCATACATGGTAAATAAACTTAAAGGATCTCTTGATACTAACAATCCTAAAATAACGCCCACAAGTGCCAGCGGAACCGTTAATAAAATCATTAAAGGCTGAAAGTAACTTTGAAACTGCGTACTTAATATTAAATACATTAAGCCAATACCAAAAAGAAATAATAAGCCCAGTGCATCTAAGCTTTCCTGAATATCATCAAGTTCACCAGTAAAGTCTAATGAAACGTTAGGGTATTCTTCTGCAACACCCGCCCAAAAATCAACAATCAGTTGGTTAGCTTCAACGGTATCGATAAGCTCTTTATCAATATCTGATTCTATGGTGATAGTACGTTTAAAGTTGTAATGCTTTAAGTTACTTTTAACTTGTATGGTTTCAACATGAACTAAATCTCTTAATTCAATATTGGTACCTGAACTTGTAGGTACGGTAAGTTGTAATAGTGCATCTATGTTGTCAAATTCATTTAACGCTGCAGCAGTCGATTTAACACGTAATGCAATTCGGTCACCTTCGTTCTGCACATAACTCACTATTTCACCATCAACCAACATTTTTACTGAACGTTGTACATCTGTAGGCGAAACACCTAAGCGGTTAATCGCATCGTTATTCAAGGTAAGCTGTAAACCAAAACGACCTTTATCATCGTCATCACTTAAGTCGGTATAACGAGAGTCTTTCTTTAAAAAAGTCATTATCGAATCAGTGGCTAAGCGCAACTCTTGGTAGTTATCGCCTCTAACTTTTACGCTTACTGCTCTGCTAGTTGGCGGCCCACCTGATAATTTTAAAAATGAGATATTAGTAGGACCAACCACCTCAGACAAAGCGGTTCGAGTATGTTCGATAAGTTCTTCAACCGTTCTCATATCACCTTTTTGAGGATTAAGAGACACTAGAGTTTGACCTAAATGATCACCAAACACAGGCGCTTCGTCAGTAAAGGTTTGTCCTGCATAGCTTACTACCGAGCGCACCTCGTCATCTTCCAACCCTTGGCGAGCGATTATTTCTATTTCTTGAGTTTTTTTCATGGTGGCTTGCAGTGAGCTAGTCGCTGGCATTTCCACATTGATGTAGAACAAACGTACGGTATCAGCAGCAAAGAAGTCCGTTTTAACCAAGCCTGCAAGTAATGAAACTCCGGCAAAAACTAACATTAACAACATACCCGCTAATGTCTTTTTAGGGTTTCGCATCACTTTAATCAAACCAAAACCGTATTTAACTTTGAGCTTTCTGATGGTTTTTTGTCGAAATTCATCGATTTTACTAGGCTTGTCAAAATTAACTTTTGCAGCAAGGATATGGCCGGGCAACATCCAATAAGCTTCAACTAAACTAAAAGCTAAAGCGACAGTAACTACTAACGGGATAACCATCATAAATTGCCCAATAAACCCAGGAAGTAACATAAGGGGTAAAAATGCTGCCATGGTTGTTAGTACTGAAGCGGTTACCGGTTTAATTACGCTTTGTAATCCGCCCCAAGCCGCATCTATGCCTCTTTTACCTTGACGTAAGCGATGATAAATAGCCTCAACCACGACAACGGCATCATCTACTAGCATACCTAAAGCAATAACAATGGCTAACAATACAGAGGTATTAAGGGTTTGATCTAAAAGCTTAAGAACAATAAATGTTCCCGCTAATGTGAATGGAATTCCGATGGTAACTAAAGCACTGACTCGAGCGCCTAAAAAGAACCAAGTAACTAATAACACAAACAACAAACCATAAATTGCGTTGGTTTGCATAATGTTTAACGCATTTTTAGTAATTTGGGTTTGGTCGTCCACTAAGGTGAATTGAACACCAAGTGCACCACTTACTTTATTTTTCTCTTCAATAAAAGTTTCAATTCTCTCTACTAGCTCTAAAGTATTACTACTTTCTTGTTTCATTACTGAAAAGAGTACTGCAGGCTGACCTTGAAAACTGACAATTCTGTCAGCTTTAGCACGAGCTCTTACAACTTGAGCAACATCAGTTAATCGTAATTCGGTAGCCATTCCATCTACTGTTAAAATAGGTAATTGCGCCAATACTTCAGGATCAGTTGTTGTGCCTTGAACTCTAACTAACCATTGGTCTTGGGCAATGCGGGCAGTACCGGCTGAAATGTCAGTGAAAAATGTGCGTATCGAATTAGCGATGATTACAGGTGAAATACCTAAATGTTGAATTTTGTCTAACTCGAAACGTATTTGTATTTCTGGCTCTCGCAAACCTGTAGCATCAACTCGGTCTACTCCTGCAATACGAGCTAAATCTTTTTCTAAAGCACGGGCTTGTCGCCTTAAGTTTTCATCATCAGCTAAACCTGAAACAACAACCGTTGCAGAAGGAAAAGCATTGGCTTTGGTTATTTCAAATATTCTAGGTCTTTCTGCCTCTTCAGGCATTTGATCTTCTACGTTACTTATTTCACGACGTAAATCTGCCACACGTTTATCAAACTTTCTGTCGTCCATTTCATGAAAACGAACTAAAATACTTGATATAGCTTCTCTGCTAGTACTTGATACAAATTTTATGTCTTGAACTTTTTCTACTGACTCTTCAATAACATCAGTAATTTTTTGTTCTACATCTCTTGCTGAAGCTCCAGGTAAAAATGTAGTAATTTGCATCCAGTTAAAGTTAACTGTTGGATCTTGCTCTCTCGGTAATTGGTTATAAACAATAAATCCTACAACCAAGATCAAAACAAAAACTAGATTTGTAAGTACATGATTTTGAATTAAGTTACGCAACCACATTATGATTTACCACTCGTTGCTATAGCTTTATTGTTTGAGGTAATTAGTTTTACAGCATCTCTATCTTTAAGTGCTTGGTAGCCTTCCGTAATAATTTGAGTTGATGCTGGTAAGTCATAGGCAATAGGTCGGCCTTCTTCTGCTGACTCAACAGTAACAAATTTAGCTTTTTTATTTTCAACAATAAAATAGCCACTTATTCCATTTCGCTTCTGAAGTAAATAAGCCGGTAAATAAGGTAGTGGGCTTTTCCAGCGTAAGCGCCCTGTTTCTCCAGCTACAGCTTGTTTATCTACAAACAAAAAACGAGCTTCACGACTACGTGCATTATCTTCTATTAGGGGTAAATAGGCGCGCAAAGTTACGGTATAAAGTTCGTCGTTAATATCTAAAGTATAAAGTGTGGCTTGATGAAAACTTTCTTCGTCACTTGATGCTATTTTTGCA
Source organism: Pseudocolwellia sp. AS88 (assembly GCF_030551755.1). Classification (GTDB taxonomy): domain Bacteria; phylum Pseudomonadota; class Gammaproteobacteria; order Enterobacterales; family Alteromonadaceae; genus Pseudocolwellia. Next base: position 126,186 of record NZ_JAUPEC010000010.1, read on the forward strand.
GAAACTTCCAAGAGCTTATCTTCAATAAGTTCTACAAGAGGATTCCCAAAATTAATCATTTCTCCCAAATTGGCGATGCGCTTTGTTACAACGCCATCGAAAGGTGCTTTAATGTTACAACGTTCAACATTTAATAAGGCATTATCTACAGCAGCTTTTTTAGCTTGTAATAAGCCTCTGGTATTTTCGACTACATTATTTAAACGATCTAATTCTGCTTCACCAATGTTTTTCTGTTTTAAAAGACTACGTCCTCTAACTAGCTCTCGCTTATTAAATAATAACTCTGAGTAAAGTTGATTGTACTGGGCTGATTCAGAATGATGATTAAAAGTATTAACTTGGCAGTCTAAAGTGGCAAGTATTTCACCTTTTATAACTTCATCACCCACATTTACCAATAACTTAGTTACAACACCCGATGTTTGCGCAGGTATAACACTGTGATTTAAGGCAATAACGAGTGCAGGTGAACTTCGCGTAGGATGCAAAAGTAGATCACTCGCTTCTTCAGATATAACAAAAGTGTCGGCATGACTAAATTGAGAAGCAAAAATAAAAGTGATTGAAATCAATGAAGAAAAGAATTTCATATTATTCCTTGTGCTATTTTTATTAGTTTATTATTAGTATAGGTACTATGACTCAGTGTACCTTGAGTAAATCTTTGGTCAATCAATTAACTATATCGGCATATCATTAGAATAGATGACTTTTTATTTTTAAGTAACCTCAACTCGGGTTAATAGATTTAATAACTCGTTGATTTATTAAAGTATCTTTTAGCTTTATCAAGATTAAGAACATAAAAAGCCTTAATTCTCTCTCAATGATGAAATTTATGTGATTATCTAGGCATTTTTATATACCAATAGCTCGCTATTGGCCGTAAAAATACGGTTTTTTTATTCCTGATAAAAACCAAGTACCTGCATTCATGCAGGCAACGCAGATAAACGCTTAAATAGCATTATTGAGTAAAATAACTTAACCCGAGCTGAGGTTAAGTAATGGATGTGTTGATAAATTAGAGTGTTTAACAATAATAATTTAGTGAGTAGAGAATAATTAGATAGTTAGATCACACACAATGGGCACTAAGTTATGGTGGGATAAAGCCACTAGCTAAAAATAACTAGCGGCATCCACAATAAATCAATACCTAACAGCAATATCGTTTATTTGTATATTACCTAAGAGGTTTTTGTTCTGAGTGATAGCTCTAGCGCTTTCTTTTGAAGTACTTATCACTTTAACTTTATATGGGCTGATATTAAAACCTGAATAAGTTTTGCCAGAGTCATTGATAAAGTTATTTGCATGTAATAATGAAAACTCATCTCCCACTTTTACACCTTGGTTTTCACCTAAATTAAATAAGATAGTGTCGCCATCAACTTTAACAATTCTGCCGCGAGTAGGTTCGCACATCATATTCTCGTCGATATCGCTGATCATGGTTTCAAGTGTATTATTTATCATTTGGCCATATTCACTCAGCCAAAAAGTATTACTAGTAATATCTACACTGTCTCTTTTATCAAAAGTCCAAGGAGCTTTATTTTGATATTGTTTATCGAGCACAAGCTCACCATTACTTCCGTTATATATGTATAAGTTCATGTGGAAATTACGATCTAAATGATCTTTCTGCCAAAACTTTAGCTCGCTATTTGTTCGTCCAGTTAAAGACAAATCAGGTATTTCAGCAAACATAATAAATTGTGTGTCAGTGTGGTCTGATAATGACATGGTTAAGTTTTTTATTTTTTCATACTGCATGCTGTTATTTAAACGCGAAAAACTAGATCTATTTTTTATGGCGAGCTTAGTATCTAAATAATAGCCTTCCTTATTAATTTTACCTGCAAGTTTACGCATAACTTCAGTGTCTAACTTATATACTTGCCCTACGCTTGCATGCTCTCGATGAATAATATTACTACGAGTTAATAAAACAGATTTACGGTAATCAGCTGAAAAACATTGTTTGTCTTGCGGGAAGATGTCAGCTCGTATTAGTACAGTCACCATATCGTTACTGTACGTTTCTTCAATAAGCTCGAATGAATTAACGGTTCCGGAAGCGCGAATACTAATTTGGTCTTGGGTGAGTACGCCGTTAATCACTTGTTGAACACTAGATACTGATGCGCCAGCTACTAATAAAGCACGTTTAAGTGCATTTTCCATAGCCTTTACACGGGCAGCCTCACTATCGCCATTAGCTACATGTGCTTGACCTTGGGTTTCATACCACTGTGTGAAAGCCGAAAAGCTAGTTAACATAAAGCTTAACAGTAATAAGGATATACGCATTTTGGTTCCTACTCTATTAGGGAAGTTTATCCATGCAGTAAATTAAATAAGTAACTACACTGAATATAGCTATGGCTAAATGTTATTAAACTTATTTCGCTAAGTTATGGATTTTTACTTTAATAATATCCTAGCGATTAAGAAATGCTGCAAGCCAATTAATATAAAAATATAGTTTTGATGTATGCACATTTTATGCCCAGTGTTTTATTTTAAAGCCTTTATTGTTAATTGAATGATTAAATTGACGGAACTCGAGATAATTTATTTTATATTGGCTTGAATTATGCTTTGTTTTTGTCAGAAGTATTGATTCAACAGAGGGATACATAATGAAAAAGTGGCTTATTCTATTACTGTTACCGACTTTTTTGTCGTGTACGAGTAATAATAACAACAAAGAAGAAGATTTTTATAAACTTACCCAAGTAGATAAAAGTGAAATTGATAGTTTCGCACTTCCTAAGCATGCTATTAATGACGTGGTTAAAGGTTTAGCGTATCAAATGATAGAGAGTAGCTCTTTCGTAAACCCTAAAACTCCTATAGCAATTGCTTCTTTTGTTAATTTAAAAGATCTAGAATCTACTAATTGGCTAGGTAATCAGCTATCTGAAAGCTTTATTCATGAGCTTCAACGCCATGGGCTTATTGTTGTAGACTTTAAAACAACAGGTCATATCCGTGTAACTCCAGATGGCGATTATGCCTTTACTAGAGATTGGAAAGAGTTACCTGAACGCCAGATAATTGACTATGTTGTGACAGGAACCATGATGGAGCAAGATGGTGGCGTTATGGTTAATGCACGTATGATAGGCATGCAGTCTAGAGTTGTTGTAGCTAGCGCGCAGTCTTTCATTCCTTCGTGGGTTATTGGCGAAAAGCTAAACCATAACGATGAAATGGTTAATATGAAAGACGGTTTAATTATTCGCGACAGTAGTTTGTTGGAATCTGATAAAAGAGCTGTTGAAATTCAACAATAACAGGAGATGACGATGCATAAGCCTTATATTACGTTATTCTTTAGTGCTTTATTACTATGTTTAAGTAGTTGCTCTATGGTGTTTGATAAACATGTAGAATGGCAAAAATCTAAACCTGAAAGTTTCCCTGTTTTATATGCTATTGGGCAAGCGCCTATCAGCCTGCAAAAGTCTGAACATAAAACTCAACGTATGCTTATGGCAATAAATGCCTCTAAGCTTGCCGCTTATGCGGAATTAGCGGAACAAGTTTACGGACAACAAATTGATGGTAGAACAAGTATGTCTAACTTACTTATTAATAACCAACAATTGGATGCATCAATTAAAGGGATCATTCGTGGTGCTAAAGTTATGAAAAGTTATCCTGTTGGAGATACTTATACTACTGAACTGAGCCTTGATTTCAAAGACGTTTATGAGTTATACGTTGCTTCTACAAGCGGTAATACGATTAAAGAAGTAAAATATTATTAACTGAACTAGGGATAAGTTCGGTGCTAGTTGTTATTAATTCCCTCCCTCTTACAAACAAAAAAACCTGCTTCTTTAGCAGGTTTTTTTGTTTATTATAAAACACGTTAAGTCACATATTTTAATTTAATTATTAAGAGTTAGGCCTTTAAATCTAAACTACTTAAACCACCACTGGTTTTACCTTTGTTATCATAGGTAAGTGTTGATCTTGTATGATTTTCTAACAGAGTAGTTCGCATACGTTCTACGGATAGTTGTGATTTGTGAATAATTTCACCATTAACTTGGTTCGAATTTTTACAAGTAAGAAGGTTGTTTTCTATTTCTTTGAGTTCTTCGCTATATTTGCCATTTTTTTTATCTTGAATAAATTGAGCATCGTTTGCTAAGAGTTGATCTGTTGAATCTATTTTTATCAGCAACTCATTTTTTAACTTGTTAATGGCAATAAGCTTGTCAGGGCTGTGCTGCTTAAGAATTTCATATTCATCTTTCAATAAATGCTCTAATTCAATAAGCTGATTATTTTGTTGTGTTAATAGTTCTAAAGCATTCGTTACGTCTGTCACAGCTTAACCACCTATAAATAATAATGGGATAAGATTATGTGATTGACGAAATATGAGTAGTTAACCTAAATATATGTTAATTGGTTACTACTATTTATTTTGAATCTTCAATCACTAATCAATACTAAATTCAAAGTCTGCAATGCTTGCTGCAAGCTTTTCAGGATCAATTTTATATTCACCTGATGCAATTGCAGTTTTTAATTGCTCAATCTTTTTTTGATCTACTACAGGCGCGTCAGCTGCTTTCTTCTGTAGCTCAGACAATTGTTGTGCCTGAGGCGTTAGTGACACAGAATCTTGACGAGCAGCTTTAGTATTAACTGTATCTGCCGCAACTTGTTGCTTAACCTGTGTCTGTTGATCTGTATTTTGCTTTACTTGACTTGTACTATTCAAGTTATTGATATTAATAGCCATAATAAATTCCTGATAACAACATGTTATAATCTCAGCCTTTATATCGGCACAGTGTTATTTTTCTTTAGAATAAATTATAAATTAATTCTAACTTGATTCACAGCTTCCACTCTAGCATTTATCGTTCTACCTGACTTGCTATTTCTTATTTGAACTTCTTCGCCTTTACTGCCATCAGTTAGCGCCACACCTGCTGTTTTAATAGTAAAACCTTCTGATTTTGCAATAATAGTTACTGACTCGCCTTCACAAACTAGACAAACATTACGTGGCGACACGATAGCTCCTTTCGATAATCGACGTTTAAGTCGACCACCAGAAATTTGGCCAACATTATCTATAGTTTCCCCTCGAATACTATTTACATCTGTATATTGTGTAATGGTATTCGTTTGATCAATAACAGTCCCTTTGGCTAAAACATTTTGTGTGACTAACACTAAAATCTCTTGGCTAATTTTTACAGGTATGTACATTTGCCAAGGCGTTAAGCCTTCACAATAAATTTTAACATTGATGTTCCTACCATTATGGTTTTCAGGTATATTCGCTTGAAGTGGTGCATCACAAGGTTTGATTGTAACTCGAGGATCTATCTCTGGTAACTTGATCTCTAATTTCCCATCACGTGGTGAGTCGATATTATTTTTAACAAATAACTCAACAAATTTAATTAGATTGTCTTTATCTATCGTGTTACCTGCACTCTGAAACGGTATGAGTGAAGAAATAAAGAACAAAATTGGCAATATTTTCATATAAATCATAAATATTGTTTTCTTTTTTTAAGTAAATAAAAATAGTCGTCTATGCTTAGAGTAATACAAGTGTGTAAATTAATGTCAAATAGTCGGCACTAACTTTACTATACTAAGGTACCATCAAGAATTGTGCCTAAGTAGATTAGCACAACACAATATGAGGTTTTTATGGCAAGTATTCTAGATTCGGTCAATCAACGAACTCAATTAGTAGGTCAAAATAGACTTGAGTTATTGTTATTTAAATTAGTTGGCCGCCAACGTTTTGGTATTAACGTATTTAAAGTAAGAGAAGTTTTACAGTGCCCTAGATTAACACCTATGCCAAAACAAGATAGGTTTATTAAAGGTATTGCTCATATTCGTGGACAAACCATTTCAGTGATAGATTTGAGTAAAGCTACAGGTGGTCCAGCCATCGAGCAAACAGAAAATTCTTTTATTATCATTGCTGAATACAACCGAAGTGTTCAAGGTTTTTTAGTTGCTAGTGTTGAAAGGATCACAACTCTAAGTTGGAAAGATGTTATGCCACCACCAGAAGGTGCGGGTAAATCAAGTTACTTAACTGCGGTTACAGAAATAGATAATGAAATGGTATCTATTTTAGATGTAGAAAAAATATTAAATGAAATCAGCCCTGTTTCTACTGAGCTAAGTGAAGGCGTTGCTGATGGCACTGTTGGTGAACAAGTGGGTGATAAACTTGTGATGATTACTGATGATTCAACAGTGGCTCGTAATCAAGTTAAGCGTGCACTTGAGCCTTTAGGACTTAATGTTATTTTAGCGAAAAATGGACAAGATGCTTTAGACCAATTACTTGAAATAGCGGGAACATGTGATCAAAGTATCACAGAGAAAGTTGCCTTAATGATCTCAGATATTGAGATGCCAGAAATGGATGGTTATACCCTTACCGCCGAAGTTAAAGCATCAGAAAAAATGCGTGCCTTGCCTATTATTTTGCATACGTCATTAAGTGGTGTTTTTAATAATGCTATGGTTGAAAAAGTAGGTGCTGATGACTTTATCCCTAAATTCCACCCTGACGAATTAGCGACAGCGGTCAAAAAATGGTTAAAGATTAATGATGAATAAATCTTCACTTTATAAAAAGGAAAGTATACGTGCCAAATAGGCTACTTGATGAGAGAAACTATTTTGAGTTTAGAACATTTCTAGAACTGCAATGTGGCATTGTTTTAGGTGAAAATAAACAATATTTAGTTAAAAGTCGATTATCACCTCTGCTTTCAACATTTAAAATTGATGATTTAACGACCCTAGTAAAACAAACTCAAAATCCTGCTGAGCGGCAGCTTCGTGCTGCTGTTATAGATGCGATGACGACAAATGAAACTTTATGGTTTCGTGACGACTACCCTTTTGAGCTATTTAAAAATAAGCTATTACCTGAACTAGCGGAACGTAGTTCATCTTTAAAAGTATGGTCTGCAGCCAGTTCATCAGGACAAGAGCCTTATTCTATTGCTATGGCAGTACAAGAGTTTTTACAAACAAATAGTAAAGCCTTCCCTCGAGGTGTCCAAATTACAGGTACTGACATATCTACAACTATGTTAGATCACTGTAAGGCTGGTTATTATGACAGCTTAGCACTGTCTCGAGGCCTATCTGATGAACGTAAACGAAAATTCTTTGTTCCGCGCGATAAAGGCATGTGGCAGGTAAACGATGCAACCAAAAAAATGGTTAATTTTAGACAATTAAATTTACTTAATAGCTATAGTTTAATGGGTAAATTTGATCTAGTGTTTTGCCGCAATGTACTTATTTACTTTTCACCTGAAATAAAAACGAAAATAATCGCTCAAATACATAGCGTTTTAAACCCTAATGGTTATTTATTTTTAGGCGCTTCAGAATCTATATCAGGTCTTTCGCAGGACTTTTCTATGGTTCGATGCAACCCAGGAATAGTTTATAAAAAGCTCTAACCAACCAATAACTCCTTATAGAACAAGTAAGTACAACTCCCCTTTCTAAAGCCCATAATATTGACACTTTTGCTTGGCATAATACTTGAATATGTCAGTTTAATTACAAAAGAGGTGATGTTATGGCTATTAGTTTTGACAAAGCATTTGGAATACATCCTGAAAGTTTAGCGCTTCGCTCTAAACAAGCGGAAGTTGTTGCCGGCAATATTGCGAACGCAGATACGCCTGGTTATAAGGCTAAAGGGATGGATTTCGAAAAAATGCTTTCCCAAGCGGCACAAAAACAGCAAACAGGTATGTCTCGTACCCATGAAAAACATCTAGACGTTAGTATACCAGCTAGCAGTGGATTAGAATTTCGCATGCCAAATCAACCAGATACAGGTGATGGTAACACAGTCGATGTACAGTTGGAACGAAACTTGTATCTAGATAATTCAATGCGATATCAAGCTAGCTTACAATTCCTTACTGGAAAAATTCAAGGCTTGAAAAAAGCAATAACTGGAGCGCAATAATCATGAGTCTATTTAACGTGTTTAACATAAGTGGTACGGGCATGAGCGCTCAGTCAGTACGTTTAAATACTACAGCAAGTAACATTGCTAACGCAGACAGCGTAAGTAGTAGCATTGATGAAACGTATAGAGCTAGACATCCAGTTTTTGCCGCAGAGATGCAGAAAGCTGCCGCAGGGCAAGAAAGCTCAGTTGGTGTTCAAGTTTTAGGTGTAGTTGAAAGTAACAAACCTTTAAACGTTGAATACTCTCCTGAACATCCTATGGCAGATAAAGACGGCTATATTTATAAGCCCAATGTTAATGTAATTGAAGAGATGACCAACATGATTTCAGCATCACGTTCATATCAAACGAATGTGCAATTAGCTGAATCAGCTAAAAATATGTTGAATAAGACATTAACGTTAGGTCAACGCTAATTACTTTTTAGGAGTAGCAAATGACAACAGTAACTGCTGGTACGGCGCTAGATTCTTTACGCTGGCAACAAGAGGAGTATACGGAAGCTGATAATAGCAACGGTATGCTTACGCAAGAAGACTTTTTTTCATTGCTTACTGCTGAATTAGCACACCAAGACCCGACAGAGCCGACAGATAATAATGAGATGATATCTCAAATGACGGCATTCTCGACTACTGATGGTGTTGCAACTTTAAATGAACAATTTACTTCATTTGCTTCAACCATGTCTTCAAGCCAAGCATTACAAGCCTCATCGCTTGTTGGTCGAAGCGTATTAGTTGATGACAATGTATTTGGTATGACTGAAGGCGATGAAGTTATTGGCAAAATTGTTACTGACGAAAATGCCAGCAATATTAACATCTACGTTGAAAATACTGCGGGCGAAATCATTCAAACGGTTGCTGTAGGTGATATGGCAGCTGGGGAAGCAAGTTTTACATGGAATGGATTAGACGGTAATGGAGATCCTGCGCCAACAGGTGCATATCGTTTCAGAGTGGCAGGACTAGTAGATGGTCAAGCATCAGAACTTCAAGCGATGACCTATCGGAAAGTTGATAGTGTAACTCTAGCAGGTGCTGGTGGCGATATCGTTTTAAATCTCAATGGTGGTACTTCGATGGCGTTACAAGACGTTGTTGAAGTTTCTGAAGGTTAACAACCAACAAATTAATTTATAAGGTGGATATATGTCTTTTAATATCGCATTAAGCGGCTTAAACGCAGCTCAGAAAGATCTGGATGTTACTTCTAATAACATTGCTAACGTTAGTACTGTAGGTTTTAAAGAGTCGCGAGCAGAATTTGTTGATGTTTACGCTTCATCATTGCTTGCTGCTGGTAATACAAAAGTAGGTGATGGTGTACTCACTTCAGATGTTGCCCAACAATTTCAACAAGGTAGTATTCAGTTTACTGAAAATGCTTTAGATTTAGCGATTACAGGGAATGGTTTTTTTGCTGTTGTACCTGAATTAAATAGCTTAGAGTTTTCATACACTAGAGCAGGCCAATTTAAGTTAAATGATGATAACTTTATCGTTAACTCTGCCGGTCAACATTTACTAGGTTTTCCAGTAAATACCGATGGTAGTTCTTCTTCTGTAAGCTTAAGTACCTCAGAACCGATTCAAATACCTACAGCGTCCGGCGCCCCTGAATTAACAACTGAGGTTGATGTGCGAATGAACTTGCCTGCCGGTGATTCGATAATTACAGGTTCACCTGGTACTTTCGATTTAACAGATCCATTAACCTATAACCATTCAACATCGGTAACTGTTTTTGATTCGTTGGGTGATAGTCATATCATGACTTATTACTTCATTAAAGAAGACCCTATTGCTGCTGTTGCTGCAGACCCTTCTGCGACTCCTCCTGTTGCAGCCCAATCGGCTTCAAATCCTTGGTTGGTTCTTGCAGCAGTGGATAACCAACAAATTAGCTTAAATGATGAAACTGGAGCCCCTAGTACTGTTAATGTAAATACTGGTTTTACAGGTGCTAGATTAAGTTTTAACTCAAGTGGTGACTTTATTTCTCAAGAGCCTGCAGGTGGTTTTCAAACTGCAGCTTTAGGTGCATCTATATTAACAAATGGCTCTGATGAATCTCAAACGATTATAATTGACTTTAATTTAGATACAGCAGGTGTTAACAGCAATGAACCTACTCAGTTTGCTTCAGGTTTTGAAGTAACATCATTAGAGCAAAATGGTTTACCTGTAGGTCGACTTACAGGTCTAGATATTGGCCCTGATGGTTTAGTTCAAGCGACATACAGTAATGGTACTTCTCAAGCTCTCGCTCGTGTTGCGATGGTAAGCTTTGCGAATAACCAAGGTTTAACACAAGACGGTGGGACTAGTTGGAAAGAGAGTATTTTATCGGGTGAAGCATTAGCGGGTGAAGCTGGTGTAGGTACTTACGGTACAATTAATTCGTCTGCGTTAGAGCAATCAAATGTTAACTTAACAACTGAGTTGATTGATTTGATTTCAGCGCAACGTAACTTCCAAGCGAACTCAAGATCGTTAGAAGTAGATAACCAGTTGAACCAAACAATCTTACAAATTAGATAATCGATAACATCAATAACCTAAGCAATCCCGTCAAGATTAAATAGGTTATGCAAATATTCTAGTGACATAGGTCTTATAATTACCCAATAAAAAATCCGCTAAATAGCGGATTTTTTGTTACTTGCTCTAAGCTAATTATTCAGCTTCTGGACGCATATGCGGAAACAAGATAACGTCTTTAATCGTTGGTGAGTCAGTAAATAACATTACCAGACGATCAATACCAATACCTTCACCAGCTGTTGGAGGCATACCGTACTCTAATGCATTGATATAATCAGCATCATAGTGCATCGCTTCATCATCACCGGCATCTTTCTCTGTTACTTGTTTTTGGAAACGTTCAGCTTGGTCTTCTGCATCATTAAGCTCTGAGAAACCATTAGCAAGTTCACGACCACCAACAAAAAATTCAAAACGATCGGTAATAAATGGATTTTCATCGTTACGACGAGCTAGTGGTGAAACTTCCCATGGGTATTCAGTGATGAATGTTGGTTGATCTAATAAATGCTCAGCAACTTCTTCAAAAATTTCACAGATATATTTACCAGGTCCCCAAACTTTAGCTGCATCGCCTTCTTTTACGCCAACAGCTTTTGCCATAGCTTTAATTGCATCAAAGTTATTTTCAGGGTCACGTAAAGCAGCTTCATCAAGTTGGTCAGCACCACGATGATTTTTACCATATTGTAAAATAGCATCAACCATTGATAAACGAGCAAACGGCTTGCCAAGATCATAGAACTTTTCTTCTACTACTTCGCCTTCAGCATTTTTAACAGTATTACGAATAGTGGTAGTACCTAATACATCTTGTGCAATAGTGCGTAACATTTCTTCAGTAGTATTCATTAGGTCATGGTAATCAGCATATGCTTGGTAGAATTCAATCATAGTGAATTCAGGGTTATGACGTGTTGAAATACCTTCGTTACGGAAGCTACGGTTAATTTCGAAAACACGATCAAAACCACCTACCACTAAACGCTTTAAGTTAAGCTCAGGCGCTATACGTAAATACATATCAAGATCAAAAGTATTATGATGCGTCATAAAAGGTTTAGCAGTAGCGCCACCTGGTATTATTTGCAACATAGGTGTTTCCACTTCCATAAAGTCACGTTGCTCTAAGAAGTTACGAATACCAGAAACAATTTTTGAACGAATTTTAAAGGTATTACGCGTATCTTCGTTGATAATTAAATCAACGTAACGCTGACGATACTTGGTTTCTTGATCTGATAAACCGTGGAATTTTTCAGGTAAAGGACGTAGTGATTTAGTGAGTAATGAATACTCATCCATATTCACATAAAGATCACCTTTACCTGATTTATGTAAAATACCTTTAATACCAACGATATCACCAATATCTAATGAGCCCCACTTTTCACGTATCTCTTTTTGTACGGTCTTTTCAGCATAACCTTGAATGCGACCTGATGAGTCTTGGATAACTAAAAATGGTCCACGCTTTGCCATAACACGACCAGCAATAGCATAAGTTACTTGTAATGCTTCAAGTTCTTCTTTAGATTTTTCACCATGCTCAGCTTGAATATCGGCAGCTAAATGTTCACGGTTAAAATCATTTGGAAAACCATTCGCAGAACTATTAGAGCGAATCTTTTCAAGTTTTACGCGGCGCTCAGCAATGAGTTTATTTTCATCTTGTGCTGCGGCTGTATTATTGGCTTTATCTGTCATTTTATTTCTCAAAGTTATCTTTAATTTTGCAATGGGTTGAAAGAGTTAATAAGTATTTATAAACCTGACTTTAGGTTGGCTTCTAAAAACTTATCTAAATCTCCATCTAATACGGCTTGCTTGTTTTCTATAAGTTCTATTTTCAATATGTTGAAAACAGTTTACAAACCAGACTTTAAGCTGGCTTCTAAAAATCTATCTAAATCGCCGTCTAATACGGCTTGCTTGTTTTCTATAAGTTCTATTTTCAATATGTTGAAAACAGTTTACAAACCAGACTTTAAGCT
>NZ_JAUPEC010000011.1 GCF_030551755.1 Pseudocolwellia sp. AS88
CTTTCCATATGAAGTGAACTAAGTATTTCCTATACTTAACTTCTCTTGGTTTCCCTGAAGAAGTGGAGCGCATTTTAGAGATTTTTGAGGGTACGTCAACACTTATTTTATAATTAATGTTTGTTTGCTTTATTTTCGTACAGACCACAGTTTTATTGCTTTCTTTACGTACATATAGTGCATTTAAAGAGCGTTGTACCTATTCTTAATATGACTTATATTGACTCTCCATCTTCATTTAAATACTTTTATAGTTGTTTTTGTCCTGATAAATTTAAATAACTTTGATAAAACTGGAATATTTTCTCTATATGAACACTTTAAACATTAGATCTTTCAAAAATACCTCCCCTACCTTCGGAAAAAATAACTATATTGATTCGTCTGCTGTTCTTATTGGCGATATCAGAATTGGAGATGAAGTAAGTATTTGGCCATTAGTTGCTATAAGAGGTGATGTTAATCATATTATTATTGGTGATAGATCAAATGTTCAAGATGGTTCTGTACTACACGTTACCCATAAAAATAAGAAGAACCCTGAGGGCTACCCTTTAGTTATAGGCAATGATGTCACTATTGGACATAAGTGCATGTTGCACGGCTGCACCATAGGCAATCGTATACTAATAGGTATGGGCGCTATTATTATGGATAATGCGATTGTTGAAGATGATGTGTTTGTAGGTGCTGGAACACTGGTTCCTCCAGGCAAGGTATTAAAAAGTGGTTACCTATATATGGGTAACCCAATGAAACAAGCCAGAGAGTTGACTGAGGCTGAGTTAGATTTTCTAAAAAAATCTGCAGACAACTATGTGCGCTTTAAAGATGAATACTTAGCAGAGATATAAATTTTTCTTTAAGTTAGTTCATATTCAATTCTATTACGTTGTTGATTGGTTCATTTGATTCGAGCCAATCTTCTATTTCACACTCCCAATCAAATTTATTACCTTGGGTTAACTGCCCTGGTAATATTTCACTATATATTTTAATAATGACTTTTTCGCCAGAAAGCATAGCTGTACATTGCCAATATTTATTTTTGAGGTGATATTGGTGATCATCATTGATAATAATTGCTTGGTTCATAAGAAAGCTTCAATGTTAAATGTGAGTACAACTATATACTCACTAATACTTATATTAAGAGCTTAAGTAACCTCAGCTCGGGTTAAGCTATTTTACTCAATAATGAGTTATTAAATCCATTAACCCGAGTTGAGGTTAAGTATTTAGCTCTTCTCGTAATTTACTCAAGATGTTTTCAGTTTTTGGACGTACATTGCGCCATAAATAAAAACTCTCTGCCGCTTGCCCTACTAACATACCTAAACCATCAATAACCTGTTTTGCTTCACACTCTGTAGCCATTTTAAGAAATGGCGTTAGTTCTTTTCCGTAAGTCATGTCATAACAAATAGTATTTGCGGTTATAATTTTCTCTGAAATAGGTACTCCACTTCCAGACAAGCCTGCCGATGTTGCGTTAATGATAAGATCGAACGCTTCTTTATTGGCATCTTCGAATGACATTGCTTGTATGGGTTGATCATTATATTGCTGAGCAATAGCTTCCGCTTTCGATACTGTTCTATTTGCTATGATTAGTTGTTTTGGCTTTTGATGTAATAAAGGTAATACAACACCTTTTGATGCTCCGCCAGCACCGAGTAATAAGATGCGGCTATTTTCCAATGTAACATCTTGGGAAAGAAGGTCGTTAACTAGGCCTACGCCATCAGTTGTATCGCCATATATTTTTCCGTTTTTAAAAGTTAAAGTATTAACGGCCCCTGAAAACTTAGCATGCTCAGACAGCTCATCGCACATTGCCATAGCTTCTTCTTTAAAAGGTGCTGTGACATTTGCTCCCTTTCCTCCGCCCTTAATAAAAACTTTAACAGTTTCTTCGAAAGCATCTAGTTCTGCAAGTTGAGTTTTATATTCAATATTTTGGTTTGTTTCTCTAGCGAAGGCCGTATGAATAGTTGGTGATTTAGATTGTTTTATTGGGTTACCGTAAACGAGATACTGATCCATGATGACTTCTAGTTAATGCAATTTTTTTTAGCTTAAATCAGATAAGAAAAAAAAGCATCGACTTATCGATGCTTTTTTAGATGAATTGGTTTAAATAAATTATATAAAAGGTTATTTAGAACTTATAACCAAGCATTACTGAATAAACCATAGGGTCTATATCTATATCTGCTTTACCAATACTCTCTCCACCAACATCAAATGTAGCTTCTGTTGCAATATCGATATAACGAGCTGAAAAGTTAATATGGAATTTGTCGTTTAATAGATAATCTACTCCAACTTGAAAAGATAGACCTACTGATGAATCTAATTCTAAATTACTTAAACCTAATTCTTTTGGTGCATCTTCAAACTGTTCATCAAAAAATATAGTGTAGTTAACTCCAACACCTACATAGGGCTTAATGACAGATTCAGTATCAAAATAATACAATACACTTAGGGTTGGCGGCAGTTGTTTTGCGTCAGCCAATTGCACGCCATCAACATTAAGTACTGAGTTTTTATCATGAATGGTTACATCATGTGCAAACGGAGTTGCTGCTAATAATTCTACTGCTACATTGTCTGTGTAAAAGTATAAGAAGTTTAAGCCAAGCTGTGTACTATCATCTGTAGTTAATGTCATTGTTGAATCAGCACCACCAAGTATTACCGATGCATGATCACTGTCAGGATTAACATTTGTTAAACCACCACGAACAACAAAGTCGCCAGCTTGATAATCAGCAGCATAAGAAGATGCTGTAAGAATTGAAAGAAGTGTTAGTGTAAGTATATTTTTTTTCATGATTATTCCCTTTAAATTAATGACGTTATTTTAAAGGGAATAATTAAATAGATTTTTGATTTAGCTCAAGTTATTAGAGCCAACTCGACCTGAGTAGGTAAGTAACGGAGCAATACCTGATCTACATCAAGTATTGCTTAGGTTATACCCAAGAACGAGGTACTAAATACTGATTAAGTTTATATTCTTCAGAGCTAGCTTCTGCTTTGTAGTTATATTCCCATCGAGCGAGTGGTGGCATAGACATTAATATAGATTCAGTTCTTCCTCCTGATTGAAGACCAAATAAAGTACCTCGGTCAAAAACTAGGTTAAATTCTACATAGCGGCCACGTCGATATAGTTGGAATTGGCGCTCACGCTCGCCATACTCAATGTTTTTACGTTTTTCAATAATTGGTACGTATGCATCAATAAACCCCGCACCTACAGCTTTGATGTAATCAAAACATTTATCGAAGTCCCATTTATTTAAATCATCAAAGAATAAACCACCAACGCCTCGTGTTTCATCACGATGTTTTAGGTAAAAATAATCATCACACCATTCTTTATGAGCTTGATAAATTGATTCATCAAATGGCTGACAAAGATTTTTTGCTGTTTGGTGCCAATGAATAATGTCTTCTTCGAAAGCATAAAATGGTGTTAAATCAAATCCACCACCAAACCACCAAACAGGCTCTTCGCCTTCTTTTTCAGCAATAAAAAAACGAACGTTGGCATGAGATGTTGGTATATATGGGTTTTTAGGGTGAATAACTAATGAAACACCACAGGCTTTCCATGTTCTACCTGCTAATTCAGGACGATGTACAGAAGCAGAAGGAGGTAACTTGTCACCTGAAACTAAAGAAAAGTTTACTCCACCTTGTTCAATAACATTACCGTTAGTTATTACTCGTGTACGCCCTCCACCACCTTCAGCGCGGATCCAATTATCTTCAACAAATTTAGCTTCACCATCAGCTTGCTCTAATGCACCACAAATTTGATCTTGTAAGCCTTTTAAAAATTCAACAACAGTATTTATATCTACAGCACTCATGTGCGAAAAACCTCTCCTGTTAAACCATCAATAATTGTTGATGGCTGTGTGAATCCTAATGTTTCACCTTTAACTAGATGATCAATCATACTTATTAATTTTTCATCAAGCGTTTGCCACGTTCTGGCAGGCTCTAATCCAGATAAATTTGCACTGGTTGAAACAATAGGTTTATTAGTTTGTGTACACAAAGATACAACATCGGATTGATCTGTAACTCGCACAGCTATAGTTGAGAAATCACCGGTTAGGTATGATGATATTTCAGCATGAGCCGGTAATACTTGTGTAACACCATTTGGCCAGCGACTTAATATTAGCGTAATTTGCTCGTCACTCAGTTGAGTTAGATCAAGGTAAGGTACTAATTGTTCAAAACTGCTCGCCAGTAAAATCAAACCTTTAGATTTTGGTCTATTCTTAATTTTTAGAAGTTTAATGATCGCTTTTTGATTGTCAGGATCGCATCCTAAACCAAAAACAGCTTCTGTTGGGTAGGCAATTACACCACCTTGGTGATAAGTATCAATTACTGTAGGCATGTTGCTCATCATATTTATATTAGCACTCAAATAAAAAGCGCCTATCGCGGCGCTTAATATCAATTAAAGTGACTTCACGTATTCGCTGACGTCTGGAAAATCATCTTTGGGTAATATTTTGGCTAATTGGCTTAAACGCATAGTCAATTCAGCCTTATCTTTACCGCAAATATTAATATGTCCCATCTTGCGTCCTGAACGCTTGCCTTTTCCATACCAATGCATAGTTACGCTAGGTATTTCAAAAATATTATTGGGTACTGTATCTGTTCCCAATATGTTAACCATAGCAGATGGTCTTACTAATTCAGTTGAGCCTAAAGGTAATTGACAAACCGCACGTATATGATTTTCAAATTGTGAAGTATCAGCGCCCTGTTGTGTCCAATGACCTGAGTTATGTACGCGTGGAGCAATTTCATTAACGAGTAATGAATCGCCAACTTGAAAGAACTCTATAGCAAGTACACCGACATAATCTAAAGCATTTGCTATTTTATCAAAGGCTTCTGTTGCTTGTGCTTGCAGATGTTGATGCTCATTTAGTGCTAATGAAACGCTTAATACACCTTTACTGTGATGATTTTCAGTTAATGGGTAAGCTAATGTTTCACCTGTTTTGCTACGAACACCTACCATTGACACTTCTCTATCAAAAGGTACCATTTGTTCAACAACAATTGCTTGTGGTTGACCGCTAGTATCACCTTCAATAAATAATTGAATATCTTGCCAAATATCTTCAGCTTCAGACTTATCTTTTAATCGCCACTGACCTTTACCGTCGTATCCGGCTAACGCACTCTTCATGATAAGAGGCAAGCTTAACGATGCAATTGCTGAATCAAAGTCTGCTTTGTTGGCTACAACTTTATGTTTAGCATTAGTCACATGGGTTTGTTCAAGTAAGGTTTTTTCTAACCTTCTATCTCCACCCGTTTTAATTGCTTGGCTACTAGGAAATAACTTTCCTGATTGCTCACAAAGAGCCAAAACGTCATGGCTAATATGTTCAAATTCGGCCGTAATAAAATCAGCATCAGCAATACCTTGGTCTAGATCTCCATAATCAACACTTAACGATAAAGGGTCAACAACACGGTTACTACCAACATCATAAGCTTTAACATCTATGTTCAGAGGCTTACTTGCTAATGCCATCATTCTAGCTAACTGGCCTGCGCCTAATACTAAAACTTTCATTTAAATAACCTATTCAGCTGGGTTTGGGTTATCAAGAATGTTTTGAGTTTGTTCTTTTCTGAACTTCTCAATAGCGGCCATTACCGTTTCGTCATGAGTACCTATGATTTGTGCTGCTAATAAACCAGCATTTGCAGCGCCAGCATTACCAATAGCTAAAGTACCTACAGCAATACCTTTTGGCATTTGAACAATGGATAATAAAGAATCTTGACCACTTAGCGCTTTAGACTGAACAGGTACACCTAATACGGGCAAACTTGTAAATGCTGCTGCCATACCGGGCAAATGTGCAGCACCACCAGCGCCAGCAACAATAACTTTAATACCGCGTTCTTTTGCACTTTCTGCATATTCAGCAAGTAAGTGTGGAGTTCTATGAGCTGATACTACTTTAGTTTCATATGGAACATTAAGAAGATCTAGCATATCTGCTGCATGTTTCATTGTCGGCCAATCCGACTTAGAACCCATGATAATACCTACTTTCATGATCAAACGCCTTTATATTATTTAATATTAAATTCTAAAAATGTCTCATTTAAGAGGCATCACAATCGAACATTATAACCTTGTTCGAATTAGATAAAAACTCAGTAACTATCAATTTTTGTGCTTTGATAGCTCAACTTGTTATTACTACAGCTTTCGTTTGTAACTACATTTCTTTTGTGGGCATATCGCCACATTGCCACTCGCCATTTTACGAGTCACTAAAATAGCCCAATCACACTCAGGGCATGATTCATTGATTGGTGGATAATTAATGACATATTTACATGTTGGATACTGATCACATGAATAAAAGGCTTTTCCATAACGATTGGTTTTTTCGAATAACTTACCTTTAGCGCAGCTTGGACAGTGCACATCAACATCATCATTCTGGTTAGTATCTTCGATATGTTCACATTCAGGAAAATTAGTACAGCCAATAAACATTCCATAACGTCCTTGCTTCACAGCAAGCGGACTATCACAACTTGGGCAATGTGTACCGGGTAAAATTGTGTCTTCGACTTTTTCATGTTCAACAACAGGGCGAGTATATTCACAACTAGGGTAATTATTACAACCTAGAAAAGGCCCTGATTTACCACGTTTAATAGATAGTTCTGCCCCACAACTTGGACAAGGATCGTGGCTGTTTTCTAATGCATGTTCATGATGTTTAAAAATGGAATTATCGGGTTTAGACATAAACGCACCTATTTAACTTGAAATCGGGATAAGCAATAGCTTACGTAAATCATTACCTAAAGCTCGGATTATTTATCAACAGCTAAGTTGATTGCTTTAGTTCAAGTGCGCATTATGCCATAAATTTGAGGTGATTAACTAAACAGTTGCAAGACTAAATTTTTGACTATTTAACCTCAGCTCGGGTTAAGCTATTTTACTCAACAATGCTATTTAAGCGCCTATCTGCGTTGCCTGCATGGATGCAGGTACTTGGTTTTTATCAGGAATAAAAAAAACGTATTTTTACGCCCAATAGCCAGCTATTGGTTTATAAAAAAGCCTTGATAATCACATAAATTTCATCATTGAGAGAGAATTAAGGCTTTTTATGTTTTTTAATCTTGATAAAGCTAAAAGATACTTCAATAAATCAATGAGTTATTAAATCCATTAACCCGAGTTGAGGTTATTTAGAAACAAGAAAAACAAATCAAAACAATGGGAACCGATTATACAATTCGCCTATTTGATTTGTTTAACTTAGGTTAAGTAATCAATAATTCAAAGATACTTGGTATTAATGAAGTGGACCTTCTTGCTCATCAAATATCAAGTCTTCCATTTGAGAATATGCTGTTTCTTTTCCTGGTACGTTGAATAGCACCATTAGAACAACCCATTTCAAATCATCAATTGAAAAGAACTTAGTATCAAGCTCCATAACGCGATCAATAACCATCTCACGGGTGGTAAAGTCTAAAACATTGACTTGCTCTAGAAACATTAAGAATCCACGAGATTCTACATCGAGTAATTGCATTTCTTCAGAAGTGTAAACACGTGTAGATTTACTACCAATACGTGTTAAATAAGGATAAGCGTCACTATCTTGCAGAGCTGCAAGTTTTTCTAACCAAGCGAGTGCTTTATATATTTCATCTTGATGAAAACCCGCTCGAGTTAACTCATCAGTTAACACATCATGATCAACCATTACTTCGGCTTCACTATGAATATAATTTTCAAATAAATACATTAAGATATCAAACATAACTAGCCCCTTTAAAAAACACTGCTATAACAAACTAACTAACGATAAATTTCACTTATTAAGTTCTGAGGTATCCCCCTGGAACTGCTGATATTAAACCTTTCAGCTCTAAAATTGTTAACTGTGTTAATACTACGTCTATGGGTAGCTTACTCCTCAACACAATGGCATCTATTGGAGTAATTTCATATCCAACACTATCTAACAATGAATCGTTAAACAAGCCCTGTTGGAGATTTTTTTTCTCTATTTTAAGCGAATATTGTGTTTCGTCTTCACTGTATTCTTTTAAGTGTAGACCAGTTTTTGTAGGAATATTAAGATCTTCAATAATATCATTACAATCTTCAACTAACTTCGCTCCTTGTTTAATTAGCCAGTGACAGCCTTTACCTTGCGGATTATTAATAGAGCTTGGAATAGCGAAAACTTCACGATTTTGCTCCAACGCACAACGAGCTGTAATCAACGAACCACTTTTTATGGTTGCTTCAACCACCAATACACCATGACTCATCCCACTAATAATACGGTTCCGTTTGGGAAAGAAGCCAGCTTTGGGAATTGTTCCCGGTATAAACTCACTAATTATAAGTCCGTTACTATTTACTATGTCGTGCGCCAGCTTTTTATGTCGACTAGGATAAACTCGATCTAAACCAGTAGCCACTACAGCTATCGTTTTACCGCCATTAGAAACAGCACCTTTGTGGGCTTCTCCATCGATACCTAAAGCCAAACCACTAGTAACAACAATACCGCTTTTAACTAAATCTCTTGAAAATATAAACGCATTTTCTCGGCCAAAAGCCGTAGCTCCCCTGCTGCCCACAATAGCAATTTGGGGTTCTGATAATAATTGTTTATTACCTTGTGCAAACAATACCAGTGGAGGGTCATATATCTGCTTTAGCCGTTCAGGATATTCAGAATCATCAAAACAAATAATATCGCAACCACATAAATGGCAAGCACTAATGATTTTATTAATTTTATCCCAATCAGGATGTGTAACAGCCGCAAGTTGTTTATCTGTTAAATTTAAAGCAGCTAATCGTGAAGGCTGTAGAAACGAAAAAAGCTTCATCAGTCCAATTTCTTGAACTAAATGAAGCTTTTTATGAATGGCTAGCCGTGGAATAAATTTTAACGCTAGCCAAAAATGCGCATTTGTTTTTTTAATATCCGATACTGTGTTTATCGCCATTTATCTTCTCCTTAAGATTAGGCTGATATCGATAATTAAATTATGGAGCGGTTACCATATCAGTTATTCTAAGCGGCTGTGCAGTATGTATTATTAACGCCATACTCACTTTATCGTAGGTTCTAAATACCATCATATGACCTACAGATTCAACAGGCATCTCATATTCTTGTGATCCTGATGTTAATAAATGCCATTGAGAGCTATCTTTCTTATATACAGGTCCATCACCCGTTTCAATTATTGCCGGGCTTTGTCTTTTTATTGATAAAACATCACCTAATTGAATATCATTTTGTCGGCCTTTATTGATCATAACCACTTCAAATTTACCAAACTCACGAGTATCTGATGAAGTTTTAATAATAGAGGCTTTCAAAGTGGTTTTTGCTGCTTGCATAGTGAAAAACGAAGGTAACATTTGGCCTTCATTAATCGGAGCAACAAAATCACCTGAGCGGATTTCTCGTTTAGCACTATCTATATAGAGTGTTGCTGGCTCTTTATTATCTATATCACCAGCTCTTATTGCTTTTGATGTACCCACTAAACGTGCGTAGTATCCTAAACTTTCAAAAGTTTCAGGGTCAAAAACTTCTTCACCTTTTTCGTAAATAGCGTAACTTTGTCCAACAGCTAAATTATCATTAACATAAACTTTAATACCATCAACGCCCGATTTATATCCAGCTTCGTTACCTAACACATAAGGTAATTTATCGTACTCTTCTTCTGAAAATAGCGCATCATATTTGATATATGGAGCAACAACGTTTAGAGGAATAGTATTAATTGGTGATTGATCTTTTAGTGTTGTTCTAATTGATGGAGACCATTTTAGTTGAGGTTTGCCCTTAACTAACATTGGATTACCATCTTTATCAAAAACTAAACGTAATACATCGCCAGGATAAATTAAATGAGGATTACTTATATCAGGATTGATTCGCCATAATTTAGGCCATAACCAAGGTTGTTTTAAAAATATTCCTGAAATATCCCAAAGTGTATCGCCTTTTACAACCGTATACGATTTAGGTGCATTCTTATTTAATGTTAATTCATCGGCTAATAAGCCCATAGGTAAAAGTAGGCTAATTATTATTAATAAGACCTTTTTTCTCATGCTAGTCTTCCTATTCTTAAGCATTTATCCTAAACCACTATTATTAACTTAAATTAGTAGCTAAAATTGAAACATAACATTCTATGCGAATTTTCGCGAACCCTTTTGGAAAATTATGGCTATTTTATCTGTTTTACGCTTTCCAGACGAAAGATTAAAAACTAAAGCAACACAAGTTACTGAAGTTAACGATAATATTAAAACTATTGTTAATGATATGTTCGAAACTATGTACGACGAAAATGGGGTTGGTTTAGCAGCAACCCAAGTTAATATTCATCAACAAATTGTAGTAATAGACGTTTCTGAAAATAAAGAGAACCCTATTGTGCTTATAAACCCAGAAATAATTGCAAAGAGTGAAGAAACTCTGATCAATGAAGAAGGTTGTTTATCGGTACCTGGCTGTTACGCGAAAGTTGACAGACATACACAAGTTACTGTTAAAGCACTAGACATTAACGGTGAAGAATTTACATTAGATGGTGAAGAGCTTTTAGCTATTTGTATCCAACACGAACTCGACCACTTAAAAGGTATTTTGTTTGTTGATTATCTTTCTCCATTAAAACGTCAGCGTATAAAAACCAAGCTAGAAAAAGAAGCTCGTTTAAATAACGCCAAATAAAAATTTAGGAAATAAATTGTCTAAAGCACTTAATATCATTTTTGCAGGTACGCCTGATTTTGCTGCAAAACATCTAAAAGCATTAATCGACTCTGAACATAACGTAGTAGCTGTCTATTGTCCCCCCGACAAACCAGCTGGCCGTGGTAAAAAAATGATGGCATGTGCTACCAAGCTATTGGCTTTAGAGCATAACTTACCGGTTGAACAGCCTGTAAATTTTAAAGCAGAAACTGACCAACTTCATCTTGCAACGTATAAAGCAGATGTCATGGTAGTTGTAGCATATGGGCTTTTATTACCTGAAGTTATTCTAGAAACACCACGTTTAGGTTGTATTAATGTACATGGTTCAATATTACCTAAATGGCGTGGTGCAGCTCCTATTCAACGTTCTCTTGAAGCAGGTGATGACATTACAGGTGTTACCATAATGCAAATGGATAAAGGTCTTGATACTGGAGACATGATTTCTACTGCTACCTGTGACATTACACTTGAAGACACTAGTGCAACTTTATATGAGAAATTAGCTATTGCAGGTCCTGAAGCATTAACCGATGCTTTAAAGTTAATGAGTACTAACTCTCACTCTAGTGAACCACAAAATAATGATCTAGCAACTTATGCGGCCAAATTAGATAAGGCAGAAGCTGAACTTAGCTGGCAAGAAAACGCTATGGTCTTACATCGTAAAATTAGAGCTTATATTCCTTGGCCTGTAGCACAATTCACTTATGTTGAAGCAACATCTATGAAAGAGCATCGCATTCGAATTTGGCAAGCAAGTGTAGTTACAACCGAATCAGATGTTACAGCTGGTACGATTATATCGGCTGATAAACACGGCATCGTTGTTGCTACGGGTACCGCTAACCAAGCCATTCAATTAGAAATATTACAAATACCAGGTAAAAAAGCCTTAGCTGTTAGTGATATTCTTAATTCGAAAGCCGATTGGTTTGTTGCAGGTCAAATGATAACGGGTGCAAACTCAACGAATTTAGGAGCACAAAAGTAATGGCTGCTAATATTAGAGCGCTTGCCGCTAAATGTGCTTATTCTGTTATTGATCAAGGTAGAAGCTTAGGTGATGAACTACCAAAGCAAATAGCAAAAATAGACATAAAAGATAAAGGCCTACTACAAGAGATTTGTTACGGCGTTTTACGTTACCTACCTGAATTAGAAAATGAAGTTCAGCAACTTATTCAAAAGCCATTAAAAGGCAAACAACGTGTTTTCCATTTTTTGATGCTGGTTGGTATTTACCAATTAAAATATATGCGTATTCCAGATCATGCAGCGGTAAGTGAAACAGTAGAAGCGGCTAACGCATTAAAAAGTCGCCATCTTGGTGGTCTAATTAATGGTGTTCTAAGAAACTACCAACGCAAAGTAGAAAAGCAAACGGATGATACTAAACAACCTGAATTGTCAGATCCAGTAAAATACAGTCACCCTGGTTGGTTTATTAAAAAGATAAAAGTCGCCTACCCTGACCAATGGCAAAATATACTCATTGCTAACCAAGAACGTCCGCCTATGTGGTTAAGAGTGAATAAACAACATAATTCTCCAGAAAACTACATAGAACAACTTAAAAATGTTGCTGTAGATTTCGATTATATCGATCCGAAAAGTCAGGCAATTAAACTCACTCAAGCAGTTGGCGTAGACAAACTACCAGGCTTTGCACTTGGTCATGTGTCAATTCAAGATGGTGCAGCTCAACAAGCAGCGATACTTTTAGAATGCGAACCTAACGACAATGTTCTTGATTGCTGTGCCGCTCCTGGTGGTAAAACTTGCCATATATTAGAAAGTACACCTGACATTGCAAGCATGACAGCTATCGATATTGACGAAAATAGATTGGTTCGAGTAAATGAAAACCTTGAACGCCTTCAATTAAAAGCTAAAGTGATCACTGGAGATGCCGCCAGCCAAGATTGGTGGGATGGCACCCTTTACGACAAAATATTACTTGATGTGCCCTGCTCTGCTACTGGTGTTATTCGTCGACACCCAGATATAAAGTGGTTACGTAAAGCTGACGATATCGAAAAGCTCGCAGAACTACAGTCACAAATCTTAAAAAACATATGGTCATTACTTAAACCGGGTGGTACTTTGCTGTATGCAACCTGTAGTATTTTACCTGAAGAAAATAGTACGCAAGTTCAACACTTTATTGAAAACAACAATGATGTAGACCTTATTCCAATTACAGAGAATGAATCAGATATTGGTTGGCAAATACTACCTAATGAACATTCAATGGATGGATTTTATTACGCTAAACTAGTAAAAAAAGAACAATAAAATGAAAATAGTTATTATTGGCGCAGGTCAAGTGGGTGGTACTCTAGCTGAAAATTTAGTTAGAGAAGAAAACGACATAACACTTATAGATGTTAACAACGAAACCTTACTTGAACTTCAAGATAAAATGGATTTACAAGTTGTTCAAGGACAAGGTTGCCATCCTGATGTGCTAATAAAAGCAGGTATTGAAGATGCAGATCTGGTTATAGCTGTAACCAGTGACGACGCTACCAATATGATCGCCTGCCAAATCTGTTATTCTTTATTTAGAACTAGTACCAAAATAGCTCGTATTCGTTCATCTAAAATTTTGAAATACCAAGAGCAATTATTTCAAAACGAAAACATTCCTGTAGATCATATTATCGCACCTGAGCAACTCGTTACACGTGATATTGCACGGTTAATTGATTATCCGGGTGCACTCCAAGTGTTAGAATTTGCTGAAGGTAAAGTAAGCTTAGTTGCGGTTAAAGCTTACTATGGTGGATTATTAGTTGGTCATGCCCTCTCAACCTTAAAAGAACATATTCCTAATATTGATACTCGTGTAGCTGCGATTTACCGAAACGGAAAGCCAATAAGACCCTTAGGCACAACTATTATAGAAGCCGATGATGAGGTGTTTTTTATTGCAGCAAGTATTCATATTCGCGCAGTAATGAACGAATTACAAAAACTAGAGCCAGCTTACAAACGTATTATGATCGCTGGTGGCGGTAATATTGGCTCAGGTTTAGCTCGTATACTAGAAAAAAACCACCAAGTTAAACTTATTGAGCGTTCACCTGAACGAGCTGAATATTTAGCATCAGAACTAAGTGACACACTTGTATTTACTGGCGACTCTTCAGATCAAGAATTACTACTAGAAGAACACATAGATCAATTTGATGTATTTATTGCGGTAACGAATGATGATGAAGCAAATATTATGTCTTCGCTATTAGCCAAAAGATTAGGCGTGAGAAAAGCCATGGTGCTAATACAACGTGATGCTTATGTTGATTTACTTCATGGTAGTAACATAGATATTGCAGTATCACCTCAACACGCCACTATTTCAGCCTTATTAACTCATGTACGTCGCGGTAATATTGCGAATGTGTATAGTTTACGAGGTGGTTCAGCTGAAGCCATTGAAATAGCAGCCCAAGGCGATGAGAAGTCATCTAAAGTAGTAGGTAGAACAATCAAATCTTTGAAGTTACCACCAGGTGCTAATATTGGAGCTATTGTGCGTGGTAATGAAGTAATTATTGCTCATTCAAATACTAAAATATTATCAGAAGACCAAGTGATAATATTCTTAGTGAACAAACGTTACATTTCAGAAGTGGAAGCTTTATTTCAATTAGATGCTTTGAGTTTCTATTAACACTCTATTCTGCTTGCGTGTTTCAAACTAATCAAATCAACATATCCAAAGGGTGTGTTGGTTTAAACATTACTTATTGATAAATTATGAACGCCAAAATCCTGGTGTAAATAAAACCAATAGTGTAAATATCTCAAGTCGCCCAAACAACATAGCAACAATTAATACCCACTTACTGAAATCACCTAAGCTTGAAAAGTTGCTAGCCACTTCACCTAAACCAGGACCTAAGTTATTCAAACATGCGGCTACAGCAGTAAAAGCTGTTATTTCATCGACACCAGAAGCAAGTAATAACAACATACACACCACAAATACCGCAGTGTATGCTGAGAAGAATCCCCAGATCGCTTCTACTACTTTATTCGGCAATGCTTTCTTGCCCAACTTAATACTAAAAATAGCTTTAGGATGGATTAACTTATTTAATTCTCTAAAACCTTGTAAGTATAAAAGTAAAATACGTACTACTTTCATACCACCACCCGTACTACCAGCACAACCACCAATGAAGCTTGAAAAGATAAGCAATAAAGGTAGTAATGTTGGCCAACTAGCAAAAGAGACAGGAGTAACACCATCAACAACAGGTACAGAAGAAGAAAAACCTGCGGTTGTACTCATAGATACAGCATGAAATAAAGCTTGGTCAAAAGCCTCAAATTCGCTGTTATAGGTATTATGGGCTAGTAATACAGCAAAACAAATAGCAGTTAATACAAATTGAATTGAGATGAATACTTTAAATTCAGGATCATAAAAATAATTACGTAACGACTTACTGTGCAATACGGCAAAATGTAATGCGAAATTAACGCCAGCAACCAGTAAAAAGAATACACAAATGAAGTTAATCAATGGGCTACCGAAAGCTCCCATACTTGCATCATGAGTAGAAAACCCACCAATAGCAATTGTCGAGAAAGCATGACATATCGCATCAAAAGTCGACATACCTGCTAGCCAATAACACAACGAACAAAGCACAGTTAATGAAAGGTAGATGTACCATAAATGTTTAGCAGTATCGGCTATCCGAGGGGTCATCTTGGAATCTTTTACAGGACCTGGAGTTTCTGCTCTATATAGCTGCATTCCACCAACACCAAGCATAGGTAAAACAGCTACAGCTAATACAATTATCCCCATACCACCTAACCATTGTAACTGCTGGCGATACCATAATACGGCATGAGGTAAACCATCAATTTTAGTTAATATGGTTGCACCTGTGGTTGTCAATCCAGAAAAGGATTCAAAAAAGGCGTCTGCAAACGATAAGTTTGGCTCTTCAAGAAGTAATAAAGGAATTGCGGAGAAACTTGCTAAAACAGTCCAGAAAAGTACAACAATTAAAAAGCCTTCTCTAGGTCTTAAATCATCTTTATATGTTCGATTTGGATACCAAGATGCGATACCAACGACTAAACAAAATATAAAAGCCATTAAAAATGGTAACCCACCGCCATCTCTATATATCAAAGAGATAAATGCTGGTGGCAACATAGTTACACTTAGAATGGCAACTAATAGCCCTAAAATTCGAATTATATTTTTGTATTGCACGTTTTTTTGATCTTAATTGTAGTTATGACGGGTTATTTATTAGTTATTCTCGTCAGGCTGTTTATCTAGTTTACGTAACCTAATAGAGCCTGATGAGATAATTTGTATTTGCTGCTCTATTTGCTCAAGATTATCTTGTGGCACACTAACTAATAACTCAATTTCATCTGAAAAATCTTGTTCAACAACAAGACCTTTTGATTTTTCAATAACATGTAGTACATCATTTATTTGAGTATATTGACATGCTAGCGCCCTAGAAACCATAGGTATTTTTATTTTACTGGTTAACAAGGTTAATGCCTGTCTAACACTGCCACCGTATGCTCTTTGCAAGCCACCAGTACCTAATTTAGTTCCGCCAAAATAGCGCACAACTACAGCACAAACTTCACCAACACCATGGCCTTGTAAAACAGATAACATAGGTCGCCCTGCTGTACCTGAAGGTTCACCATCATCTGAAAAACCATAATGCTGACTACTATCAGCTCTATCAGACAAATAAGCATAACAATGATGCGAAGCCTGAGGATGCAATTGCTGAATATCTTTAACAATCACCTTGCATGCGTCTGTTGACGTGCAAGGTGATAAATAACAAATAAAACGACTACGATTAACGATTATTTCTTCAATAACATGATTATCAGCAACTAGATAAGAAGTAGACACAAAAGTTACAGTTCAAGATCTCTAGTCATATTTTCGTTATGAAGTTGATGAACGATAATATTATCTTCAATACGAATACCACCATAAACTTTCATTTCTTCTACGGCATTCCAATTGATCATTTTAGAATTTTTTGATGCTTTAAGTTTTTCTAAAAGCGAATCTATAAAATATAAACCTGGTTCAATAGTGAAAACTTGATTGGCTTCAATAATACGACTTGTTCTTAAGAATGGATGCTCTGCAGGAGATGCTACATGTGTTCCGCGCTCATCAGCCATAAAACCACCAACATCATGAGTTTGTAACCCTAAATGATGTCCTAAACCATGCGGGAAGAATGTAGAAATAATACCAGCTTCAAAAGCTTGCTCACCTGTTACATTGATAAAATCAAATTCAGCTAAAACATTACCTATGTCTTTGTATGTTTGAATATGTAAATCAACGTAACTAGCACCAGGCTTTAATTTATCAACAGCTTTAAGCATTAAGCTATCCATACGTGCGATAAGCTCTGCAAATTTATCACGCTTAAAAGAATATGTGCGGGTGATATCAGCTCCATAACCACTAAAACTAGCGCCAGCATCGATTAAAAATGAACGATGAGCTTGAGGCACACTTTTCTCAAGAGCAGTGTAATGCAATATTGATGCGTTTTTATTTAATGCAACAATGTTTCCATACGGGGTTTCGTTTGCAGTATGCTGAATAGTTTTTAAATACTCTTGTTGAATATCAAACTCTGAAGAGCCATCTAAAAAGGCAGCTTTAGCCGCTTTATGTCCTTTAACTGCAATTGCATTAGCACGACGCAAACACACTTGTTCGTATTCTGTTTTATAAGCTCTGTGGTAATGAATATAATTTAATGATGATTCAGGATTAATAAACTCAAAACCTAAAGCTTTAGCAACTTCTACATGTGCACCTATGTAAGCAAAACCTTTTTTATCATAAGGTAAAAGTTTTTCTACATCTTTAGCGTTGCTGATCACTTTAATATCAAAATGTTCATTCCAGTAGTTATCTTCTAACACTTCAACTTTGTGCCAAAAATCGTCTGGCTGATAATAAATAAGTGTAGGCTTATCTTCGCCGTTAATTATTAACCACGAATTAGGTAAGTTAGTTAAAGGTAACCACGTTTTAAAGTGAGGGTTAACTTTAAATGGGTAACTGTAGTCATCTAAGAAAACTTTGATTTCTTGTCCCGAATGAATAACAAAACCTTGCAGATTATCTCTGTGTAATGCTTTTTTACTTCTGCTTTGTAGTTCAGCTATGTGATTAGGATAGTACTTTTGTAATTCATTCATATAAGAAATTCCATTAAAACTTTGCGACTGTACACATTGTACCACTAGAGTTAAGTTTAGGATCGACTGATCTCTATAAAATTCAGCTTAACTCATTTATATGTATATGCCTGATATTTGATTAACTATATTTTACTTTTTAGTAGATCTGAAAAAATAGGATCAGTTTTACCCAGCTTAGATTGATATATTTGTTGATACGCCAATACACTTTTTACATATTCTCGTGTTTCTTTAAAAGGTATAGTTTCAATCCACATATCGATAGGCATACCTTCTACTTCTTTTATCCACTGTTTAACTCTATGTGGTCCAGCATTATATGAGGCTGTTGCTAAAACATGATTGCCAATATATTCATCTGATAGCATTTTTAAATATTTAGTACCTAACTTCACATTATATTCAGCGTTAAACAAGTAATGGCTAGAAACTCTTTTACGATCAAGTTGCCTTGCTGTTGCAGGCATTATTTGCATTAAACCTCTAGCTCCTGCGCCTGAATTAGCATCAGGCATAAAAGAACTCTCTCGACGCGCAATAGCAAATGCCCAAGCGGGATCTATATTGTTTTTCTTAGCATGTAGATTAATATCTTCTTCGAATGCTAAAGGAAACCTTAAATCAACATCATTCAAGTACCCTACTTTAGGTAAAGTAAATATTGCTCGATCAAACCAGTTATGTTCATTTGATACTTTAGAAGCAATTAACTTCTCACGCTCAGTTAGTTTAACTAACCAATAATTCCACTCTTTTCGTGCTTCACTATATTTTTCAATATGGAAAAGCTCAAACGCTCTTATGGCAGCATCATCTTTAAGTAATTTATTTCTTTCTATGTCTGTTATTTCTATTGGTTCATCTTGAAGGTGGTAAGGTGTTTTTAAGTATCCTGCGGCTAAAAACCCATAGTAATGCCTATTCGCTGCTAATGCTTTTAAACCCGCTAAACCTTGCTCTTTGTTATTAGTTTCTATCAAGCTTCTGCTGTGCCAATATTGCCATTGGTTGCTGTTTTGCTTTGCTTTAGGAAAGCTTTCCAACTCTCTTAATATAAGTTCCCAGTTTTGCGTTCTTAGCACATCAGTTATTCGCCACTGGGCGACACTAGAGCTTAGATAATTCTCATCTACTTGATGTAACCATTCTTGAGCTTTAGGGTGATTATTATTTGCTAATGATAATGCAAACTTTTGTGTAATTTCTTGCTGTTGTTTTTGTGTTAACTTTAATTTGTTTTTTAACTTATTATAAATGTTGATAGCTTTTTCAGGTTCACGCCATATCAATCTTTTTACACCATAAGTGAAGATTTCAGCTTCCCTAGCATTATATTTTTTAAATACATTTGTACGTGTAATATAAGAAGGGCTGCGTCTTACGTTATGCCATAAAGTACCTAAATATCGTTGTGAGCTAGGAAGTAACTTTGTTAGATAAGGTAATAATGTATGTTTTCCGCCATCAGCCGCTAAACCAATTCTTTTCCAAACAACATCTTCAGTTAAGTAACCTGATTTTTTCCATTTACTAAATAAAGGATCACAAATTTTAGGTTGAGATTTACCTACGGTCCAAAGATTAGTTACTTTAGGTAGAATAACGTCTTCAGCAGTGCCATTGTTTAAACTGTATCGATAATATGCACAATTTAATGTTGCTACACTTGTAGGCTTATAATGATATAAAAATAAGTTTTGTTGTTTGTTTTCTATTAAAAACTCTAACCATTTTTTTCTTAATGGCCAATCTAAAGGAGTGCCTTCATATTTTTCTAAAAATTGAGTTATTTCATTGCCGTCAGTAATGCTTATTTTATGCATTAAGCGTTGCTGATCTAGGTAAGGTCTTAACGGATAGTTATCTAGCTGATCATATAACTTTTGAAACTCATCAGGCTTTGATTGCCATATTTTTTTCTCTGCTTCTAAAAAAACATTACGCTGAGAGCTATTTACTGCTGAACTAGAGTTGGCAAAGAAACTCGGTAAAAGTACGGAAATTAATAAGACATTTTTAAAAAACAAGTTGGCTCCAAGCCTAAAAAGTATGTTTGAAAACTATATATACATTATTCTCTCAACGCCTTATAAATCAAGGTAAAATGAATGTTTTTGTAAAATAAATTTGTAACCAAATTACTGAGTTCTTTTTAAGAAATATTTAATTCATGATTTTTTCATAGTTATATATTTTTAATGGTTGATAAAATTAATGCAATGCTTAAACTTATGCTTCTTTTTACAAGGCTACCGAGGGTTTAATGTCTAACGGTTTAAACGATTTATTTCTTCAAGCAGATCATCAATTAGACACCATTGGTTTACGTTGTCCAGAACCTGTAATGATGATTAGAAAAAAGATAAGACAATTGGAGAGTGGCGAAACATTATTAATTACCGCTGATGACACATCAACAACTCGAGACATCCCAAGTTTCTGTCGTTTTATGGATCATGAGCTTGTAGCTAAAAAAATTGATGATAAGCCCTACTGTTATTTAATTAAAAAGCAGTAAGATTTCTATTCTCTTTATTATATTTTTCTTTGTTCCAGACAGAAAAAAGGAAGCATAATGCTTCCTTTTTAGTTTTAACTTTATTCACAGTAAAGATGAATTGTTAATAGGTTTTATTGAAGAACTGAAATATCAGCTATAGCAAAAAAGCTATTACGAACATCGTTTAATAAAGTTAAACGGTTAGTTTTAACGTTTTCATCATCAGCCATTACCATCACATTATCAAAGAATGTATCAATTGGATCTCTTAATAACGCTAGCTCAGTTAATGCTGCTTGGTATTCTTTAGCTTCTGTTAATGGTTTAACTTTAGCGCTTACCTGTTCGAAAACCGCTAATAAGTCTTTCTCTGCTGTTTCAGTTGCATATTCCGCTTTAACGTTAGCAAATAATTCACCTTTGAATTTAGCCAAAATATTACCTACACGTTTATTAGCTGCTGCTAAGTTTATCGCTTCAGGTAATTTTTTAAAGTGAGTAACTGCATTAATACGCTTATCAAAGTCTAATGGCGCTGTTGGCGAGTTATTTAATACTGCCTGAATAACATCAACACTTATGTTTTTCTCTTGGTAATAAGCTTTATAACGACCAAGAACAAACTCGACAACTTCAGCTAACGTATTTTCATTTGTTAACTTGTCACCGTAAAGCTCAATACTTTTCGCAAGTAAGTCAGCAATATCTAATTCAAGTTGCTTTTCAATGATAATACGAATTAAACCAATAGCTGCACGTCGAAGTGCAAACGGGTCTTTATCACCTTTTGGCTGTTGATTAATACCAAAAATACCTACAAGTGTATCAACTTTGTCAGCAATAGCGACTGCACACCCTATGTTACCT
Organism: Pseudocolwellia sp. AS88; assembly: GCF_030551755.1. Taxonomy (GTDB): domain Bacteria; phylum Pseudomonadota; class Gammaproteobacteria; order Enterobacterales; family Alteromonadaceae; genus Pseudocolwellia. The sequence goes on from NZ_JAUPEC010000011.1 coordinate 21,466, forward strand.
TCTGGTAATGTATCACCTGAAAATCTAGGTTTGTATTGATCTTCTAATGCTTGCGCTACCGCTTCATTTTCACCGTCATGCTGTGCATAGTATTTACCCATAGTACCTTGTACTTGTGGGAATTCTAATACCATTTCAGACATTAAATCAGTTTTACTCAATAAGCCTGCACGGTTAGCATCTTGCGTATTCTCGCCAATAATTCCTGCAATGAACTCACTTAATGAAGCAATGCGTACTGATTTACTTTTAAGTGTACCTAGCTGCTTTTGGAACAATACAGATTCTAAACTTTCTAATCTATCTTCTAACTTTTGCTTTTTATCTGTTTTAAAGAAAAATTCAGCGTCAGCTAAGCGTGGGCGAATAACCTTTTCGTTACCAAATATAACTTGGTTTGGATCTTTACTTTCAATGTTAGTAATAAAGATAAACTGATTTAATAGTTTTCCATCTTTACCATTTACAGGAAAATATTTTTGATGATCTTTCATCGAATAGATTAATGGCTCAGGCGGCACATTTAAAAACTCTTTATCAAAGCTTCCAGCTAACGCTACTGGCCATTCAACCAATGCTGTTACTTCATCTACTAGATCATCATCTAATAGAGGTACACCATTAATTTCTTCTGCTACAGCAGTAATTTGCTTTAAAATAAGTTGCTGACGTTCATCATAATCAACCATAACGTATGCATCTTGCATTATCGTTTCATAGTTATTAGCGTGACTAATAGTTACTAGACCTTCATGATGAAATCTATGACCCGTTACCAAGTTATTAGATTTAACACCTAATGTTTCGCCCGCAATGACTTTATCGCCATACATAAGTACTAAAGTATGAACAGGTCTAATAAATTGTGTACGAGAACTGCCCCAACGCATTGGCTTCGGAATAGGTAATTTATTAACTGCTTGGTTTACCATATCAGGTATTAAGTCTTCTACTGATTTACCTACTTGCACAGCTTTATGAAGTAACCATTCACCTTTATCAGTAACTAAACGTTCAGCTTGCTCAACAGTAATACCATTTGAACGTGCCCAACCTTCTGCAGCTTTACTTGCATTACCTGCATCATCAAATGCTACATTAACTGCTGGTCCACGCTTTTCAATCTCTTTGTCTTGTTGTTTTTCATCTAGATTAATAACTTTAACAGCTAAACGTCTAGGCGTAGCAAACCATTTAATATCACTATATTCTAAATTAGCGCTATCTAACTGACTTTTAATTTGATCAAAAAATGTAGTGGCTAATGTTTTTAAACTCTTTGGTGGTAACTCTTCAGTACCTAATTCAATTAGTAATGTTTCTTTATTCATATTAGTTACTCCTGTCCCACTTCTGATGTTTTGTTATTGCAAAGTGGAAAACCGAGTTCTTCACGTTTAGCATAATAAGATTCTGCACACGCTTTTGATAAGGCTCTAACACGTAGAATATAACGTTGTCTTTCAGTTACTGAAATGGCATGACGAGCATCTAATAAGTTAAATGCATGTGATGCTTTCATTACTTGCTCATAAGCTGGTAAAGGTAAATTCGCTTCATTTAAACGTTGGCTTTCAAGTTCACACTGATCAAATTGTTTAAATAACGCATCTACATCTGCATGTTCAAAGTTATACGTTGATTGCTCAACTTCATTTTGATGGAAGATGTCACCGTATAATACTTTACCCATAGGACCATCAGTCCATACTAGGTCATAAATACTATCAACATTTTGAATGTACATAGCTAAACGCTCTAAGCCGTAAGTGATTTCACCTGTCACTGGTGCACACTCTAATCCGCCTACTTGTTGGAAATAGGTAAATTGAGTTATTTCCATACCGTTTAACCAGATTTCCCAACCTAGTCCCCAAGCACCTAATGTTGGCGATTCCCAGTTATCTTCTACAAATCTTATATCGTGTACTAATGGATCTATACCTAACTCTTTTAAAGAATTTAAATATAGTTCTTGAATATTCTTTGGCGATGGTTTCAACATCACTTGAAATTGGTAGTAATGTTGAAGTCTATTTGGATTTTCACCATAACGACCATCAGTAGGACGTCTACAAGGTTGCACATACGCGCTACTCATTGGCTCTGGACCAATAGCTCGTAAGAAAGTCATAGGGTGGAAAGTACCAGCACCTACTTCTAGATCTAAAGGTTGAATAATTACACAACCCTGTCTTGCCCAATAATCTTGTAATTGTAAGATTAAACCTTGAAATGTTTTTATATTAAACGTACTCATGAATATCCAATTTTAAATAGTGTATAAGTTTCTATTTTGTGAGCAATTATACGCATTGTGCTTTTGTTAGCCTAGGTCTGTATTGTATTTTTTACATATTATTTTTTAACACTCAAATATGCTCTTAATTTGTTCACCCGGACATCAAATTTCATTTATAGTAATAAAAAAGCCATCCTAGTAGCTAGAATGGCTTTATCTTATTGAATTTAAAGAACTATATGATAACTATATATCTAAATTAGCTACTTTAAGTGCATTTTCTTCAATAAAGTTTCTTCTTGGTTCAACATGATCCCCCATTAAGGTAGTAAACAATTGATCTGCAGCAATAGCATCTTCAATAGTTACTCGAAGCATTCTACGTGTTGCTGGATCCATGGTTGTTTCCCACAACTGATCAGGGTTCATTTCACCCAACCCTTTATAGCGTTGTATGTATTGACCACGTTTTGATTCTGCCATCAACCAAGTTAAAGCTTCTTCAAACTCAGCTACTGGTTTAATCTTCTCACCACGTTTAACATACCCACCTTCTTCGATAAGTCCGTTAATTGCCGTATTTAAAGCTACGATAGATTTAAACTCGTTAGATTCGATAAATTCATAACTACAGTTATATTCTGTATCAATACCATGTTTACGAACAATAAAGCTTGGGTAAAATACTTTTCTTTCTTTATCTTGTTTAACTACTACAGAATAAATAGAACCATTACCGTCTTGATCATCTAACTGTTTAATTAAGTCAGCAGTCCATGCATCAACTAAAGCTTCATTATTAAAATCTTCTTTAGCGATAGGTTTTGAGTAAATCATCTTCTCTAAGATATCAGCTGGTATCTGTCTAGAAAGCGTTTTAATCGTCTCCATCGTTTTTCTGTATTGATTTACTAAACTCTCTAAAGCAACACCTGATATAGCTGGCGCAGATTCATTAACATGTAATTCTGCATTATCTAATGCTAATGTTGTTAAGTACTCAGTTAAACCATCATCATCTTTAATGTATCTTTCTTGCTTACCTTTTTTAACTTTATATAAAGGTGGTTGAGCGATATAGATATAACCTCGTTCCATAATTTCAGGCATTTGACGATAGAAGAATGTTAGCAATAATGTACGGATGTGAGAACCATCGACATCAGCATCGGTCATTATAATGATACTGTGATATCTTAGTTTTTCTGGATCGTATTCATCTCTACCAATACCACAACCTAAAGCTGTAATTAAAGTTCCAACTTCTTGTGAAGATATCATCTTATCAAAACGTGCTTTTTCTACGTTTAAGATTTTACCTTTCAATGGTAATATTGCTTGGTTTTTTCTGTTTCGTCCCTGCTTGGCCGATCCGCCAGCAGAGTCCCCTTCCACTATATATAGTTCAGAAAGAGCTGGATCTTTTTCTTGGCAATCTGCTAATTTACCAGGTAAACCTGCAATATCTAAAGCACCTTTACGTCTTGTCATTTCACGAGCTTTACGCGCCGCTTCACGAGCTCTTGCTGCATCAACTATCTTCATAATAATTGTACGAGCAACCGTTGGTTTCTCTAGTAAATACTCTCCTAGCTTCTCACCCATAGCTTGTTCAACAGCAGTTTTTACTTCTGATGACACTAGTTTGTCTTTAGTTTGAGATGAGAATTTTGGATCTGGAACTTTAACTGATATTACAGCGGTTAAACCTTCACGAGCATCATCACCTGAAGCGTTAGTTTCTGTACTACCACCTTTCTTAGTTTTATTTAAACCTTCTTTAACCATATAACTATTTAAAGTTCTGGTTAATGCAGTTCTAAAACCACTTAGATGTGTACCACCATCTTTTTGAGGGATGTTATTAGTAAAACAATGAATATTTTCTTGGAAGCCATCATTCCATTGCATTGCAACTTCTACAATAATTCCATCATCTTTTGCTAAATCAAAGTAGAATATTTCTTCATTTACTGGTGTTTTATTTGTATTTAAATAATCAACAAATGCTTGAATACCACCTTCAAAATGGAAGTGATCTTCTTTTCCTTCTTCTCTGTCATCAACTAATCTAATTGAAACACCTGAGTTTAAGAAAGAAAGTTCACGAATACGCTTAACTAATAAGTCGTAATGAAATAATACATCAGAGAATGTTTTAGAACTTGGCCAGAATCTTACTTCTGTCCCTGTTTTATCACTTTCGCCAATTTCTGCTAATGGTGCTTCTGGTTCGCCTGACAAATATATTTGTTCATATAGTTTGCCACCACGTCTGATATTTAGCTTTAATTTGTCACTTAAAGCATTTACAACTGAAATACCAACACCATGTAAACCACCAGAAACTTTATAACCTGAGTCTTCTCCACCAAATTTACCACCAGCATGAAGTACTGTCATAATAACTTCTGCTGCTGACACACCTTCTTCAGGGTGAATTTCAGTTGGGATACCACGACCATTATCTCTAACAGATACAGAGCCGTCTAAGTGAATTCTAACGACGATTTCACTACAATGACCAGCTAATGCTTCATCAATTGAGTTATCTAATACTTCAAATACCATATGATGTAATCCAGACCCATCATCTGTATCACCTATATACATACCTGGTCTTTTACGTACTGCATCAAGACCTTTTAGTACTTTTATACTGGCCGAATCATATTCATTTTCTATTGTCATAGCTTTTAGCCTATTCACTCATTTCAAAAATTTTACCATGTTTCACGTGAAACATTTTGTAATCATGGTCATTTGGAATCAAAGGTTCCACAGCGACTTTATCAATTGCGGTAATAATTACCTGACAATTTAACTGATTAATAGCGTCATTTAAAACAGTTCTAGAGTTTGAATCAAGTTCTGCTCCAACATCATCAATCAATAAAATTGGTTTTACTCGTTTTACTTTTTCAATTAGCTTAGCTTGTGCAAAAGTTAAAGCGAGTAAAAACAACTTCTGTTGCCCTCTTGAAAGTTGATTTTCTAAAGGCTGTTTGTTCATAATAAATCGTAAATCAAATTTATGCGTGCCTGAAATTGTGTAACCTAGTAGCACTTCTCTTGATCTATTATTTTGTAAAATATCTTCTAATTTTGTGTTTTGTTTCCACCCCTGAGAATATTGTATTTGAATATCCTCAAAAATATTAGGCAGTAGTAATTTAGCCCAATGTAAAAACTCTTCTTTAAAACTAGTAATATATTTAATTCTTAATTCAGATACATTATTAGAGTGAACACAAAAAACTTCATCCCAATATTTTATCCCTTCTATATTTATACCAGATCTTAAGTAAGCATTTCTTTGTTTTAAGATACGATTAAAATCTTTCCATTCTCTAGAAAATGATTGTTCCACGTGAAACAATCCTAAATCTACAAAACGTCTGCGTTCTTTTGGCCCACCAAAAAACAACTTAAAGCTTTCGGGTGTAATTATTTGAACCGCTATATTTTTAGCAAGTTCAGAAAGTTTGGTATGACGCTCTCCATTAATTTTTATTTCTGTTTGATTAGAAGTAAAATTTTTCGAGATACCTATCTGAGCGTCTAAATCATCTTTTATGCTTACAACAAAACTAGATTGTTCATGTGAAACTAAGTTTTCAATCTTAGAGGTGCGAAATGACTTTCCATGCCCTAGAAAAAAAATAGCTTCTAAGAAACTACTTTTACCACTTCCATTATCACCAACTAAAAAATTTAGTTGTGGATGTAAATCTATTTTAGCTTGTTCTATGTTTCGAAAATTCTGTGTAATTAATCGAGCTACACTCATTTAATTACAAACGCATAGGCATAACAACATAAGTAGCTTCGCCAGTATCTGCACCTTCAATAACCACACTACTGTTTGCATCAGCTAAAGTGAATTTAACGTTAGTATCTTTAATAGCATTAAGTACATCTAATACATAACTTACGTTAAAGCCAACTTCTACATCTTCAAACGGAAATTCAATTTCAATCACTTCTTCAGCTTGTTCTTGCTCAGGATTGTTTGCTGTAATTTTTAACTCGCTAGCAGAAAAGTTTAAACGTACACCTCTAAACTTTTCGTTAGATAAAATTGCAGCGCGCGATAATACTTGGCGCATTTGTTCGCGACTTGTTAATAATATTTTATCACCATTACGAGGAAGAACTCTTCGGTAGTCAGGAAAACGACCATCAACTAACTTACTTGTAAAAGAAAATTCGGTATCGATAATTCGGATATGATTTGATCCTAAAAATACTTTTACAGTTTCTTCTATAGGATCAAGTAAGCGAATTATTTCAAGTATACCTTTACGAGGCACAATAACTTGTCTTGTTGGAAGCGATAAAGACTCGTTAGATATTTTACATATTGCTAAACGATGTCCATCAGTAGCAACTGAACGAATTTCATTTCCCTCAGTTTCAATAGACATCCCGTTTAAATAATAACGTACATCTTGATTTGCCATTGAGAAATGAGTACTTTCAATTAATCTTAAAAATTCAGACTTTAATAATTGAAACTCAACATCACCTTTCCATTCTTCAATATTAGGAAAATCGTCAGCTGATAAAGTAGAAAGAGAATATTTACTTCTACCTGTAGAAATTTTAATTACGTCATTTTCTAGTTCAAATTCTAAAATAGAATCGTCAGGTAAGCTTTTACAAATATCCAGAAGTTTACGTGCTGGAATGGTTACTTCAGAATCTTCAGCATGATTGTCAATTTGAGCATAAGAAACCATTTCAAGCTCTAAATCAGTGGCTGTTAAAGTAAGTGATTGCCCACTAACTTCTAAAAGTACATTACTAAGTATTGGTAGAGTACTCTTTCTTTCAACAGCACCAGAAACAAGTAATAATGGTTTTAAAAGTAATTCCCTATTTATTGAAAACTTCATTTTTATACCTATAAAAATTTAAACTGACTGATTAAGATGAAAGTGTTCTTATTAAGTTTGAATAATCTTCTTTAATGTCGTGTGTTTCTTCTCTCAAAGATTTAACTTTACGACAAGCATGCAGAACTGTTGTGTGATCTCTACCACCAAATGCATCCCCTATTTCAGGTAAGCTATGGTTAGTAAGTTCTTTAGAAAGCGCCATTGCAATTTGTCTTGGTCGTGCGACAGAGCGATTACGCCTTTTAGATAACAGATCCGATACTTTTATTTTGTAATATTCAGCTACGGTTTTTTGTATGTTGTCAATTGTGACAAGTTTATCCTGAAGTGCAAGTAAATCACGTAGCGCTTCTCTAACAAAATCTATAGTGATAGCACGGCCGGTAAAATTAGCATTAGCTACAACACGGTTTAAAGCGCCTTCAAGTTCACGTACATTTGAACGTAAACGTTTAGCAATAAAGAATGCAACTTCGTCAGCGAGATTAATATTACTTTCTTGTGCTTTGCGTTTTAATATAGCTACACGAGTTTCTAATTCTGGAGGTTCAATGGCTATTGTAAGGCCCCAACCAAAGCGAGATTTTAGACGATCTTCTACATCGACTTCTTTAGGGTAACGATCACTCGTTAAAATGATTTGTTGGTTACCTTCTAGTAAAGCATTAAAGGTATGGAAAAATTCTTCTTGAGTGCGATCCTTTCCAACAAAAAATTGAATATCATCAATTAGCAGAGCATCAACAGAACGATAATATTGTTTAAACTTTTCCATTTCATTATTTTGTAAAGCTCGCACCATATCTTGAACAAAGCGTTCTGAATGCATATAAGCAATTTTAGCATCTGGCTTATTAGCTAAAATACCATTTCCTACTGCATGTAATAAATGGGTTTTACCTAAACCAGTACCACCATAAATAAATAAAGGGTTATATGCAGTACCTGGATTATCAGCAACCTGTGAAGCTGCAGCTCTTGCTAATTGATTAGATTTACCTTCAACAAAGTTATCGAAAGTATATTTATTACGTACATTAGCAGTTTTAGGTAAATTTGTATCAGCTGGGGTTTTGGCTTTCTTTACTGTACTTTCTTCTGCTGCAGGTACTTTACTAGGTACTTTTACAGAACTAGTTGTAGGGATGCTACCCACATCAAAACGCAGCATAGGCGGGTTTGCAGGATCGTTCAAAGAAACAAGTTCAGTTAAACGATTTAAATATTTATCTCTAACCCAATCTAAAACAAATCTGTTTGGTGCAAATAAAGTAACAATATTATCGTCGATAACGCACTGTAATGGACGAATCCACATACTAAATTGTTGGGCAGGCAACTCTTCTTGTAAGATAGACAGACAACGTTGCCAATGTGATTGATCCAACCAAAACTCCTAAGATGTCAGTTTTATTTATTCTAAATTAAAAGAACAAAATATATGACAGGAAACTAACTAAAATTAATATCTATAAATAGCATTATCTACGTACTTATCCACAACATCAATATTGACATTTACGATAATATAATAAATATCATCTAATTACACCTAACCTATTATTTAATATAACATTTAATTTTAATAACAATATAATATTTATATTAAATAGATAAAGATATTAGAGGTATATTTAACAAAATATTTGGAACAATTATTCAAAATGTGATGAAACTGTGGATACTTAAACCTTTTTAGTAAAGATCACCAACGATCCTTTGAAAAAATACATTGAGTTGATGTTGACGCCTATAATTATTGTGTATATAATTCTGCCTCTTTTTTAGACCAGTGTGCTCATTTTAAGGCGACTTGCCAGGGCAACAACAACCGACGGATTAGCGTAATGAAAAGAACATTTCAACCTAGTGTATTAAAGCGTAAACGCAACCACGGCTTTCGTGCTCGTATGGCAACTAAGAACGGTCGTGCAGTTATAGCACGTCGTCGTGCTAAAGGCCGTGCAAGCTTAAGCGCATAATCTCTATCTTGATTTATCAAATAGAGTTCGAGTAACTACCATGGTTACTTATGAATTTAATCGGGAGTCACGTTTGTTGACTCCCGGTCAATTTCAATCAGTCTTTACTAAGCCAATTAGATTTGGTTCTAGTCACATCACAATTCTTGTTTCTCAAAATCCAGATAATAATAATCGCTTGGGTTTAGCAATAGCTAAAAAACGAGTGAAACTTGCTGTTCAACGAAACAGAATTAAAAGATTGATTAGAGAAAGTTTTCGTTTAAATCAGCATGACCTCCCCCATATAGATATTGTCGTTATGGTGAAATCGGGTACTGATAAACTAGACAACACCCAAATTAATCAGCAATTAGAAAAAATATGGCGAAAAATAATTCAACGCCACAAAACATAGCTATTTTTTTTATAAAAGCTTACCAACGCTTGCTCAGCCCTCTACTAGGTAACAATTGTAGATTCAATCCAACTTGCTCTTTTTATGCTATTGAAGCAATTAATCGCTTCGGTGTGTTAAAAGGTTGTTGGTTAGCGAGCAAACGTATACTAAAATGCCATCCACTTAATGCGGGAGGATCTGATCCCGTGCCACCATCAAAAAAAGAGAAATAAGTCATTATGGAATCTCAACGCAGTTTTCTGTTCATTGCGCTACTGGTTGTAACCTATTTATTATTTAGTGAATGGCAAAAATCAAATGCCCCTGCACCAATAGTAATTGAACAATCAGAACAAGTACCAACGAATACTATTCAAAATGCTAATGGCGAATATATTCCAGAGTCTTCTTCAAATAATACTATTGTTCAAGAGTCAACGAGTCCTGTTAAGCAACTTATATCAGTTAATACTGATGTATTAGCATTACAAATTGATACTCGTGGTGGTGATATTGTTGATGCAAAATTATTAAAATTTGATACCGAACAAGGTAATGGCATTCCATTTACAGTAATGCAAAATGGCCCTAAAAAATATGTAGCACAAAGTGGCTTAATTGGTGAGCAAGGTATAGACCGTTTAATAGCTGGTCGCCCAATTTACAAAACTTCAGCAAAGCAATATGACTTAGCAGATAACGAATCATTAACTGTTGATTTAGATTTTGTAACTGAAGATGGTTTAGCGGTAACTAAGCGTTTCACATTTAATAAGTCGAGCTATAGTATTAATATAGAATACATTGTTAAAAACAACACTGCGACTATGGCTAGTGTTCAAATGTATGGTCAACTTAAACAATCAACACTAGTAGAAAGCGGTTCAGCACTTATGCCAACGTATCGCGGAGCTGCTTATTCAACTGATGATGATAGATATGAAAAATATAGCTTTGATGATATTTCAGAAACTAAGTTAAATATTTCAACTATGGGTGGTTGGGTAGCTATGTTAGAACATTACTTTGTTTCTTCATGGGTTCCACATCAAGATGATTCAAATCAATTTTATAGCTCTTATATAAATCAAGATGCAGTAATAGGCTTTAAAGCACCAGTTCTTAGTGTACAACCCAATACTGAAGCCGTTACATCGGCTATTTTTTATGTAGGACCGAAGGATCAAGTATTACTAGAATCTATAGCACCTCATTTAGGCTTGACTATTGATTACGGATTTTTATCAATGATAAGCCAACCATTATTCTGGTTGCTTATTAAAATACAATCTCTCGTTTCTAACTGGGGATTAGCAATTATTGTTATTACTTTAATTGTAAAAGGCGGTATGTACCCATTAACTAAAGCGCAATATACCTCTATGGCAAAAATGCGTGCATTAGCGCCTAAGATGGCACAACTTAAAGAACGCTTTGGTGACGACAGACAGAAGATGTCACAAGCGACAATGGAAATGTACCGTAAAGAAAAAGTAAACCCTGCTGGTGGTTGTTTACCTCTTCTTGTACAAATGCCAATTTTCTTAGCGTTATACTGGGTATTTTTAGAAAGTGTTGAATTGCGTCATGCGCCATTTATGTTATGGATCCAAGATTTATCAGCACAAGACCCATTCTACATACTACCTATTTTAATGGGTGTAAGTATGTTTGTTATGCAGAAAATGCAGCCAATGACAGTTCAAGATCCGATGCAACAAAAAATAATGCAATATATGCCAGTAGCATTTACTGTATTCTTCTTTTGGTTCCCTTCAGGCCTTGTACTTTACTGGTTAGTAAGTAACTTAATATCTATCGCACAAATGAAAATTATATTTTCAGGCATAGAGAAAAAGAAAGCACAACAAGCGTAATAAATAACGCAATACAACAAAGGTGGCTCAGGCCACCTTTTTTTATACCTATAAAAAAATCCTCTCATTTCATCAAAAGCATTCTACGTTTATAATGAAGTTGAAAATTAAATCGATTCAACTGAGATAAACAATGACAGAGCTTAGCTTTTCTAATACATCTAAAGAAACTATCGCCGCACAAGCTACCGCACCAGGTAGAGGTGGGGTTGGCATTATCAGAGTATCAGGTCCAGAAGTACAAAATGTAGCCAACGCTATTTTAGGTAAATTACCTGAACTAAGAAAAGCTGAATATCTTCCTTTTAAAAACTTAAAGGGTGAAACTTTAGATCAAGGTATAGCGCTGTATTTTAAAGGTCCTAATTCATTTACTGGTGAAGATATTATTGAATTTCAAGGACACGGCGGCCCTGTAATTTTAGATATGTTACTCAAAGAAATTTTATCCTTACCTAAAGTTAGAATGGCAAATCCTGGTGAATTCAGTGAACAAGCATTTTTAAACGATAAACTCGATTTAACACAAGCAGAAGCTATTGCCGATTTAATCAATTCAAGCTCAGAGCAAGCTGCAAAGTGTGCACTTAATTCCCTTCAAGGTGACTTCTCTAAACTTATTAATCAACTTGTTGAAGATACAATTCATTTAAGAATGTATGTAGAAGCTGCAATAGACTTTCCAGAAGAAGAGATTGATTTTCTCGCAGATAAAAAAGTTGTAGATAAGCTTAAAAGCATTATTACCCAAGTAATTGATGTCCGTAAACAAGCGCAACAAGGAGCCATTATTAGAGAAGGTATGCGTGTTGTTATTGCAGGTAGACCTAATGCTGGTAAATCAAGCCTACTCAACTCCCTTAGTGGTAAAGAAAGCGCAATAGTAACAGATATAGCAGGTACAACCCGCGACGTGCTATCAGAGCAAATCCATATTGATGGTATGCCATTGCATATTATTGATACCGCTGGACTACGAGAAAGCACAGATAAAGTAGAACAAATAGGTATTGAGCGTGCGTGGAATGAAATTAACCAAGCTGATCGTGTATTACTTATGGTAGATTCATCACTAAATATTGATGAGGATCCTAAACAGCAATGGCCAGAATTTTTTGCTAAATTACCTGAAAAAATAGGCTTAACCGTTATTCGCAATAAAGCAGATATTAGTAAAGCTCAAACAGGATACTCAAAGCCAAATAATACACCTACCATAACATTATCAGCTAAAAATGGTGATGGTGTTTCTGTACTAAAAGAACATTTAAAAGAGATTATGGGCTATCAGGGAAGCACTGAAGGTGGCTTTATGGCTCGTCGTAGACATTTGTCAGCATTAGAAAAAGCTCATAACCACTTAGAAATAGGCTTAGAACAACTAGAATCTTATGTAGCAGGTGAAATACTTGCTGAAGAACTCAGATTTTGCCAAGAAGAGTTGAACCAAATAACAGGTGAATTTACTAATGATGACTTATTAACTGAGATATTTTCATCGTTTTGTATCGGTAAATAAAGCTAAAAATCCGTATTATTTAACCCCATTTATGAGATAAATATGAGTACATATCAAATTATTGTTGGCAGTATGTTAGGTGGAACTGAGTACGTAGCTGAAGCTTGTGAAGAACAATTAAACGCTTTAGGGCATCAAACTCAGTTGCATTTAACACCTAATTTTGAAGAAATAGAAAATAAAAACACAAATTGGCTCATTTGCACATCAACTCATGGAGCTGGAGATTACCCAGATAATATCCAAAATTTTGTTTTAGATCTTGAAAACAGCTCACAGGATCTAACAAGTATTAATTATATGATCATAGGGATCGGTGATCGTAATTATGATACTTATTGTTTAGCTGCTAAAAACATAGATAAACTATTAAATTCAAAAGGTTGCAAAATAATAACAACAATAAATCTATTGGATATGTCACAAGATATAGATCCAGAAGATCTAGCTCAATGCTGGATCACTGAAAATAAAGATCTATTGTAATGATCTTACTAAGAAGTTATTCACAGATTTACCAAAATAAAACATGTAATGTGTATAACTCTGTGATCAAGCTATTATTTTCTTATTATTATTCAGTGTATATAAATAAAACTTATTCTCCTTGTGGATAACAGGCGCTTTTGATCATAGGTTTAAAGTTAAATGATCCAAGGTTGTAAACAAGCTTTATAGTAGTCTAAGTAATTGAAATTAAATCTATAAAAGTACTTATCAACAGAAAAAAGGATCCTTAATAAGTAATAACAACAAGATCTTTAAAAAGATCTTGTATATATTTAAGAGGATCATACTAAGATCTTTTTCGGTATTTGATCATTCCCCTCCTCTCAAAAACAAGCTAAAATACGCTCCCTAATTTAAAAAGATCATTAATCTAAAGGTTAAAAAATTTATGTGGTATCAAGAAACTTATGACGTGATTGTTGTTGGTGGTGGACACGCCGGAACAGAAGCTTGTTTAGCTGCTGCACGTATGGGTTGTAAGACATTATTGTTAACTCATAATATTGACACTTTAGGACAAATGTCATGTAACCCAGCAATTGGTGGTATTGGCAAAGGTCATCTTGTTAAAGAAATTGATGCTTTAGGTGGATTAATGGCTACAGCGACAGATCATGCTGCCATTCAATTTAGAACTCTAAACGCAAGTAAAGGCCCAGCAGTAAGAGCAACTAGAGCTCAAGCAGATCGATTATTGTATAAATCTTTTGTTAGAAACACTTTAGAGAACCATGAAAACTTAACTATTTTTCAACAACCTTGTGACGATCTTATTCTAGAAAACGATGTTGTAGTCGGTGTTTCAACACAAATGGGATTAAAGTTTAAAGCTAAATCTGTAGTTTTAACTGTAGGAACATTCTTAGCAGGCCAAATACATATTGGTTTAAATAATTACCAAGGTGGTCGCGCAGGGGATCCTGCTAGTGTTAACTTAGCTAAAAGCTTAAGAGACATGCCATTTAGGATCGATCGTTTAAAAACAGGAACACCGCCAAGATTAGATGCTAGAAGTTTAGACTTTTCTGTAATGCAAGAACAACCAGGTGACGATCCTAGACCTGTATTTTCATATATGGGAAATAGATCTCAACATCCTGAGCAGATCTCTTGTTTTATCACACATACAAATATTAAAACGCATGACATCATTCGTGGAGGTTTAGATCGTTCTCCAATGTACACAGGTGTTATTGAAGGAATTGGACCAAGATATTGTCCATCTATCGAAGATAAGATCCATCGTTTTGCTGATAAAGACTCACATCAAATCTTTGTTGAGCCGGAAGGTTTAACAACTCATGAAATTTACCCTAATGGTATTTCAACAAGTTTACCATTTGATGTACAAATGGACTTAGTAAGATCAATTGTAGGTTTTGAAAATGCTCACATTACAAGACCAGGTTATGCTATTGAATATGACTACTTTGATCCTAGAGATTTAAAACAAACTCTTGAAAGTAAATTTATTAATAACTTATATTTTGCTGGTCAAATAAACGGAACAACAGGATATGAAGAAGCTGGTGCTCAAGGCTTAATAGCAGCAACCAATGCAGCAGCACGTGTTCAAGGCAAAGAAGAACTTATTTTAGGTCGTGATGAAGCATACATGGGTGTACTCATTGATGACTTAGCAACATTAGGTACTAAAGAACCTTATAGAATGTTTACCTCTCGTGCTGAATACAGATTATTACTTAGAGAAGATAACGCTGATATCCGCTTAACTGAAAAAGGTTACAAACTTGGATTAGTCGATGAGGCTCGTTGGAAACGTTTTAATGAAAAAATGGAAAATGTTGAGTTAGAACGTCAGCGTTTGAAAACTACATGGATCCATAAAGATCATGCAGCAGTAAATGATATTAACCCACTATTGAAAACGCCTATTAGTAGAGAAAATAGCTTAGAAGATTTAATTCGTCGTCCAGAAGTTACTTATGATGACCTAATGAGTATTGAAAGCTTAGGACCAAAATTACACGATGTACAAGCTGCTGAACAAGTAGAAATACAAATAAAATATGCAGGCTATATTGATCGCCAGTTAGAAGAAATAGCGAAAAAGAAAAAACATGAGCTGACTTTGATCCCACATGATTTTGATTTTTCACAAATATCAGGCTTATCAAATGAAGTTATTGCAAAACTAACAGATACTAGACCTGAAACTATTGGTAAAGCATCGCGAATTTCAGGTATTACTCCTGCCGCAATTTCGTTATTATTAGTTTATCTTAAAAAGCATGGTTTATTACGTAAATCAGCTTAATCTTTAATCAAAAGAGCCAGTAATTTACTCATGTTAACTGATAAATTAAATACACTACTTAAAGAAACCGAATTACAGCTCACTAATCAACAAGTAATTTTACTTGTTGATTATGTAGAATTACTAAATAAATGGAATAAAACTTATAACTTAACATCTATTCGTGATCCTCAAGATATGATTGTAAAACATATTATGGATAGCTTAATGATTGGCCCTCTTCTAGAAGGCCAACATTTTATAGATGTAGGAACAGGACCTGGACTACCAGGTATTCCATTAGCTATCGCATATCCAGATAAAGAATTTGTTTTATTAGATAGCTTAGGTAAACGTATTACCTTTCTTAAACAAGTTACTTATCAACTATCCCTTAAAAATGTAACACCTGTACAAGCTCGAGTTGAAAAGTACGAGCCTGAAAAACCATTTGATGGTGTATTAAGTAGAGCATTTTCTTCACTTAATGATATGGTTACTTGGTGTGATCATTTAGTCACTAAAGATCATGGAAAGTTCTTAGCATTAAAAGGACAATTTCCAACAGACGAAATTGACAATTTACCTAGCAATGTAACAATGATAAAAAGTCATACTATAATTGTTCCTCAGTTAAATGCTGAAAGACATTTAATTGAATTAGTTAAAATACAATAAAATATTGTAAACGAGAATATTCGAGGGAATTGTGGGAAAAATAATTGCTGTAGCTAATCAAAAAGGTGGAGTTGGTAAAACAACAACTTCAGTGAATCTAGCTGCATCCTTGGCTGCAACTAAAAGAAAAGTACTACTTATCGATCTTGATCCTCAAGGTAATGCTTCTATGGCAAGTGGTGTCGATAAATATGATGCCCCTGCCACATGTTACGAATTACTTGTAGATGAAAAACCTTTCGAAGAAGTTGTTATTACAGAAACAACAGGTCTTTATCATCTTATAGCAGCAAATGCTGACGTAACTGCTGTTGAAATTAAGCTCATGGAAGTTTATTCAAGGGAGCAACGTTTAAAAAGAGCATTAGCAAAAGTTAAAAATGATTATGAATACATTATTATTGACTGCCCTCCTTCATTAAACATGCTTACCGTTAATGCAATGACTGCTGCTGACTCAGTTTTAGTTCCTATGCAGTGTGAATATTATGCATTAGAAGGACTAACAGCATTAATGGATACAATCTCACAACTTACTTCTGTAGTTAATGGCAACCTTCATATAGAAGGAATTCTTCGTACCATGTATGATCCAAGAAATCGATTAGCGAATGATGTATCGGAACAGCTTAAACGTCATTTTGGCGATAAAGTTTATAGAACCGTGATCCCAAGAAACGTTCGTTTAGCTGAAGCTCCAAGTTTTGGCTCACCAGCAATGTATTACGATAAATCGTCAACAGGTGCTAAAGCATATCTAGCATTAGCGGGCGAAATATTACGTAAAAATGAAAAGAAAGCTAACAAAGAAACCGTAACAAGTTAACATTCAAGGAAAACTATGAGTCCAACTAAACGCAGAGGACTAGGCCGAGGTCTAGACGCCCTTTTAACATCAGTACCTAAAGACTCATCTGACAATTCTTCAGCGGATTCACAACAAAGTGAGCTTCAAAAACTTCCCATTGAACAATTACAGCCTGGTAAATATCAACCACGTAAAGATATGTCTAATGACGCACTAATTGAATTATCAAATTCAATTAAGTCGCAAGGTATTATCCAACCAATTGTAGTTCGACAAACAGATAACGAAGAATATGAAATTATAGCGGGTGAAAGACGTTGGCGCGCTGCTCAACTTGCAGGATTAGATTTAGTTCCTTGTTTAGTTAAAGATGTGCCAGATGAATCCGCTGTTGCTATGGCATTGATTGAGAATATTCAACGGGAAGATCTTAATGCAATGGAAGAAGCGATTGCATTAGAAAGACTATTAATAGAATTTGAACTTACTCACCAAGAAGTTGCTGATGTTGTTGGTAAATCAAGAACAACGGTCAGTAACTTATTACGTTTAAATAATTTAAATAGTGAAGTGAAAACTTTTCTAGAACACGGTGATATTGAAATGGGCCATGCTCGTGCTTTATTAGGTCTCTCTGATGAAGAACAAAACAATACAGCAAGAATTGTGGTTGCCAAAGAATTAACTGTTAGAGAAACGGAAGCTTTAATTAAGAAGCTTCAAGAACCGGCCAAAGAAGAGAAAGTAAAAGAAATAGATCCTGATACTCAATCTTTAGAACAAAATTTGTCAGAAAAAATTGGTTCACAAGTCTCTATTAGCCACAATAAAAAAGGCAAAGGAAAACTTGTTATTTCATATACCAACTTAGAAGAACTTGATGGCATAATTGCAAAATTTGGTAAGGAATGAAAACTTTTATAGTGCCTTACAACTAGGCAATATTAAAAATGAAATATTTTGCACAATAATAGAGCTAGATAAGCCCTATTTTGTTGCAATAAAAGAGTAATTAAGTATACTTGCGCAGACTTTTTGGCATTTAAAGTAATTACTTTAAATGTTTATGTGAAATACGAATGTTTTAGTAGGAGTTCTAGTGAGCCTTTTTGCAGAAAATGAGCTATCTAAAATAGGACTACGAATAGCATTCAAGCAAATATTGATAACTTGTATTGTTGTAATATGTTTCACATTAGGTATTTATTTTATATGGGATATAAGTTCCGCTAAATCAGCATTAATAGGCGGTTTAATTGGAATAATACCTAATATAATTTTTGCACTGAAAGCATTTAGATATGCTGGTGCAAGATCAGCTAGAAAAGTGGTTGATTCCTTTTTTAGTGGCGTAAAAATAAAGATGGTATTAACGGCAATTTTATTTTCACTAGCCTTTAAGTTTTTAGTGATACAGCCGCTGCCTTTATTTGGCATGTTTTGTTTAGTAATGGTTATGCCGTTGCTACAACCAATTATAAATAAACAATAATTGGCATAGTTTTTTTAAACTTTAATCATTAGGGTAATTTAATATGGCTTCAGGTGCTGAAATAACCAGCCAAGAATATATTAAACATCATTTGCAAAATCTAACAGTGGGCGAAGGCTTTTGGGCTGTTCACATAGATACGCTAGGATGGTCAATATTTCTTGGTATCGTTTTCCTCTACATTTTTCGTTCGGTTGCTAAAAAAGCAAACACCGGCGTACCAGGAAAACTGCAATGTGCAGTAGAAATGGTAGTAGAATTTGTAGATGACAGTGTAAAAAGTACGTTTCATGGTAAAAACCCAGTTATTGCACCTTTAGCATTAACTATTTTTGTTTGGGTATTATTAATGAACGCAATGGATTGGGTGCCAGTTGACCTTATTCCTCGTATTTTTGAGTTGTTTGGTGTTCATTATATGAAAGCCGTACCAACTACAGATCCAAATATGACTTTTGCTTTAGCATTAGGCGTGTTTTTCCTTATCATTTACTATTCAATTAAAGTTAAAGGTGTTAGCGGATTCATTAAAGAATTAACGACCCAACCTTTTGGTCACTGGTCTTTATACCCAGTAAACTTTGTACTTGAAATGGTTACCTTATTAGCTCGTCCATTATCATTAGCGTTACGTTTATTCGGTAACTTATATGCGGGTGAGTTAATATTCTTGCTTATTGCAACAATTGGTTTATTCCAATTGCCAGTACACTTTTTATGGGCAGCTTTCCATTTATTGGTTATCCCATTACAAGCGTTCATTTTTATGATGCTAACTATTCTTTATTTAAGTTTAGCGCATGAAGATCACTAACTCTTCGGGACTGAGTTAGAACGACAATAGTCGGGCCGAAGGGTTTAGGGCAGGAAGCCCGTAAAACAAATTACAAATTTCAACTTTAAACTTTAACTTAAATAATCGGAGATAAATATGTTATATATCGCTGTTGCTTTACTAATCGGTCTAGGTGCTTTAGGTACTGCTATCGGTTTTGGTATACTTGGTGGCAAATTCTTGGAATCTGCAGCTCGTCAACCTGAATTAGCACCACAACTTCAAGTGAAAATGTTCATCGTAGCAGGTCTTATTGATGCTATCGCAATGATCGGTGTTGCTATCGGCTTATACCTATTATTCGCAGTTGGTGCTTAATTTTCTTTAAGTTGTTTTTTACGCGAATTAAAATAGGAGATACATAAATGAATCTTAATATGACCTTAGTTGGTGAATTAATCGCATTTATCGTATTTGTAATTTTTTGTATGAAGTTTGTATGGCCACCACTTATTGGTGCTATAGAAGCACGTCAAGCAACTATTGCTGACGGACTTGCTGCTTCAGATCGTGCTGCGAAAGAACTTGAGCTTGCTCAAGAGAAAGCCACAGCACAACTAAAAGAAGCGAAAGCTCAAGCTGCTGAAATTATTGAAGCTGCGAAGAAGCGTGAAGTTCTTTTAGTAGAAGAAGCTGCAGTTAAAGCCCAAGCTGAGAAAGAAAAAATCTTAGCAGCAGGACATGCAGAAATAGAAACAGAACGTAATCAAGCAAAAGAAGAACTACGTCAACAGGTTGCAGTTTTAGCTGTAGCTGGCGCAGAGAAAATTCTTGAGCGTTCAATCGATGCCGCTGCACATAGCGACATTTTAGATAAACTTGTAGCTGAACTTTAAGAGGGATAGAGCTTATGTCTGAATTGACAACCGTTGCTCGTCCCTACGCTAAAGCAGCGTTCGATTTTGCTGTTGAAGCAAATACAATAGATAACTGGTTATCTATGTTAGTATTTGCTGCAGAAGTTTCAGAAAATGAAACGATTAAAAACTACCTTTCAGGTGGTGTTTCTGCAGATCAAGCCACAGACTTATTTTTAAAAGTTTGTGAAGATCAATTAGACAGTAATGGCCAAAACTTAATTAAAGTAATGGCAGAAAATGAACGTTTGTTGGTACTACCACAAGTTCTTGTTCAATTTAGCGCTTTAAAAGCTGAATATGAAAAAGAAATTACTGTGGATGTAACATCTGCTGTTGAATTAGTAGCGGATCAAGTAACTACATTAAGTGCCGCGCTTGAAAAGCGTTTGGCTCGAAAAGTAAAGCTCAATTGTATTGTAGACGCGAACGTGGTTTCTGGCTTAGTAATAAAAGCTGGTGACATGGTAATAGATGGTTCAGTACGAGGTAAACTGAGCCGCTTAGCAACAACAATGCAATCTTAACGGGGACAGAGCATGCAACTGAATTCCACTGAAATCGCCGAACTGATTAAAAATCGTATTGAAAAGTTTGACGTAGTTAGTGAAGCTCGTAACGAAGGTACTATCGTTTCTGTAACTGACGGTATCATTCGCATCCATGGCCTTGCAGATGTAATGCAAGGTGAGATGATCGAACTTCCTGGCAGCCGCTTCGCAATAGCGTTAAACCTAGACCGAGATTCGGTAGGTGCGGTAGTTATGGGCCCATATGCGGACCTAGCTGAAGGCGTAAAAGTTAAAAGTACTGGCCGTATATTGGAAGTACCAGTAGGACGTGGCTTATTAGGCCGCGTAGTAAACACATTAGGTGAGCCAATTGACGGAAAAGGACCTATCGAAAACGATGGTTTCTCTCCTGTTGAAGTTATGGCACCAGGTGTTATCGAACGTAAATCTGTTGACGAACCTGTACAAACAGGTATCAAGTCAATTGATGCAATGATTCCTATTGGTCGTGGTCAACGTGAACTTATCATTGGTGACCGCCAAATCGGTAAATCTGCGATTGCACTAGATGCAATCATCAATCAGAAAAACACTGGTATCAAGTGTGTATACGTAGCAATCGGTCAGAAAGCATCTACTGTAGCGAACTTAGTTCGTTCATTAGAAGAGCACGGCGCGTTAGATAATACTATCGTTGTTGTTGCTGGTGCATCTGAAGCTGCTGCTTTACAGTACTTATCAGCTTACTCTGGTTGTACTATGGGTGAATACTTCCGTGACCGCGGTGAAGATGCGTTAATCGTATATGATGATTTGTCAAAGCAAGCAGTTGCTTACCGTCAAATTTCATTATTATTACGTCGTCCGCCAGGCCGTGAAGCTTACCCAGGTGACGTATTCTATCTTCACTCACGCTTATTAGAACGTGCTGCTCGTGTAAACGAAGCTTACGTTGAGAAATTCACTAATGGTGAAGTTAAAGGCAAAACAGGTTCTTTAACAGCATTACCAATTATTGAAACTCAAGCGGGTGATGTTTCGGCATTCGTACCAACTAACGTTATTTCAATTACCGATGGTCAGATCTTCTTAGAATCTAACCTGTTTAACTCAGGTATTCGTCCTGCTGTTAACGCTGGTATCTCTGTATCTCGTGTTGGTGGTGCTGCTCAAACGAAAATCATCAAGAAACTTGGTGGTGGTATCCGTTTAGCACTTGCACAATATGCTGAATTAGCCGCATTTGCTCAATTCGCATCTGATTTAGATGACGCGACTCGTGCTCAATTAGAGCATGGACAACGTGTTACTGAATTGATGAAGCAAAAGCAATACAGCCCATTATCAATTGCTGAAACAGCAGTATCTTTATTTGCCGCAGAAAAAGGTTATTTAAACGATGTTGCTATTGAAAAAGTAGTTGATTTTGAAGATGCACTTCGTTCATACGTGAACAGTGATCACGCTGAGCTTATGGCTACTATCAACGTGAAGGGTGACTATAACAAAGATATCGAAGCTGGTTTGGCTAAAGCTATTGAAGCTTTTAAAGCTACCCAAACTTGGTAATTTAGTTAACCTTTTCGCGGAGAATAAGTCATGGCTGGTGGTAAAGAGATTAAATCAAAGATCGGAAGTGTAAAAAATACACAGAAGATCACCAGCGCAATGGAAATGGTTGCAGCTAGTAAAATGCGCAGAGCGCAAGATAGCATGGCTGCATCTCGTCCATACGCTGAAAATATGCGAAATGTGATCGGTCACATCGCGCTTGGTAATTTAGAGTTCAATCATCCTTATATGGTTGAACGCGAAGTTAAGCGCGTAGGTTATATCGTTGTATCAACAGACCGTGGTTTGTGTGGTGGTTTAAATATTAATTTATTTAAAAAAGTACTTGCTGATGCTGGTAAACAGCAATCAGCAGGCGCCGATGTTGAATTTGCAGTTGTAGGCTCAAAAGCTACAGCATTTTTCAACAATATGGGTGCTAAGATCACTTCACAAATTTCAGGTTTAGGTGATAGCCCATCACTTACCGATTTAATCGGTAGTGTGAAAGTTATGTTAAATGCCTACGATAATGGTGATATAGATAAGCTGTTTGTTGTGTATAACAAATTTGTTAATACAATGACGCAAAAACCGACAATCGATCAACTTTTACCTTTGCCTAAGTCAGATGATGACGCAATTAAGCATCGCTGGGATTACATATACGAACCTGATGCTCAAGCATTGCTTGAACAACTATTAGTTCGTTATACAGAATCTCAAGTATATCAAGGTGTGGTTGAAAACCTCGCATGTGAACAAGCCGCTCGTATGGTTGCAATGAAAGCTGCAACAGATAATGCGGGTGACTTAATTGATGATTTACAATTGGTATATAACAAAGCTCGTCAAGCAAGTATTACTCAAGAATTGGGTGAGATTTGTGCAGGTGCAGCAGCGGTATAAGCAAAGGTTCTTTGTTTATTTTATTAGTAAATAAGAGCACAAGATTAGAGGATTAAACATGAGTACAGGTAAAGTCGTCCAAATCATTGGCGCAGTTGTGGATGTAGAATTCCCACAAGATGCTGTACCTCAGGTATATGACGCATTAAATATAACCGAAGGCAACTTAAGTGGCTTAGTACTAGAAGTACAACAGCAACTTGGTGGTGGCGTAGTTCGTACTATCGCTATGGGTTCTTCAGATGGTTTGCGTCGTGGTCTGAACGTAGTAAACACAGGTGATAACATCCAAGTTCCAGTTGGTACTGCAACTTTGGGTCGCATCATGAACGTATTGGGTGAGCCTATCGATGAAGCTGGCCCAATCGGCGAAGAAGAAAAATGGTCAATTCACCGTGAAGCGCCAGCATATGCTGACCAAGCGATGTCTAATGAACTATTAGAAACTGGTATCAAAGTAATCGATTTAGTATGTCCATTCGCTAAGGGTGGTAAAGTTGGTTTATTCGGTGGTGCTGGTGTTGGTAAAACTGTTAACATGATGGAACTTATTCGTAACATTGCGATCGAGCATAGCGGCTACTCAGTATTTGCTGGTGTAGGTGAGCGTACTCGTGAAGGTAACGATTTCTACCATGAAATGAACGACTCAAACGTACTTGATAAAGTATCGTTAGTTTACGGCCAAATGAACGAGCCTCCAGGAAACCGTTTACGTGTTGCCTTTACTGGTTTAACAATGGCTGAAAAATTCCGTGATGAAGGTCGTGACGTTTTATTCTTCGTAGATAACATATACCGTTATACACTTGCTGGTACTGAAGTATCTGCATTGTTAGGTCGTATGCCATCAGCGGTTGGTTACCAACCAACACTTGCTGAAGAAATGGGTGTTCTTCAAGAACGTATTACTTCAACGAAGAAAGGTTCAATCACTTCAATCCAAGCGGTATACGTACCTGCGGATGATTTAACCGATCCATCTCCAGCTACAACCTTTGCTCACTTAGATGCAACTGTTGTACTTTCTCGTGACATCGCTTCGCAAGGTATCTACCCTGCTATCGATCCATTAGATTCTACTTCGCGTCAATTAGACCCGTTAGTAGTTGGTGCTGAGCATTACGAAACAGCTCGTGGCGTTCAATCTACGTTACAACGTTACAAAGAACTTAAAGATATCATTGCTATCTTAGGTATGGATGAGTTATCTGAAGAAGACAAGCTTGCGGTAAACCGTGCTCGTAAAATTCAACGTTTCTTATCACAACCATTCTTTGTTGCTGAAGTATTCACAGGTTCTCCTGGTAAGTATGTATCTCTTAAAGACACTATCAGTGGCTTTAAAGGATTACTTGCAGGTGAATATGATGATTTACCTGAGCAAGCTTTCTACATGGTTGGTTCTATTGAAGAAGCAACTGAAAAAGCTAAAAACATGTAATGAAGGCTGGCGACTAATTAGTTAAGTAAATTACTTATTTAAACTAGTCGCCCATTTGGAGGTCAACATGGCAATACTTTCTGTAAATCTTAATGTAGTAAGTGCTGAAGAAAGCTTATTTTCTGGCAGTATTGAATCATTACAGATCACAGGTAGCGAAGGTGAATTAGGTATTATGCCTGGTCACGCACCTTTGCTGACCTCACTAAAACCTGGTATGGCAAGAATCGTTAAGAAAGGTGGTGAAGAAGAAATCATCTACTTATCTGGCGGTATGCTTGAGGTTCAGCCAAATAACGTTACAGTACTAGCTGATTCAGCTATACGTGGCGGTGACTTGGATGAAGAAGCCGCATTACAAGCTAAAGAAAGAGCTGAACAGCACTTAAATGATCATGGCGGTGACGTCGATTATGCTGAAGCTGCATCTGAATTAGCTCGTGCGGTAGCACAATTACGTGTAATTCAGGCTTCAAGTAAATAACAGTTTAAGCTTAAACACTAAGTTTTAGTGATACAAAAAGCGACCTTTACGTTAAGTAATTGGTCGCTTTTTTTATGGAAAAATAGTTACAATAAGCACAATATATCTTCAATCAGATAATGGAAATCAAAAATGTCACTTTCAGTCGTAATCTTAGCCGCGGGTAAAGGCACTCGTATGCGTTCTACTCTTCCTAAAGTTTTGCACCCTGTAGCTAACAAACCTATGGTCAATCATGTTATTGATGCAGCAAGACAAGTTAATGCTGAAAATACCTATTTAGTTTATGGATTTGGTGGCGATGTATTAAAAGAAAAAGTGCTGGGTGATGATTTAACTTTTGTTGAACAGAAAGAACAGTTAGGTACAGGACATGCTGTAGATATGGCTTCGCCTTATTTGAAAGATGATGAAGATGTATTAGTACTATACGGAGATGTTCCTCTAACTAAAGTATCAACGTTAAATCGACTACTTGAAGCGAAACCTGCTAACGGAATGTCACTATTAACGGTTCATCTTGCTAACCCTAATGGTTACGGTCGTATTATGCGTGAAGCATCTAGTGATAATAAAGGCAGTGTTGTTGGTATTGTTGAACAAAAAGATGCAAGTGCTGAACAGTTATTAATTAACGAGTGTAATACAGGTATTTTGCTTGCTAATGGTGGCGATTTAAAAAGATGGTTATCAAACCTGTCAAACGATAATGCTCAAGGTGAATATTACCTAACTGATATTATTGCTGCTGCCCATAAAGAAGGTAAAGAAATCGCTACAGCGCATCCTGACAGAGAAATTGAAGTTGAAGGCGCTAACAATAGAGTTCAACTTGCCTCATTAGAAAGAGCATATCAATATAGACAAGCAGAAGAGTTAATGATCGCCGGCGCAAGTATACTTGATCCAAACCGTATCGATATACGTGGTGAAGTAACTGTTGGGCAAGAAATTATCATAGATGTAAACTGTATTTTTGAAGGTAAAGTTACTATTGCTGATGGCGCTAAAATCGGCGCGAACTGTATTATTATCGATAGTACTATAGGTAAAAATGCAGAGATCAAACCTAACTCAATTATCGAAGGTGCGGTAATTGGTGAAAATGCTTCAGCGGGTCCATTTGCTAGAATCCGTCCAGGTTCAGTACTTAAAAATGATGCCCATATTGGTAACTTTGTTGAAATGAAAAAATCTACATTAGGCGAAGGTTCTAAAGCGGGACATTTAACCTACTTGGGTGATACCGAAATAGGTAAAAACTCAAATATAGGTGCAGGTACAATTACGTGTAATTACGATGGCGTAAATAAATCTAAAACTATTATTGGTGATAACGCCTTTATTGGTTCTAATGCATCAATCGTTGCACCTGTTACTATCGGTAATATGGCTACAACAGCAGCGGGTTCAACTATTGTTAAAAATGTAGAAGATAATGACCTAGCTGTAGCTCGTGGCAAACAAAGTAATATTAGTGGTTGGAGACGACCAACTAAAAAATAATAATAAACATCGGATAAGGATATTAGATGAAAATACTTCTACTCATAACGCTACTCTTTTTTAGTAGCGTTAATTCTTCACACGCTCAATCCCTCTCATTAGAAGACATTGTTAGCATTCCTGATGTAAGTGACGTTAGATTGTCACCAAACGGGCGATTTATTGCTTATTTAGTTCGTATTGAAACTGAAAAGCTTAGCGGTAAATTAATTAATGTTTACGATACTGATAATGAAACCGTTAAAAACTTAGCTTATTCACAGAACGAAAAATATATTATTGCGAATATTTTTTGGGGTAATAACGACGTAATACTTGTTAAAGCAAACTTTCCAAGTCACCGCGTTGGAGTTAAAACTACAGAAACTCGATTATTAAAACTTAATAGAAATGACGGTAAATTAACTGCGGTTATACCAAAGTCCTATTATAGAAAAATGCTGTATGTACCCAACATTCAATCTGAAGTGGTAGATATATTACCTAACGATGAAGATCATATATTAATGGCGTTGGGTGGCTTTACTGTTGGTTTAGGTGAAGCTGTATTTCGTTTTCCGATAACTGATAAAGGTAAAAGTAGAACCATTCAAAGAACGAAAAGCGATATGATTTCTTGGATCACAGATACCAATCACGATATCAGAATCGGCATACACAGGGATGAAACAACTTACACAATTAAAGAGAAAATATCATCAGGTAAATTTAAAAACTTATGGACCTTTGAGGCATTTAGTAAAGAATCTATATGGCCTTTAGCCTTTGGTGCGGATAACAATATTTTATATGTAAAAGCATTATATAACGGTAAAGATGCTATTTATAAAGTTAATCTAACAGACGAATCATTAAAAAAAGAGCTTGTTTATTATAATGAAAATTATGATGTAAATGGCGGTTTAAGACGCTCTAAAGAAACCAATGAAATTGTAGGAATAGGATATAACTACTGGGATGAAGAATATAAAAAACTAAATAAAATGATTGATGAAGCGCTTCCTGATACTGATAATTTATTATTAGACAAAAGTGCAGATGGTAATAAATACATTCTATTAGCAAGTAATGATAATCAACCTGGTGTTTATTTTATTGGTGATAAGGAAGACAACTCATTAAAAGTCCTTGCCTATAAACATGACAAACTTTATCCAGAAATATTAGCAACAAAGAAAAAAGTAAAATATAAAGCCCGAGATGGCTTAGAAATTGAAGGTTTTCTAACGTTACCAAAAGGTGAAAAAAATACAAATTTACCGACAATAGTATTCCCTCATGGCGGACCAATTAGCTACGACAGCGGCGGCTTTGATTATTGGACTCAATATTTTGCAAACAAAGGTTATGCTGTGTTTCAAATGAATTTTAGAGGTTCATCGGGTTATGGACATGACTTTATGAAGCAAGGTTTAGCTTCATGGGGTCAAGCAATGCAAGATGATGTAGAAGATGGAACTCATTGGTTAATAAAAGAAGGAACTGCAGATAAAAACAATATCTGTATCGCAGGTGCCAGTTACGGCGGTTATGCAGCATTAATGGGAGGAATTAAGACTCCCGATCTTTACAAATGTATTATAAGCTTTGCCGGTATTAGTGATGTAGAGCAACAGGTTAAATCACACCGTAGGTATACAAATTTCGATATAGTAAAAAAACAAATTGGTAGTGACTACGATAGTTTATGGGAAGCCTCTCCTTTAAAGCATGCTGATAAAATAACAAAGCCTTTATTACTTATTCATGGCTCTAAAGACCGAGTAGTAAACCCAGATCAAAGTGAAGATATATACGATAAACTTAAAAGAAAAAAAGACAAGATTGTTGAATACCATGAAATAGAAGGTGCAAATCATTACTTGAGTAATAATGAAGACCGGTTACAAACTTTCAGAGCTATTGATGCTTTCTTAGATAAATATATGCCTGTTAAATAAACACATTTTATTTCAAAAAAGAGTAACAGTTAAGTTGCTCTTTTTTTTGCTTTATTGATATCCTTTCGGTTTAGGGTATAATTCTTTCGATTCGAAACTTGGGGGGACGTGTTTTGTCAAAACGTAATACACAACAAAGACGACATACAATCATTACATTATTGAACTCACAAGGTGAGGTAGGGGTTGATGAATTAGCTAAAAGGTTTGATACGTCAGAAGTGACCATCAGAAAAGATTTAGCTATTTTAGAAAATAGTGGCTTATTACTGCGTCGATATGGTGGAGCAGTGCCCTTACCTAAAGAAATTACTGAAACTAAGAATGAAAATCTTTCCCAACGAAAGATATTAATTGCTCAAAAAGCAGCAATGATGATCAACGATCATAATCGTATTATTATAGATAGTGGTCATACTACGTCTGCACTTGTTACTGAACTTAATAACAAGAAAGGATTAGTTGTAATGACTAACTCTTTAGCGATAGCGAACAAGCTGCAAACTTTGGAAAATGAACCTACACTGTTGATGACTGGCGGAACATGGGATACCCATTCTGAGTCTTTTCAGGGACAGGTAGCAGAGAATTCATTAAGATCTTATGATTTTGACCAATTATTTATTGGTGCAGATGGTATTGATCTAGAAAGAGGAACAACAACCTTCAACGAGTTAATTGGGTTATCTCGTGTTATGGCTGAGGTTTCAAGAGAAGTTATTGTATTGGTTGAATCAGACAAATTTAATAGAAAAATACCCAATGTAGAAATACCAATGAACCAAATACATACCGTTATAACAGATAGAGAATTATCTGCTGAAAAACGACAAGAGATTATTGATCAAGGCGTAAATTTAATTATAGCCGATTAAAGAACAAACATTATTAAGGAAAAGTTATGTGTGGAATCGTAGGTGCAGTTGCACAGCGTGATGTAGTAGATATTTTAGTAGAAGGGTTACGTCGATTAGAGTACCGCGGATATGACTCTGCTGGTGTTGCAATTATTGATGAGAACAACAAAGTAAATCGTATTCGTCGTTTAGGTAAAGTACAAGAATTAGCAGATGCTGTTCAACTTAACCCACTAACTGGCGGTACAGGTATTGCTCATACTCGTTGGGCTACTCATGGTGCGCCAAGCGAAATTAATGCACATCCACATGTATCTAGCGATAACATTGCTGTCGTACATAATGGCATCATAGAAAATCATGAAGAACTTAGAACCAGACTTACAGGTTTAGGTTACGTGTTTGTTTCTGAAACAGATACCGAAGTTATTGCGCATCTTGTTCATCATGAGCTAAAAACAGCTTCTAGCTTGCGTGAAGCTGTTCAAACAACAGTAAAACAGCTTGAAGGCGCTTATGGCACAGTTGTATTAGACACTAACGATAAAGATCGTGTTGTTGTTGCTCGTTCAGGTAGCCCATTAGTTATTGGTTACGGTGTTGGCGAAAACTTTATCGCATCAGATATGATGGCGTTATTACCTGTTACACGTAAGTTTTCATTTTTAGAAGAAGGCGATGTTGCTGAAATTACTCGTTTTGAAGTTAGTGTTTTTGATACTAATGGATTACCTGTTACACGTGAAGCTAAAGAATCTGAAGTAAGTCATGATGCTGGCGATAAAGGTGAATATCGTCACTATATGCTAAAAGAAACTTACGAACAGCCAACAGCAATAAGAAATACCCTTGAAGGTCGCTTTACTGATAACACCATTGAAACAGATGCTTTTGGTAAAAATGCAGACGAAATATTCAAAAATATAGAACATGTTCAAATCATCGCCTGTGGTACAAGTTATCACTCAGGTATGGTTGCACGTTACTGGTTAGAATCATTAGCTGGCGTTTCGTGTAATATCGAAATTGCGAGTGAATTTAGATACCGTAAATCTCATGTACCTAAAAATGCATTGTTAGTAACTATCTCACAATCTGGCGAAACAGCTGATACTTTAGCCGCTCTTCGTTTAGCTAAAGAGATCGGTTATAAATCAAGTTTAAGTATTTGTAACGTACCAGGTTCATCATTAGTACGTGAATCAGACCTAGCTTTTATGACTAAAGCTGGCGTAGAAATAGGTGTAGCATCAACTAAAGCCTTCACAACTCAATTAGTTGGCTTATTAATGATGACTATAGCAATTGGTTCACATCACGGAATGAGCTTAGAAACTCAAGCTGAAATCACCAATTCGCTACAAAAACTACCAAACAAATTAGAAGAAGTACTCGCTTTAGCTGGTTCGATTGAAGATCTAGCAGAAGATTTTGCTGATAAACATCACTCATTATTTTTAGGTAGAGGTGATCAATACCCTATCGCGATGGAGGGCGCTTTAAAGCTTAAAGAGATTTCTTATATTCATGCTGAAGCCTACGCAGCGGGTGAACTAAAACATGGTCCATTAGCGTTAATTGATGCTGAAATGCCCGTAATTGTTGTTGCGCCTAAAAATGATTTAATTGAAAAATTAAAATCAAACGTAGAAGAAGTAAGAGCTCGTGGTGGTTTAATGTATGTGTTTGCTGACGTAGATGCTAAATTTGAAAGCGACGATACAATGAAAGTGATCAACGTACCTCATTGTGACGACATCATAGCGCCAATTGTTTACACCTTGCCTTTACAGTTACTTTCATACTACGTAGCTATTATTAAAGGTACTGATGTTGACCAACCACGTAACTTAGCAAAATCAGTAACTGTTGAATAATTAATTATAAAACAGTAACTTATGATGTAAGTGAATATTAATGTTGGTACCAGATATATTATATTTGGTACCAACAATATTAATATTGATACCAAACTCATAAATTACCGATTAAATTTGGTACCAATTAAAAGTTCCGTTATGCTTACCTATATAGCAAGTAACGAGAACACTTATGTCGCAACAATTCTGGTTCACAAAGGAAGAGATCAAAAAACGTCTGGAAAGTGGAAGAGGAACAGGACGTAAACAAAGCTACAAACCATGGATATACATTCAAGAAATATCCAGCAAAGGAACCAGTTATAGGGTCTTATCACACCGAACGGGACGTGTAGTTCACCTTTTATCCAAACTCGAATTCTTAACCTTTAGTCTGTTCGATTGGGATGAATCTATTTGTGATATCCGAGAACAGTATCCAATCGATATCGAAACAACCCTAGAAGTCGCTGAAAAAGCAGGTATTAAACACCCGAAGAAGGGCAATAAATATCACGTTTTCACAACAGATATCCTTCTTGATTACGACAATATCCAAAGCAATCAAAAGGCAATCCAAGTAAAGTACATAAAAGATCTTATGGACAAAAATACTATTCAAAAACTTGAAATTGAGCGGCGCAGTTTTCTTGCTAAAGGTATTGAATGGCAATTAATGACAGAGTTAGATATACCTCACACGCAGCAGGTAAATATAGATTGGATATTGGGCGGTAAAGACCTTGAGATAAGCGATGAAATTCATGAGCGAGTTTTTGACTTATGGGACGAAATAGAACACTTTCCCAATATTAAGCTAACTAAAGCATGTTCAGATTTTGACAAGCGCCATGGACTGATGCCGGGGGAGTCATTGAAAGTAGCTCGGAACTCTTTTAGCTATCGAATTCTCGCGTTTGACATCAAAAAACCATATACAACTCTTCAGTGTAAAGATATTCAATGTATCTCTCGTCAAATAAATACTGGAGGGCTTTATGCTGTTGGTTAATAGTGTTGTTGAATATCAACAACGTTCGCTTCGAGTATTGGCGATAACCCCTGACTATTGTATATGGATAGACATTCATAACAAGTTGGCAGACCCAGAACAGTTTGATCTTAACGAAATCTCTAAAGCTTTGAGAAATGATGACGTAAAAATTATTGAAGACCCGTTTTTCGATTTAATTTCTAGAACTATGACTAAGAAACAAAAAGAAAAACGAGACGTTACTTGGGTGACAATGCAATATGTAGTAGAAAATCCGCTACGACTTTTTAAAGAATGTTGGAGCCAATTACTACGAGAAGTAATAATCGATTCGGAAAAAGAGATTGGGAGGCAGCACTTTTATAAACTTTTACGCCAATATCTTCAACGCGGTCAGTGTAAAAATGGGTTAGCACCTGATTTTCATAAAATGGGAGCACCTAATCAGTCCAGACTAATAACTAATAAAAAAGTAGGCCCAAAACGAACGGCATCTGTAGGACAGGGAGTTCCCATTACAGAAGATATCAAAAAAATATTTAGACAAGCCATAGACACTTTCTATATGAAAGCCAATCGCATGCCTTGGGTAAAAGTGCACGACAAAGTGACCAAAGCCGTGAGGGAACAGTACCCCAAAATATCTAAATACGATTTGCCGACATTAGTACAGTTAAAACACTTATTTGAAAAAGAGTACAAAGCTGAAGAAACGTCAAAAGCACGCAATACAGATATCACGTTTGAAAAAGATAAAAGGCAATTAACAAGTACTGCTACATCACAAGTTTTGGGACCGGGAGATAGATTTGAGTTTGACGCCACTATTATCGATTTATATGTGGTAAGTGAAAATGATGCTCAAGATATTATTGGCCGACCCACACTATTGATTGCCATCGACGTATTTTCTCGTCTTGTGACGGGGTACTACCTCACTTTCGAACCTCCATCGTATGTAGTAGCAATGATGGCGCTAGCTAACTGCCTAGAAAACAAAGTCGACATTTGTGCATCATTAGGATTAACTATTAAACATGACTCTTGGCCAGCCATAGGCCTACCATCAGCGGTTCTTGCAGATAAAGGGGAGTTATTATCAAATCAAAGTAACACTTTAGTCGATTCTGCAAATGTTAGATTAGAGAACGCGACAGCCCGTCGCGGTGACGCTAAGGGTATAGTAGAACGAAAATTTCGGACTTTGCAGGCAGAGTTCAAGCCATACGCTCCCGGTGTGGTGACCGACGAAACAGCAAAAAAACGTGGCGGAAAAGATTATCGATTAGATGCCGAACTCAATATTCGACAGTTTGAAGAAATCATAGTTTTACTTATCTACAAGCACAACTTGAAGGTAATGAAAAACTATGACGCTGACCCCGATATTCCCATTGACCTTCCTTTCACGCCAAAAGATCTTTGGAATTGGGGAATAGAAAATCGCTCTGGTGCTCTGAAATCTTTTGACCTTCAAAAATTTAAAATCTTAACTTTGCCAAGAACGAAAGCAACAGTTTCAAACCTAGGCATTAAAGTTAACTCTTTAATCTACACATGCCCAGAAGCATTCGAAAAGGGCTGGTTTCTGCGCGATAAACATCGAACAAGACCCAATTCGGTGCAAATTGCGTTTGATCCAAGAACGACCAATACAATTTATATATTTCCAAATAATGGTTCAAATGAATTTTGGAGTGCGAGTTTAACTGATCGCAGCAGAGCGTATTCTGATATGACTGTTTACGAGGCTAAAAAAGCCATCCTGACTCGTAAGCGTAGTGGGGATAAAACGGACAAAGACAATGCCGATGAACGTCAAAAAATAGATGATGAAATCGATAAACGATTGGCATCTGCTCAGCGACGTTCCAAGAAAACTTCGTCTAATAAATCAGATAATGCAAGACTCAAAGAGATTAGAAAAAATAAGCAGGAAGCTATAACCAAAGAAAGGCTCATTCGATCAGTTGGAGAATCAAGCGAAAAGCAAAGCAATTCTCCGCCTAAAAATGTCGTGCCTATAATCAAACAGGATGACTTTTCTTTGCCTGATTTATATGTGGACTACGACGAGGACGAAACATGATTAATAACATAGTAGCCGTAACAGCTAATTACATTGAGCAGGATTTAGAAGAATATAAAGGTAATCCACTAATTGAAGCATTACCTAGTATTTGGCTTGATGACATTTCTCTAGCAAAGAGATTATCCTCTAGACCATCACATTCAAAAAATGACTTGGATCTACATCCTCGTTTAAGATTGCACACGATAGCTCGCTTACTAAGCGGCACCTTTTTCCATCCGTTACCAAGCCATCTAGATCTTGAAAGGAAACTGTCGTTAATGATCCGCACAGGGTATATAAAACGAAATCCTGCATTGAATCATGACAAACACGCTACCCAAGCAAACTATCTAGCGATGCAAGGTCATCAAAGCAATGCAAACTTGTTCCCAACAACCGACCGTTCAGCATTAGGTATGACGCTAATCGGATGCTCTGGCAGTGGTAAAACAACCGCAATGAAAAGGGTACTGTCAACATACCCACAGTTAATTGAACATCCAGATTACAATATGTTACAACAAATTCCCTACGTCGTGGTGGAATGTCCTTATGATGGTGAGCTAAGTAGTATGTGCTCAAATTTTTTCCTTGCAATCGATCAGATCGTTGGTACTGATTATCACAAGCGATATGGTCAGCAAATAAGAATTGGGGCTAAAACACAGTTACAAGCAATGTCACAAATAGCATTACAACACTCAGTTGGTTTACTTGTTATCGACGAAATCCAACATTTAAATACGTCAAAGTCTGACAGCGAAGAATTACTTAACTTCTTTACCACAATGACAAATGTTTTAGGGATTCCCATTTTTCTAATTGGGACATTAAAGGCAAAAATCCTGTTTGCTGATGGACTCAGAGGAGCAAGACGCACCATTGGTTTTGGCAGTATGGAATGGGGAATATCTAAAACACAAAATGATTATTTGAACTGGACACGTTTTATAAAGCGACTTTGGCGATTCCAATGGGTTAAAGCTAGCACCAAGGAACCTTCGCCAGAAATAATAGGACATTTGTTCGACCTTTCGCAAGGGATTCTAGATATCGCTGTTAAACTCTTTGTGATTGCACAAATACGAGCCATCGTATCTCAAAAAGAAGAGCTATCAATTCCCCTTTTTGACACCGTCTATCAAGAAGAAATGAAGAATGTTCACCCAATGTTAGATGCGTTACGTTCTGGAGATAGTGCTCAGATAGCTAAATTTTCAGATTTAACCATGCCAAAAATTGATGTTGAGACAGTGGCAAACCGAATGCCTCAAGAATTGTCTGAAGAACCTGAAGAAGAGGTATCACAGCAAAGTTATAAACCATCAGATAGTCAACTTGAGCTACTATTAAGTCTTCTAGATATCGATTACAAACAACATGCTTCACAAATTGGATTGTTAAAGGAACAACATCCAGACATAGATAATAAAACACTGTTCAAACAGTTGGTTACAGAAATTGAATCAAACAAATCGAGTTATATAAAACGTGAGTCTTTATCTAAACAGACTAAATCAAACGTTATTACACCATCACATTGGCACAAACTTGATCATGATGACTTACGCTATATTCATTCGCAATCACATACCGAGTCGGAGATGCATGCTAACCTTGTCAAAAATGGTCTGATAGCATCAGTCAAATAGTCACACTTTCAATTGATGATTAGCTTTGTTGTTCAGTTGGACTCAGACGACAACAAGAAATGCCCCACAGAAGCGCAAATTCCAACGATAAGTTGCGCTTCAGATTGTTTAGGTTCTCTTCCTTCACGGATATGCCGCCCAAACTCAGAGGCAAATCCCCATGCTTTTTTGACTGCTTCATCGAGAGGCGGCGGAATTTCAACTTGTCCCCGTTTGAGAATATCACCTAAGTTTGCATTTCGAGCACCAGATACTTCTCTTGCAACGCATTCAAGTGACGCCATAGCGTGTTGAATAGCGCCAGTGGAATCAGGTTTAGGTCGTCTAGATAAGTCCCTGATAGCTTCGTGCAGTTCGTTGCTGGCTGTCTCATTACCAGATTCCAGTTCCTTAGTTCTAGCATCTTTGATGATTACTTCAAACGCTTCAGGGCCTCTCATTTCAATTAAACCGTCTACTAGCTTCCAGCCGATCCCATTTTCAATGAAATACTCGTTTAATTCCTCACTAAATTCATCTTGACGATTGGACTTCCCTCGATAAAATGGACACTTCTATTTTAAGTTACTGCTAATTCATACACAGTAGGTGTTTTATATCCTAAACTCGAATGCAAACGTTGTCTATTGTAAAAAGAGTTCATATAACCTTTTAATAAGGGATGTAACTCTTTAAGCGATACTCCGATTGACATCCCCTTTTAACTAGCGAAGCGTAAATCTCGGGGGCTTGCCCCCGTGCTGGATAGTGTATACTGGGGGCACCCCAGTAAATACTATTCTGCTCATGGAAACTCAAAGAAATACACATCATGTTTATCGATTAATGTATCACTTTGTTTGGATACCTAAGTATCGTCACAAAGTATTCAATGAGCCTTATCGTTCTACGATGAAAGCGATAATTCAGAAAGTTGGATATGATTACGATATCGATATAGTTGAATTAGAAATACCAGAAGATCATATTCATATGGTGATTAGGGGAATACCGAAGCAATCACCAAGTGATGTAATGCAAATAATTAAAAGTATCACAGCACGTGAATTTTTCAGGATTTATCCTGAAATTATAAAGAAATATTTCTGGGGTGGTAAATTGTGGACTCAAAGTTTCTTTGTTGAAACTATTGGAAATGCCACTGAAGAAGTTATTCGGAAATATGTTCAAAACCAACTGATTGAATTAGATCGTAAAGAAATTAACTCAGATCAGCTGGATTTGTTTTAAAACTCGGTCGCTTGCGGCCGAGATATTTATCGAATAAAAAAAGGATTTAACTTCTTCTAGCTCATGTGTTTCAGAAGGGAATCGAAACTTTACTAATGTTAGTTAATATAAAACCTCTGAAATTTTGGTTTTTTCCGATCGACAGTTTGTACACGCCAACAAAGACCATTATCAACAATACTATAGGAGGGACTAATTTTCGTGAGCCTCAGCCACAAGATAAATATGTATAAATCACACATATAGCTTTGTAGTTGAGGATAGCTTAAACCAAACGATAAAAATTTCCGGCACATTTAAACTTAAAGGTACTTCCACTTTAAATCTAAGCTTAAGCATGACGACATATTAATGGTGCGCTATACTTGTTCATACCACTGCTCATCGAAGTCTTTAAATACTATATTGTAAATCTGCGTTCGAAATAAAATCGACTTCATCAGTTCTAGAGATACTTCCAGAATTCGTACACGAGCAATGTAACGCTACCCTATAAATGGTCGATATTTCACATCGACGGTGGCTTAAACGCCCTTCGAGCGATACGAAAAGATAATGAGAGTGTTTATGGTTTCTTTTGCCGCTATAAGCGTTATTTAAACAGGACGGAAGCCAAAGTCCAAGCATTTGCTAAAAACCATGATTTTAATGCCAATTGCTTGATATAGAGGATATTAGGAAATAAAGATATAGTGAGCTGAAATATGATTGATGACATAGATATAATGGCACTTAGTGAAGAGATTGAACGTGATAGCCAATCAGGTGCATTGCGTAAAGAGTTACTAGCAAAAGGCGAAACACTTTATGGAATCAACCCTGATTTCCCCGACTATATTGCCTGTGAGAAAAACGAAGGAAGTGTATCTCTTGGCCACTTGGAGAATGGATGTTTTGTAGCTGAAATATGCTTGTTGTGCTGACTTTTAGCCTCCTTAATTTATATTAACTCACAACTGTTCAATTTTTTTTTGGGTATTTACAACCCACCTATCAATTACATCAATGTCTGCTTTTTCTATCCGATAATTTTTTGGATGATTAACAAATTGCGTACTGATTTTATTTTGTTTAAAAAAATCTCTTGGCCAAGCGATCGATTGTATTATCAATTCATCAAGAATAGTTTCAACCTTTGCGCGAGCATCATCGAGGTGCGTAAATTTAAAAACTAGTGTAGAAATATTTTTTTTACTGCCTGTGTTTGGAAAGTCACTTTGGTCAATCTCAATTAGGGTAATTGTTTCAAAATTTACAGATGGGTTAGTTAGGTGAGCTACTGCGGCTTTTCTTATACCTGTACCATCTTTCTTCATATGTGATTTGAAACGACCAATTTTTCGTAATTTTTGTATTCTAAGTTCAGTTAATGATAAACCTGACTCTTCGCATAGTTTTTTCAACATCGACCTAAAATTATCAAATATATTTTTGTCATCCCCATTATCATCTTTTGTTGTTGCAACAAAAATTGCCGCACTTGCGGAACCTAAAAGTGTCGGAAGATCTGTACTAATTAGTTCTGAGCCGCTCGCTTCTGCTTCACTGCTTTCATTTATGACTCGAACTTTCCCCTTCGATGATTTAGTTCTAGCTGAACGATTTGGTGAAAGAGAAAACGTGCCGATTCCATTAGAAGAAATAATTTTAGTTGGCGAAAAACTGCTCGCCCCTTGTTCATCGTCTATGATGAACTCACCCGCAACTTCTAGCTTTTCTTCATTTAATGTTGATTGAGAAACACTCACTTTTGCCCATTTTTGACTAATAAATTCAATTTCTACAGGGAGGTTATGCGGAATACCTATAATGCTCTTAATCTCGTTAGCGATATATAGATTTTGCCCTTGATAAGTTGAAATATGCTCTGACAGCAGCAGTTCCATTTTTACCTTTTTTAAATTAGGCAAATTAAAACAGAAATTCCACCAAGTCACTTTACACCCATCTACCTTTGAAGTATTTTGCTTCAATCGAAAGTTTTCATGAATTGAGATAAATGAACTCAAGGCTGACGAGTCACAAAGAGTATAGGCGAGTTGTGTTGCGTTAAAACATTTTTCAAATTGCCCTTTAGACAATTGCACTGAATCCATTACTTCTATCATCAAGTTACTTTGAGATACGTTTGCTCTCCGAAAATCAATATTTAACGCCACTGGTGATAATGCATAACCAAACATTTTATTGTTTTGCAGAAATAAACTTCTAGCAAGTTCAAGTTGAGGTATAGCTAACCATGCATTTTTTTTCTGCAATAGAAAATATTTTTCATTTCTGTTTAATCCGTTGATTGGATTTAGACCAAGCGTCTTTCCATTTGCTCTTGCTTTAACATCACTCCATTTAATTATTATTTTTTTTGATTTAGCTTGGGTATCAAAGATATCAGTGACGTTATAATAACGGCCTACACAGAGGTCTGGAATCAGAGATGCTAGAACAGCTTTTTTCTTTGATTTACTGAATCTAACTTGGACATACCATTCACTATTACCAAAAAACCTAAAGATTCCACCGATGTAGAGCAATTGATCATTTTCTTCAACGCCCTTTATTTTATATGCACTATCAACCAATTATGACACCAAACAGCTACTTTAATGACTGTAGATGATATGTTTCTTTGAGCATTAATTCTAGCACTTCTATAAAGTTGCCAAGGTTCAAAGCGTTTTTTTTTATTGGCAAGATTAAGGGTAACTTGGGTAAGTCGTCTGCATTGATACTCCTCTACCGTTTCATTATAGCTATTAAGAAAAGCTGTACACTTAGGTAATCGGTATAGATTGTGTTCAATACTCGCTGAATTAGATAATTGAGAGAGAAACCATCTTTTTGAGCGCCTTGGGGAGTAGGTATCATCTGCACTATTTAAAATTTTAAATAGTTGCTTTACTGTTAAAATATCTCTTTTACACCAATTTACCCGGCAGTTTTTATTCTCTCTGATGATTCTGTTTTGAGCATTTACTTCAAGTAACCAAGTCTTATCATTGCGATAAAGTTTGGTGTAGAGGTTATAACTTTCAGTATTTAGATATCGAGATTTTTTTGGTCCGTACTGCTTTACCAGAGTTAACCATGACTGTTTTAGGTCAAGAATTTCAGAGGTGTTTATTGGTAGGTTAATCACTTGAGGTAAGCTTTGACTCGCGTTTTTAGGCATATTTGTGGCCAACAGAGCATTCCACCATTTTTCAATATCACCATTAAAAAAAGGCAATCCAGCAATAATATGATATGGATATTGATGTTGTTTGCGATGCTTCCGAAAAATATATGCGAGTCTTGTATCAAAATCTTGATCTCCGAATCCTCGGTCAACTAACCACTGTTGTTTCCAAAATTGTCTGACAAATGATGCAACAGCTAACTGATCAATCGAACTTCTTTTATTGAAATTATGTTCATATGCAATAGACCGATAGAAATCAGTTAATTTGTCGAATGAGATATTAAGCGTATGACTAGATGAAATGATTTTTGTAGCGGCCTTTGACATGTGCTGCTCTTGCCATTTAGCCTTGTTTTTTTCAACACCATATTGATCGAAGACTACATCTACTAACGGAATAAATGCGTGTCTAGAAAAATCATGGATTAATATATTTGTAGATTGGAATGTCAATCCATGAATAGGACAGCATGTAGTAAATATTCCAAACCAACGTCTATCCCAAAATGGTTCGCCGTGCATGGCTAACTGGTCTTTCACGCACTCTGAACAATATCGCATATACGGAAAAGTTTTCAGCATACAAGCAGCTAACCCAGCAGCAGTGGTATAGGTATTATTTACAGAGCTGAGCATTTCATTCTTAATTTTGTTTCTTATATTTTCTGGACTTAGGCCTGTATATAACGGATATAAAGTGTGATTTTCAATAATATCTAACCCTGAACACCTCATTTTTGGTCTAATATTAGCAATTGCAGCCTCAAGTCCATTGGGTATTTCAGGTGAAGCGAAGATCGTACGCTTATCAAATACATCAAATAGCAATTGCTTATCGGTCAATACCCCACACCGCACTTTATATCTAGCTAATCCGCTATAGAAAAGTTCGTGCTCATATAGTTTTGGAAAAAAAGGTAATGTTGTCACTATTCCCTAATTTCGGGACAAATGGTTTTGTCATCATAATGAGGACACAAGTTTTTGTCACGTTTTTGGGGACAAATGTTTAAATCAACAAATCACCAAGGCTATTTAAAGCTGATCGCATGGCTTAAAAAATCACGTCTTGAGAAACGATTAACAGTAAGGCAACTGGGTGAGATGCTTGACGAACCATTCCAGTTTGTGAGTAAAATCGAAAATGGGCAGCGAAACTTGTCAGTTCATGAATACGTGCAGTATTGTAATGCGCTGGAGATTGAAGCAGAGGTTGGACTTAAAATTCTCAGAAAATAATAATTAAATCGAAACTGCAAGATTTGGTTTGCTAAATAAATGCAATTTGAACAACCAAGGAATGGAATGTATGCCACACATCATAAAAGTAACACTCAAAAATTTTAAAAAATTCAAGCTATATGAACTTAATTTTGGCCCTGATAGAAATATTCTGATTGGAGATAATGAGGCTGGAAAAAGCTCAATATTAACAGCCATAGAGCTTACACTAAGCGAAGTAAGGCGAAAGTAGAGAGCTTTGGAATTGGAATGCTGATGTTGTTACAGAGTTTTTAGCGGGCGATAAAAAAATTGAAAAACTTCCTCATTTTTACATTGAACTATTCCTAAATGATACTGGCAACCATGACTTGAATGGTAGATGTAACAGTGAAGATAGCTCTGCCGATGTACTCCAATTAATCTGTGAGCCAAACGAAGATTTGAGTAAAGAAATAAGTCAAATACTGGAAACCGAAGGCAATAACTTTCTATTTGAATTTTACATCGCTAAGTTTATTTCATTTAGTGGTGAGGCATAGACTGGATATCGAAAGTTTTTGCGCTATTTATCCTTAGATAGCACTCAAATTAACAGTAAGTATGCAAACAGCCAATATATAAAATCAATGTATGAAGCTACTGTAGAGCAACCTCTGCGCTACAGTTTAAAGAATCAATATAGACAGCAAAAAACTACATTTAAGGACAATCACCTCAAAGGTATGTCTAAACTAATAAATCAAGTGGAAAATGCTCACGACAACCAAATAATAATTGCTACTCATAGCAGTTTGA
This sequence comes from Pseudocolwellia sp. AS88, assembly GCF_030551755.1. Taxonomy (GTDB): domain Bacteria; phylum Pseudomonadota; class Gammaproteobacteria; order Enterobacterales; family Alteromonadaceae; genus Pseudocolwellia. Next base: position 64,012 of record NZ_JAUPEC010000011.1, read on the forward strand.
TATGTTCTAGGTTAGACCTGAGAAAATCAATTTTACTTAACAGCTCGGCCAATGTACCAGCTTCTCTTTCTGATTTGACTGATTGAACTGCAAAATTTCCCTAACCACAATATTCTAGAACTCGTTCTCTCTGAGAAAGTGATTTCATTCAAATCATAATATGTTAGCTAAGGCCTATAAATAGGGCTTTAGGCTAACTTTTATGTATCCCCCCCTTTCAAATCTATTCTAATAAGCTTGTTACGTTCTATTTATAAATTAATTAATAAATGGAATGTAACGATGCATACTGAATCATTAGATAATAAAAGAGTTATTACTCCTAATACACGCATGGCAGATCAACTAACACTGTCTATGGCCAAGAGTAATCTCGACAATGAATAGATTGTTCATATTATATTTAAAATGGTAGTATGTTTATGTAAAGAAGGTAATGTTGTGATAATTTTTAAAAATTAAGATCAAATCAACGAATTAATAGCTAATTAATTAAGAAAAGGATTTCATCATAAGTGAGAATTTTTATTTCAATTGAAAAGGGATAATTATGGGATTAAGTTGCCCGTGTAGTCGTAAATGACAGCTTAATTTTAGTGGAATATGCTAACAAAAAAATGGAGCAAGGTTCTCCTACTATACAGGCAATAAAGGAAGCGTGTAGAAGGCGTATCCGTCCTGTTTTATTAACCACTATAACGGCCTTTTGTGGTTTAGCGCCGATGGTTTTTGAAACATCAAGGCAAGCCCAGTTTGTTGTTCCTATGGCGGTTTCATTAGGTTTTGGCATTGTATTCACGACACTTGTTTGTTCGTATTACCGTCTCTGTATCTTGTGATTAATCAAGATGTCAAACTACAAAAATCTGAAGGAACAAACCTTTTACTCAATAAAGATCAAAGTACGGGCGACGGTATTAAGGGTAACGTTCTGTGCACGTGAACGGAAATTAGAGGAACTCTTTGAAGAGCTACTTATAATAGCTTTACTTGGATTGTTAAAGGGGTGGGGCTTATCGGGCAAGAATTAATGCAAGTTTCCCCCACATAGATGGGTATAATGACCCTTTAAGATGAAGTTAATTATTTTGTTAAGTTATTTAAAAGGTAAGTGAAATTTTGAAATTTTATCGTTTTTTTAGCGTTATTTTAATTAGTTTATTTTTTATAGTCTCAGTGCAAGCATCGAATATTGTAGAGCACGACTTTAAAAAATCTAAATCAATTTCAAATCAACAGTGCGTTTCATGCCATGAGAAGTCACAATATGATTGGCAACAATCCGATCATAGTAAAGCGATGGCCATTGCCGAAAAAACAACGATATTAGCTGACTTTAACAATAAACAGGTTGAGCATTACGGACAAAAAGCGCATTTTTTTATTAAAGATGATCGCTATCAAGTAACAATGTCCTACCATGATAAAGCCGATACATATCCAATTAGATATACCTTTGGTCATTTCCCGCTTCAACAATATTTAGTGGAGACTGAAAAAGGTAAGTTACATGTTTTACCGTTTGCTTGGGATGCAAGAAAAAAAGTAGATGGTGGCCAAAGGTGGTATCACAACTATAGTCATGAGGAAATAAGACCTGAAGACAGGTTGCATTGGCGTCAACCATTACAAAACTGGAATGGTATGTGTGCCGATTGTCATTCTGATGGCTTGGTTAGAAACTATGAGATGAAAGATAATAGTTTTAACACGCAGTTTGATAACATTAATGTTGGCTGTTTATCGTGCCATGGCGATATGACTGATCATTCAAAAAAAGCCGTAAAACGTAATGTTAGCGCTGATACTACCTCTTCTAAACATCCCACAGGGCAATGGTTAAGAAACCTTGGTGATAAAACGGCACATTGGCAAGGTGAAAAGCGTGATAATAAGTTTATGGATGGTTGTTTTGCTTGTCATTCATTACGTTCACCTTTAAACGATGGTATTAAGCCTAACACGCCGTTTTTAGATCAATTTAGCCCGCAGCTTTTATCATCACCCAATTATCATGCAGATGGTCAAATCAAAGAAGAAGTTTATGTCTATGGCTCATTTTTACAAAGTAAAATGTATACAGCTGGCGTTAATTGTATCGATTGCCACGACAAACACACCATGAAGTTAAAGATAGAAGGTAATGGATTATGCCTACAATGTCATGGCGGTGAGGTTTATAACGTAAAAGAACATCATCAGCATGATAACGATTCTAGCGGCGCACAGTGTGTCAATTGCCATATGCCTGACAATAGATATATGGGTGTTGATGACAGACGTGATCATAGCTTTAAAATTCCTCGTCCTGATATTTCTCAAGCGTTTAACACCCCGAATGCTTGTACAAAATGTCATGATGATAAATCTAATCAGTGGGCAAGTGAAAGTTTAGTGAAATGGCATGGTCAACCTAAGCCTATAACAACCAGTAAAGAATATTTGATGGTACTAAATTCAGGTCAAACGGTCAGTATTGCCCAACATTTATCGATAATTTCTGATGATAAACTCGATATCATTAGTAGAGCGACCGCCCTTCAATTACTGAGTTATACCACGCAAACAATAACCGCCGATGTTTTGGCGCCTTATCTAAGCCATTCTGAAGGGTTAATTAGGTTAAGTGCTGCGAATGTTGCTACATTATTGCCCCTTAAAGATAGGGTGAAATACCTCTCATTATTGTTACAAGATCAATACAAAGCAATAAGAGTCGCAGCGGCAAGGGGTTTGGTTACCAGTGAATTATTATCAACTGATAAGCCTCTGTTTGATAAAGCATTCAAAGCCTTAATTAATTCTAACCAAATTAATAGTTGGCGTGGTGAAGGGATAGCGAATCAAGGTGTTCTAGCAATTGAAATGAACAACATCAGTGCTGCAGAGAAATCATTTATAAATGCCATCAAAGTCGATCCGTATTTTGAAACAGGTTACATTAATTTAGCCGATATTTACCGTGCTCAACAAAAGCCATTTCAGGTAGCTTCTGTCTTGTCAAAAGGGATTAAAAACAATCCTAAATCAGCAGATTTACATTACGCTTATGGTTTATATTTTGTTCGTCAGAAAAAGATAGAAAAAGGAATAACCCTTTTTGAACAAGCAATGACATTAATGCCTGGTAACCCTCAATATGCTTATACGTATATTTTAGCGCTAGATGGTGCAGGGCAGGCTAATCAAGCTTTGGCAAAATTAAAAACGCTGATCATGAACTATCAAAACAATGGGCAACTAAAAGAGTTGGGCTTGTATCTATCGCAAAAATTAAATAATAGAAAAGACTATGATTACTTTAATTCTATTTAAGTTTGTTAAGCAAACATTAGACGTTTTAAAAATAAAGAAATATTATCAATTGAAATAATAAAAGGCCTTAATTGATTGCTCGACTAAGGCCTTTATGTTTTTATAAACAATATAATTAACATTGTTTAATTTCTATTGGTTCAACTTTACCTACTAGAAATAAGTAACTACTTAAACCAATTAAAGTAAGCATACCAATAAAGAGTAGTGCAGGTTTATAGTCACTACCTCCAACTAAGTAACCTATAATAATAGGAACAATCACACCTGATAAACCGCCGATAAAGTTACAGTAACCACCAATAAGACCGACCATGCGCTCAGATGCTAAACCATTGCAATATAGTATGAAATTTCACAGACAAAACTTCAGGTTCTTTCATCAAAAGTAAAATATAACAACCCCGAATTTACCAAAGAATATAAAAAGTTAGAGAAAATAGTTGAAAAGGAATGTTTAGAGACAATACCTGAAGACATCAGAGATGAATTTTAAGATTTACTTGCTCAGGATCAGGTAGATCCGGTTTATAAAGATATAGTTAAAACTGAAGACATTTTAGCAGCTCTAATCAAAGCAAATAACGAATTGAGATTCAATAATTTGGAGTTTTCTCACATCAAAGAAAACTTGGATAATAAGATCAACTCATCAAAACGCGATATGCTAGAGGTTGAATATCTTATAAAAATATTTTTAGAACCTTGTACTTCTTCTGTAGATCAATTAACGGATTTGGATGGGTAATTGATGCGGATTTAAGGATGTTTTATCTGCAATCACTTAATAGATAATAATTAAATGTAGTGAATGTCATTACATTTAATTTCTTTACAAAGTTGTATACACAATACAAAAGCAATTTATTCATTTCTAAGTGTTGTGTTCAATCAATGCTATTAACTAACTTCATTTTTTGATTGTGTAATAGTCTGAAAAAAATTGTTATATGCTAGGTTTTCGTCAGCTTTAGCATTTAAAGACTAAATTCTATTTAGTAGACTTAAAAGAACTTGCTGCCACAACCTTGTGATGAGTTCAAGACCATAGATTCACGCGATCCAACCCCCCATAGTGGCCTTGATGTCTTTACCAGACAAAATAAAGAACCTTAAATTTAAATGTCGAGACTGTAAACATGTATTACCCATAGTTGGAGTTGTCAATAGGGGTTTAACATTGGTTGCGCTACTATAGTTACGAGGGGAGCGATAATGAGTTTTTAAATTTATTATGCTCAGCCTAGATGCATGAGGGCCAATTAATATGCCATAACAACCTGACTCATCGGCAGGTTTTACAGCCATATTGGTAATGTTTTCTAGAACATACTCACGTTCAGCTTTGTCGTTATATCTAAAGGTGATAATTTTAATCTCATGCACGGATTCATAAAGTCTTGAACCAAAGTCTAGAGCTTTGTCAGCGAAGCCGATTATTCCTTATATGGTGAATCATGTGAAAGGCCAAGATATATCTACTGTTATTTATAAAAATGTCGTCATTTTGTTGAAAATATTTATAGACGTAGTAAATAATACAAAAGGCTGTTCGAAATACATACAATAAAATTCAAGAGCTTTAGCTAACTGTTAATTCATAAGTATTAAATGATTAACGTATTTAATTAAGATACACATAACTATCGACAATCCTGGATATAAGACCTATGACAAAAAATATGAAGGTTTTAATATTAAAATTTATTGTTATTGATTATATAAACATCATATGTTTAACTATGTTAGTTGTTCTGACTAAAAGATCAGGAATATCTACTGGTGAAAAGTAGTGATAACTAACAATAATTCAAATATCAAGGGGATATCAATCGATGCAAACTAAACATACAACTTTGTGGAAAAACACAGCAATCGCAATTGCTGTTGCGCAGTGCATTACTAGTGGAGCAGTTCATGCAGAAGAGCAAGGTAATAAAGCTAATGATGTAGAAATAATTACCGTTACGGGTATCAAAGCGAGTTTAAGTCAAAGCTTGAATCGCAAAAGAAACAGTGATGAACTTATCGACAGTATTGTGGCAGAAGACATCGGAAAATTTCCAGACACAAACGTGGCTGAATCATTACAACGAATTCCTGGTGTTGCTATTGATAGAGCCGGTGGCGAAGGTGCTCAAGTAAGTGTACGTGGCTTTGGTCCAGCCTTTAATTCAGTTTTAGTTGGTGGTCGTAGACTTGCAACCGATACTGCGGGCCGTAACTTTCGTTTTGATCTACTAGGTGCTGAACTGATTGGGGGGGTAGATGTTTATAAATCTGCACCTGCACATTTACAAGCAGGAGGGATTGGTTCAACAATCGACCTTCAGTTACAAAAACCTCTTAGTATTGGAAAAGAAAAAGCAATTATAAGTACAAGGGCGGTTTATGAAGACAACTCTGGTAGTGTCGCACCACAATTTTTTGGCTTGTACAGTAATGTTTTTGCAGATGGTAACATTGGTGCATTATTTTCTCTATCTTATCAAGAACGTCAATCTTCTCAAGATGCTGTTCACGCCGGTAACTTTATAAACGATACGGCAAGGTTTGAAATTAACGGCGCAGACGATGCGTCAGTGTTATTTGCTGATGGTGTAGGTAACGGAGTTGGACGATACAAAAATCAGCAACAACTTCGTTTTGCACGTGAAGAACAAGAACGTGACCGCATTGGTTTAACAGGTGTTCTTCAGTTTACACTATCTGACAATGCTCTTCTGACAGTAGACAGTTTGTATAGTAAGTTTGATATTTCCAACCAAACGACGCATATTTTTATGTTTAACGAGCGTGCTTCTTTTAATAATGCAGTAACTGACGAGAACAATATCCTTGTTAAATGGGATCAAATTGGCCGTCCTTTCCAAGCCGCAGTTGAAGACAATCGAGCATCCGAACTTTGGCAGGTGGGGGCTAATCTTGAGTGGGATATCAGCGATAACTTCGGCGCAGTTTTTGACCTATCATTATCAAAAGCTGAAGACGACTCGGCTGGTAAGGATTTCTTCTTTGTAGTTGCAGGCCCTGAAGCTGTTCAACGTTATGATTTCACTCAAGGTGGTGACTCACCTATATTCCAGAACTTTGAGTTTGAACTTTCGGATACAGATCTAAATGGTGACGGTGAAATTAACAACCTTGACCGGATTGTTGGAAATGAAATCCTTGCACCAGATCCAAATGATACCCATTCTTGGTTTGGTACTCGTGAAGGTCAAGGAAATACAGATGAGGTTTTTGAATTCCGCTCTGACTTTACTTGGTATGTTGATAAAGGGCCATTAGAAATAATCACTTTTGGTGGGTATTATGCTGAGCAAGAAAAAACTCGTTCAGAGGGCCGCACTCCAGGTGGTGGTGGTGGTGTTAGTAACGCTTACTTGCAATCGCAAATTCCTCTTCCTGCTAACTTGTTTACATTACAAAATAACTCAAATTTCCTTGATGGTACTAACACAACAGTTCTTTCTCAGTATCTTGAATATAACCCTGAAGAGATTATTGACTATTTAGAATCTCCTGAAGCACTTGCTCAACGCGATTCACTAAATGGATTAGCACCAGGAACAAGTGCTGCTCGATTAGGGTTTGATCCAGAAAATCCAAGAGCTGACGGTGGAGTAGGTTTTAACGCCATTGATTTGCCTAGGAATGGGTTTGTTATCGATGAAGAAATTATGGCGGTTTATGCAAACGCCAAATTTACTGCTGAGATTGCCGATATGAACCTTATCGTTAATACAGGCTTTCGTTATACGCAAACAGAAACAACATCCTCAGCCTTTGCTGAACCGTTTGCAACTATCTTCCCAGCACCAAGTAGAGAGGACATTTTGTTAAGCACAAGGCAACCAGCTCAGTCTATTTCTCAGACTGGAGATTATCATCATTTCCTTCCGTCTATTAGTGCTAAACTAAATATTACAGATGAAATTATATTGAGAACGTCTTACTCTAAATCTCTCACTCGCCCAAGCCTGACAGATCTTAACCCTGGTATTAACACTGCAGCAGAGTTACGACTTTCAGATTTGAGCGCTAGTTCTGGTAATCCTGATTTAGACCCATTCTTGTCTGATAACTATGATATTTCTGCAGAATACTACTTTGCAGATAGCTCCGTTATTAGCGTAGGATATTTCAAAAAGAATGTTTCGGCTTTTATTTCACGAGCAGAAGCAAGGGAAGGACTAACTCTACCTGCAGGAAATAGACTTGATGAGGTAACTGAAGATCGCACTGATATTGATGGTGATACTATTTTCTTAAACATTGAGCGTCCGCGTAATCTTAATTCGACAGTAGTTGATGGTATTGAGATATCGTTCCAGCATATCTTTGATAACTTACCAGGATTACTACAGCACGTTGGTGTGAGTGCAAACTTAACGTATGTTGATTCTGACGACAAAGTAGATGACAACAACATTGAATCTGCTGTTGCATTACCTGGTTTAGGTGATTCACAAAATTTTGTTCTATTCTACGATGATAGTGTGTTTGAAGCACGTATTGCTTACAACCAACGTGATCGATTCTTTAGTGGTCGTCAAGGATTAGAGCCTGTATTTACTGATGATTTTAGTCAACTAGATGCTCGTATCGCTTGGAATATCGGAGAGAACTATCAAGTATTTTTTGAAGGATCGAATTTAACTAATTCTTTTGTGAAAAGAGAAGGTAGAATTGATAGTCGCTTTGTTGGTATCGAAGATCCGGGCGCTCGATATGTACTTGGTGCAAGAGTTACTTTCTAGAAATACGCAACGAGTGTAACAATTGTTTGAGTTTAAGGCTCCTTATTGGTCAATGCCAGTCAGTTAAGCTGACTGGCATTTTTCTTTTTTAGGGGATACTTAGATGGTTTTGGCTTCACCCATCGGGTGATTTCTTCTATCTTTTCGTCTAGTTGGAACCTTAAATAAGACCAGTGTATTGGAGTGTTCCCTGGACTCATTATAGATACTGACGAGAAATACTGAATGACAGCCATCGAACTGCTGAGAAACTAAGCTGGTTAGGCCATATCTCTGTGACTGTCGCCGCCATCGTCATTATTCTTTGTATTAAATTATAGGCGAATAACACGCCCCATAGCTCCTCACGGACCATGTCTGGATGCTTACTTCTCAAATGGTATGAGCTATCAAGCATTGTCTGTTTGATTTCTCTAAACCCAAGTTCTATCTCCCAACGATGACAATATAATTCAACAATTTCATTACCTGGATAACGCAATCTATCCGTCATCGAGGTTAATATACGGTAGCTTTTGCCCTTTATTGTTTTACTGACTGATCTCGCTTTAATCATTTCAGGAACATATGGAACGTTTTTTTGTGCATGCTTGGTTGTTTTCAATTCAATGATATGATCATTTTTACCCGCGCTAGAGATGATTTCATACTGTAAGTCGGGCCTTGTTGGTATCAGCCAGTGCCTCATATTACCAGTTTGGTGCCAATTATTTAACAGGCCTAAATAATAATATCCTTTATCAAACATAGTCAGTGAATTATCTGGTGTACGTTCAATTAAACGCTCAGCTAATTTAATCTCGTTGGTTTTATAGTTATCAAACTCGCTACTTAGCTGTTGATGGCTGGTCAATTCCATATGACAGACCATGCGTATTTGAGGAAACGCTGCATCACCGTCTTGGTTGCTACCAGAAGAGAATGCTTTACGATTGTCAGGGGGGGCGGCTGTTCGCCACACAACACCGTCAACCACTAATAGATTCAAACCATTCCATGTTTCGAATGACTGTTGCTTATACATTGATTGAGCAGATTTGTTGAAAACGTGTTTAACGGAGTCATCACCTAACCTTTCCCTCGCTTGTACAATTGCACTTGGAGCAACGAGTTGTTTTTTGCCAGGTAACATGATGTCTAGCTTATTGGCGATATTTCAAACCGATTCTTTTCGAAATAGTGCCATGCTATAATTGACCATAAAACAGCCTAAAGCGGTAACCTTCGCTTACGAATGGTAGCAATCTCTGCTTGTTGAAAGCCTTGTTCAATTATTTCAGGGTCAAGAATTTCTGATAATTTTTGAAAGGTATGGTATCGGTTGCTTTCTTCAAGTGTTGCTTGCAGTGCATGTTCTATATTCACAAAAAAATCCGTAGTTCATTTCCTAACTACGGATTTTGCATGAGCGTTTGGATCGGTCAACAGGTCATTTTCTTAACTGATCGGCATTGACCTTAGTGGAGTCTTTTTTCTATTTAAATTTTAAGCCAATCAATAGTGTCATTATGTAAATGGGTAATTAGCCCCACATACCAATATTAATGAAGCCTTCGCATAATGACCTCAGAAAATTAACATGAGGTCATTTTTAATAAACAAAAAAATACAGCACTAGCAAAATATTTTTGAACAGTAACAACTTAGTGATTTAACAATCATTCAGTTTTGGTGGAATACAAAGGTTAACGTGTGTACTTTTTATGCTTGGCGTAAACTACTTTGAGATAAACCCAACCAATTAGACCTCAACATATGCCTCATTTGTTATCCGTGAGAAACCTTTAACACAATCTTCCATAATCAGAATTCGTAATTGCAGTGCCATGCCATGCATATCACCTTTAATTAACTTAACTGGTTTTGAAAAGTACCGCTTTCACTCCACTATATAAAAACTTTATGTGGACGCTCAGTAAGTAAAAGATTTTAACGTCCATTTGTATCTAAATCTCCCCTATAGCGCCATCTCATTTACGGCGGACTCTTACTTTAACGGGTAATATGCTGGTGGCTTCTATGAAAAGTGTCTTAGGTGCTTAGTAATTTAAAATTATTTTTTTATTCTATCGTTAACGTATTGTAAGCTGACCAATGAACCTGTGATAGAGTAGGTTGAATATCCAACCTTCTTCTATCAAAGTAGGACATCAATAGTTGACATTAGTCGTTGGAATAGCTTCAATAACGCATACTACGATTACTTTAATTATAATTAATTCTAATCAGAAGATTCGGAAGTGTTAACCTAGGATGGTCTTTAGGTTATTCATTAAGACCATATTAATGACAGCTACTTGTTTATAAGCAGAGGTTATCAGTATAAAAAATAATATGTATTACCAAGGGAATAACATAAAGGCTTTATTTAAAGCCTTTATGTTAAGAAATTAATATAAACGTTATTTAACTTCTATTTGTTCAACTTTACCTACTAAAAATAAGTAACTACTTAAACCAATTAAAGCAAGCATACCAATAAAGAGCAATGCAGGTTTGAAGTCACCACCTTCAACTAAGTAACCTATAATAATAGGAACAATCACACCTGATAAGCCACCGATAAAGTTAAAGCAACCACCAACAAGACCTACCATACGCTCAGGCGCTAATAATGAAACAAACACCCAAGTGATTGATGCTAGACCATTGCCAAAAAATGCTAGTGATAATAATGCAATAACAGCAAATTCACTTTCAACATAATTTGCACCCACTATACTGGTTGAAAGTAGCATTCCGGTAATAATTGGTGCTTTACGAGAGATTTCTTTAGATACACCTTTACGTACTAAAAAGTCTGAAAGTGTGCCAGAAATAAGCACACCAAAAAAAGCAAATATATAGGGAATAGAACCTAAGAATCCCGTTTTAAGTGTGCTAAATCCTTTAAACTCCATTAAGTACGTAGGAAACCAAGTTAAAAAGAATATTAACAAACCACCTAAACAGAATTGACCTATATAAATACCCCATAATTTTTTATGAGAAAAAGCTTCTTTTAAATTTTTCCATTCAAAAACAACAACTTCTTTTTTAGGTCGATCTTCTTTAGGCACTTCATTCACATCACTTGGATCGCGATAAACAAAATACCAGATAGCAGCCCAAACAATACCAATTAAACCTGAAATTATAAACAATCCTCTCCAGCCAAAGCTTGCTTGAATCATAAGAAGCACAGGCGTTAAAAAAGCTAAACCAATAAATTGACCAGAGGTATAAGCCGCAATTGCTGAAGCACGTTCTTCTTCACTAAACCATGCGGTTACAATTTTATTGTTTGCTGGATATGAAGGCGCTTCAAATACACCAATAGCCATTCGACAACCAATCAGTGCAGCAATACTACTCACAAAACCTTGAACTAGAGTCGCAAGTGACCATGCAGTTAATATAAAAGGATAGAGAATACGAGGCTTAACATAATCAACTAATATACCGCCGGGTATTTGCATTAATGCATACGTTACACCAAAAGCGGCAAATATATAGCCCATATGAACGGTAGTAAAACCAAGCTCCGCAGATAATAGTGGAGCAGCTACGGCCATGTTGCTTCTGTCCATGTAATTAATCACTACACTTAAAAAAATCAGTGTTAGTACTTTAAATCTTTCTTTAGATTTTTGATGACTTTTGTCGGTACTCATACGAGCTTCCTATAGGGAGATTGTTATTTTTTATTTAATAAAAAAGCATTCATGATGCTTAACATGAATGCCTAAGGCTAACGATTAACTATTTTTTGATACGGTTAACATCAACAAATAATGGACCTACGGGTAGCCTGTCCATTTTAATATAAGCGTGGAAATTACCTTCACCTTCAGGTAATTTAACGCGAGTAAAATTTACTTTCTTTTGTCCTTTTTTAACGGGTTTTTGTAAATGTACATTTTTATATTTTAAATGGGCAATACCGTCGCTTGTTAATTCAGGTAAATCATATGAAACGTTATAACGTCCTTTTTTACTGCGAACTTGCCAGTAACCCAATTGGTTATCTTCAATAACACGTGCCCCACCATAATCAAAACGAGAGATTACACGTGGCCCACCCCAATCAAAACGAGATAAGTTAACGTTTGGCTGTGCCTTAGTACCTAATGATATACGTTCAATACCTGCAGCATCGCGTTCTTCAGTGACTTCATCAAACCAGTTTTCGTAACGCTCTAACATTGCTTCTACAATATCAGGATGTTTAGAAGCAATATTAATACGTTCACTTGGATCATTTTCCATGTCGTAAAGCTCTAAGTTTTTAACCACATTTTTAAGGATATTATCGGTAGGTTGATGAACAATACCGTGAGGAAAGTTATGCGGGCTTACCAACTTATATTTTGGGGTTCTTAAGTTGAAATGCATATATTTAAAAGGGGTTGGTCCGTAATGCATTTGCACGAAGAAATCACGTTGCTCAAGGTTTTTAGTTTCACCTTTAGTCCATAGTGGTAATAACGACTGCCCGTCAATTTTAATGTTTTTTGGTACATCAACATCCGCAGCATCTAAAAGCGTTGGGAATAAATCAAGAATAGTCCCCATGTTTTTAGCTTGCTTTTGAGGTTCGATTTTACCTGGCCATTGCACATAAAATGGCACTTTGATACCCGCATCATATACACTGGTTTTAGTGCCACGTAAATTTGCTACCCAACGACCCGGAAAGTAATCATTTTTAGTTCTCCGGTGACGAGGGCCATTATCAGATAAGAAAAGAACAATGGTATTTTCTTCAAGCCCTAATTCTTTAAGTCTCGCAATTACACGGCCAACATTATAATCAATACTATCGATCATGCCGTAAACCAAAGCATTATCTTCATGAAGTCCTATTTTACGGTATGGCTCTGCTAATTTATCAGGAACCTGAAGAGGCAAATGAGGTAAGTTTGTCGCTAAATAAAGTAAAAATGGTTTACCGTCCTTTTTGGCCATAAAATCCATGGCAGCATCAGCAAAAATATCGTCACTGTAACCTTCGTATTTTTTAGATACATTATTGTGTTCAAGAATTGGGTTAAAGTAAGTGTTATTAGCTGGACCAGCCGCTTGACCAATACCTCCACCTTTATGCACTAAAGCTTCTTGGAAGCCTTGATCTGTTGGTCGCATTGGATGATTGTCACCTAAATGCCATTTACCAAAAATACCCGTTCTGTAGCCATTATCACTTAAAACTTCAGCTATAGTTATTTCAGTACCACGCATGAAGTGGTCAACTTGGGTTACCGCTGTAACACCTGTGCGATAAGGATAACGACCAGTTAAAAGACCGGCACGCGTTGCTGAACAATTTGGGTAGGTCATGAAATTAGTCATCTCAAGCCCTTGTTCACCAATGGCTTCAATATTAGGTGTTTTTAAATAGGGATTACCATGCGCGCCAATATCACCATATCCTTGGTCATCCGTCATCATTATCACAATATTGGGTTTATCTTTCGCATAGGATGCGGTTTGACTGAATGGGTTAACCACCAGCAAGGTAATTAAAAAAGTATATAAATATACGACTTTAATTAACGATATTTTATTATTAGTTGTTTTCATCTTTGGTTTTAAGTCCTAAAGTTAAATGGTATTGATATTGATACCAAACGGATTAACTAACTTGCGAAATAAAGCTTAATTTTATTATTGCTTGTTTTTTTATGAGTAATATTGAAATGTTTTTTAAATTCAGCGAGTAACTCGGTTACATCGCCCGTTTTAAACACGCCTATTACATTCGTTTTTTTCAATTTTTCGTCATTATCTAACTCAATTTTTAAGTCGGTATACCGGCCAATTTCATCTACCACATAGGCTAATGTTTCACCTCTAAAAATTAATTTACGTTCTTGCCAAGATAAAGAAGTAATAATATCGATAGGTGCCAATTTAACTACCTCTTTTGTTACAGTTGATTTTTTATCAATATCAAGATCAACTTTTTCACCTTTAGACACTGCTAAAGATGATTTAGGCAGTTTTATTTTATGGTTGGCGAGATCTGCTTTAAATTGATTAGTTGATTTGTTTTCAACTAATACCTTTCCTTCGGTAACAATAAGCTCGACAAGTTTCTTTGTTACTTCGACATTGAAAGAGGTTCCTACCGCTTGCATCATTTTACCGTTAGCTAACACACTTAATGGTCGTGATTTATCGTGTGCGACATCAATATGAATTTCACCTTGTTGCAGCTCTAACACCCTGACATTATTTGTATACTTCATATGTACAATGGTATTGGTGTTGAGTACCAAAACACTATCGTCGGGTAATGTTATGGTGTCAATTTCACCGGTTTTAGTTTGATATGTAGACTCGATGGGCTTTATCGCTATAACGTTATGATTGGTGTTAAATAAATCAGCTACGTTATAAAACGTTAATGTAAAAGCTAAAATTAACGAAGCGGCAAGAGAGCCCCAAACGATTGATGATTTTTTTCGTTTCACCTGATTTTGAGGGAAAATATCAGACAATCGTTCTAAATCATCCATTTTGTCCCACATTTTTGCTGTTTTAAGCATTTGCGTTAAATGCGCTGGCTTTTCGTATAACCATGCTTGGAATTGACTTGTTTCACTTTTTGACAAGCCACGATCAATTTTTGCAATCCAGTCACATGCATCTTCAAGGACTTTTTCCTCACTAAAGCGCATAGGCTTTAGAACATGTATATTATTCATACTAACCTCTGCTTCCATTTATTTTTAGTTGAATTTCATCGCTTTTATTTGATAATAAATCATCTTGCTGAACCATCATCATGCAACGCATGGTTCCTGACGAGATGTGTTTCTCAACTGTGCTTACGCTAATATTCATACTTTTTGCAATTTCTTTTTGTGTGTATCCGTAAACTTTTTTAAGAACAAAAACTTTTCTGCATTGCGTGGGTAATTGCCTAATCGCTTCACAAAAATTCGAAAATTCTTCATTGGTTATTACATCGTTTAAAACTGGGTCGTTATGCTTATTTTCGATAAGCTGTTCAAGTTCATCCCAATCAACTTTATTGTCGACTAGCCTAGTGCCCGCTCTTTTTTGATAGTCCAAAGCTAAATTTTTAGCTGTAGTAAACATAAATGATTTTTTTGATGATATTTTCTCAACGTTTTTTGCCTGACAAATACGTACATAAGTCTCTTGTACTACATCTTCAATTTCATGAGGTGGCACAATAGAAGCAACTATACGGCTGAGACTATCTTTTGAGGCAAGGTACAGTTTAGTAAATGTATTATTTTTTTGATTATTAATAGCGATTCTCACTTTTTAATACTTCATCTACGTAGCTTTCATAAAGTAACTAGACGATTGATGACAAAAAATCCGCCATTACTTTTTATGTTTTTTGATATTATCAATTTTAACATAGTAAGTTATTTTTGATATGATGTTTGTGTTTTTGTGATAATGTAAGTGAATTTTTTTAATCTATAAAAATAAATAAATTTATGTATTTTTTGTTTATTTTCTATTTAAATCAGGAGATTAATTAATTTATGATGTTATTAAAAAGTTTTGAATCTGGTTTGGTTTTAGTCAAACTATGGCGGAAAAATAGATCTCGATCGTCTTTTATCCCAGTACATCAAAAAAATGTACTGATGGAATGGACGAAAATTGGAAATTATATCCTTGTTTTATTTTTAGCTATGACTTTTTTTAATGAAGCTACTGCGACAGAGAACACAAAGAAATTAGCTTTCAACATTCCAAAACAATGGGCTTTCTCATCGTTGATTAATTTTGCAGAACAAGCTGATATTACTTTTATGTTTCCGATGGATAAAATTGAAAATATAAAAACCAATACAGTTGTTGGTAGGTACAGTTCAACTAAAGCATTAGAGCTGTTACTTAATGGCACAAGTCTCAAAATGATTTTTGATGAGGAAGGACAAATATCTATTTTATTAGGTCCAAGTTTTGAGAGAGAAGATATGTTCAATAATAAAAAAAGCAAAGTTGCAGGCGCTATATTATCTGTATTAAGTTCAGTTAACAGTGCGCAAACTCTAGCAGATGAAAATTCAAATAATACAACAAAAAATAATGAGGAAATTGAAGTAATATCGGTTACCGGTATTAGGCAAAGTTTAACAGCTGTTGCGGACTACAAAAAAAATAGTAATTTTATACAAGACAGTATCGTTTCTGAGGATATAGGTAAGTTTCCTGATTCAAATGTAGCCGAATCATTACAACGTATTTCAGGTGTATCAGTTGATCGAAGTGGCGGTGAAGGACAAAAAATAACGGTTCGTGGCTTTGGTCCTGAATTTAATACGGTATTAGTTAATGGTCGTCGTATGGCGTCTGATGCTGAAGGTAGAGCATTCAATTTTGATTTGATTTCTTCTGAACTGATGGGCAGCGTTGACGTATTTAAAACATCAAGTGTTGCTTTACAAGAAGGGGGGATTGGCTCAACCATTAATTTAAAAACACAACGCCCATTAGATATTGGCAAATTCAAAGCTGTGGTTAGTGCTAAAGGTTCGTACGAAGATAAAACTGGCGATGTTACGCCTAACCTTTTCGGTTTTATCAGTAATACTTTTGCTGACGATACTCTTGGTGTTTTATTTTCAATTTCACATCAAGAGCGTAAAGCAACGTTAGATTCATCTATAACATCATGGTCTGCAGATTCACAACGTTTTGACCCATGGGATATTGGTAACGATGATTTATGGCGTTTTGCTGATGGCGCAGGAAATGGTGTTGGCAGTTATATTTACCAACGACAACATAACTTTATGCGAACAGAAGAAGACAGAAAACGCACAGGTTATACCGGTACAGTACAGTATGAAATGACTGATAATCTGCACCTGACGGTAGATGGAATGTATACGGATTTTGATATTTCAACACAAGCAATTTCAAGAATTTCCCATCGGAATAAAAACGACCTTCATAATATGAAAGTCGATGAAAACAATGTTGTTACTAGCTACGATATGATTGAAGGACCAATGAATATTTTCCAAGCAAGAAACCGTCCTGCATCAGCAAGTCAGTTTGGCGCAAATTTAGAATGGAATATCACCGATCAATTCACAGCAAACTTCGATGTATCACAATCAAAATCTGAAAATCCAGCAGCCGGTAAAGATTATTATGTCGTTGTCAGAGCGAGTGATAAGTTACAGCGTATTGATAATAGCCAAGGTACTGATGCCCCCTTGTTAACTAATTTCAATTTTACCCCTTCAACGGTTGATCTAAATGGTGACGGTGAAGTAAACCAATTTGATTATACATTAGGTGCCCCAGTAACGATTGCTGATGTTAACGATCAAAATTCGTGGTTTACTCAACGTGAGGGCTTTACTTTTGAAGATGATATTACTGAAGCAAAAGTTGACTTTAGTTATGAGTTAGATAATGAATACCTAACACTTGTAAGCTTTGGTGCTATCGGCTCATCACAAGAAAAAACACGGATTAATATGCGCTCACCTAATCCACAGTTTTATCGTCTGCCCACACAAATTCCATTACCTGCTTCACTCTTTACTTCAGTCAATCGTGATAATTTCTTAAGTGCAGCTAATGGCGATTTTGCTAATGATTCTGTGCAATTTGACCCTGAAGCTATTTTTGATTATTACGGACAAGCAAGCACGTTAGCAATGCGTGACCAATTAGGTGGTTTAGCACCGGGTACATCGGCTGCACAATTTACTGATATTTCGGGTTATGATGCGCAAGTTGATCCCTCACGTGGTTATAACGTAAAAGAAGATATTTTTTCTGCTTATGTAAACGCGATGTTTGAGTTTGAAATATCCGATATGCCACTAATTATTAATGCTGGCGTACGTTATACCGACACAAAAGTTGACTCTACCGGAGCTAACCGTGTGTTTAAAGATTTAGCGCCAGCGGGGAATACTGGCGATGTATTGGTCAGCACCTTAGGTACAGCTGAAAACGTCACCGTAGGAGCTGATTACAGTAAAATACTGCCTAGCATAAACGCTAAATTAGATGTCACAGATGAAATTGTTCTACGTGCTGCCTATTCAGAAACGTTAACGCGTCCTGATATGACGTTTCTTAACCCAGCACCAGCATTTCCACAGCAAATTCGTTTATCAAGCTTAGAAGCGACAGCAGGTAACCCTGACTTAGACCCTTTTGTATCTAAAAACTACGATTTATCTTTCGAGTGGTATTACAGTGATAGTAGTTATTTAACGGTTGGTTACTTTAGAAAAGATATCGATGGTTTTATTGTTAGTGGTAAAGCGAGAGAGCCTATCACGCTAGCAGAACCTAATAGTTTAGATCTTATTACGGAAGATAGAACAAATATTGAAGGAAACACTGTTTATTTTGATATTACCCGTCCACGTAATTTAGAAGAAACCACAGTCGATGGTTTTGAAATTGGTTTCCAGCATACCTTTGATTCACTGCCAGAACCATTCAATTACTTTGGTGTGACTGCAAACTTAACGTTTGTCGATGCAAAAGATGAATTTGATGTCAATGTTGTTGATAATAATATTGCAATGCCTGGTTTAGGTGATTCTCAGAACCTTGTTATTTTCTATGATGATACCAAAATTGAAGCACGTATTGCTTATAATAATCGTGAAGAGTACTTCGCTCGCTTCCAAGGTGTTGAACCATGGTTTACCGAGCAATACGATCAATTAGATGCAAGAATTGCTTATAATTTTAATAAAGACTTACAAGTATTTATTGAAGGTACCAACTTAACAGATTCATTTACCAGACAACACGGTCGATACGAATCACAGTTTTTATCTTTAGAATCGAGTGGCCCTAGATATTCATTTGGTGTTAGAGCTAGCTTTTAATATTTTTTAATAACCATCTATAGCTTATAAAAGCAGAGATTATATCTCTGCTTTTTATTCAATTATTCATAATATATAGGAATTTATTAATGCCTAGTTTGATAACAAAAAGTGTTGTGACAGTACTTTGTTTTATTGGTTTAAGTGCCTGTAACAATAATGGCGTAAACAATGAAGCACTAAATAAAAATGTTGAAAAGAAAAAACCTAATATTCTTTTTATCGCCATTGATGATCTTCGTCCGGAACTGGGTAGTTATGGCTCCGACATCGCAATTAGTCCTAATTTAGACCGTATTGCTGCGGCAGGGTTGCAGTTTAACAAAGCGTATACCCAGCAACCCATTTGTGGTCCATCTCGTGCGAGTTTGATGACAGGAGGACGACCTGATTCGATTGGTGTTACACGCAACAAAACCTATTTTAGAGACCTTAACCCCAATATTATAACTTTACCCCAACATTTTCGTGAAAATGGTTACGAAACTGCTTTTGCTGGAAAAATTTATCATGACTCTGATAAACGTATGGTCGATGCGGCTCATTCTTGGAGTAAAATGAAGCCGGCTAAAATGCCAAAAAGAACAATAGAGTTATTTGATGGCTTTGCATTAAAAGAAAATCAAGATGTTACTCGTCAAGCGCGAGCTGATTTATATAAAAATTATGGCGAATCATCTATATCAGGTGTAAGAAGTTTAGCAAAAGGGCCTGCATTTGAAAGTGCTGATGTGCCAGATAATGCTTACGATGACGGTTACAATACCGATGTTGCCATTGAAATGATGAAAGAAATGGCCGCTAATCCCGACAAGCCATTTTTTTTAGCACTGGGTATGAAAAAGCCGCATTTAAACTGGGTTGCTCCTAAAAAATATTGGGATATGTATGATCCTGAAGATATTAAACTATCTACTCAAACAGAAGCACCTGAAGGTTCATCGACATTAGGGTTGCATCCGTCATTTGAACTACGTGTTAGACACGGAATTCCTAAAATGGGCCCGTTAGGAGATGACTTATCGGTTAAATTAAAACATGCCTATTTAGCTTGTATTAGTTATGTTGATGCGCAAATTGGCCGAATTGTCGGCGAACTAGAAAAAGCAGGTTTACGTGAAAACACCATCATTATTGTTTGGAGTGACCATGGTTGGCATTTAGGTGAAATGGGCACTTGGGGTAAAGCAACTAACTACGAAATCGCTACACGTGTGCCCTTAATGATTTGGACACCTGATATGCCAGATATAAATCGTGGTGTACAAACAGAAGCGCTGGTCGAATTAGTGGATATATATCCAACGCTTGCTGAGTTAGCCGGTTTAACATTACCTAAACATTTAGACGGACAAAGTTTTGCTCCTTTACTGGATAATCCTGAACGCGAATGGAAGCAAGCAGCATTTAGCCAATTTCCTACACCAGCGTTGCGAGAGTGGGCGTCTGTTGCATTAAAGCCTGCAATGCGAAATACATACTTTGGGGATTTAATTAAAGTGATGGAAGGTCGTATTAAAGAAGATCCTAAAGTTGAATGGAACCGAGAGTTGTTAGAGGAATATGTTATGGGATACGCAATGCGTACCCAGCGTTATAGATTGATTGCGTGGAAAGATGTGAGGGATTTAGATAAAGCACCTATTGATGTTGAGCTATACGATCATAATGTTGACCCGACAGAAACTAAAAATATTGCAGCTGAACACCCTAAACTTGTTGAGCAATTATTAGTTCAATTAAAAGCGGGTGGACAGGTAATTTAGCAAAAATTAATTAATCTTTGATACTGGGGCATTTTAAAACCTAAAATGCTCTGTATAGCCACTAAGCTATAATTTAACAAACAATCATTAGTTATTGGTAATTACCCAGGACAGCAATATATTGTTGTTGGAAATTGATGCGTTAGTATTAATGGTCATAATGATTTAATCAGTACACATTTCGATTTGAAAAAACTCAACATACATTCAAATTATAAAGGGTCGATAAAATTCAAATAATATTATATTGAGCTAGGGGTAACTTACGGTATCTATTCCCTGTTGCTGCAAATATAGCATTGCAAATAGCAGGTGCAATAGGAGGTACACCCGGTTCTCCAACACCACCTGGTGGTTCATGACTTGGAAGTATCTCAACTTCAATCGGAGGTACTTCATTCATTCTTACTAACCGATAACTGTCAAAATTACTTTGCTCAATCACTCCGTCTTTTGCAGTAATTTCACCAAATAAAGTTAATGAAAGCCCAAATACTGCAGCACCTTCCATTTGAGAAATAACACGTTCTGGGTTAACGATAGTGCCGCAATCAGCACTCATCCATATCTTTTCTATTTTCACATGGCCTTGAGGGTTTTTAGAAACCTCAACGACACAACCCACATATGAGGTAAAGCTTCGATGAACGGCAATACCCATGCCGTTGCCATTTTCTTTAACGGGTGTGAACTCAGCCATATCGGCAACTTTATTCAATGCTTGTTTTAATCTTGCAGTATCGATAGGGTATTCTTTAAGTTTTTCGCCATAATTTCCGTATTTAGCTTTCTCTTTGTTAACATTGATATGCCTATCACTACCAAGTAGCGTTAGTAAGCTCTGTTTAGGGTTTTCTTTTCTGGCGTGAGCAATTTCATCAGCAAACGAACACACGGCAAATGCTTGGTTAATATTTGTTACAGATCGCATCCAACCAATACGCGTGTGTGCGTCGGCTTTACCTGCGGTGCATTTGATATTGGCAATATCATATGGCATATCAATCATGCCTAAACTACCTTCAAAATTAATAACTTTCGCTTTAGCATTAAAGGTAGATCCAATCGGTGGTAATGCTGTTTTGTGTAGCCATGAAGTTACTTGGCTATTTTGATCGAATCCTGCCTCAAGTTTATGATAACTTACCGCATGATAATAACCATTTTGAATCTCATCTTCACGTGTCCACAGTACTTTAACTGGTAATGCTAGTTGCTTAGAGATAATGGCAGCTTCAGCGACAAAGTCGGGTTTTGATTTTCTGCCAAATCCACCCCCTAATAAAGTGACATTAATAAATACTTTTTCAGGTGCTAGTCCTACGGCTTTTGCAACCGTACCTTGAGCCGATTGCGGTGTTTGGGTGCAAGCCCAAGCTTCAAGAATTCCATCATGATAATGAGCCGTTGCCGCTGGAGGTTCCATCGGTGCATGAACTAATTCTGGAACATAATATTCTGCTTTTAATATTGATGATGCGTTGGCTAAAGCTGCAGTTGTATCGCCTTTATCTCGTAGAATTTTTTTAGGTGAATCGCAGCTTTCTTTTAGCATGGCTTTATATTCTGAAGAATTGTAAGAGCTATGGTGACTTACATCCCATTCTATTTTTAAGGCTTCTCTACCTTTAATGGCTGCCCATGTGTTTGTTGCAATAACAGCAATACCACCGAGAGGTTTGAATCCTACTGGGTCTTTAATGTCTTCAAGTTGAATAACCTTAATAACGCCTTTAATTTTTATTGCTTGGCTGTCATCAAAGCTTTTAACTTTACTGGCTAGTACCGGAGGTCGGGCGATAACCACATAGACCATGTTTTCTAGTTCAACATCAAAGCCATATATTGCTTTACCCGTAGCAATGTCCTGTCCATCAACAAGCTTTACATTACTTTTACCAATGAACTTAAAATCCGCTTTATTTTTTAATACTATATCTTTAGGCTCTGGCACAGGTAATGTTGACGCTATAGCGACTAATTCACCAAACCCAACCGATTTTTGTGATTTCTGGTGAATAATTTTTCCATCGATTGCTTTACATTCACCAACAGGAACTTTCCATAACTGTGCCGCGGCCTGTTCTAGCATTATACGAGCTGAAGCGCCTGCTTCTCTTAAAGGTTTATAAAAATTGCGAATTGATCGAGAACCATCGGTATTTTGACTACCGTATTTTTTATCACCAAGCCCCTGAACAACTTTGATTTGTTGCCAATCAGCTTCAAGCTCATCTGCAACAATCATTGGAATGCTTGTACGGATCCCTTGACCCATCTCTGAACGGTGAACGATGATTGAAACAATATTATTACTATTGACTTCAACATAAACATTGGGAATGAATTTTTCAGGATTTTCTTCAGCGGCAAAAACTTTGGGTAATAAAGATAAACCCGGTAAATTAACACTTAACACCAGTGCAGATGATGAAATACCTAATGCCTTTAAAAATTTGCGGCGACTAACATTGTTGATAGTTTGCATTTGCTAGCTTCCTTTTATTTCTGAAGAGAGCTCTGTAGCGAGATGAATGGCTTGTTTGATACGTGGGTAAGTGCCACATCGACAAATATTTCCACTCATCGCTTGTTCTATTTGCTCATCATTTGGTGAGGCATTTTCAGCAAGTAAAGCCGCGGCTGACATCATCTGCCCCGGTTGGCAGTATCCACATTGTGGAACATTCAAACTTTTCCAAGCTTGTTGAACAGGGTGGTCACCTTCATCTGACAAGCCTTCTATTGTGGTGATTTTATTCTGTCCAAGTACAGAAATAGGCAAAACACATGAGCGAGTTGCTAATCCATCTATATGAACGGTACATGCACCACAAAGCCCTTTGCCACAGCCATATTTTGTTCCTGTATATTTTAATATATCGCGAAGTACCCAAAGCAAAGGCATATCACCTTCTTCGTCAACGTTGTTTGGCTTGCCATTAATATTTAAAGTGAACATTTAATTCTCCATTTTATTGTGTCAGCTTTTTAAACTCAGCAAGCTGCTTTGGTGTATCAATATCATCAAAAGCAGGTGTTAATACCAAACTTTGATAATTTTCAGAATGTTTAGCGATAATATTAATGGCGTCCGTTGTACCACTACAAAAAATAATTTCTTTAGGGGAGTTAGCCTTAATAAAGTCACTTATCAGTGAACGTGATTGCTCAACTTTTGCTGTTACATTTTGGCTCAGTTGATAAATGCCTCGATGACTATTTGCATGCTCTTGGGTAAGGTATTGATAACTGCACTCGGCAACAACTTTAGGTACAAGACAAGTTACTGCACTATCGAGATACTGCAATTGTTGATGAAAATAGTGGAAAATCATCTTTCCAAGGGCTAATTATTTTCATAGTAAATATGATGCTTCACTCATTGTTCGTCTGTTATCTACTAATAGACTTTTTATCGCTTGTTACAAGTGATATACGACAGAGCGTCCGCCATCTACAATTAAACTTTGTCCCGTCATAAAGCTTGATTCTTTCGAGGCAAGAAATAGTGCAGGGTAAGCTATCTCATCACACGAAGCATTTCTTCTAAGTGGATGAATATCTGCAATCTTTTTTCTTGCTGCTACGGGATCTTCAGACTCAGCAAACCATTTAAATGCTGCAGCAGTTTCAACCATACCTGGGCAAAGGGCATTAACCCTTATATTATCTTCACCAAGTTCTACGGCTAAATTTTTAGTGAGGCCAATTATTGCGTGTTTGGTTACTGCATAAGGGAAATGATTAGGTACTATTTTGAATGAATGTACTGAACCAATATTTACAATGGTGCCAAACCCTACTTCTTTCATATAGGGAATAACCTGCTTACAGCAATGCCACATACCATCTAAATTAACGGCAAAACTTTTATCCCATTGTTCAGTTGGTGTTTCTAAAAACTTCTTATTTTCATAAATAATTCCGGCATTATTAATTAAAACAGTAGGCTTACCCAACAGATTGACTGTTTGGTCAACCATATTTTTAACCGAATCAATGTTTGAAACATCAGTGTTAACAAAGATAGCTTTTAAACCCTGTTCAGTTAAGTTTTTAACAACACTCTCGCCTAATGCTTCATTTACATCGGCAACGCATACGCTTGCCCCTTCTTGACAAAATAATTCAGCGATTGATCGGCCAATACCGTCAGCTGCACCAGTTACAATGGCAATTTGATCTTTTAATCGTTTACTCATAAAGGACCTACTCTATTAATTAGCTGGAATAGTTGCAGATACTAACCTAATTAATGAACTCACAAATGCGTGTTTTGTTAATTTGATTAGTGTTTTTTAAGCCTGCATTACTATTTATAGTTTCTATTTAGTATAGATAGTAATACATAAAACGATAAATATAAACATCATATGTTTATATTTATTGTATCTTTGTCGTTTCAATGCTAAATTTTATAAGTTATCGAGAGAAAATACTTTAAGTAAAATAATTATTATAGGTAAAAAGATGTCATTAATAGATAAGAACGTAGCCTTTTATTCGCTCATTGCCGCATTTGGTGGTTTTGTTTTTGGCTTAGATGCTGCGAATATTTCTGGTGCTATCCGTTTTATTAGTTCTGAGTTTGAATTAACAAGCTCTCAAACGGGTACCGTAGCAGGTATCGCTTTGATCGGGGTTATTTGTGCTTTATTTATTACTGGCCCTTTATGTGAACGTTTTGGTCGTAAAAAAGTATTGCTTGCTATAGCGCTAGCATATTCTGTTTCTACTATTTTATCGTCAACCGCTGTTAGCTACGAAATGCTTGTTATTGGGCGTTTTATTGGTGGTGTTGCTTTCGCATCGATTACGGTTTCAGCCATGTATATAGGTGAAATTGCTCCAGCAGACAAGCGCGGTAAGTTTGTATCTACTAATCAATTAATGATCGCGGTAGGTTTATTGCTAGCTTTTGTTATTAATTATTTTTTAATTAAAATGATGGGCGATATCAGTTGGATAAACAATGACAACATTTGGCGCTACATGTTAGGTGCTGAACTGATAGCCAATGTTATTTGGGTAACGCTTATATTTTTTATTCCTGAATCACCGCGTTGGTTAATAATGAAAGGCCGAAATGAAGAAGCAAAAACAATTTTGGCTAAAATTTCTTTAGCATACCAAATAGAACCAACGATTACTGAAGTTACTGCAAGTATTAACTTAGACAAAAAGAATTCAATTTTAAACCAACTGAAAGATCTTTTTAGTACAAGAATGCGCTTCGTTCTCGTTCTTGCCGTTGTTTATGCCGTTGTTCAAGGTGCTACAGGGATGAATGCGGTGTTATTTTTTGCTCCTTTAGTATTTGAACAGGTAGGTATGAGCGTTCAAGACACGTTTATGCAAACGATCGTTATGGGGCTTGTTGGTGTTATCTCTACAATATTTGCTATTGCTTTTGTCGAAAAATTGGGTCGTCGCTTTCTAACGTTAGGTGGTTTGCTGCTAGTTGTTGTTGCGCATGGTTCAACTTGGTTTGGTTTTAGCCAAGTAACTTACGAATTTGACCAGTCAGTAATGATGAAAATAGAGAAACAGTTTACTCAAGAAAATTATGATATTGAACGATTGAAGCCACTAGTCGGTAAAGTTTTTAAAAGTGATGTTGATTTAAAAGTGCAATTAGCGGAAATATTTAATAAGAAAGAATTACCGTTAGTGAGTGGCATTGTTATCAATGCGAGCATCCAAGGGGTGAATGCGGGCATGGTCTTGTTTGGTATCTTTGCCTTTTTAGCGGCATTTAATTTATCAATAGGACCAATTCTATGGGTTATATTCTCAGAAATATTCCCTAACAATGTTAGAAGTGTGGCTTTGCCTTTTGCTGCATTAGTGCAAACCATTGCCTCTTGGTCAGTGAGTGAGTTTTTCCCTTGGCAATTAGAACACCTAGGTGTGTCTAATATTTTCCTTATTTATGGTTGCATAGGCTTATTTGGTTTGGTGTTAATGTTCTTCATTTTACCTGAAACAAAAGGTAAGACGATTGAAGCAATAGAAAAAGAATTAGTGACGGCTTAAGCTGTTTAATAAGTCGATTTTTTTGGAAGTAGAGTAGAGTCAATGACTAAAAATTTATTATCGAAAGGCTACCTAATTGTAGATTGGGGAACAACTAACTTTCGCGTGTTTTTAATGAATAAAAATAGTGAGTTAGTAAAGAAACAAGAGCTAGCACTTGGTTTGTTACATGTTAAAGACGGCGACTTTGCTAACGCTCTCGAAGGTGTTTTGTCTGATTGGTTAGATGAATATAAATCTTTGCCTATTATCATGGCGGGCATGGTAGGTTCTTTACAAGGTTGGTTTGATGTTGATTATGTACAAACTAATGTTGATAAGAATTTATTAGCAAATAACTCCTACAACTTTATCTTACCTTGGGGAGCTCCGGCGACAATAATACCTGGTGTTACGCATCAATTGCCTGAAGAACGATATGACGTAATGCGCGGTGAAGAAGTACAGATTTTTGGTTTAGCAAAAATAGTCGATAAAACATTATTTAATGCTATTTTACCTGGCACGCACAGTAAACATATTCGCGTAGTGAATGGAAAAATAACCGAACTTTTTTCTTTTATGACTGGCGAGTTATTTTCGGTTATAACCGAGCATACTATCTTAGGTAAGGGGCTACCTGAGCAAGAAGACAGTGCAGAAGCCTTTTTGCTTGGTGTAAAAGAAAGTAAAACGGATAAGTTAACCAATGTTCTTTTTGCTGCTCGAACGCATCGCCTTTTTAACAATATTTCAGACAATGAAGTCTCTAGTTACTTATCCGGTTTACTAATCGGTAACGAATTACATAGTTTAAGTAGTAATCATGTTTACATGGTTGGCGGCGAAAAATTATGTTCAAAATATAAACTTGCTTGTAGCGCATTATCCATTGCTTTTACGTATGTTAATGGCGATGAGTGTTTTCTTGCAGGTATGGCAGATTTAATTAAGGTGTTACATCAAAGTGAATAAATTTAACTTAGAACAACAGTTCCCGCTTATCGCGATCATTCGCGGTGTTTTACCAAATGATGTTATTCGTATTGCTAAAATTCTAATAGAAGAAGGGTTTACGATGATTGAAGTACCATTAAACAGTCCTGACGCACTAGACAGTATAAAACGTTTAGTGGATGAATTTCTTGTCAACAACAATACACAATACTTTGTTGGAGCTGGTACAGTTACTACTGTTCAAAAAGCAAAAGATGTTATTGCTACAGGCGCAAACTTAGTGGTAACGCCTAACATGAATCCAGAAGTAATTAAGCTGTCGATTGCAGCGGGTTGTGCAACATTTCCTGGTGTTGTTACACCAACTGAAGCGTTTGGTGCTTTGGAAGCAGGTGCAACTGGTATCAAGTTATTTCCTGTTTCAGCATTGGGAGAAGATGGCTTTAAAGCGTTAAACTCTGTGTTACCTAAAGGGACATTGTGTTTCCCTGTTGGCGGTATTGACCCTACCGAAGAAAGTATGAAACCCTTAATGGATATTGGCGCTCAAGGTTTTGGTTTAGGCTCATCTTTGTACAAGCCAAATATGTCTGATGAAGAAATACGATCTGCTGCAAAAGCGTTTGTCAGTACGTTTAAAAAATTATCAAAATAAAATCATTTAGTAAACAAGGTTAACGTTATGAAAATTACCGCAATTACCCCATACGTGATATGGGTTGGAACTCGAAATCAACTGATTGTTAAAGTTGAAACAGATGACGGAATATATGGCTGGGGTGAGGCTGGTTTTTCTTTTCGTGAGCAAGCCGTAGCAATGATGATTGAGCATTTCTCTAAGTTTATTATCGGCCAAGATCCAATGAATATCGGTCGTATTTGGCAAGAATGTTACCGAAGTCATTATTTTGAAGGTGGCCGAGTGGTTACCGCAGCTATGGCTGCTATTGATATCGCACTACACGATATCAAAGGTAAAGCGCTAGGCGTGCCTGTTTATCAATTAATTGGAGGTAAGCAGCGTGACGTGGTACCTGCTTTTGCGACTGTACCTGCAGAGCCAAGTCAGTTAATGATTGACCAAGCTGTTCAACTTAAGGAAATGGGGTGGAAATGTATTCGTTTCATTGCTGATGGTATGGGCGCTGCATACAATAGCACAGGTGTTGCCGGCTTTGAGCCACGCCAATCAATTAATACAACAGTACCTTGGTTAATCAAAGCACGGGAGGTGCTGGGACATGAAGTTGTACTTGGGCTAGAGTTTCATCACCGACTGAGTGTTGCTGAAGCTGCTTCTTTATGTCAAAAGATTCCGCCAGGAACGATAGACTTCTTGGAAGAGCCTATTCGTGACGAAACGCCTGAGGCATATGAAACCCTAAGAAAGTTAACCAACATTCCATTTGCAATTGGTGAAGAGTTTTCTTCAAAATGGCAATTTATGCCATTTATTGAACGAGAACTAATGCAATACAATCGTTTAGATATTTGTAATGTTGGTGGCTTTACAGAAGCGCTGAAAGTAGCTGGCTGGTCTGAAGCACATTACATTGATTTAGTTATGCACAACCCACTAGGGCCTATTTGTACTGCCGCTTCAATACATTTAGCAGCCGCGGTTCCCAACTTTAGTTGGCTAGAATGTCGTTCTTCACCATTTGAGCAATTAGGTTTTGATAATCCTGAGTTATTTCCTGTGCAAGCAACAATGGAAGGGCCAAATTTTGTTATTCCTGAATTGCCAGGGTTAGGGGTTGAAGTGAATGAAGAGAAAATTGCCGAGCAAAGTGCAACTTTTACTGAAGCACCTCATTTAACGAGAGAAGATGGCAGTGTCACAAATTGGTAAAACATATTTTTACTGATCATTGAGCAAAGTTAAAATATGGCTTAGTTGCAATAAATAAAAAAGAATAAACTGAGAAGTTAGTTGAAATTAATTATTAGTTACGTTGTGTTCAATAGACTATTACAGTAGAATTTCAACTATTACCTATAACTTTTATAAACGTCTAATGTTTGTGTATCTATTATGAGTGAATTAGTTTATTACGATTTAAAACGCGCGGCAACAATGACGCCTAGTATGCCTATTCAAGTCGCGCGAGAACTAGGGCGACGTATTGTTGCTGGTACCATTGAAGAAGGGACATTAATTGATGACGAAGCTTCTTTAACTGAACGCTATCAAGTAAGCCGCGTTGTTATACGAGATGCAGTTAAGATTCTTGTTGGCAAAGGCTTATTGGATGTTCGTCGCGGTATTGGCACACGTGTTAAACCTCGTAGTCAGTGGGTGCTTTGGGACGACGACGTGCTTGCTTGGCATGTGAACGCGCCACCAAATCAAGATTATATCAATCAGTTAATGGATATTCGTTTAGCGTTTGAACCTAAAGCATCACGTTGGGCTGCCGAAAGGGCCACACCTGAGGCATTAGCTGAAATTGAAGCTGCTGTTGTAGGTATGGAGCTTGAACAAGGTTCGGTTGAAAAATTCATTATTGCTGATGCATTATTTCATCGTGCCGTTTTAAGGGCAGCACGTAATGATTATTTAACGGCAATGGAAGGTGTTATTTATTCGGCGTTGTTGATTAGTGTTCAACTAACTAATCAAGATCCAAGAAAAAATAGCTCTTCAGTTTCTTTTCATCGAGACGTATATCAAGCGATTGCCGATAAAGATGGTGAGTTGGCAGAAAAGCTAACAAAAAAACTCTTAAAAGATGCAATTAGGCGTTTACATGAAGCGTTTGCAAATAGAGAAAGTTAGCTTAAAGCTTTTCAAATTATTAAAAAGCAGAGGTTGCGTAAAGCAATCTCTGCTTTTTTTTGTTTTAAGCTTTAATTATTTCATAATGATATTAGTGTATTGATAATTATTATCTAAAAATATTTTGAATACTTCTTGTATGCTAAAACGTCATATGTTTATATATGTATTACATAAATAATTATCTTTAATAAGCTATGGTGAGTGTTAAGTTTTTACCATAGTACTAAAGAATGCCTATTGGGGTCGTTAACACATGAAAAAATTTGCATTTAGTCGAAATTTATCTTTATTCGCAGTGTCTACATTATTGTTCGCTGGCTGTAATGCTTCACAGGGGGAATTGGAAGTTGTTTCTAAACCTGGTGAAATTAAACAACAGACAACATTTTTACCTTTATCGGATCCTCATAATGAAGGCGGTTGGACTTTAAATGAGGATGTAAGTGATGAGTTTGATGGTAAAGCTTTAGACGAAAGTAAATGGTTTATTGTTGGTAAGATAGATAAAGATGGTCAACCAATTTATAAAGATCCAGATTATCCAGAACGTGAAGTTTGGATTGGTCGTGCTCCAGCACAGTTTTCTGGTGGTAATGTTCGGTTAGAAGATGGCATGTTAAAGTTATCAGCTCGTTGGGAACCTGATTTTCCATTCACGAATGAGCAAGGTCTAGATAACGTTAAATGGCAGTATGGTAATTTTACTACTGCAGCTATTATTAATCGCAAAATGTTCAAATACGGTTATATGGAAGTACGCGCTAAAGCAGCCGATGCTGAAGTTTCAAGTGCTTTATGGATGACTCGACATGCTTTTAAAAATGGTCAACGTAATGATACATCATTAGAGTTAGATATTTTCGAACATTTCGGTAGTCACCGTATGGAAGGCCAAGAACATAGAGATAGAGATTTATGGTGGACTATTCATGACTGGGATCCTAAATATGGTCACGAAAACGGCAAAAACGTTACTTATACTGAAACTAAAGATTTAGGTTTTAGAGTAGCTGATGCTTTCCATATTTATGGCTTTGAGTGGAGCGAAACAGGTATCCGATATTATGTTGACGGTAAATTAGTTTCAGACGTGTCTATTGCTGATGTTGAAGCTTTTGCTAAGACGAAAGGTCGCGATAAAGGTTGGGTTATTGATAAAGCTATGCATCTTTGGCTTGATACTGAAACTTTCCCATGGAGAGGTTACCCAGACTCAAAAGCTGACTTAGAGAAAAACAGTCCTGAAGGCGAAAAAGAAGATGGTATTGTTGATTTTGAAGTTGAATATTTAAGAGTTTGGCAAAAACCTGAACATATGACTTACAAAGTAGAACACTAGTCAATTGCGCTTATTTAGTAGGCCTATATTAGGTATCGATTAAGCAAAACCGAACAGTAAATATAACCAGCTCACCTCTAGGTGAGCTTTTACCTATTTATACCCTTTCGACTTGAAGATACCTGAAACAAGCATCTTCAAGTCGAAAGGGTATACTAAATAAATTACAAACGAGAATTTTAAGGTTTAAAATGAACTTTCATTTAAAACAATTATTTTTTAATCCACGCTCTTCTCAAGAAAAAATTACATCGAAAAATACTTTAGTATCGGCACTGCCGAGTAAAACTAATTTATTGGCTTTAACAACAAGTGTTGCTGTTGCATTATTTTCCCAAGCAGCACACAGCAATCATAACGGTGATACACCTTTAGCCGAATCAAAAGAAAATGTTCTAGTCATTATGTTTGATGACATGCGTTTTGACACATTTTCATATCGTGGTGGGCCAGTTAACACCCCTAATATTGATGAACTTGCCAATCAGTCTATTCGTTTTGATAATGCAATGACTACCACTGGTTTATGTTCTCCTTCGCGTGCAGCGATGTTTACGGGTAAGTGGGGACATAAAACAGGTTTAGATGACAATGTTGAACTTTATCATTCACGTTTAGCCGAGCTTGATCCAAAAGAAGGCGGCATTATGCGAAAAGCATCAGACGCTGGATATTTAGTAGGGTATGTGGGTAAGTGGCATTTAGGTGCGCAAGGTACAAAAATGCGTGGTGCCGAAATAGATTTAGGTCAAGGCCATGAACCTCGTGAGCGATTCACTCGTCCTTGGACGCCTTATGCAAAAGTACCGCAAGTGAAAGGTTACTATGAAGGTAAGCTCGATAAAAACGGTGAAAAGCATGAATACTACATAACCCTAGATGGGACTTATGAAGATACTCAAGCCTATAAAAAATTGGTTCACGGTAAAAACATGTTAAAGCAAGCGGCTAAAGATGATCGCCCTTTCTTTGGCGTGGTGAGCTTTAATCAACCACACCCAGCCTATAGAGTACCAGAGCCTTACGCCAGTATGTATGACCCCGCTGCGGTTAAATTACCTGAAAATCATTTGATTCCACGGGTAAACAAACCATTAGCGCAAGACGGTATATGGTGGCCTTGGCATGATGTTGGTCATATGACGGATTTAGATTGGCGTAAATCACGATCTTTTTATTATGGTGCTATTGCCATGGTTGATCGAATTATTGGTGAGTTAATTCAAACGGCGAAAGAAGAAGGAATGTATGAAAACTTAACCATTGTTTTAGTGGGCGACCAAGGCAGCATGTTGGGTGAACATGGTCTTTATGATAAAGGCCCTTATGCCTATGACGAATTAATGCGTATGCCATTGCTTATTCGCGCACCTTCGCTTGCGCCTAAAATTGTGAATCGCCAAGTGTCGATTATTGATATTGCGCCAACGTTAAACGACATTATGGGCTTTTCGTCTGATACTGATATCGATGGCCGTACACTGCTACCTTTAATGACTCAAGGTGATGTTGCAGATAAAGGAAAAGTCGATTCAGCTCTTTATGCCTATGAGTGGTATAACGGTTCTTGGTTTGGTATTAGAGCAATCAGAACACCTGAAATGAAATTTGTATGGAATCCAGGCGATAGCCGAGATGAGCTTTATGATCTGGTGAATGATCCTATTGAAAAAGATAATCAAATTCAGAATAAATCATATCGTAAGAAGTTAAAGAGCATGGTTGCATTGCTAGAGAAGGAACTAGTAAGAGTTAGCGATCCTTCTGTAGAAAAATTCCGTCATCATATGAGTGCACGTGGATTACTTTAGTTAATTCAGCATTTAGATAGCAATTTATAGGTAAATAATAATGATTAACAAATTTTCACTAAGTAAATTAGTTGTAGGTTGTTTTTGTTTGATTTCTAGTGCGGCAACTATTGCTTCTGACGTAAACAAACGACCAAACATCCTCGTCATTTTAACTGATGACATGGGTTATGCTGACGTAGGCTTTAACGGTTCGCCCGATATAAGAACGCCAAGTTTAGATCAATTAGCATCAGAAGGGGTAGTCTTAACGTCGGCTTATAACGCACATCCATTCTGTGGGCCAAGTCGAGCAGGTATTATGACCGGTCGATACCCACATAAATTTGGTTCACAGTTTAACTTACCTACCAGTAATCGCTCTGGTGGCTTAGGTGTGCCAACCTCTGAAGTATTTATCAGTAAAGTGTTGCAAGATGCTGGTTATCGCACGGGCGCTATTGGTAAATGGCATTTAGGAGAAGAGGAAGAATTTCACCCGAATAATAGAGGCTTTGATGAGTTTTATGGCTTTCTTAATGGTGGTCATGACTATTTCCCTAAAAAATATAAACCTCAATATGAGCGTCAAAGAAAACAAGGTTTAAATCATTCAATTTTTCATTATCTAAGACCGTTCGAACGTAATGGAAAAGAGGAAGAGGAAACCGAATATGTTACAGACGGTTTGTCCCGTGAAGCGGTTAGTTTTATTAAAAAATCAGCATCTGATGAAGATCAGCCCTTCTTTTTATACTTAGCTTACAATGCACCGCATTCGCCTATGCAAGCAAAAGAAGAAGACATGGCGCAATTTCCTGAGATTAAAGATAATAAGCGGAAAGTGTATGCCGGTATGGTCTATGCGGTAGATCGTGGTGTCAATAAAATTGTGAAAGCGTTAAAAGACACAGGACAATACGACAACACATTGATTGTCTTTTTCAGTGATAACGGCGGTAAGCCAAACCTTGGTGCTAATAACCATCCGTTGCGCGGCAGAAAAGGTAGCGTATTAGAAGGGGGTTATAGAACACCCATGTTTTTCCATTGGCCTGAACAGGTACCTGATGGACAAACTTTTACTCATCCTATTTCAACGTTAGATTTATACCCAACGTTTGCAAAAGTTGCTGATGCCAAAATACCTCATAATAAAAAGCTAGACGGTAAAAATATAATGGAAGATTTGATAGCGGGAACAAGTCCTCGACAAGGGGAAATGATTTACGCCCTAAGACATCGAAAGGGCTATTCAGAAGCCGCAGCTAGAAGAGATAATTGGAAAATTGTTAATACGGGAAAAAAATGGCAATTATTTGATGTTGCAAATGACAGTAGCGAAAGTAAAGACGTGAGTAGCAAACATCCACTTATTGTTCGAGAAATGGTTGCCGAAATGGAATTGTGGAGCTGGACTAATCCTCAACCTTTATGGTTTCATATTCATGAAGAAGGTGTTCAATGGCGAGAAAAAGGGATGCCAAGGTTTCATGAAACCTTTAGTTTAAAAAATAATAGTACAAATTAATAACTAACAATCTACCTTCTCTAGTTCGCTCAAACTCTTATTTTGTGCGGGTAGAGAAGTTTAATTTTCCTCCTCATTTATCTTCATCAACTTTATTAACTATTGTTACATCAATCAGCTTTCAACCATTATTTTTATACCGCTCTTCTTTTCTATGTAAAAAATGTCATGTTTATTATTTTTACTGAAACTATTTTCAATTACATTCGCAATATCATATTGCAAATATAAACATCATATGTTTAAATATGTTATACTTTTCTGGTGTCAGCAATTTTAACTGAATATAAGTTTGAATGTGTTGATAGGTTAAAAAGTTTCCCAAGAAGTTAAACAGATAGGTTTAAGATTATGAAAATAGAGTGTATAAGAACTCACCATATTAGATGTGAATTGAAAGAAGCGTTTGGTTTCTCTCAATGGTTCTATAACCAACGTAATGTATTGCTTATCGAAGTGATTGCTGATGATGGTACATCTGGCTGGGGTGAATGCTACGGTCCTGCTGATGTAACTCAAGCAGCAGTAGAAAAGTTTTACGCACCAAGAATAATGGGAATGGACGCCCAATCTATAGAAGCTATATGGCAAAGCATGTGGCGCTCATCACTAGATTTTGCTCGAGCAGGCATCATGATGGGAGCAATGTCAGGCATTGATATGGCTTTATGGGATTTAAAAGGTAAAGCTTTAAACCTAAGTGTTAGTCAATTAATGGGTGGAGCTGCTAGAAATACAGTTCCCTGCTATGCCACGGGTATGTACTATCAAGACCTCCCTGAAGATAGATTACTCGATGTTTTAGTATCTGAAGCTGTTAGTTATTCAGAACAAGGCTTTAAAGCCATGAAAATTAAGGTCGGTAAGAATCTAAATTTTGATGAAAAACTTATCATAGCCATGCGAAAGGCGCTGCCAAATACTATTTTGGCCGCTGATTCTAATCACGCTTTTGACTTACCCGAAGCCATTAAAATTGGGAGAATTCTTGAAGATAATGATTATGCTTGGTTTGAAGAGCCTCTATCTCCAGAGCATCCTGATTTATTTAGACAGTTACAAGACAAAATAAATATCGCTATTGCTACTGGGGAATGTGAACAAACCCGTTTTGGCTTTAAAAAATTAATAGAACAGGGCGGTGTTCAGTTGGTTCAAGCCGATTTAGCGTATTGCGGTGGTATTAGTGAAGCATTAAAAATACGCGCAATAGCGTCTGCAAGCGGAATTAATATGATACCCCATGTTTGGGGCACACAACTCAATTTAGCAGCTGCAACACACTTTTTAGCTACCAGCTACTCTGAGCCAGGACGTTCAGAGTCTAAACCTTTATTTTTAGAGTACGACCGAACTGAAAACCCATTAAGAGACAATCTTTACAAGGTTAATGTTGAAGTTAAACAAGGCGAAGCGATTGTTCCTACTACACCTGGGCTTGGTGTAGAATTGGATAACGATGCTTTATCTGAATTTATTATTTGTACTACGGAATCAAAATGAACGACATTAAATATAAAATGATTATAAATGGTGAACTTGTAAGCTCATCTTCCACTTTTACGGTAATCAATCCAGATAATGAACAAACCGTTGCACAAGTGCCTCAAATTGAAGCGCAGCAAATTCAGGACGTTCTTCTTGCAGCAGAGCAAGGTTTTAATGCTTGGTCTAAAGTATCTATCGCGAATAGAGAAAAATTAATCCTAGCCTATGCTGATTTGTTAGAGCAGCATAAGGACGAAATTGTCGATATTCTCATTAGCGAATCAGGCAAACCTGCAGATAATGCTGAATATGATTTTGGTATGCTAATTAATTGTTTACGCTTTTTTGTTGAAGAAGCTAAACGTGTAGAGCAACCAGTCATTATTGATCCAGATGGTCGATTCCATCATTACATTCAACGTCAACCTATTGGAGTTGCCGTGGGTTATTTAGCATGGAACTTTCCTTTGCTTAATTTTGGTTACAAGCTTGCTCCTGTATTGGCATCTGGTTGTAGTAGCATTATAAAGCCTTCACAAGTAACACCACTTGCTACCTTGAGATGTGCAGAGTTAGCACTTGAAATTGCTTTTCCCGCAGGTGTTATTAACGTTATTACCAGCAACGACTACGATGTTACAAATCCATTACTAACCAGCCACGTTCCTGCTTTATTTACCATGATTGGTTCAACTAATTCAGGTGTTAAAGCCATGCAAATGGCGTGTACAAGCGTAAAGCATTTCTCAGTTGAGCTGGGTGGTAATGCCCCTGTTATTGTTTATGACGATGCAGAAGTGAAAAAAGCAGCGCACAGTATTATTGACCTAAAATACGGTAACAGTGGTCAAGTTTGTGTATCGCCTAATCGTTGTTTTGTTCATGAATCGGTATACCAAGAGTTTATTACCGAAGCTAAAGCTCACGCCGAAGGTTTAGTACTGGGGGCTGGTCGAGGTGAAGGACGTCGAATGGGACCTGTTATTAATGAAAAAGAGCGTGGGCGCATTCTTTCTCTTGTTGATGATGCTGTTGCTCAAGGGGCAACATTAACGTTAGGCGGGAAAATTCCAGCTTCTAAAGCAAAAGGCTACTATATGGAGCCAACCATCCTTACTGACGTTACTGTTGATATGTCTGTAGCGCGTAACGAAATTTTTGGCCCTGTTTTACCTGTTATCCCCTTTAGTGATGCAGATGACATTATCGCTTTAGCTAATGATTGTGAGTACGGCTTATCTGCTTACGTTTACACCACTAATTTAAAGCGCGCAATGCAAGCTGCAAATGAAATTCAAGCAGGTAGCGTTTGTATTAATGAAGTGCACTATGCGGTTCATTTACCACACGGTGGCTTAAAACAAAGTGGTGTTGGTAAAGATTGTTCTCGCTATAGCCTTGAAGAGTATTTAACCAATAAACGTGTTTCTATTTTGGTCAATGATTAATATGAGTATGTCAATGAAAGCTCAACTTCTTAGCGTTGCACTACTAAGTGCATTAACATTGTTTACATCCAATATTGCTTTGGCTGATGTTGCTAGTTCAAAAAAATCAGCCGTAAAGCAACCAAATATTGTCTTACTGTTTTCTGATGATGCTGGCTATGCTGATTTTGGTTTTCATGGCAGCAAAATCATGAAAACCCCGCATTTAGATAAGTTGGCGAAAGAAGGCGTTAGGTTTGAACAAGCCTATGTTACTGACCCAACTTGTGGTCCTTCTAGAGCGGGGTTAATTACCGGTAAATATCAACAACGTTTTGGTTTTGAAGAAAACAATGTTCCTGGTTATATGAGTGAAAACTCTGCTGCAGATGGCAGCGATATGGGAATACCTGTTGAAGAAAAAACCATGGCTGATTACCTTAAAAACCTTGGCTATACCTCTGGTTTCTACGGTAAATGGCATGTTGGCGGTGCAGATAAATTCCATCCACTTAACAGAGGTTTTGATGAGTTTTACGGATTTAGAGGGGGAGCGCGTAGTTATTTTGCCTACTCAAAAGCTCCTGCAAGTAAGTTAGATCTTAACGAACGTAACTTCGGTAACTTTGAAGAACCTCAAGATTACTACACCGATGTACTAGCACAAGAAACTGTTGAGTTTATCGAAAATAGCGTTAAAAAAGATAAACCATTTTTTGCTTTTGTTTCTTTTAATGCCGTTCATACACCAATGGACGCTCGACCAGAAGATCTTGCACAATTTCCAAACCTACAAGGTAAGTTAAAAACATTAGCAGCGATGACACTTGCGTTAGACCGAGCTTCTGGAAAGATAATGGATAAATTAGCTGAGCTAGGTATTGATGATAATACGATTGTTATTTTTACTAACGATAATGGCGGCCCAAGTGATAAAAATGCTTCAAGCAATGCACCGTTTAGTGGAACAAAGTCTAACCATTTAGAGGGTGGACTTAGAGTGCCTTTCTTAATGAAATGGCCAAACAATATCCAGCAAAATTCTACTTTTAGTGCACCTGTTAGTTTATTTGATCTTTTACCTACTTTTTACGCTGCTGGTGGTGGTATGACTAAAGATTTACAAGATGTTGACGGTGTAGATCTTATGCCGTACATCCAAAACATAAAAGTTAGCCGCCCGCATGACGTTCTTTTTTGGAAAAAAGATACACGAGCAACCATACGTGATGGTGACTGGAAACTTATACGTTTTCCTGACCGTCCGGCTGAACTCTACTATATTCCTGAGGATATTCGAGAAATGAATGATCTTGCAGCTGAACATCCAAAAAAAGTGAAAAAAATGTTTAAGGATTTATTTGAATGGGAATCTACTTTAGAACGCCCACGATGGTTACTTAAACGAGAATTTGAAAACTATGATATAGAACGAATGGACCGGTATAGAAGAGTAAATTTAGAGAGAAGAAATTAAAATAATAAAAAAGAAAGGAAGATATTATGTTATTTAAAAGCCACATCACTAGTATGTTAAGGAGTTTACTCTGTAAGCACAGACCAAAAATTTTATTAACACTTGTTATTAGTGCTTGTCAATCGCCTTCAAATATCAATAAAGAAACTGCAGATTTATTTGTTATGCCAGATGCCAATGAAACCATTGGCTCTGTTGAAATTTATCATCCTCGTGCACTTGAATTTATTACTAAAGAAACACTAATTAGTGTGCGAGGAAAAGACTTTGATTGGGTTGAAGGACCTGTTTGGGTTAAAGATCATAATTTTCTTTTGTTTACTGATATTCCCAAAAATATTATTCGAAAGTTTGATGCTCAAAAAGGGACAAGTGTTTACCTAGAAAATGTTGGTTTTGATAAGCCAAGTAATAAAGGCCCTGGTGCCAATGGTTTATTGCTAAATAAACAAAATCAATTAGTGATGATGCGATCGGGTAGTAGAACAGTTGCCGTAATGAACAGCGATATAAACCGTCCTAAAACTGACTTTACTACATTGGCAAGTCACCATAATAATATGCGATTAAATAGTACCAATGATGGCACTATGCACAGTGATGGTAGTATCTATTTTACAGATCCTCCTATTGGCTTAGATTTTGTTTTTGATAACAGTAGCGCGTTGGTAGCAAAACATAAACGTGTTAATAAAGTAGTTAATAAACGTATTCAAGAGACACCTTATGCCGGTGTTTACAGGTTATCTACTACAGGTGAACTCACGCTTTTAGATGACACGTTAACCGTCCCAAACGGTATTGGCTTTTCACCTGATGAAAAAACCTTGTATGTTGCTGTTTCTGATAAGGATGCCTCATCTTGGTTTGCTTTTGATGTGCTAGAAAGTGGCATGTTAACAAATAAACGTGTATTTTATAATACTCAACACCTCATCGGGAAAAAAGGTGAGCAAGGCTACCCTGATGGTATGGCTGTGCATTCTAGTGGTGTTATTTTTGCCACAGGCCCAGGGGGAGTTTGGTTGTTTGATAAACAAGGTAAAGTGCTTGCAAAAATCAAAACAGGATTACTCACTTCAAATTGTACCTTTAGTACAAACGAAGAATATTTGTTTATTACTGCAGATGACTATTTGTTAAGTATTCCACTCAATAGTAAACTTTGAACTCATTTTGATAAATTATCCTAGCAAAGATTTTATGCTGAGTAATTCGAATGTTATGGCTGACCTCTAGTGTAGTTGAATCAATAAATTCGATGCCTTTAGGTTTGCTTTTTAATAAGATAAAATAGGCAACCATAGAAGGAATAACTCTAGGCATGACATAAAGAACACGTGTGTAGCTATGAAGATTGGAAAATCTTTGCGGTAAAATTGAGATACATAAGTTTTTTATAATCGCAGTAACGAGACATAAAATACTAATAACAATACTCATTATTTCATTACCGTCATTTTACATTCACGCTGACGTTTTCTCGTTCCATCTTCAAGTAGCTTTTTTTGCCGTTGAGGAATAAATACTTTGAAAATAATGATCGACATCGCAATAAGTCAACTAATTTATTCATACCTGTTCCTACTTGTTATTGAATCGTTCTTAGTCGAAAGATCCGAATATGGAACAGGCATTTTGTTCGGTTTCCCCCCCCCCTACTGAGGTTAGTTAAAGCAAGTAGTTGATAAGTTAAAAAGT
Source organism: Pseudocolwellia sp. AS88 (assembly GCF_030551755.1). GTDB lineage: Bacteria > Pseudomonadota > Gammaproteobacteria > Enterobacterales > Alteromonadaceae > Pseudocolwellia. The sequence goes on from NZ_JAUPEC010000011.1 coordinate 105,210, forward strand.
ATAAAATAAAATCCCTATTATATAATGCATGAAGAATTTTTGTGAGTTCGTTATTTTATTGTTTTATATTCACTATAACTGTGTATTTTATATTGTAATAAACTAAAAGAAGAAATTCTTAAAATAGCTACCCCAATTATATATAATAAAGTCAAAAACTAAGGTCATGAAAATTTTTCCCATAACTCCAATTACTATACTCATTGTTTTTCTAGTTTAACTGAATAGATGAAAGTGTATATGGGGCGCTATGTTTTGTGTTAACTATTCCTTCGCCACGTAATAAGTCAAAATTAGAAATCACTAAATTATTACCATAAACAATGACTTCAGAAGGTTGATCGAGCTCGCCGTTGCTACTGTTATTATCAGAGTACTGGGCAATAACGGTGACATCTCGATTAGTATCAACTTTAAGTATTTGGTTTTTTAAAAAACCAGCGACATAAAGATTTCCAGTTTTATCAATAGTTATACCGTCTAAACCTGTGTCATTAGGTAGTTGAGCGTAAACTTCTTTATGGGTTACTTTTTTACCGTCTGCACTTAAGGTTAACTTGTATATTTCTCCATCACCAAAGTTTCCTGTGTATAAATGACCTTTTTTATCAAAAACTAATCCATCTAACCCAAATTGGCGTACAGGATTTTTAGTTTCAACTTTAAATAACAATTGATGATCTTGTTCGGTACTTTTAACTTTTACATTTCGGTCATTAAGTGAAAATCGATATATAGCACTCGTCATATTGGCACTTTTAATATTTTTCATTTGAAGCAAACTGATATAAATAGCGCCATTATGTATTCGTATACCGTTTGGTGACGTCAACCCTCTAGCCACAATTTCTGTGGTCGCTATTAATCCGTCCTTAAACGTTAATCGTAAAATACGTCCACTGTCGCAAACATATAGAGAGCCATCAGGCGCATATGCTATCCCCATTGGACGGCCTTTGCCATTTTTCTTTTTACTGGGCGTTTTACCAAGGTTGGTAATTCCCCCAGCGGAAGAAATTGATAACAACATGCCTGGTTTGTTCCCTTTATTTGCGTAGTTTGTACAGGCAAGCGTTAATGAACCGTTGGGTGCAATCGCTAATCCATCAGGGGTTGGGCAGTTATCAGGAAGCGCGGCGAACAATTTTGCACTGTGTAAGTTTTCTACATAGTTAACCGCTTTTATTTTATTATTATCAGCTATATGAGTATTAGAAGCACAACTATAAATTCCCGTTAAGAGCATTACTGTAGTAATTATTTTTTTACATTGTCTATTTTGTGTAGTTTTATTGCTTTTAATCATTAGGGGCTCGTTATTTCTTTTGGTTAATTGCTTTATTCAAGGAAAAGGTTGAACGATAGGTAAATTCATAATAATTACTTTAAAAGTAATTAGTTATATTGGAATTATATTTGGTGAGAGCCCTGCAATATCACTCTTAAATAACTGAATACTACCGCCATCTTCTTCATTGTCTTCGGTTAGTGAGGCAGTGGTTACCAGTAGGGTTTTTAAATCTTTTCCGCCAAAGCATGTATTAGTGACTTGGGAGGCATTTAAATGAAAAAACTGTGATAACTCTCCATTAGGCGAAATACGACCGAAGCCATTACCATCCCAGCGAGCGCTCCAAATAAAACCTTCACTATCCGTGGTACCGCCATCAGGGTGACCGAATTTATCTTCTAATTTACAAAACAAGGTTTGGTTTGATAGCGAAGCATTTTTTTGGTCAAAGTCGCAAGAATATATTTCATTAGTGAAAGAGTCAGCATAATAGAAGGTTTTATTATTAGGCGAAAAGGTTGCCAAGTTAAATATCGCAATGGCTTCTTTTTCAAGGGTAACTGATTTATCTGGAGTAACTTTAAATAAATGGCCAAATTTACCCATTTCAATTTCATTGCCATTTTTATCAGGGCTCATTAGCATGGTGCCTAACCAAATATTGCCGCTGACATCCACACAGCCATCGTTAATTCTTAATTTTTTATCAGGTTCGACATTAAGCCACAATTTCCAACTTTCATTTTTAATATTGAATATATATAAACCATCAAAAAGTGACACTAACAATAATCCAGAAGATTGCACAAGCATTATGTTTGCTGGCTGATTAGGCGTGTCAAAGCGATGTAGTGATTCATCTTTAAGCGAATATTTGTAAAGGTGCGATTTGACGATGTCGATCCAATAAAAGGCATTGTCTGCTTCAGACCATATACAGCCCTCTGCTAAACCACAGTTTATGTTAAGTTTTTTCTTAAAAGTTAAATTCATTCTTAAACCAGTAACTAGTTAAATATTTTATAAATGACAAAATAAAAGGAAAACCCTTTTATTCATATTAAGATTGCATTAGTATGATGTTTAAGTAAGGGGAGTGCAAGTCTAAATTATTACTTCTTAATTTCTTGTACTTTAATATTATTTTAGCTCAAATCTAAAAAGGTTTTTACATGTTATATGGCAAGAAAAGAATTTCTGGGGTTATGTTACTCGCATATGGTTTTATGACCCTTGGTTGTACACAAGCAAATGATAACTCTGCAGCCGACAAATCCGCTTTTTTTGTCGAGGCGACAGATGATATTAAACTTGAAGATGCAAACAGAAGAAAGTGGGGCAATGCTGTTATCGCTGACTTGGATAATGATGGCTATCAAGACTTACTGCTGACTGATCATGGTTTCTCAATTAAATTATACTGGAATAACAAAGGTAAATACGGTAAAGGCATCGATTTATTGGTTGGTGATACCCATGGTATTTCGGTAAGTGATTTTAATAAAGATGGTGTGACCGATGTGCTAGTTTCTCGTGGTGGTGGCTCTGGTGCAAATGCCAGAAATTCAAAACTTTTTCATATAACTAACCAACGAAAAGTCATTGAAGCTAAAGAATTTGATGTACCCCTTAAATTTATTCGTGGAAGAACATCAAAATTTTATGATGGCGATAATGATGGGGATTTAGACTTATTGTTACTAGGCTTTCCGGGTAACAAAGGTGAAAGTGAAGTACCAAGTTTTTCCTATGAAAATGACGGAAAAGGCCAACAAGTTTTATCTTCCTATTTACCTAAGACAATGAGAGATGGTCAAAAATTATTAGTAACCGATTTTAATCAAGATAATATAAGTGATTTTGTTTTGTATGGTGATGGTCGTATTACCTTTCATCAAGGTGAGGGGGATTTAACCTTTACTGATGTTACCGATTCATGGTTAACGAAAAATATTGAAGATGTAACAAGCATTTCAGAAATTGATTACGATAATGATGGTGACTTTGATCTGTTTTTAACAACAGGAAAAGAATTGAAAATTGGTGAAACGTTTCACGACACGCAAAATAATATTTTTACATTTTTTACTAAACGTGGCCCATTTAAGCTTAATGATTTGGTCTTAGGTGACATTCTTGAATTAGAAAACTACCAATCTATGTGGCCAATGCAAGACATCTATATTGGTGAGAGTTCCTATAAATATGAACATCCAGGTGAATATCATCAAGGTCAAAATATACGTTTCGTTAATAGTAATGCATTAGGTTGGCCTGATAAACATGATAAAAAAGGCTTATATATCGGTTATATTGGCAATGACACATGGCGTATAGCGGGTAACACACGGTCGCCGATAACGGGCGTTATTCATGGTGTAAAAAATCCCCCCGCTTTTGTGCATGACAAAGGGCTAGCGAATATTTTACTTGAGAATGTTGACGGTAAATTTACTGATGTAACCAGTAAATTGGGTCTCGATCAATTAAGTCATAGTAACGCTGCTGCTGTAGGTGATTATGATAATAATGGTTTACAGGATTTATTTATTGTCGAAAGAGGAAATCCTTCAAAACAGAATATTCAAACGCTTTGGTTAAACCAAGGGATTAATGGATTTGAAAAAGTGTCAGGACATGGTGTTGTTTCATCGGAGCTAGGAGGCGTTGGTTTAGGTGCAGAAACCTTTGATTATAACCAAGATGGCAAACTCGATTTGGTTTTTGCAAATGAGCGTGGGAAATGGCATTTATTCAAAAACAACCTGAACAACAATGCTAATTATATTGAGGTAGATGTTAAAAACTCCCCCGAGGGTGCTTCTCCTATTGGCGCTGTAGTTAAAGTAACGGCTTGTAAGAAATCTCAAGTTAGAAGAGTTGGCTCGTCAAGTGCGCCTTATTCTCAAAGTAGGGATACGATGATTCACTTTGGTTTAGGTAATTGTCAACGTATTGATAGTGTAAAAATACAGTGGCCTACAGGTGAAGAACAGCTCACTGATAAAGCTAAAATAAATCAAGTATATCGGTTTTAGTTGTTATTAGGGTAAGTAAAAAAATAAGGGACAGCTTGAAAGGTTTTCTTGCAGTCTTATGTTTATCTCGTAATAGGCTTTGTTGACTTTGTCTCTGAAATAAGTCGAAATTTACAATGATTTTTGGTGTTATAACGTTTATATTTAAGTTTGTCATCTATCGAAATCGCTTTATTCACGTTTTAGTAAAATAGAGAATAATGTTGATGCAAGATCATTTAAATGTCCTGTAGTTTAAATTTTCATAGAACTAACTTACCCTAAAATCATTTACTAATAATATCAAGCGTTTGATATCACTTATTGCTCTTTAGTATATAATTTTTTTATTCATAATAAGTGTGATTGGTCGAGGGCAGATATGCCCAGCCATCAAGGAATTTTTTTGAATCTATTACGATCAGTTACTCTCTCAAATCAACAGGGTATGGTTGTTGAAATATTGAACCTAGGGGCTCGGATTAAATCAATTAAGTTTCCTATTGCAGGCATTAATACAGAAATGACACTTGGGTATCTAAATGCGATTGACTATATCAATGACGATTATTATTTAGGTGCAACCTGTGGCAGGGTATGCAATAGGATAGAAAATTCGCAGTTTGATATCGGAGAAGAACGTTTTTATCTAAGTAAAAATGATGGTGAAAATTGCTTGCACGGTGGTGAAAATAATTTTTCAACTCGAATGTGGCAAGTAGTTCGTTCATCAGGAACTGAAGTTACACTCGATTTAGAGTCCCCAGACGGTGATCAAGGATTTCCCGGTCATTTACTAGTGAACGTAACATATTCACTAAATGACAAAAACGCTTTAGAAATTCGTTACACCGCACGAAGTAATAAACCAACACCGATAAATTTGACTAATCATACCTACTTCAGCCTTGGTGAAAAAAGTGCTGAAAATCTAGCGTTAAAAATTGATTCATCAACAATGCTTGAACGCAAAGAAAATGGCTTACCTAGTGGTTCAGTGTTGGACGTTAAAAATACAGACTTTGATTTTACAGATTTTAGAAATATTGGTGATAGTCACCAAAATGCTTCAGATGAATTATTAAAACTCATGCAATGTTATGATCACTGTATGGTTTTTAATAAAGTAGCTTCCCAAAAAAATCGACGACCTAATGCATCATTACTATCGGTTAACAATAAAGTAATTATGAACCTTTATACTGATCAATTAGCGGTACAGTTTTATAGTGGAGTAGCATTAGGTGGTCAATTCAAACCTTATCAAGGGGTGTGTTTAGAAGCTCAAAACTATTCTAATGCATTGAATATTAATCATTTCCCTAATAGCCTGTTATTTCCTAATGTTGAATATAGGAAAAAAATCATTTATGAATTTGAAGGTATCTGTAATTGAAAAACTATGTTTAACGAGCTAGAAGATAAAATAAAGTGACTAATGGATAGTAAATGATATTTAGGAACGTTGGTGATTAGCAATACTGATAACTGCCTAGAGTTTATGTACGGCGATTAGAGAATTGCTGAATATAAATATGCAAATAATATTTGGCAGCCATCATACAATAGAAATGCGAACCCTAATACGATCTCTATTTTAATGTTCAACAAAAAGAATAGAAAAACTTGGTCTGAACCTATAAAAGATGAAACTTATTATTGTAGGATTAAAGTTATTAAAAAGAAGGAATCATATTCAGACGTTGAAGTTTTTGAGTACACTCGTTTCATAGAGACCTCAAATTAGCTGTATAGCAAATTGTTTAATTACTTGAGCGATTAGCTGCTTTTAGGGCTATCGTTACATTAATCAAAAGATGATTGGTTTTTATTTGAGAAATTTTCGCTGAAATTTGACGCTAGAAATTCATTAGTATTATATTTGGTACCAAATATAATGCACTTTTGGTACCAATATTAATATGCACTTACATATGATGTAATTAAACATTGAAAAAGGTATCAGATATATTATATTTGATACCTTTTTTATTTTAAGATGAAGTGGTGTTAATCAATTATGTATAAACAAAGTTTACAATTGTTAGGTTTTTTATTTACTTTGTTACTCTTGTCGTGCGCTAAAACAGTAACAAAGAGTCAACCCATACCTGAAAATGTTGTAAAACAAAAAGACCTTTGTCCAATTATTAGTAGTGATAAGTGGCATGCTTGGCTAGATAAATATAATCAGAAAGAAGGTTCATTTCGGCTTAACGTAAGCGGTGAATTAACTTTACCTAATCCTGCATACCATATTGAGTGGACTGCGGGACCAATTGATAGAATGTATCCACCAGGATTAAGGTTGTTTTTAAAACCTAAAAAACGTGACGGTATGTCTATCCAAGTTATTACTGATATACCTACTTCTTATCAAATGGATACACCTATTTCTAAATATAGATATGTGTCGATATATTGTGAAGGAGTAGAGTTAGCTAAAATTGAAAATGTGGTATTAACTGATTAATATGTTTTTAGTCATATGTATAAATATAGTATGTGTTATAGAATCTGTTTTTGGGACTAATATATTATTTTACGTTTAATAAAAATGGCCGAGAAAAACTCAGCCATTTTTATTAATTTTAATCTTTAATTGACGATTAAGTCATATGGTAAAAGCAAAGTTTATTGCCATCCAAATCAAAAACGTATGAACCGTAAAAGAAGTCTAAACGTTGACCTGGTTCGCCGCCATCGGTAGCACCTAGCTCTATAGCTTTATTGTATAATGTTTCAGCCATTTCTTTAGAGCCGGCAGCAATTGCTACCATTTGTCCATTACCGCAGCTTTGAGTTCCTTCATCGGCAGGAGTACAAACAGCTAACATAGCGCCACCTGCATCAGTACCATAAAACTTGATGCGGTCTAACTCCATTAACCTTTTACCACCAATAAGTTCTAGTAAGTTATCGTAAAAAGAAATTGCTTTGGTTAAGTCTTTTGCGCCAATCGTTGTATATCCAATCATTTTTAGTGCCTTTGTGTTGTGTATTAAAGAACAAACATATTTTTGAATTTATTAATATAAGTTCAAAAATATATCGCTAGTTGATGGCTGTTAATTTATATACCTACCAGTAGGTAGTCAATGGTTTTTTTATATTACTTTCAATATATGTATGATTTATTCGCTATTTTTATCTGTTTTTGTGTAAGGATATAATAATGATTTTAGCTATATTTCGTTATGTGACAAGTAGATGGGATTGAGGTTTTTTGGTGTTAAATAATCCAGAGTTGAGTGTTTTTAGAACTCATTGAAGTGCTTGTGTAAATGTATACTGTAGCTTTCAAGTCTGATCGTTATAGATAAATGAAATATCTCGAATTAGTTAACGTCAGTCAGGTAAACTACCCGTTAGAATATATGAAAACATCAATAAAACGTTAGGTTAAGTAATTGATATGAGTGCAGTAGAATGAGTAACAGTAAAGAAGATTTAATCTTACAAGTAACTGAAAATATGGTTCGCCAAGGTGGTTATAATAGCTTTAGTTTTCGTAAAGTTGCAGAAGAAGTTGGCATTAAGAGTGCGTCAGTTCATTACCATTTTCCTACCAAAGGCGAACTTGCCGCTGCTGTAACCAAGCGCTATACCGAAAACTTTATTAATGCGATTGGTCAGCCTGAAGCTATTTATGCATCTGGACAAAGCCCTATTACTGTTTATATTTCGGCATTTCGTACCGCGTTAATTGAAGATAATGGTGTGTGTTTAGGTGGGATGCTTGGAGCAGAAACAGGATCATTACCAGAGTCTGTAATAGAAGAAACTAGAGAGTTTTTCTCTCGTAATGTTGAGTGGTTAGAAAGGGCTTATCAATGTTTAGGTTATAAAGGCGATATCAAAGCTAAAGCGATGCAAACAGTGTCTTTACTCGAAGGCGCCATGATAATCAGTAATGTGATGAAAGACATTGCGTATTTTGATTCATCAACAGAGTTATTAAAATGAAGTTAATCAATTTTTATAAATTTTATTCGTAACTCCATTAGTAAGTATCATTGATTTTGACTACCTAGCCTCATTGTAATATTTGTTAATGTGACTTGTAGTAGCTCAATCTAAGTTGACATGACAGCTTAAAAATAAGGTAACTGTCAGATCTAAGCTACTACAATTTATTCATGCATTTAGTTACTCTTATAAAATATTTTGTCCTTGCTCGGGCTCTCTAGCTAACATTGCTTGTTTGCGAATGTCGTTATCATCACTTTCAAGGTTTTCATCTTCATTTGTTATATTAGGTTTCTCTACGATATTCTGAATATTCTGCTGGCGATTTGTATTTTCTTTTTGTTGTGCTCTATTATCACTATTATTAATCTGATGAATAGGTACGCCATCAGGAAATACTACTTCTCTTGCATCATCTGGCATACTTATGCCTGCAGCATCAAAGGCTTGCACTATTCGCTTCATTGCAAGTGAAGAAACTTTTAAACGACTATACTTATGGGTGTCTGTCCAAAAATAAACTTTAAGATTAATCGTAGAAGAGGCTAATTCATTAACCAATATTTGAGGCTCTGGATCTTCTAACACAGCACTCATTTCATTTAATACTTTTGTTCCTATAGCTTGAGCTTCACTTACTGGCGCATCATATCCTATTCCTATTACAAAGTGACCTCGAGAGTTTGGATTAGCTGTATAATTTCTTATGGTGTTTTTATAAACATTCGCATTGGGTATTTGAATATGATTTCCGTCAAAGTCTACTAAGGTAGTTGCTCGTGCAGTAACTTGTTTTACCACGCCTACATGTCCATCAACTTCAATTACATCATTGAGTTTAAATGGTTTTTGAATACTTAATAACAAACTAGACATAAAGTTTTCAGCTATATCTTTAAAAGCAAATCCAATAATAAGTCCGGCCACTCCTGTTCCACTTAAAATTGCTACAGCAAATGAACTTAAACCAGCCATTCTAAGAAACAGGTAAAGCCCAAATAAGATAATAACTAAACTTATTAAACGTCGAACAACCACTTTAATTAACATACTTGTATGTGCGTATTTTAATGGTTTTACCAACATGCGCGAGATAGGTCCTGACAAACCATAAAAGATTACAAATAAGATAATACCGACACTGATTTGTGGTAGTTGCTCAAGAAACACGGTGTAATATCTATCTATTTCGTTAACTAGCACTTCAGTTTCATCTACTTTCATGATATTTCCTTATTTATTTAAATATTCAGGTTCTGTTGCGGAAGTAGTTCCAAGCTTATGATTATCGTTGCTGTGTAATTTATCACCTTGCAGGTTAATAGAGTCATCTATTTCGATTTTATAGGTATTGATAAAGGCGTTATGAAATAGTGATGTAATAGTGCTCCATGTAGATACTTTTGTTTTTTCAAGGGTTCCTGTGATTGGAACTTTTACGGCAATTACTTCTCTTTTACCACTTTCAAAAATGGTAGAAAGTCCGTCAATGATTCCTTCGAACATACCCGTGATGATGCCATCATTATCTTCGGTAATATCTTCTTTCCATTTGAATATATCTGCGTTGTAAATCCCCGCTTTCACATAACCATTTACAGTACCATTCGTTGCAGCGATCTCTAATGCTACATCTACCTCACCTTGTTCTATATCGAAGGGGGCATAGAAGTTAATCATGCTATCTAATTCTGTAACATTAAGCGCAGTCATTTCCATATTGATATCAAATGTTGGTTTTGGTGATTCAGGATCAATAAATCCATAAAGTATTATGTCAGCTCGTGACATTAACTTACCTTGGATATCAAAGCTGGTGATTTTATTACCTGTGAATTCACGTGAGTTGGTTATATTGGTAATTTCACCATTGATGCCGTCAACATAGTTACTTTGGATTTGATCTCCTGAATTCATAATCAAAGTTGTTGTAATGTTATCTAAGTTAACTTTATCGATGCTAATAGGGCTTGCTAAATCAATTAATGAAATCCATACATCAGGATCTTTAACTTGTTCATTAACATCGTTGTTTACAGCACGTTCATCAGTAAATGTTAATTCACCATTTTTAATATCGACCTCAGCTACAATTTTTCCGTTTAGTATCGCGCTCCACAATATGGATAAATCTATTTGTTCAATATATATATTAGGTTTATCTGTTGGTACTTGTTGTAAATAAAGCGTAAGCCCATGAATTTGATATGCGCCTCTTATAATTGATAAATCAACATGATCAATATGGCCATTAATACCTTTTGTGTTATTAATTTTCTTATTTAATTGGTTTTTTAATATTAAAGGGAGCGTGAAGTTTACACTTATAATAATAAGTGAAACTGTACTCAATATGATGATTTTTTTTAACACGGCTAAACCTACAATTATTCCTTATTTATATAGGTAATTTGCAGCATTTGTGCCAGTCAAGCCTTGCAGTTAAATTTACTATAAAACAACAGGACTAATAGAAATAATGTTCTAAAGTTATTTTATCTCTATGTTTTTAATGATTATTTCTTTATATGTTAATAATTAGAACTTGATTTTTTATATTTATATTTACAGCGCTTTTTGAATTGTTAACACTAAATAAGTAAAAGATTCCTACAGGCTATGTAAAAACTACCGGTTTTGCTCCGGTAAAATCTTAATCAGTAAACTCATATTCGTTTGTAATTTTTTAGGTTGGACTAATATCCTATAAAGAGAAATAATTCCTGAAAATAAAGGAAATACGGCTAAGAGAAAATAGAAAGCAACACCGGTGAAACAAGTGACAGATTGTCAGCCTGCATTTGCAGATAAACGCCCAACTAATATATTTGTATTGAGTTAAAGAAAACTTTGTTGGTTTTTTAATATGCTTGTTTTTTCACCCACTTGGTTTCTCTTTTTTATTGTCTGACTTTAAATACCTAAGAACTAAAAACCCCATAATGCTTAATACTATAGCAATTTCGTAACGTTTAAATGCTACGGAAACACCAATGGCACCTGTTAACCATATACCTGCTGCAGTTGCGGTACCATATATAGACTTAGAGCTTTTTAATATTGATCCACCACCTATAAAACCAATGCCGGTAATTACTCCATACATAACACGTGCTTGAGAACCTGGGTCTTTAAATACGTCTATTGATACTAACATAAACGCAGCACATGCTATTGCTACTAAAGGGAAAGTTCGTAACCCTGCACCATTTGATTCAGCGTCACGATCGCAAGCAATAGGAAGCGCAAGTAAAAATGCAATGCCCAATTGATAAGTATGAAACCAAATTAGGTTTAAGTTAATACCAAATTCTATACTCATTATTTTTTCTCTGTAAGTTGAAATTTATTATTCTTAGCACATCAAAATAAACATAAAAAATGTGTGGCCACCTTTATGATAAATTTTAGTAATGCTTATTTATGTTTAAGCCACGTGAGTTATTCTAATAATGTAGTTAAATTTTAATTAGAAAAATTATTGTTCTACTAATACTTTCAAAGAAGCAGGATTGACTTTAATGTTTATTTCTTTACTTTGACGAGTTTCGCCATCTATAACATAGTCCATGATAAAATCACTTATGATTTTTATTTGTGATACTAACAAGTGTTCAAGACCATTAATTTTTGGAGCTTCCATCCAAGTTGGCTTTAGCACATTTGTGCCCAAACCAATTATTGGCAGAAGTTGATGTTCAGAAGTATCCAATATAGTCATATCCAACTTACCATCCGAAATATTAGGTTGTTGGTGACCTTGAGCTAGTATTGTTGTAAAGGGAGCTGCATTAGCAATAATTAAACTACTAATTTTCTTTTTTATAGGTGGTTTATTATCAATCCAAATTTTTAGGTCATAAACCTCATTTTTATTAATCGCATGAGTAAGCGAATTTATATAGGCTAACTGGCCTTTATCATCCTTTTCCTTCCTTCCTGCATTCTCGATCATCTTTTGCTCGAATCCAAGACCAGTCACTAACAATGAGATGTCTTCATTGCATATAGCTGTATCGATAGGGGTTGATACGCCGTTTAATATAATTTCACATGCAACGCCAATAGGATCTACTTTAGCTTTAATCCCGAAAAGTACATGAGCAAGTGCATTAGTTGTTCCTAAAGGGATAATAGCTAATTCTTGATTATTATTTACAAGTTCAGATGCCACTTCATTAACGGTACCATCCCCACCACATGCTACAATTAACTGAAAGTTTTTGTTTTTGTTTGCTCTTGCAATTTCTTTTGCGGATTTGTTTTTGTGAGTTTCAATTACTGTTATTTGGTACTTAACTGCTAAACGTTGTTTGATAGCATTTTGATGTTCTGCCCAACTACCAGCCCCAGATACAGGGTTTACAATAAGTAATATTGAAGGTGCTGGTTTAAAATTACTGGATTCAAACATTTGGCTAATCTTCTTATATTGATGACTATTTAGGTTTGCAGTTCCACGAATTCTATTTATGTAAGCCAAAGCATCATCAACATTATTACACTTGCCCTTAGCTAATAAATAAGCTGCCACAATAAGCACTGAACGCCCTCTCCCTAGAGCACAATGTACAACAACACCTTTATTACTTTTTATTTGGTGATCAATCCAATTAATTGCCTCTTGTAAGTCGTTAGTGCGAGGTGAACTATGATCAAGAATGGGAATGTTTCTATAGGCGAATTTTTGATCGTTAGCACTCCAGTTAAGTCCGCTAAACTCGGATGTAGCATCTAAAATTGCATCTATACCATTGTTTTTTAAAAACTCTATATCTGATGGGAATAAGCGACAAGCTAAGTACAACTTTGGGGTTATTTCTTGTATGGCTGGGACTTTATCTGTTTTACGTGTCCAGCTATTGTACATTTGAACACCAAGAAAAAAAGGAAAAAATAGCCAACTAATATAAGCAGGGATAGATCCATCATCTTGTTTTCTGAAGATTGAAGGAGCGTCAAATACATATGCAGCACTTACACTAAAAAGGGATAGACTTAACCAAATAAGAATTATGCTAAAGTACCAAGGAGCTATAGCAAAGGCCAAAACAAAAGCTATCAGTGCTCCAGTAATGTAGTATTTCAAAATAAACATGATAATGATCCTTATGAGATTTGCATAAAATATTGTACGTACCTTCTTTATTTACTCCTAAGGTAGATGCAAAACTTAAACCATTCAGAAGGTCTGCAAAGAAAACTACTCACTATTATGCTGCACCAATGGTAAAATCATTAATAAACAATGTGTTATAGTTTTTTGCTGGTTTTTATAAAATAGATGTCAATTTTAGATAATGATAAAATGTATGAATAACTCATCAGTATCTGAAGTTTGTTTTTTGTAAATTTTTCAATGTTTTTTGTAATTTGATACTAGCTTTTAAGGTGTTTTATGTTTATTTGTAAAACTCTTGAAACAAGCAATACGATTAATATTTGTTGATAAGCGTTTTTCTATCATGGTTTAGAGGGTTATAGAGATAATAAAACTACTCTCACAATGTTCATCAGAGTACTTATTAGTGTGTAATTACATTATTGAATATATTTCTTATATTTAGGATAAAACTCAAGAGAATCACACCAAGTACTAAAATTGGTATGTTGATATGCGTTACTTGCAGCAGAAAACCATTGTGAAATTCCAAAAGGTTGTAATACAAACTTCTTTTTATAGCCATCTATTGCAACATAACAGGCCAATATTAAGGTGGTTTCATTTGTAACTCTTACACTAGGAACACCTTGCATGCTGGTGTTATGCTCAACATTAATTTTAGGTAAGGCGTTAACAGGAAATGAAAATATTCCTAAAAAAGCTAAATAAATAAAATATTTTTTCATCAAGGGATTTTTCATATTTCTCAATATATTAGTTATAAATTTTATAATTATTGATAGTTATAATTATAGTAAGAATAAAAAAAAATATTATTTTTTATGTTTTACCATTGAAACCATTAAAAGCTGTCACCATAACCTTTATACGAAATTAATATATGCTGCTATTTTGTAAAGAATAATCAGTAGCGATAAAAAGAGAAAATAAAAATGGCTAATAATGTTCCAGTAAAAAGTGATCAGCATAAGAATTTAAAAGTAGCATCTCAACGTAGTTTAGAGCATGTTTCTGACCAACATATTGCACCGATTAATGCTTTAGAGTTTGCTCAAGCAGCAACAAGTTACCCAATTATTTTAGTAAAAGAACCTGAATCATCAAATTACAGAAGTGTTGTAATGTTAGGTTTAGAAGCTGGCGAGAATTTATATTATAGCAAAGCTAAATGGGATGCTATTTATGTGCCTCAATCAGTGTCTTTAGTTCCATTTAGTTTAGGTCTTGATCCAGAGAAAGAAAAAACATTAACGACTTGTATTGATTTAGATAGCCCGTTTGTTGGTGAAGATAAAGACAATGCTCTTTTTGATGCAGACGGTAAAGAAACAGACTTCTTTAAAAGTGCACAAGAATCACTAGGTCGTTTATATGAAAGTGAAGTAATGACAGATAAGTTCATCAAAGAGCTTGAAGCTAATGACTTGTTATTAGAGCTAGAATTAAGCATCACTTATAACAACAACCAAAATAAGAAACTTGTTGGTTTATTTGGTATTAACGAGCAAAAACTTACAGAATTGTCTGATGAAAAAGTAATAGATTTCCACAAACGTGGTCTATTTATTCCTATTCATGCAATGTTAGGTTCTGCTGCTCAAATTAATCGTTTAGCGCAATTACGTAATCAAAGTAATTCAAAACAAAAAGTATCAGGTATCCGATTCACACCTGTTACAGCTGAAGCAAAAAAATAATTTAAATTAATTAAAACTAAAAGGAGCTTAGGCTCCTTTTTTATTGCCTAAAATAAAGCTTTGAACGGGGTTTCATTACCTAACTGATGAAAGTTACTTTTTAGTAGAAGTATGTAAGTACATCTTTTCATTAACAGATTGGTAGACCTGTGTTAGTTTACATCAATGTTTTGGAAAAACTGTTGAGGAATTTATGGCGCAGCAATCAAAAGTACCTTTGGATATTGAGGAACAAATCCAAAGTCTTGCTGGTGATATTTATGTTCAAATTGAAGACAAGGTTTCTGCATTTGTTTCTGCTTATGCTAAGCCTGAAGAGATCACGAACGAAATAATTGAAAATCATCAAGTTTATCAATCGCTACAAACAGAGTTTACTCAGTTAAAATCTGATTTAGATAAAGCGACGTTATCAAACGCAACAGAAGTTGAAACATATCAAAATACGATATCAGACCTCAAAGCTCAACTATCTAGTCGTGATGAAGCTATTAAAAACAATGAACAATTAAATAGCGCTAAATTAACTGACACTGAACAAGTATTAAAAGAAAAGCTTGCTGAATTATCTATGTTAAGCGAGTTAAATAATCAGTTAACAACAGAAAATGAAACCCAGTTAAAGGCTTTAACTGATGTGAGTACAGCGCTCGATGAATCTAATCAAAAGATTAAAGCACTCGAATCATCAAAAAATACATTAACCAAAAACGACAAAGCTAAAGCCGCAACATTAGAAGTTCAAAATCATCAAATATCCGATCTTACATTACAACTTAATAATGTAACCAGCGAGTTAGATTACCTAAAAGCAGAACATAGTCAGCAATCAGAGTCGTCTAATAAGCAATTGTCACAAGAACAAAGTTCAGTTAAACAATATCAAAAAGAAATCAAAGATTTAAAACAAAAAATTGTTGATGTTGAAGCTTCTTTATCCGTTGAACTTTCCAATAGAAAAGCATCAGAAGATAGTATCAAAGCGTTAAATAATAAGATTGACGTTACAGATAAAGCTTTAGTTAATGAAAAAAGTATTGGTGAAAAACTAACAAAAGAAATTGAGACGCTAAAACAAAAAAATACCACAGTAGAAACATCATTAGAAAATGAAAAACAAACGGTTAAATTACTGCAAGACAACATTAATCAATTGTCGGAAGAAAGTACAATTGTTAGTAAACAGCTAGTTAAAGAGCAGCAAAGCATTGAGAGCTATAAACAAGAAATTGTAGCAATGAATGAAAAAGTAACTGAATTGGAAAAGCTTGTTGCAACAGAAACAAATTCAGGGAAGCTTTTACAGGGTAAGGTTGTTGAGTTAACAAAGAACGCTGATGATCTAACGGCAATAATAGCCAACGAAACAGCAAATGCACAACAAGCGAATGCAGAGTCAGAATTACTTAATAAAAAGGTAAACGATTTAAATAAACAACTTACCGAAAGTGAAAAAGCTAAGCAACAAATGGAAAAGTTATTAAGTGCTGAAAAAGAAACGCAAGGCCAACAAAAGAGTAAACATTTATTAGAAGTTGATGCTTTAAAACAAAGTATAGATAAACATAGATCTGAATTAGAAACTCTGACTTCTTCAAATGAGCAAAATAAAGTTAAAGTAGATAAGCTCAATAAAACAATTGCTGACTTAGAAAAAGCCAAAGCACTTCAGATACAAACAAATAAAGAAAAAGATAAAACTCATCAAACAACATTGTCTGAATTAAATAAAACCCTTACTCAAGAAAAAAGTAAAACTAAAGAGTATGAAGAGCAACTTATCTCTCAAAAGGCGGTATTAGAAGTACAAATTAAAGCCCAAAAAGAGCTAAGTGAAACAGCCAAAAAAGCCGATGAAAAATCATCAAAACAGATTACAGAGTTAGGTAACAAAATAACATTATTAGAAAAAAATGTTGTTGATCTAACAACAAAAAATAAAGATTTAACTAAGCATTATCAAGAAGCGAATACTATGATTGATGATTATCAAAAAGAAATCATTCATTTAAAAGAAAGTTATGAAAATGCTAATAATAATGCACTAGAAATACAAAAACGTGTTGAAGCTAACAAAGAAAAACAAGAAAATGAATATGATAAAGCACGTGATACAATTAAATACCTTCGTGACGAAAATTTAGATTTACATGCTAAGCTAGATCAACAAGTCACCGAGTTAGAAGATAAACTACGTGAATATCGTTTACGCTTTGAGTACGCTCAAAAACAATTAAATAGTAAATAACTAAATAAGGTTATAAGTTTTGATGGAAAAATCTTTTGTCTAAATCACTCTCTTTTGACGCGTTAAGTCAATGGCAGAAAATCGCATTTAGTGCTGCCTTATTAGAACGCATGTTACCTAATTATAAGCTTTTCTCTGAAGCCACAGAATTTGGTGAATTTTCAGTTTTACGTAATCAGCTAGACACTGTATGGCAATGGTTAGATAAAAATAATCGCTGTAAAATAAACTATGAAGCTCAACTAACTAAACTAGAGCCACAAATACCTGAGCCTGAATCTTTCGACTTTTTTGGTGTTTATCCTGCTTTAGATACATGTATGGCTATGGTGTCTTTGTTGCAAATAATGCAAGACAAAACCTCTGACGGCTGCTTTAACGTGAGTAAGCTTTCTGAAAACAGCGTAGTAAAATATGTAGAGTTAATGTTGAGCCAAGTTATGGATGAAGAGGCTATATCTGACGAAGATATTGATTCACATCCGCTTATGCAATGGGAACTAGAAACCCAGCAAGAGCTATTTAACTATATTAGTATTGCCCAAGAAAACAAAAAATCTTGCGTGCATGCCAAATCATTAGTGCTAGAGGAAGGCTTATCTAATTTAGGCATCGAAATCTAATTTCTGTATTAGTTTAAACAATAAGTAGAGCAACTCCATGAAAGCCATATTTTTATATTGTTCTCTACTTACTCTCCTTTTTATATCATCTAGCTTTGCAGCACATTCATCTGATAAAACCGTAAAAGTAGAACAAGCTATTACAGAGGCCATGCAGGCGTTTAATATTCCTGGTGTTGCCGTTGCTATTGTAGAAAATGACCAGGTTGTTTTTAGCCAAGGTTTTGGCTTAAAAGAGTATGGTAAACAAGACAAAGTAACTTCTGATACCTTATTTGGTATCGCTTCAAATACTAAGGCTATGACGGTTGCCTTACTCGCCCAACTTGTCGATAAGTATGAACTCTCTTGGCAAACAAAAGTGGTAGATATTGTTCCAGAATTTCAACTTTATAACGCTTTTGTTACTAATCAATTTACCTTGATAGACTTGCTCTCACACCGAAGTGGTTTAGGTTATGGTGCTGGCGATCTCATTATTTGGCCTCAAAGAAATCATACCGAAAAAGACATTTACAATGGATTGAAGCACTTACCTCAAACCTCTGCCTTTCGTACTGAGTTTGCCTATAATAATTTAATGTACATAATTGCAGGTAAGGTTATAGAGAAAATAACTCAAAAGTCATGGCATAAAAATATTCAAGATCGTTTGTTTAAACCTTTAGGAATGAATAATTCTTCAGCAAACTTTTCATTGCTAACTTCAAGTTTATCAAACAAAAAAATCGATATAGCTAAACCTCATCTTTTAATCAAAGAACAATTAACCGTTGTAGAAAGTGATTACCTAACAAACTTTTCTTCGGCCGGTTCAGTTATCTCAAACGTGCATGATATGGCTTTATGGCTTAAGGTTTTGTTAAATAAGGGGGAGCTAAACAAAGGTCAATCAAATGAAGAAAATGTAGTTGCAGCAACCCCACCTTTCATAAAACTAAATTGGGAGATAGATACAAGCCTTAATCAACTTTATAGTAAAACTCAAGCAAGCTTAATGTGGCATCCACACATATCACGTAAAGTCTCTGCAACCGAAGTTGAACAAGATAATACGCACTTTTCTGCTTATGGTTTAGGTTGGTTCTTGAAAGATTTTCATGGAATGAAACTCGTACATCATAGCGGTGGAATACGAGGTATGGTTTCTAGAGTGCTATTAGTTCCTGAAAAGAATATAGGCGTGGTTATATTAACTAACCAAGAATCAAATGCCGCGATAAATGCAATATATCGAGAGATTTTCGAAGCCTATTTAGATTTACCTCAGAAGAACTGGATCGCTTTTTATCAACAACAAGAGCAAAAGCAATTAAAACGTGAATTAAATCGCTTAAGAGCAATAGAAAAACGTTTAATTCCAAGCGGAAGCTCGCCACTTAATCTTAACCATTATGCACAAACTTATATAGATAAATGGTATGGCGAAATAGTAATTAATAAGGAAAATAATAAGTTAAGAATGAGATTTAGCCAAACCTCCTTACTAAAAGGTGAGCTTATTTATTATCAAGACAACACGTTTGTTGTACGTTGGGATGACCGGACACTGAACGCTGATGCTTATGTGAAATTTTCAGTAACTCAACATGGTGATATCAGTGAAGTTACGCTAAAACCAGTGTCTTATTTAACTGATTTCAGTTTTGATTTTGAAGATTTAAAACTCATACCAAAAACTCATTAATTTTAAGTGTTTTGATATAAACGATAGGCAACTTGCCCTGCCTTCTTTTCTTTAAGTAATAACCAGTTCGCAGGCATTGCTACAATAGCTTCCTCACTTTCCATTTCAACGTAAATTAAAGCGTCTTGCTCTAAAAGATCATTGTTGAGTAAATTAACAGTCTCTTCAATTAAACCTTTACGAAATGGAGGATCAATAAAAACAATTGAAAATTTCTGTGTGCACTTTTCCAAATAATTTAATGTATTTGTATGTTCAATACTGATTTTATTTGCTTTTAATAAGATTTTATTTTGTTCTAGTTGTTGAGCTGCTGCTTTGTTAAGTTCAATCAGGGTTACTGATTTTGCTCCTCGAGAAAAAGCTTCAAAACCTAAACCACCTGATCCTGCAAAACAATCTAAACAAATGCTTTCCTGCATGTAAGGCATCAACCAATTAAATACTGTTTCTTTTACTCTGTCAGTTGTAGGTCTTAATCCGTCGGCCATTAACACGGGTAATTTTCTACCTCTATGTTTACCTGAGATAATTCGAATGCTTCCCTTAGCCGGACTTTTGTTTGTTTTAGGTTTGTTCATGAAATAAATTATCGTTGAAGTTGTTGTCTCAATAAGGTTTTATAAAGCGTTTTGAGTATAGATAAAAGAGTAAAAACACTTGTAAAAATACATCAATCAATTAAAACCTTTGTTTTATCAAGGAATGCCCAAACAATATTTAATGTAAGTGGTATTAAATGATACTATGTCACTAGTCGCTCTCGATTTTTCAGATATACTCG
This sequence comes from Pseudocolwellia sp. AS88, assembly GCF_030551755.1. GTDB lineage: Bacteria > Pseudomonadota > Gammaproteobacteria > Enterobacterales > Alteromonadaceae > Pseudocolwellia. The sequence continues at coordinate 125,651 of NZ_JAUPEC010000011.1, forward strand.
AAAGATCAAAAGACCCGGATATTATCCCTGTTTATTGCATTAATGCCACCAATATGTGTGGCACACAGAAGAAATTAGTTTTATGTCTAAAAAGAAAGGTATGTTTTCTTGGTTAGGTTTTGGTAATCAAGATAAAGAAAAACAAGAAGCACCTATTGTAGAAGAGCAGGCACCTCAACAAGAAGATTCTGTTGAAACTGAACTTGAAAATCAGGTTATTGATAAATTACCTGAAAATAATGACGATAGTGCTTTACAAGCAGATATAGAAAACGAAACTGTCCTGCCAGAGCCAGAGCCAGAGCCAGAGCCAGAGCCAGAGCCAGAGCCAGAGCCAGAGCCAGAGCCAGAGCCAGAGCCAG
>NZ_JAUPEC010000012.1 GCF_030551755.1 Pseudocolwellia sp. AS88
ACTCAGAAGTGAAACGCAGTAGCGCCGATGGTAGTGTGGGAGTTCCCATGTGAGAGTAGGACATTGCTAGGCTTCTAATTCTAAAAGCCCGTTGCTGATGTGACGGGCTTTTAAACTCTAGAAATTAACAGATTTTATAAGTCTATTAACTTCTAAAGTTTTTGTTTAGCGACAATAGCGCTGTGGCCCCACCTGATCCCATTCCGAACTCAGAAGTGAAACGCAGTAGCGCCGATGGTAGTGTGGGAGTTCCCATGTGAGAGTAGGACATTGCTAAGCGTCTATTTCAACCTAGTAATAGGTTACCCCGTGGAGGGGTTCCCGAGTGGCCAAAGGGATCAGACTGTAAATCTGACGGCTCAGCCTTCGGTGGTTCGAATCCACCTCCCTCCACCACTTCTTTCTTTATCTTATTAATTCAAAAATAAACTTCAATTAAAATTACCCATAAAATATAAAACTACTTCAAACTATACCTTCAGTATTATTTATTAATTACTTCATTAAATTTATTCTTAAGTTTTTGATATCTATTATACGATTCTGAATTTACAGATAACTGACTAAATTCTTCTTCTAACCTATCCATTTGAATAATATCTTGCTCTCTTCCTCCATTGGTTTCGATAGATACCAGGATAACTTGAAATAAATTTAATTTAATACCAATATGATTTGGGAATAACGATGAAGCTTTATTCAGCTTATCAATTGATAAGTGATATTCTCCTGTTCGATATAAATTAGTACCAATCTCTAATGCTATTTGTGCGTCTATCTTATTTTGATCGCTAATTGGTTGGTTAGTTATTTTAGATATATCTGACATAAGATCTGAATCATCTGGATTCGATTCAGCTAAAGCTGTAATCAGGTTGTTTGCAAGTTCATCTTTTTTAACAGATATAAGAGATTTAGCTATCGCAAGTGTTCCTTTAGGTGAGTATTCGTTATCTACTTTTAGAAGTAATCGCTCAGCTTCATTTAGAGCTGTTGTTGATAGAGAAAAGTCTTTAACTTTATGGTGTAACCGTGATGATAATAATAAAGAAAGAACTTTTAACTCAGGGAGTTTAAAGTCGTGAGTCATCTTTTTTAACGCACTAAAGGCTTTAATGTTAAGTTGCTTTATTTGATACACCGAAAGCTGATCTGCATATTCTAAAAGTGCTTCAGCAAAGTTTATTGTATTTTCAGGTTTCCTATGAATTGAATGGTATGCTAAATCATGGGTATTACTATAAGCGGTTGTAGCATTTTCATAGTTTTTATTTGTTAAACACTGATCAGCATATCGCTTTAAACGCATAACTGAGCGCGGAGAAACATTAATAGCTTTTTCTAATGTTATCTCAACTTCAAATGGGTTTTCTAATAGTTGATATGTGTTTGCTAGCCAGTCGTAAGATGAAAGGTAGTGAGGATAATCATTAATTAGCCTCTCTAAATAGCTCTTTGCGAGCTCGTAATCCTTATTGATAATGGCTATTTTACTTAAACCTATAATTGCCCATTGACAGTTTTCTTCGCTCTCGTAAGCAAGGTATATTTTTTTTGCCAGATCGTATTGTTTTAATTCGTAATATTGTCTAGAAATTATCCCTAAACATTCATGTTTATATAGACTGTTTTTTCTCACCATTTTATTACAAAGAGTAATAACCTTGGCGTAATCACATTCATCCATCGCAATGTAGATAGGTGCCATGGCTTTTTTCTTTATCAGACACTTTTCTAGACGAGATGAAATGATCCCAAGTGTATAAGGTTTAGTTAAATAATCATCGGGTTTATGTTCTAAAGCGGCAAGAACCATGGCTTGGGATATTTCTGCAGTGATCATTAGCACTGTACAATGACGTGATATTAAATTCTTAACACGCAGTTCTTCTAAAATTTGCTGGCCATTCTTACGATCTTCACCTAAATCATAGCCAAGTAAAATTATATCGTATTCAATATTTTCACATTTATTAATTATATCTGGGGCATGCTGACTTGTATCAATACGTAAAGCATTAATACTCTGTGCGAACTGTTTTAAAATTTCTCGTGATTGTCGAACACCATCAATAATTAAAATGTTCTTGTTATAGCAAACATCGTCGAGCATGAAATACCTTAAATATCATTAAGATAATGACTAATAAATAAATCCATTTATTTGATTTTAGCAGCTATTTATATTTTATATAAGTAAAGGGAGAAGCTATATTGTAATAATGAATTAAAGGATGTTTGGTTGTAAGTAAATTGCCTTAATAGCAGCTATAATGTAAGCTTCAGCGCCGCAATTGGCGGTACTTTGTGAATTGAGAACATTATGAGCTTTACATCTTTAGGCCTTTCTACAGAAATTCTTACCGCTTTATCAGAAAAAGGTTATGAGCAACCTTCCCCTATACAAGAGCAAGCTATTCCTGCCGTTTTGTCTAGAAAAGACGTTATGGCTGCAGCACAAACCGGTACAGGTAAAACTGCTGGTTTTACTTTACCTATATTAGAAATCTTATCTAAAGGCCATAAAGCAAAGCCTAATCAAGCGCGTAGCTTAATACTTACACCAACACGTGAATTAGCTGCTCAAATTGCTGTGAATGTAGAAACTTATAGTAAATATCTGTCACTTAGTTCTACTGTTGTATTTGGCGGAGTTAAAATTAATCCACAAATGATGAGATTGCGCCAAGGTGCTGATATTGTAATCGCAACACCAGGTAGATTATTAGATTTATATAACCAAAAGGCCATTCGCTTTGACCAACTTGAAGTGCTAGTGCTTGATGAAGCCGACAGAATGCTTGATATGGGGTTCCTACGTGATATTAAGAAAATCTTATCTTTTTTACCTAAGCAAAGACAGAACTTACTTTTCTCTGCGACGTTTTCAGATGATATTCGTGATTTAGCGCGCGGGTTAGTGAATAATCCTGTAGAAATATCAGTAACTCCTAAAAATTCGGCAGCTGAGTCTGTTTCTCAATTAGTTTATCCCGTAGATAAAAAGAAAAAACCAGAATTATTAACGCAGTTGATCAAAGAAAATGATTGGCAGCAAGTGCTTGTGTTTATGAAAACTAAACACGGTGCTAATAAACTAACAAAAGTTTTAGAAGAGGCAGGAATAAAAGCTGCTGCTATTCACGGTAATAAAAGCCAGGGAGCTCGTACAAAAGCTTTAGCTAATTTTAAAGATGGCTCGATTAGTGTATTAGTGGCTACAGACATAGCTGCACGCGGCATAGATATAGATCAATTACCGCAAGTTGTTAACTTTGAATTACCTAATGTTCCTGAAGATTACGTTCATCGCATTGGTAGAACAGGTCGTGCTGGAGCAAGCGGTCATGCGGTATCGTTAGTTTGTGCAGACGAAATAGATTTGTTGAATGACATACAGCATGTTATGCAGAAATTCATTCCTCGTGAAATTTTCGAAGGTTTTGCACCATTTAACGAATTACCTGAATCGAGAACATTACGTCCATTAAAAGCAAAAAAATCTAAAAAGCCTAAAACTAATTTTGAGCATAAAGATGGTCAACGTTCAGGTGATAATGCACGTGGGCATAAACCTAAAAGTAAAAACTCAAGTCACAAAGTGCAAGGTAAAGCTACACGTAAACCTAATCCTCAAGGTACAGGTTCAAAAGACCCATACGCAGGTTCAAGATAGTTTTTATTTAGCTTGATTCGCCGCAAGCCATTTGTCTAAGTTATTAGCAAAGGCTTGCCGATCATTTTGACTAATCGGTGGTACGCCACCTGTTTGAATACCACTAGATCTTAATGTATCCATAAAATCCCTCATATTAAGCTTTTGCTTAATATTTTGTATAGTATAAAGCTCACCTCTTGGGTTTAATGCGGTACAGCCTTTTTCAACAACTTCTGCGGCTAAGGGGATATCAGCTGTTATTACTAAGTCTTTTGGATCCGCTCTTTTTACTATTTCATCGTCAGCTACATCAAATCCAGAACTTACCTGTACAAAATTAATGTACTTTGATGGAGGCGTTTTCAAATAATGATTAGCGACTAAAGTGACTTCAATTTTAGCTCGGTCAGCAGCACGAAAAAGAATATCTTTAATCACTACCGGACATGCGTCTGCATCTACCCAAACTTTCATTTTTTATTCCTATTCTCATTAAGCTATGCTTCTTTTTGGTGCAATAAAAAAGCGTTAATATTCTATCCCTTAATTTTGGCTGTTTTAAAGAGGTTATTAAAGGTTTAAATAGGAAAAACAGCGCTTTTAAGGTTATTATTAATGTGGAACAGAAACTGCTTAACTATACCTATAAGATATTAGCTATCCATTACATAAGAGACATGAAGATGAACAAACCGCAAAGAGATATAACACTAAGATTTTTAGCTGAGCCACAAGATGTAAACTTTGGTGGTAAAGTTCATGGTGGAGCTGTAATGAAATGGATCGATTTAGCGGCTTATGCTTGTGCTGCTGGTTGGAGTGGTCGTTACTGTGTTACAGCATACGCAGGTGGAATTAAATTTGTAGCGCCTATCCATGTAGGTAGCTTAGTAGAAGTTTCAGCTAAAGTTATTTATACAGGTACATCTTCAATGCATATCGCTTTGGAAGTAAATGCTTGTGATCCTAAATCACTTATTCGTCGTAAAACCACACACTGTATTGTGATCATGGTTGCTGTTGATGAAACGGGTCAGAAAATTCAAATACCAGAATATATTCCAGAAACTGAAGAAGATATTTCTCAACATGATACCGCCATCAAATTGATGGAAATGAGAAAGAAAATAGGTGACGAAATGGAAATTTTTGCAATGCCTAAGAAAAAATAGAAAAGGTTTAATATGAGTAATGAACAAAGCTTGAAGCAGATAATTAATTTAAATGATGAAGATCGCGTTAAATACTTTTTAAAAGAAGTTCGTCAGCATCAAGCGATTTGGATATTAACAGACGAACATGGTTGCGTGATGTTAAATACCGAAGATGAAGATTGCGTACCTGTTTGGCCTTCACAAGAAACCGCTGAGCTTTGGATTAACGAAGAGTGGACAACGTGTAAAGCTGAATCTATCGGTTTAAATAAATGGTATAGCCGCTGGACAAACGGTTTAATGGATGACGAATTGGCTATTGTTGTTTTTCCTAATACTAATGAGGAAGGACACGTTTTTTATCCTGACGAATTAGAAAACGAATTAAGAAAAAAAGGGTAAGTTAATGTTACCTTTGCTGACAAATTAGCTTAATAAATAACTTTACTCGGTAATGCTTATTCAATTATGCTAAAAATCTATACATTTAATTTAGGGAGTTAATTAAAAATGAAAAAATTATTAACGGCTATAGTTGTAGCATCTTCATTTGTAGTAACTGCAACAGCTACGGCTGATACAGCAACCTCATTAAAGCACGCCGAAAAATCAGCTGAAACACGTAAAGCTGTATATGGTTTATTAGGAAGCAACATGGGACCATTAGGTGCTATGGCTAAAGGAAAAATTCCTTTTGATGCAAAAGCTGTTGAGAAATATGCTTTACGTATTAATCAATTATCATTAATGATAGAAGATTATATGCGTACCGATACTTCCGGTTTTGACGTACCAGGCGATGCCCTTAAAGATATTTGGGAAAAACCTGAAGCTTTTGAAAAGCGCACTAATGCCTTAGTAACAGCATCTGCAGATTTATTAGCTGCGGCTAAGTTAGGTGAAGAGTCAGCAATTAAGAAAGCTATTGGTGGTGTAGGTAAATCTTGTGGCGGTTGTCACAATGAATTCAGAGAAGATTAATTCATTTAGCCTTAAATTAAATACTCAGTTTACTTATTTTGAAAAGGGCTGCTATTAGAAATAATAGCAGCCCTTTTTTGTTATCATGTTTGCGTATTAAAAACGTTAGTAATAATATTCTTCTGCTACAGGTGCATTCATCACCACAAGCCAATAAACAAAAGCCGCAACAGCAAGTGCAATAATTATGGCTAATATAATTTTTGAATGTTTTATTGCATCTTTTTCAGATACATCATCAGATGATTTTTTACCTGTGATCATAGGTAATACTAAAGATTTATTTTTAAACTTCTTATAACTAATAATAGCAATGATGTGGAGGGCAATAGCTCCTAAAATAAAATCAAAACTATTACGGTGTATAAACACCAAAATAGCTTCTATGTCTTTATCAATCGCTCCGTTATAAGGCCCAGCAGTAAAAATATCATCATTCATAAATAAGCCACTTACCGCTTGTAATAAAATAATAGTTAACATAAAAACAACCATTAAACTGCCTAAAGGATTATGTCCGGCTGGCTCTTGCATATGTTTGTCTTTTTTTACATAACTTATGAGTTTACTAGGTGTTGGGATGAAATTTTTAAATTGAGAGTGTCGAGTACCTAAGAATCCCCAAAGAAACCTAAAGGTTATTAAGCCTAGCGCAACATAACCACAAATAAGATGGTAATCAATAAAACCATTATCTTGATCTGATGTATACCAAGCCGCTGCTATAGTTGCGACTAACACCCAATGGAATATCCTTAAGGGTAAATCCCAAATTAAATATTTTGTTGTCATTAAACCTTATCCTTAATGGATCGAATTGAGCTAATTTTACGCATTATAAATACATGGTAAAAGCTTTAACTTTTATAATAAATTAATCTATTGAGTATCAATTGTAAAAGTTCTTTACGGCATTCATTATTCATTAACTCTGGTACAATAGCGCCATTAGAATTTTTAACAACTGTGAACACTGTATGAGCTTTACCTCTTTAGACTTAAATCCTGTTTTATTAAAAGCGATTGAAGAATCAGGTTATGAGAAACCTACGCCTATTCAACTAGCTGCAATTCCGGCTATTTTAGAACATCACGATGTGATGGCAGGCGCACAAACAGGTACAGGTAAAACCGCAGCTTTCACATTACCTATCTTGCATCATATATTATCTAAGCCCGCGACTCGATCTGTTAAAGCTTTAGTTTTAACACCTACGCGAGAGTTAGCTCAACAAGTTTTTAAAAATATAGAAACTTACGCAAAACACACCGAAATTAAAGCGGTACTTGTTTATGGTGGTGTAAGTATAAGACCACAAACTGAAGCGATAAATGCAGGTGCGGATATTATTGTTGCAACGCCTGGCCGTTTATTAGATCACTTAATTAATGGTTCACTGACTTTAGCCGACTTAGAATATTTAGTGTTTGATGAAGCCGATAGAATGTTGGATATGGGGTTTAAAGATGAAATTAATAACATCTTAAAAAGAATCCCAGCTAAACGTCAAACTTTATTGTTCTCGGCAACTTTCGACGACAGCATATTTAAATTAAGTAAAACCTTACTAAATGAACCTAAACTTATTGAAGTGGGCGAACGTAATACAGCTGCGACAGACGTAGAGCAGATTGTTTATACCGTAGATGCTGATAGAAAACGCGAGTTAACATCATTCCTGATCGGTTCGAAAAACTGGCGACAAGTACTTATTTTTATTCGAACAAAGCAGGGGGCAGATGCGCTTGCTAAAGAAATGTGTAAAGACGGAATAAAAACGCAATCTATCCATGGTGATAAATCTCAAGGGGCGCGTGATAAAGCTTTAGCTGAGTTTAAAGAAGGTAAAACTAGAGCCCTTGTAGCAACAGATGTTGCTGCGCGTGGTATTGATATTATCGATCTGCAATATGTCATCAATTATGAATTACCTTACGTTGCTGAAGATTATATTCACCGTATTGGTAGAACAGGCCGAGCAGGTAAAACAGGCTTAGCTTTGTCTTTAATGAGTCCAGATGAGGAATGGTTATTAAAAGCGGTGGAAGAAGTGCTTGATACTCGACTTTTACCACAATGGTTACCAGGCTATGAACCTGATCTAAACAAACCCGCGAAAAATGGTCGAAGAACTCAAAGTGCGCCATCTAAGAAAACCGCCCGAAAAAAAGCATTAGGCGAACGTTCAAATCGTAGAAAGCGATAATCCACTTTCTATTCTTTTAGTTGCACAGCTCTAATACCGCTGGCTAGTACAGCCAGTAATATATTGTTGTAATATCATGCTTTTTAGCGGTATATTTGCTCAATAAATACTTATCCTCTAATGCTCAAGTAATCATGCTAGAGGGAACTAATTAAGGTTGTTGTTATTAAAATTACACTTCAAACATGGATAGTTACGTTACTCTGCTGTTTTATTTTAAGCTGTGGTGGAGGTGGAAAATCAACAACTGACAATACTGTGCAAGTTAATACTCCTCCGGAAACAGAGCCTTTTGTTAATTTGTCCCTGCAAAGTAAAGTTGAACAAGTGCAACCTATGACAGGTATTGTTTTTTGGGATACACATGAGTCTTGGAATACGCCTGAAAAAACAGTATTAGCTGAAGCGATTTCATTAGAATATAGCTATATATCTATCAACCAAATTGTTACAGCTGAGGATGTTTACGATTGGACCTACCTTGATAACAAACTTGATAAAATAGCCGCGCGAAACCATCAAGCTATTTTTAGGCTTTATTATACTTACCCTGGCAGAAACACAACGGTTCCCGACTATATTAAAAGTTTACCTGACTACAACGAAACGGTAGGTACAACGGAAGGTTTAACCACACACTTTCCTGATTGGAGTCATGCTGAGTTACAAACTTTTACTCAAGAGTTTCATAGTAAATTTGCACAACGTTACGACAATGATAATCGTATCGCTTTTTTACAGCTAGGATTTGGATTATGGGGTGAATACCACATATATGACGGACCTGATAGATTAGGTGATACCTTTCCAAGCAAAGCCTATCAAAAAACCTTTTTAACCCACCTAGAAAGCGTTTATAGCAACTTATCTTGGTCAGTATCAATAGATGCATCAGATATACAAAGAACGCCGATGAATGAAGCTGAGGTAATCGATTTATCTTTTGGTTTATTTGATGATTCCTTCATGCTTCAAGATCATTCTGGTTATAACGAAAGTGCTTGGAACTTCTTTAATTATAATGAGCGTTATAAAAGTGTACCTTTTGGTGGAGAGTTTAGTTATGAAGAAGAAACCGATCAGCTTAATGTTTTGAAACCTGATGTGGGCGCTTATGGTATTTCGTATGAAGAGTTTGCTGATAAATTCCATATTTCATACATGATAGGTAACGATACGTACCATGGTGACTCAAGTGAAGAACAACCTATTTCACGTATTAAAGAAGCGTCTATGGCGAGTGGTTATCAATTCACAGTGACTAGCTTCTCGGCTAACTCAACGCACATTAAATTAACCATTAAAAATACAGGTGTAGCGCCTATTTATTACGATGCTTTTGTTGTTATCGATGAAATAAAATCAACATCATCATTAAAAGGTCTTTTGCCTAATAACTCGCAAGAATTCATTATTGAGAAAAGTGCAGATATAAATACAGTAACAACTGATTCACCCAGTGTAACCATTGTTAGCGATCATATTTTGTCGAGTCAAACTATAGAGTTTAATGCTGATTTATAAAGGTGAACATTAATAAGGCAAAAAAACTTTGGCAGAAAGAAGTGTTGAAAGTTAAGTAACACTTTTTACCAGTTGATTAAATTTGTTTACGCAGCTTGCACAAATACACGACTGATTCCTTTGCTCACTAGGTACTTGCTCAATAAGTTCGGTGGGTATTTTTGTGTTCATACACCAGCAAGGCTCATCTGAATCTACAGCACAGTAATTATTTTGTTGGCATAAAGGGCAATTCAATTCAGCTTCAGTCATTATTAGCACTTATTAGTATCGGTTCTCATATTCGTTATAGTAACGTTAAATAATATATCTCGTCATAAAAACTCATTTATTCACAGTAAAAATCGCATAAAAAAAGGCTTCGGAGAAAACTCGCGAAGCCAAAACAAAACATTTAATAATAGAGGGTATACCTGAGTTAAATACTACCCAGGTATGGGGTCAAATATTGGTTATTAAGACAGTTTACGCTCAGGTGAAGTTCTCACATGAGTAAAGTACAGTGGTAAGCCCACTAATAATAAACCGCCTGCTAAGTTACCTAAAACTGTCGGAATTTCATTCCAAAGTAAATAATCATAAACGGTAAAGTCACCACCCATGATCATAGAGAATGGGAATAAAAACATATTCACAATTGAATGTTCAAAACCCATGAAGAAGAACAACATAACCGGCATCCACATGGCAGCCATTTTAGCCCCAGCAGAGGTAGAAATCATGGCGCCAACAACACCCATAGACACCATCCAGTTACATAACATACCGCGAATAAAAATAGTTAACCAACCGCCAATCCCGTGCTCTTGGTAACCTACCGTTCTTGATTCACCAATGTGAGCGACTTTAGCGGCAATTGCACCACCATCAGCAGAATAACCATAGGTTAAAATAAACGACATAAAGAAGGCGGTGGTCATGGCACCACCAAAATTGCCTATAAACACCAAACCCCAATTGCGCATTACACTGCCAAAAGTAACACCTGGACGTTTATCTAATAAAGCTAAAGGCACTAAAGTAAATACACCTGTTAATAAGTCGAACTTCATCAGATAAAGCATGATGAAACCAACCGGGAATAAACACGCGCCTAAAATAGGGCTGCCGGTTTTAGTTGCTACAGTAATAGCAAAAATAGCGGCTAAGCCAAGAATGGCACCCGCCATAAATGCACGGATAACGGTATCTTTAGTCGACATGTAAACTTTCTGTTCACCAGAATCGACCATTTTGGTTACAAATTCACTAGGTTCAATATACGCCATGGAGTTTTCTCTCTTCTTGGATTGATGGAATTAATGATTAATAGGTTTTGTAAGGTAAAAATTTACCGCTTAATAAAATTTGAACACGATCACCGTTTTCATTAGGTTCACGCTTTAAATCCATATTGAAATCAATCGCACTCATTATTCCGTCACCAAACTCTTCATGTATTAATTCTTTAAAGGTGGTTCCATAAACGCTAATTAATTCATAAAAACGATAGATAAGTGGATCAGTAGGTACAGCTGTTGGTAACGAGCCTTTGTAAGGCACAACTTGTAATTGAATAACGGCAGCTTCAGGTAGATCTAACGTAGCGCCAATTTTTTCTGCCTGGTCAGCTGTTAATGTCATCTGGCCTAATAACGCTGCTGTAGTCCATTCTTTACTTAAACCAATTACTTCAGCTAATTCACCCCACGAAACTTTTTTGTAAAGTTTTTGGGTAACAATTAACTCAGTTACTTCATTACGTGTCATCGACATTGTCATTAGAAATCCTCGTTAGGTTTTAAAAAATAAGTTAACGCCACTGCACTGATATAGAACAAAATGCCAATTCAGTTTTTACTTTGTTAATTTATTTAAAATATAAAATGAAAGTTAACCTGATATAGCGATAAACATGCCATAGCGTTAATAAATCATAGTTAGTTGATTTTTAAGAATAAAAATATAAGTTTCGTGTGAGAGGACGCAACGAAAACTCGTTGAAAACGATTTTTCGTTGATCGGTAACGAAAATTCGTTGTTTGGCATAGCAATTGTATAAAGAGAAACAGTGAATGTTTTTAGGATAATAATATGCAGCACCTATTGTTTATGAATGCACCAACAGCCATGTTGTTGATTGATCCAACTAATAACCTTATCTTGCAGGCAAACGATAAAGGACAGGAGTTGTTTGATCTGAATAATGATGAGGCTGGTAATATCTTAAAAGCTCAACCAGTATCGGCATTCTTTCCTGATTGTTTAGAGCAATTAATTCACTTTACTCAGCAAGTATTAATACAAAAAGAAGCATGGACAAGCAACTTAAGTATCAAGGTAAATAACCAAACTATTCATCTCGAAATTAATGCTTCAAAAGTAGATGAAAACATCTTAATGAGTTGCCAGAACAGCGTAAAAAGCTTTGCTCGATACCATCAAGCTATTGTTGAATCTAATTATCAATCAGGGTTAACTCATTGGCGTAAAAATGAAACGGCTTTTGAAGAAATAGAACGTCAAAATCAGCTGTTATTAACTGCCGTTGGAGATGGGATTTATGGGGTTGATGCACAAGGTAATACCACTTTCGTTAATTTAGCTGCTGAACAAATTATTGGATGGAAACGGGAAGAACTTATAGGCAAAAAAATTCATAATGTTATGCACCATTCTTACCCTGATGGTACTCATTATCATGCTCATGATTGTCCTATTTACGCAGCTTTTAATGATGGCGAAATACATAGTGTAGACGATGAAGTTTTTTGGGCGAAAGACGGTACTCCAGTACCGGTGGAATATACAAGCACACCTGTGACTGAACACGGAATATTAATTGGTGCAGTCGTTATTTTTAGAGACATTACTGATCGTAAACGTATACAAGAAAAGTTACTCAATGCGATAGACGAAATAGACTCCTTAAAGCGTCGGTTAGAAATGGAAAATGCCTACTTATTAGAAGAGTTAAATGCTGATTTTAATTACCATCAAATTATTGGGCAAAGTGCACAAGTGCAACACATGGTGCAACAAATAGAATTGGTGGGTCCAACTAACGCTAACGTATTAATTATTGGTGAATCAGGCACAGGCAAAGAGCTTATTGCTCGTGCGATACATGAAGTAAGTGAACGTAAAGGAAGACCACTGATTAGAGTAAACTGTGCTGCTATTCCTGCTGATTTATTTGAGAGCGAATTTTTTGGTCATGTAAAGGGCGCATTCTCTGGCGCTATTTCAGATCGTGTTGGGCGTTTTGAGCTTGCTGATGGCGCTACGATATTTCTAGATGAAGTAGGCGAAATACCTATTCAGTTGCAAGGTAAATTATTACGTGTTCTGCAAGAGCAACAGTTTGAGCGGGTAGGTGATTCAAAAACACGTAGTGTGGATTTACGTGTGATATCAGCGACTAATCAAGATTTAAGAAAGCTCATCAAAGAAAACAAATTTAGGGAAGACCTATATTACCGTTTAAATGTTTTCCCCATTCAATCACCTGCGCTCCGCGACCGTATTGACGATTTACCGCTGTTAGCAAAACACTTTATTGATAAGGTTTGCACGCGCATTAATAAACCACAACCTAAAATATCATTAGCGCAAATGCATTTACTAGAACAGTACAGTTGGCCAGGAAATATACGTGAGTTAGAAAACATTATTGAACGACAAATTATTTTAGCTAAAGATCAGAAAATCAATTTCGACATCTTAACTAAACAAAATAACGATGTGCAGTTAACTACTAGAAAGATAGTGCCATCAGAATTGATGAGTGCGATACAACATAAAGCATTAGAGAAAACCAACATTGAGCAGGCATTACTTCATTGTAACGGTAAAATTTATGGAGCAGATGGTGCAGCAGAATTATTGGGATTAAAACCCACAACACTGGCTTCCAAAATAAAGAAATACGAAATTAATCGCCATCATCATAAAATATAGGTTATTTAAGAGAGCAATGTTTTTTAAATTACATTGCTCGATTAGATTATGAGTTTGAGGCTTTATTCACTTTAGGCCAATCAATAATAAACTTACAACCTTTTCCTTCTTCAGATTCAATTCTGATGGTTCCATCATAGAAATTAATCGCTTTTTGCACCATAGATAAACCTAAACCGCTGCCTTCAATTTCGTCTTTCGAGGCAAGCTTGTTAAAACGTTTAAATATTTTTTCATGATACTTGGGATCAATGCCTGGGCCATCATCGGTAATTGATAATTGATAGCTATTTGGTTGTTCGATGCAAGTAACATCAATAGTGCCGCTTTTACTGGTGTGATGTTTAATAGCATTAGATAAAAGATTAGTTAATATCATTTCTAGCGGTATTTTAGGTAAGAAAACCGTTATGTCTTGCGTGTTAATGGTGAATTCTTCAGGCATGTTTAATAAATACAAGCAGTCAGTAACAACGGCTTGTAAACTTAACTTATCGATTTCTTGACCACATCGTTCTATTTTAGAATAACTAAGTAAGTCTTCTACCAATCTGCGCATCCTACCAACGCGTTTCTTAATTAAGCGAAAGTGTTCTTGGCTATCTTCATCAAGCTTGCCTTCAGTATCTTCTTCTATCCAATCAATTAAATTTTCAATAGCATTTAAAGGTGATTTCAAATCATGGGATGCGCTATAAGCAAATTCATCTAAATCTTTATTAGACTTTTTCAATAAGCTGATAAGTTTTTCATTCTCAGTAATATCTCGACCAATACCAAGAATATAGTCCTCACCATTAGCACTTTTAAAGCGTTTTTTTGTTGTGAATAAGGTTTTAGTTTCTCCACTAGGAAAAGCAACCTTTTCTATAACTTCAGACATTCCTTTTTCAAAGGCGATGATGTCTTGTTCTAAAAACACAGCGGTATCTTTTTTCTTGTAGCCTTCTACTGTGGTGTAACCAATAATTTTATCGCGGCTTTCTTTAGGATATAAATTTATAAAGGCTGAATTTGCATGAATTATTTTGAATTCTCTATCTTTTGCAAAAATAATATCTGGATTAGTTTCACTGATCAGAGCATATATTTCTAAGATACGATCGAACTGATCATTTTTCTTAACAAGTTCAAATTGCACTGCTGCATTCTTTGCTAATAAGTTTAAGAATGAGATCTGGGTATCATCTAAAAGCTTAGCTTCTGTGTCCATTATAATAAGGTGACCTAATAAATCACCCTTAACTGAAATGAGTGGAGCACTTGCATAAAAATGGATTTGATTACTAGCTAAAGGAGAGGTTTTATCTTCAAAGGCTTTTTCAGTTTTAATATCTTCAACTTGGAAAAAATTATCGTTATCCGTTAACCGATTAGCAATAGAATAGTTATAGCTAACCTCTCCATCAAAGCCTATTTTTGCTTTAACTAAAGGGAGCGTGTTTTGGGGATTTATTATTTGAATAAAAGCATACGGCACATTACAACTTTTGAGAGTTTGCTCCATTACGTCATCAAAAATAGGCGCTAAATTTATTTGATTAAGATCAAAATTTATCAGCTCTATTGTTTTCAAATTCCTTTGGTTTGGCATGTATCTTCCTAATCCAATTCAGGATAAGCATAAAAATTGTAATAAATAACCTAATATAATAATAGCAGGGTGTTTGCTTTCATCAACTTAAGTGTGAAAATTTCTTTAAATAAAATAGACTTACCTTAGAAACTTGTTTTAAAAGGCTCTAGTAGCCTCTGTATGCTAATGAGATGAGTTAGTCCAAATCAGTCAACCATTTGAATAAACCACCAAAACTCTACAACAGTAAATAATTCATTTACCCAATAGGTATAGTGAATAATTAACAATTTTTTTGTAAAAAATACTCTTTTATCTTTAGAACTATCCCATTGAATAAATAAAGTCGCTATTTATCAGTTTGTTATATTTAGGCGTGAATATTGCTCTGCATTACACATACGTACATAAAAATAATACTGAGTGTAGGAAATATAATGGATTTATTAAATATAGATAAATATTGGAAGCTTATTCAAGATAAGCTTATCAATTGGTTAGAAACAGGTGTGCAACACATACCTAATCTTATTGTTGCAGTAGTCTTTATTATTTTCTTCTCTTTCTTTGTTGGTATTGTTGGCAAAGTATTACAAAGAGGCTTGAGAAGAGCCTTTGACTCGGTACAAATTGCAGATCTCATTACCGGTATTTTGAAAACAGCGCTGATCATGGTGGGTATATTCATTTGTTTAGACTTTGTTGGTTTAAAAGGTACGGTAACTTCATTACTTGCTGGTGCCGGTATTATTGGCTTAGCCATTGGTTTTGCCTTTCAAGATATGACAGAAAATCTAATTGCTGGCATTGTTATGGGGATAAGAAAACCTTTTAAAACGGGTGATGTTATCCAAGCTCATGATGTGTTCGGTACCGTTAAAATGATTAACCTAAGAAATACACTCGTTGAAACCTTTTCAGGTCAGATAGAAATCATTCCTAATAAAATATTATTCCGTAACATTCTGACTAACTTCTCTATTTTAGGTATCAGAAAAGTAGAAGTTCCTGTATCTATTTCTTATGCCGATGATCCTCAACATGCTACCGATGTAATAGTTGCAGCAATTAATCAATGTGATTTTGTTATAAAACAAGATGAAACAGCAGTATTTGCCGAAAGCTTTGGTGATAGTGGTATTAACCTGCTAGTTTGGTTTTGGATTGATTACCCAGGAGAACCTGGCTTTATGGGAGCAAGACATGAAGCCATCACACGTATCAAAAAATCTTTAGAAGCAGAAGATATCTTAATTCCATTTCCTATTCGAACACTCGACTTTGGCGCAAAAGGCGGTAAAGAGTTAGGTGCTGTGTTAGCTGAGCAAGCTAAATAAATACAAGAGGCTACTATGTTAAAAGCTCATAAAAATAATTTTATAACGGGAATAAACCAAAAGCTGACTTACATATTTGTAGCACTCAGTTTTACGGTATTATCGGCATGTTCATCTACGCCAGAGAATGCTTCGTTAGAGCAAGCTGGCGTAAACGTTCAGCAAGAACAACCTCAAAAAGGTCCATACGAAACCGATGTAATGAGCCAGCCAAGTGTTGTGAGTTTTGTTTCGCCTGAAGATCCATTACGCTTTATTAACGAACCCATCTTCTCGTTTAACGATACTGCTTATACCTATGTATTAAGCCCCTTAGCTGAAGGCTATAAGAAAATAATGCCCGAAGCTGTTGCTGAAGCCATCTCCAATTTTTTCTACAATTTACGCGAGCCGCTGTATGCATTAAATCATTTACTGCAGGGCAACTTCTCTGAAAGTTGGGCAAGTATAAAACGTGTAGTGGTTAACAGTACTGTAGGCATAGCAGGTTTATTTGATGCAGCAGATGATTTAATGAAAATTGAAAGAAACAAAACCACCTTCGGTAATACCTTGCAGTCTTATGGGGTAGGTCATGGTGCTTATCTTGTTTTACCTTTATTAGGACCATCAGATTTTCGAGATACAGGCTCCCTCACTTTTAATTATTTTGCTCACCCACTTAATTTTATTAACGACGAAAGTGCAGCACAGCAATTGTTGATTTTTGATGCCGCACAATCACAAGTTCCAGTTTTATCTAATTACCCTAAGGTACTTGGTGATGTAGAAAACAAATACGAATTTGTTAGAAATCTCTACATGCAAAACTTACAACGCGATGGCAATGCTAAACGCCAAGAAACTTTTACACCTAAAACCACAGAAGAATAATTATGCCTAAATATAAACTTAACTATAAAGCCACGGCTTACGCATTATGTTTTTTATTTAGCATAATTACCGTTGCGTTAGCATGGCAGGCTCGAAACTTCGAAATTAATGCTTCTGCAGATACCTTGCTGGTAGACGACAACAAGCAGTTCATTTTAACCCAGTTAGCAGATCAGCGTTATGGCTCAGAAGAGTTCATTCTTATCGCTTATCAGCCTAAAACCGACAGTGTTTTTGACGAAGAAACATTAAATACTGTATCTGATATTGGTAAGGAAATTTCTACTATTGCTCGCGTTAAAAAAGTGAATAGTATTGTAAATGTTCCTATTTTTTCTGCCGCTGAAGCATTTTCTACAGATATTCAAAATTTAACGTGGGAAGAACAAAAGTTTCCTAAAAATCAACTGTTATTGAGCCTGAAAAATCATCCATTGTATGAAGATTTATTAATTAACAAAGAGCAAACCGCTTTATCGTTACAGGTGATTTTTAATAGTGAACCTGAACTCGTTGAATTAAATAATCAAATCATCAACATTAAGAAAAACTTACTAACACGTGAACTTAACGAGAAAGAGCGTTCGCAGTTAAATACCTTAAGAGACAAAAGAACACTAGCCAATAAAAAGCTAGAAACAAAGCGCATCAATGAAATTGAAGAAATACGAACAATATTAAAACCTTATCAAGGCAGTGGAGAGTTTTACTTAGGTGGGAATAATTTACTGACTTATGAGCTGATCAAAATTATACAGAATGATTTATTACTGTTTGGCTCAGCGATTTTTGCCTTAGTTATTTTTATTTTGGCTTATCTGTTTCGTCGTACAAGCTGGGTGTTATTACCTATTGTGTGCTGTGCTTCGAGTGTCATTATTACAGTAGGTTTGTTAACGGCTTTAGCGTTTAAAGTAACGGTTATTTCAGCAAATGTTTTTGCTCTACAAATTATTTTGTCGCTGGCGATGATCATTCACTTGATTGTTCATTACCAAGAGTTAGTCACAAACCATCAAGACTGGTCTCATAAAAAACTAGTACTACAAACCATAAAGCAAAAGATCCGCCCATGTTTTTATGCTGGCTTAACAACCACAATAGGTTTTGGTTCGCTTATATTTAGTGGTGTTCAACCGGTTATTAGTTTTGGCTGGATGATGGTAGTTGCCATGATGGTGAGTTTTTTAGTGAGCTTGGTATTTTTCCCTGCCTTATTACTCGCCTTTTTTAATAAACAATCTTATGTAGCGCAACATAAAGGCATTGAGCTTGGCATGTCGTGGTGCGCTAAAACCGTTAACCAAAAACCTAAACGTTTAGTTGTCGGTTCATTATTATTAACAGCTATTGGCTTAGGTGGTTGTTTGCTTTTAACTGCAGAAAACAGCTTTCTAAATTACTTTGATGAATCTACTGATGTGCGCAAAGAGCTTACTTTTATTGATCAACAGTTTGGTGGTTCAACTCCGTTAGATGTTTTATACACTATTCCTGAAAGTGAAATAAAAACAGATTTAGTGATCTCTGCAGCAGCCGTTCAAACCGTTACTAGTATTCAAAATATGCTGGCTGAGCAAAAAGCTATTGGCTCGATTACCTCGTTGGCAGATTTTACTAAAATTGCGCAAGTCGTTAACGGTAAACCTTTAACAGAATACGAACTCACCTTGTTGTATAAAAGCTTGTCACCTGATTTACAAAAAGATTTGTTTGGTGCTTATTTCTCTGAAAAAGATAATCAAGCACGTATTTCGGTGCGCGTGCAAGACAGTACCGAAGGATTAAACCGTGCCGAGCTATTAACTACAATTCATAAAAATCTAGCTGAGTTAGGTATTCAAAAAGAAGAATACAAACTTACCAGCTTATTTATATTGTACGAAGATATATTGTCGCGTTTAGTAGACTCGCAAATATTAACCTTAGCCATAGTCTATAGCGCTATGGCAATTACCTTGATGATCATCTTTTCATCAATCAAGGTAGCGCTTATCGCGTTAGTACCTAACTTTATAACCACTGCAATTATTATGGGAGTAATGGGGATTTTTGCGATACCACTCGATTTAATGACCATAACCATCGCTGCTGTTGCTATGGGGATATCGATGGACGACACCATACATTACGTTCATAGATATTTAAGTGAGTTAAAAAATACTGATAATAAAGAAAATACCGACCTGGTTTTAAAAACCAATGTGTCTGTTGGCTACGCATTAATGTACACAACTACCATTATAGTGGTTGGTTTTGGCTCACTTATATTCTCAAACTTTGTACCTAGTATGTTGTTTGGCTTACTAACAAGTATTGCCATGGTTGTGGCATTAATAACAGACATTACCATTTTACCTGTGATGCTAAAAAAATACCTTCGCAAAAGCTGAGAAAACAAGGTTTAGAATGCTTTAAGTTATTGTTTTAAAAAATAATGACATAATTTTTAACAAAAGTGATCTTTATTAACGCCATTGTTGTAGTGACAATGGCGTTTTTATTTCTAGTGTTTATATTCAGACTTTATACAAAACAGATAAAGAATAAATGGTTCTCCGCTGTGTAATTTTTACATAACAGCATGTAAAACAAGCCATAGATATTCTAGTTTGAATTGGTTGTTGTTGGATTAGTTCTTTAAAATCAATTATTTATTTGTTGGCACAGAAGTGGCATTAGTTAAAGTGAATTAATTAAAAGGAGATTACTATGAACAACTCAATTCGTTCTATTGTTACGTTAAGCTTATTAACTCTTGGTTCATCTGCAGCATATGCTGATAACACTTGGGAAGATAAATCTAAAGATGCATGGTTAGACGGTAAAGCCGAAAGCACTTTACTATTTAACGGAAATTTAAATTCTTTTGATATAAACACAGACGTTAAAAATGGCGTAGTTATTTTAACAGGGAAAGTCGATAGCAAAGTAGACAAAGCCCTAGCTGCGGAATTAGTACAAAGCTTAGAAGGCGTTAAATCAGTAGATAACAAACTTACTGTACTTAACGAAGAAGAACCAGAAAATAGCACCATTGTTGCTACGTTAACTGACTCGAAGGTAGAAGCCGTTGTTAAAGCTAAGCTTTTATTAGAATCAGAAGTCAGTGGTACTAACATCGAAGTAGAAGTTAATGATGGTGTAGTAACACTAACAGGTAAAGTAGGTTCAGACAGCGCAAAACAATTAGCTGTTGCTATAGCCAACAACACCAAAGATGTGAAGTCAGTGGTGAATAATCTAGAAGTCGCGCTAAGTTAATCGTTTAAATTGGCCTGATTAAAAAAAAAGCACACTTATGTGTGCTTTTAACTGGAAACTATGGTTATTCACGTCTATACATAAGTGTTGATTAATTAATCATCACTAAGCTTACAAACTCAACCAGGTTACGGATAATTGGAGAATATGGAATGAAGACCGTGAAGGAGGCTAATAATAAAGTTCATCATTTAGCTTCAGCTAAAAATAACCTTCATTTAGTCACGCGAGTAAAAGAAAACTTAACCATTTTACTTGTGCACGAATATGACAACCAATTAGCTCACTGGGTTGATATTTTTAAGCATGATTATTCAATCAAAATTGCTCACGATGCTGTAACGGCATTAAAAATTGTATTAGACGAAAATATAGATCTTGTTCTTTCTTCAGTTCAGTTATCAGATATGTCTGGATTAGATGTTTGTAAATTTGTTAAGCAGCATATTACAACCAAAGATATTCAAGTGATGTTTGTAAGTGATCACTACAATGAATATGAAGAAGAGCAAGCCATAGAATTAGGCGCTATAGATTATATTTCGTGTGAAACGCCAAGCAACATTCTATTTAACCGTGTAAAAAATCAAATGAAGCTAATTCAGCGCAGTCATGAGCTTGAACATGTTTCAAGAACTGATTCTTTAACGGGTATAGCGAATAGAATGCGCTTTGATCTTCAGCTTAAAGAAGATTGGACAACGGCAATAAGAGGAGAAAGTCCTATTTCTCTTATCATGATAGATATTGACCACTTTAAGCTTTATAACGACGAATTTGGTCATGTAAAAGGTGATGAGTGTTTAACATTAATTGCTCAAACTATATCAAGGTCTAATTTTAGATCTAAAGATCTCGTTGCTCGATTCGGTGGCGAAGAGTTTGTTATTTTACTGCCTTTTACTGACTTAGCTGGCGCAGAGAAAATAGCACATGATGTGATTGAGGCTATTAGTAGCTTAAACATTAAGTCTGCAGCTAAAGCGAGTCAACGCATGGTTACCATAAGTGCTGGAGTCACATCTTTTTCACCTACATATAAGAAGAAAGCTGACTTTACTGCAACAGAGCTATTAAAAGCAGCTGATGCTAAATTGTATCAAGCTAAGAAAAATGGTCGTAACCAATACGCTAGCTAGTCTACGTTAGGCTTATTACACATAAACCACAGGATTGTTTTTCTTAAAGCAGAGGTATCCGATGATAAAATCATACGTAAACCAACTTTTATTCATCTTAAAGAAAATGAATAAAAGAAAATCACCAAACATATCAGTAAAAACTAATACTTGTTACTGCTGGTATAGCGAACATACGCCTAAATAACCATCCCGTAAATTTTAAAGATAATACCGCATTTAAAAGGCATTAGGACCTTTAATACCCATTGATTAATTATTCAAATGGGTACCATTAACTTTAGGAGATAAAGATGAAAATATTTGAAGCACTACGAAACGATCATGACAAACAAAGAGCACTTATCAACCTGTTATTAGACACGCACGGAAAGTCAGATGTAAGAAGTGAATACTATCAGCAGCTGAAAACAGAACTTGAAACTCATGCTGTCGCTGAAGAGCGTTACTTTTATGCGCCCCTAATGCAGCTAGACAATACAGTAGATCTTTCGCGTCATGGTGTTGCCGAGCATCATCAAATAGATAAGTACATAGCCGAATTAGATGAACTAGACATGAGTTCACCACAATGGTTAGCCACCTTTAAAAAGCTGGCTCATAAAGTGGATCATCATCTAGCAGAAGAAGAACACGAGTTTTTTCAACAAGCAGGTAAAGCACTTACCGAAAAAGATAAAAACAAAATGGCCGATAATTACCTCACCGAAATGGCTTCTTAACGCTGATAGTTACGTCACTATTTTGAATTGATTAAATACAAGCGCTCTTAACGGGCGCTTTTTTTTTGCAAAACTTTCAAGTTCCCTTGCAATATTTACATACCTTTCTAAATATCAATGAACCCATATTTGTCAAGTTATTGATATTGTTGAATAAAAGTCTTGGCTTGCTAGTTGCAACACTAAGTATGAGACAACGTTATAAGTACGAAAATAACGTAATCGCAATGAAAATTGTATATTTCAATAACTGAAAAGGAAAATCAACATGGCACAGTCAAAACAAGCAACTAAAGCTGATTTAGAAAAAACTATCCAAGAAGAGCATCCAGTTACTGATAAGTTACAAGGCACCTTACACAGCTCAGTTGATACATTAGCTGGCAAAGCAGGTAAAGCGGAACAAACGATCCGTGAAACTGCGCAAAGTAGCTCAGAAACGCTGGCGCAAAAGCAAAGCGAAATTGAAGACAAATGGAACAAATCATCTGTTAAAAAATATGCCGTAGAAAACCCTGTAGCAACCGCAGGTATCGCATTTACTGTAGGTATGCTGGTTTCATCTCTTCTAAAAAGAAAATAACCGAGGCGTAGATTAGCATGGATACTTCAGAGCAAAATAACACGTTTGAAAAACAACCTCATGATAACGAGCTAGACTTACAAGCAGCATCGTTCAAGAAAACTTACGAAAGTATTGAGGCGTTATTTGGAAGTAAAATCGCCAGGCTAATCGCGTCTAAAAACCTAATAGCTGCTGAGGCTAAACTTAGCCTCAGCGCTGTCTTACTTTCGTTCGCTATTAGCTTAACCTTAGTGGTGATCGCCGCCGTAGTTTGGATACTGTTAAATATAGGCGTTGGCTTAATTGTTTATAAATTAATTCAATCGCTAAGTTTATCTATAATTTTATTACTGATCATCAATACTTCTTTAGGTTTATGGTTGTTTAGCCAGCTTAGAAAAATATGGGATTTAGTGGGATTTCACACAACAGTCGCGAAAATTGCTGAAGGAGAATAACATGAAGTTTATTATTAAAGACGAAATCAAAGCAGCAGAAGATGCACTGCAAATTTATACCGCTGCTTGTGCCTTCGACAATCACACAAGCAAAGTGGTTAAAACCAACATCAACACCTTACTTGCTTCTAAAGAAGGTCTTATGGCTTCTTTCGGCGCTGGCTTCGCTAAAGGAATGTTAAGCCAACCTAGCACTTCTTCTAAATCAGCACTGCCTGCTTTAATGCAGATATTGATGAAGCTGTAGAGTTCTTATTGTTTATATCTTTATCTTTTTTATCAAGTGAACCCCTCGAACAACAGTTCCGCTTAATCAAAATTAACTAGGCTAGAAAACCTTCCTAATTTAGTCGTGACTTTAACGTTATAAATAACCTGCCTTGCCAATAAAGCAGAATTAAATCCTCCTTCACACTTCAACCAGTTAAGTTGTATTTTCAATACCTTTGTGTATAAATAATAGTCACATAATAAGTTATTAGCTTCATAATTAATAATATAGGCATGGGTTTTTAGGTATTGATTTTAAGTGTTAAAAATATACCCTAGTGGAGTATACTTTTATTTATAAAGACTAGAGAGTTTCTTGGTTTTGATCAAATTGAATTCGACCACCTTGTCTAATCTGGAGAGCTAATACGAGTAGGTGCATACAATGAGTGATATTTTAAAATCAGTTCATAGAACGGCTAAAGGTCTTAAAAAAATCGGGTGTAATGGATAAAACTACAATGCGTAAATTTGATGTACTATGTTTAATCAATGTTCATGAGTTCACACCTGACCAAGTTCGAAATCTAAGGTTGAAAAATAACCTTTCTCAGCCTGTATTTACACAGTACTTTAATGTTAGCAAATAATGGAAACGTTAGAGTTAGGTGAAATAATTATATCTTTATCGACCAAGAATATTATCCTTGTTGATGGGTTTAATGGTTCAGGTAAAAGCTATCTAGCGCAAGAGTTATCTAAATCCTTAGCCGTCCCAACTTTAGATCTCGATGACTATATTATTAAAACTGGTGGCAATCATTATTATGTCGATCGACTTGATTTAGATAAACTATATCTGGATATTGTTTCTAAAAATCCTATTATAGTTTCAGGTGCCTGTATTTTAGATGTGTTTTCTATACTTAATTTAAAGTTTGATTCACATATTTATGTTAAACGAATATCTGGTTCAAACTGGCATGATGGCTTAGATCTAGAAGATTATCATTCACAGAATTTTGATCCTAACAGGCAAGTTTGTACATTTAAGTATCATAAATTATTTGAACCACATTTGGTGGCAAATGTGGTTTATTCAAGGCACGAGTAATTTGTCTAACACACTCTGTAAATGTGACACTGGTGCTCCCATGTTTTTAGCGGATATCTCCTTATTGCATTGAGAAGACTATCCCCCAAAAAATATCACCCAACCTGGTACCTCAAAATGAAACAACCTAAACCTCCCGTAAATGTTCACGCTGCCTACCACGCTCATATCTATTTTGATGCAACAACTGCTGTGCAAGCGAAAGCGCTTTGTGATGCTATTGATACAAACTTTGATCTAAAGGTTGGGCGTTTTCATGAAAAACCTGTGGGACCTCATCCTTGTTGGAGTTGCCAAGTAATTTTTGAATCTCAAGATTTTGATGGCTTTATTTTGTGGCTTGAAGCACATCGAAAGGGTTTAACTATTTTTGTTCACGGCCTAACGGGTAACAACTTAAAAGATCATACTGATTATGCTTACTGGCTAGGTGAAGAAAAGCAGCTAAACTTAAGCATGTTTCTATAGGTATTTACAACATTCTCTTTTTAACTTTGGTTAAATAAGCGATTAGTTTTATAAGGTGCATCATGAATAAAGTTTTACTCATTATTAGTGTATTTCTTTTAAGTAGTTGTTTAGGTATGCCTGAATCGGTAAAGCCGGCATCTGATTTTGAGTTACAAAAATACTTGGGTAAGTGGTACGAGATTGCTCGATTGGATCATTCTTTTGAACGTGGTTTAAGCCAAATATCGGCTGAATACAGTTTAAAAGACGATGGTGGCGTTAAGGTGATTAATCGTGGTTTTTCTAAAGAGGATAATCAGTGGAATCAGGCTGAAGGTAAGGCATATTTTGTTAATGACGTTACGCAGGGGTATTTAAAGGTTTCGTTTTTTGGTCCGTTTTATGGTTCTTATGTCGTTTTTGAATTAGATGAGGATTATCAATACGCTTTTGTTTCGGGGCCAGATACTGAGTATTTGTGGTTATTAGCCAGAACACCAACGGTTGATAAGAAGATTCTGAACAAATTTGTGGCTATGTCGAAAGCGCGTGGTTTTAATACCAAAAATATTATTTATGTAGAGCAGTAAAACAGATTTTAAGTATAAATTAAATGTGTATAAAAGCGCGAACATCAGCGCTGGAAGGGGAGGTCCAGAACTGATGTTCGCTATAAAGTTATGAATTAACAGTCTTTATCTTCTGCACCTAATCCATCTTTAACGTTTTCACAGGCATCTTCTACGGCATTACCTGCATCTGTTGCGGCATCTTTAATTGAATCGCCCATGTCAGATGTTGCATCTTTTGCGTCTGAAACTACATGATCAATTTTTTCACCAGCAGTTTCTGCTTTCTGTTCACTACATGCTGCTAAACCTAAAGCTGCAACAATTGTTAATACTAGTAATGATTTGTTTTTGTTAATGTTCATAGTAATTCTCCATAAAAATAAAAAGGGTTGTAAGCTGCACTTATTCATTTAAGATTTTGGTGCTTTACCTCGTATAGCATTGGAAATTAATGAAATAACCAATAATACGATGAAAATAAAAAATATAACTTTTGCTACTCCAGTAGCTGCTCCTGCTATGCCACCAAAACCTAAAATGGCTGCAACAATGGCGATAACAAAAAAGGTTAATGCCCAACCTAACATACGTTTCTCCTTTTCGATTGATAGTTAAAGTAGTGTGTTGAATCTTGTAACTCAGTATTAAATTAAAACCTAATTCTTGTTTCTTCCGCTTTACATCTAATGGCGTTAATTGTTAACGAAATGGCCAATAACACGATAAAAATAAAGAATACTGATTTAGCTATTAGTGTTGCTATACCGGCTCCAACTGTTCCGCCAAAACCGAATATGCTTGCAATAACTGCTATAACCAAAAAGGTTAATACTAAAGTTAACATGTGTTCTCCTTTCTGATTTATTGCTTAATGACTTGATTCTTACTTATAGATAATGCGATTGTCGTGCCATCAATTAACCTGTTGTTATTATTGGTTTTATTTTATTTTTGTTTTTGATGAGACTTAATGGAACAGTAAAGTTTACAAAGGGAATGTAGTATTTTCATGGTCGGATAATTTAAGCTGAATTAAATAAGGGGTGTGATCCAGTTTGCTATAAATTTACTAGGTATTAGGTGGAAATGATTTATAAATGTTTATTAATAGCGACTAAGCTAGGTTTTTGAGCATGTCTAAGTTAATTGGTTTTAACAGGGCTTGGTCGATTGAGAAATCTAATAAAACTTTTGCTGAAATATCGTTACCACTAATAATAGTAATTTTACTCGCAGGCGATAGCTCTCGTATTTCTTTAGATAGCTCTAATCCATTAGCGTCGGGTAAATTAATGTCTAACAATATACGATCATAACTTGGGCTGCTGGCGTTGTTTATTCCATTACTTAAAAGAGATAATGCTTCAGCAGCGCTATGAGCTAGTGTCGTTTCGATGCTCAGGCTATTAAGCAAAAGAGCAGTTATTTGAGCTGCATCTTTATCGTCTTCAATAATAAGGAAGTGTTTCGCTTCTTGCTTTGGTGTTTTTACGATTTGCTGTTTTGATTGTAGTGTAGTTTGCTCCGTTGATTTGCTAACGTCTTGTTTATTTAAGCAGCGTGATAGGACTTGATACAGACCATGTTTGTCGACAGGCTTAGCTACTACATCGTTAAAGCCCAAACTTTTAAGTTCTGTTTGTACTCCTTTCATGGTGGCGGCGGTAACCGCTATTATTGGAGTGGTTATGCCCATTTCTCTTAATTGTAAAATAGCGCGTTTGCCATCTAATACAGGCATATGAATATCCATCAAAATGGCATCGAATGGATTAGCTTGTTGTTGAGCTTCAACTATTTTGGTGATGGCGTGTTCGCCATTGATGGCAAAAGAGGTTTCTAAATCAAATGAGCCACAAATAAAGCCCATAAGGATTCTAATATCTTTTATATCATCAACAATTAATACATGACCTGCTAATGAAGGCAGGCTTTGTAGCATCGGGCTGGTATTAACTCGGTTAAAAGCTAATGGTTCGATACAGGTGTTTGATAAGTCACCTAGATCTAGGCTGATAATAAACTTACTACCTACGTTTACTTCAGACTCAACTCTGATGGTGCCATTCATTTGTTTTAATAGTTCACAACAAATGGCTAGCCCTAAACCTGCGCCTTCTTCGTTGCGCGAAACTATATCTTCTACTTGTTCAAATGGCTTAAATATAGTGCTTAATAAGTGTTTAGGAATACCAATGCCAGTATCGGTAATTGTGCAATGTAGTGTGTTTTTAGGTGAACTTTCGTTATTGGTTTCTAGCCAAATATCAATGTTGACTTGGCCTTTGTCGGTAAACTTTATTGCGTTATGGATCAGGTTAATAAATACCTGTCGAAGTCTTAATTCATCAGCATTAATATTTAGTGGTAAGGCTGTTTTAGCGTTAATGTTTAGTTCTATGCCTTTGTCTTCTGCCGCTACAGATAATAATGCATACAAGTCCACTATAAAGCTGTCTAAGGCGATAGTTGAGTAGTTAAGCTCTAGTTTGTCAGCCGCTATTTTAGATAAGTCTAATACGTTATTAAGTAGCCCTAATAAGTGTTTGCCATTATTTAAAATGGTGTTTAATTCTGACTGTATGTGGGCATTGTCTTTATTAAATAAGAGCAGCTCGGTATAACCTAAAATAGAGGTTAAAGGTGTACGCAATTCATGACTAAGGTGTGCAACAAACTTATCTTTTGAGCGGTTTCTTGTTTCAGCTTTAATACGCTCTAGTCGTTCATTTTCAATCTCTTTTCGCGAAAGAGCGTAACGAATAGCACGGTGGAAGCGATTGGTATTTAGTTCAGACTTTACTACGTAATCAACAGCACCAGCATCTAGCGCATCGTTATCAAGTTGATTGTCTGACTGACCCGTTAGCATAATAATAGGTATGCCACAGCCTTCACTAATCGCTTGCTTTAATACTGTTAAACCATTAATTGAGCCAAGTTGGTAATCTAATAAACAGATGTCGTGCTTGTTTTGTTTAAGTAACTCAAGTGCTTCAGTAGAGCTATCAGTCCATTGAATATCGAACTCGTAGTTAGACACTTGCTGAAGATAATCACTTGTCAGTATGTAATCATCTTCGTCATCTTCTACTAATAAAACACTTTTAACCGCACTAGACATAACTTAAGTATTACCCTTTGGCTGAGGTTAATCTAAATTTAGATTATACCAAACGGGTTAATTTATTGAGCAACTTAGAGCTACATTAGCAAGCTTAGAACAAGCAAAATTGATTAAACATAGTTATTCTATATTTCTTCAATTTTGTGATGTTATCAGTTTGCTAATGAGCTCCCCAAGGGCGAGAATTTAAAAGCTTATATGCCGCGTTATTGATTTTGACAAGGGAATAACCATTCTCTTCAATCAATGCCTCGCCTACATGGATGTAGGTGCTTAGGTTCAGTCTGGAACTATGAACCTGTGCCTCTAAGCCTTTTAATTCTCGCTAAGTGAGCAATAAATTAATCCGTTTGGTATTACTTATCTTCAGAATCTGGAAACTCTACAAATTCTATCCAATATTTTCCTAAGGTTTTCATTAAATCCACTAAACCTTCAAAGTTTACTGGCTTGGTGATGTATGAGGCTGCACCTAAGTTGTAGCCTTTTACTTTATCTTCTTCTTGTTTTGATGTGGTTAAGATAACAACAGGAATGCCTTTAAGATCAGGATTGGCTTTAATCTCTTTAAGGGCTTCGCGACCATCTTTACGTGGCATGTTTAAATCTAACAAAATTAAGTTAGGGCGCGGCGATTTTGTTTTATCTTGATATTTACCTTCGCGATTTAAATATTCAAGTAACTCTACACCGTCTTCTACACAATAAAGTGTATTAAGCACGCGGCTTTCGGTTAGGGCATCTTGTGTTAATAGTCTGTCGTCTTCATCGTCGTCAGCTATTAATATAGTGATTGCATTCGTGTTCATTAAAATTACCTTAACCGGTTGTTGTATATATAAAGTTGTGTGGGATTTTTATAATGAATTCAGACCCTAAGTCGGTTTCACTTTTTACTGAAATTTCACCACCATGGCGTTCAACAATACGTCGACATACGGCAAGCCCAATACCTGTTCCTTTGTATTGAGTACGGGCATGTAAGCGTTGAAACGGAATAAATATTTTGTCTTCAAATTCTTGTGAAAATCCAATGCCGTTGTCTTTAACTTTTATTTCGTACCATAAGCTATCTGTTTTAAGAACGTTATCGAAAATTGTTTCTTCTTTGTAACTAATGTTGATCACAGGCGAAGTATCAGGTTTTCTAAATTTAATAGCGTTACTTAATAAGTTTAAAAAAAGCTGATTAAGTTGTGTGATGTCGCCATTAATTTGAGGTAATGGGTCTGCTTTAATAACCGCAGAACTTTCTTCTATTGCAACTTCTAAATCGCCTATTACATCAACTAAAACTTGATCGAGAGACACTTCAACAAACTCTTTGCCGCGTGTGTTAATGCGCGAATATTCTAATAGGTCGCTGATTAAGTTAGACATACGTTCGGCAGCATTGTACATGCGCTTTAGATAGTCTTGACCGGTTGGATCTATGTCGGCAGCGTAGCTTGTCATTAACCGGTCACCAAAAGCTCTAATTTTTCTTAAAGGTTCTTGCAGATCATGAGAGGCAACAAAAGCAAAGTCTTCTAACTCACGGTTACTGCGAGAAAGCTCTTCTGAATAAAGGGTCAATTCTTTAGTTCTTAGCTTTACTTCATCAACAAGTTTGAGGTTTTGTGCTTCTAAAGAATCTTTGTATTGTTGTTCAGCTTTATTATTAACTCGGACTAAAACCCATAAACCTAATAACAGTAAAAAACTGGTGATAGCTGAAATACTGAAGGTGAATTTAGCTTCTTTTTCAATAAGTTCTAATTTTTTATAAAGATGATTACGGTGTTTAATTTCGGCACCTTGCAACTCATCAAAATGCTGTTTTATTTCGTTGTAGAAGTTTTTTCCGCGCCCGGTCATCATGGCTTTAAGGGCTTTCTTTTCTTGATCGCCTAAGGCTAATTCAACGGTAAAGCTAAGCTCTATTAATTTTTGCTCAACTAAGCTGAGTAATTCAATTTGCTTGCTTTCAAGGCCCACCATATCAAGGCGGAGTTTTTTAACCTCTTTGATTTGGTTCATAACTAACGAGATGGCTTCTTGGTAAGGTGCTAGATATTCTTCATTTTCAGTGAGTAAATAACCTCGTTGTCCTGTTTCTGCAGATAGTACAAGAATGTGTAACTTGTCGAGGGATAAGATAACTTCACCCGTATTGGTTAAGCCTTTTTGTGTTTTAGCTAATTCGTCAACCGTTTTGATTGCTAGGCTGACATTAATAAAAATAACAGCCGTAACAATAATATAAACTAACGCCCACGATACTTTTCTGTTATTGAATAATCGTTCGATGGTTGACATTAAATGACTCGTTTATTTATTTGAAATTTGTTCCAAGAATTGACTACATTCTTGGCATGAATTAATGATCTTAGTTGCAGCTTCTAGCGCTTTTTCTCGCGGCATATCATTTTCAAGCACTAGTTTAATAAGTTCAGCTTGCATAGATATTCTGTTTAAAGGCGCGCGAGCATCATGTATCAATTCATTAATGTTTTTTGATGCTGGATCTTGGATATTAGCACCGCTATTGTTTTCATTATTTTGTGTCGCACTCATATTGATTACCTATTTATTCTTTAAATTCGCCATAAGCGTGCAGACGGTTGTAAAGGGTTTTGGTACTAATACCTAGCATTTCTGCAGCTAATGATTTGTTTCCATCAACGTCTGCAAGGGTAACTTTTATTAGTTCTTTTTCAACATCTTCTATTGTTTGACCTGCAGCCAAGCTATGTTTTTTATCTGAAACCGATGAGAAAGGTGAACGAAAATCTTTTGGCAATTCTATCGATGTTGATTGTGGTTCAGACATAATAAATGCGCGATGAATGGTGTGGCGTAATTCACGTACATTACCAGGCCAATCGTAATCTACTAAGCGTTGAAGTTGCACTGCAGCCCATTGGTAGTTACGTTCATACTCGTCATTCAGTTCATTTAAAAAGGTATTAGCTAATAAAGGAATGTCTTCTTTACGTTCGCGCAGCGCTGGAATTGAAATAGGGAAAACGGCAAGGCGGAAGTAGATATCTTCACGTAAACATTTCTTTTCAGCGATTTCGGCTACAGAGCGGTTTGAGGCAGAAATAACTCGACAATTAACGTCGATTTCTTTAGTGCCACCTACCGGTGTTACTTTTTTGTTTTCAAGCACACGTAATAAGTTAGGCTGCATATCGATGGGCATTTCAGTCACTTCATCTAAAAATAAAGTACCGTTGCCAGCGAGTTGGAATACACCTTCTTTTTTTGCGATAGCGCCGGTAAATGCGCCTTTTTCATGACCAAATAATTCACTCACAATTAAGTCTTTAGTCATAGCTCCACAGTTAGTGGCAACGAGTTTATGCTGACTATTGTTAGCTTTGTTGGTGGCGTGATGTATGGCTTGCGCAACAACTTCTTTACCAACGCCGCTTTCTCCCATCAACATTACATTGGCTTGGGTAAGAGCTACACGCTCTATCATGGTGTAAAGCTCTTGCATGGCTGGCGACTCACCAATTAAACAATCAAAATGTTTATTTGGCATTGAAGCTTTATTTTTTTTACCTGAAACGGGTTTAGCTTTTTGGTTTAACGCTTGTTCTAAATCTTCACGCTGTAAAGGCTTAGCGATGTAACCTATTTTAGGTCCACATAAGCTAGTTAACATGCCTTTAACTAAAGGATGTCCGGTAATTAGGGTAATGTAAGGCGTTTTTTCTTGTTTGTTGATGTGATCAATTAAATGTAAGCCGCTGCCATCAGGTAACATAAAATCTAGAAATATATGATCGAATTCATTGTGCTCAAGAACTTGATAAGCATCTTGTAAAGAGTTGGCTGTTAAAACATCGTGACCAAGAAATTCAATAATATGACAAGCGACGCCTGTAAATTCTTCGTCATCATCTACTAATAATATATTTAACACGGTTATCCTTCACTCTTTAGGGCTAAGTAACATTGGATACTTAGTTTATATTGATTGTTAGTTCTTTTGTTTGTATTCGTGTGTAATTGAATAACTAAACATTGAGTATGCGTTGTAAATGTTGATCTTGGCAATTGTAGATGATTTAAGATGAAACCTCACTATTGATAAGAGTTTGAGAAGAATAAACATATTCTTTCAACAGAACTTAATCTTGTTGCACTCTTTTTTACCTATACGTTGGTTTAACTATTCTGGATCACAATTAAAATAAAGAATTGTGTTGAGAACTTTTATTTCAAGAGTTTAGGGTTTTATTTTGTTCTTGAATAATCATTAACGAGCTAGCCAACCACCATCAACCGCTAAAACATGACCATTAACATAATCGCTGGCTGAACTGGCTAAGAAAGTAACCGCGCCAACGAGCTGTTCTGGCTCTCCCCATTTTCCAGCGGGTATTCTTTTTTCAATATCAGCATTGCGCTCTGGGTTATCTTGCAGGGCTTGAGTATTGTCTGTACGAAAATATCCTGGCGCTATGGCATTAACTTGAATGTTTTTGCTAGCCCATTCATTAGCTAACGCTTTGGTTATACCAACAACAGCATGTTTACTGGCTGTGTAAGCAGGAACTGTAATACCGCCGGTGTAAGACAACATAGAAGCAATGTTAATGATTTTGCCTGCTTGTTTCTCTAGCATTTTTATTCCAACCAATTGGCAGATTTGAAAAACTGAATTTAAATTCACATCAATCACTTTTTGCCACTCGTTTAACGGGTATTTGTCTGCCGGATATCGAGAAATTGTACCGCCGTTGTTTACTAAAATATCAATGGTGCCTGTAAACTCAAATGCAGCGTTAACCATAGAGTTAACTGCATCCTGATCTGATAAGTCCGCACTTACGGAAAAAGATTTTCCGCCAATGTTTTTGATCATGTTTTCAGTTTCTAGCGTGCCATTTTCTTTTGAGCTACTGCAAATAATAGTGGCACCAGCTTTAGCCAAACCTACTGCTATGGCTTGCCCTAAACCTCTACTTGCACCTGTTACAAGAGCGGTTTTTCCTACCAACGAAAACAATGATAAATCAGGGGTATTCATTTTTATAATTCCATAGTATTGATTGTGAGTTTTATAAGGGGTGATGACTTTATGTTACACACTGAAAACTTGTTTACCGCCAATATAGGTTTGTGTCACATGCAAATCATCAGTTAAAACAATCCAATCAGCATCATAGCCCTCACTTAACTGACCTTTGGTATTTTGCAATTCAACAAACTTGGCAGGGGTTGATGAAGCTATTTGTAAGGTTTGATCTAACGGAGTATCAAGGTTGGTTACAGTATTTCGCACTGCTGTTGCCATGTCTAACGCTGAGCCTGCTAAGCGACCGCCTTCAATCGTTAATTTGTTACCTGTTCTAGAAATTTCCATACCTGCGAAAGTTAACAAGGTTTGGTTGCTACCGACATGAGACATAGCATCGGTAACTAACATGATCTTCTCGCTGGTTTTACACTTTATGGCAAGCTGACAGCTCACTTTATCAACGTGTTCGTGATCAACAATAAGCCCACAATAAGCTTCATCTCTTAATAAAGCAGCTCCCACCATACCTGCGGCGCGGCTAGTGAGTGGCGACATTGCGTTATATAAATGAGTGAAGCCTGTAGCTCCTGCATCTATAGCCGCAAGGGTTTGTTCAACACTGGCATTTGAATGGCCTAAACAGATTTTTACACCTGAACTAACCAGTTCTTTTATAACATCACATGAAACATTTTCTGGCGCTAAGGTGACACAAACAACACCTAAGTCTTTACGTTTAAATAAAGCTAATTCTTTCTCAGATATGGGGCGTATATGAGATTCAGGGTGTATGCCTTTTTTAGGCGAACTTAAATGTGGACCTTCAAAATGAATACCGATGATGCCAGGGATTTTATTTGTTAAAGCTAATGCAACAGCATTTGCCGCTAATGTCATCGTTGCCAAGTTATCAGTAATTAGTGTTGGCAACATAGCTGTTGTACCAAAGGTTTGATGAGCACGACTCAT
This sequence comes from Pseudocolwellia sp. AS88, assembly GCF_030551755.1. Lineage (GTDB taxonomy): Bacteria > Pseudomonadota > Gammaproteobacteria > Enterobacterales > Alteromonadaceae > Pseudocolwellia. The sequence goes on from NZ_JAUPEC010000012.1 coordinate 34,857, forward strand.
GGTTTCTAACGTGGCTAAATTCGGCTCATTATTAAATAACTTACCGCCGCCACCGTTGACTTGAACATCAATAAATCCAGGTGCAACTAAGCCTGAGAGCAAGGTGTCGGCTTCATCCGCTGTGCCTTGTTCCACTGAAACAATTTTCTGATTTTTTACCGTAATGACTTGGTTACTTTTAAAGACCAATCCATCAAATAAACGTTGTGCAAAGTAGCGCATGTTTTTACCCTAATACTTTGAATATAAAATAGCCCCTTGTTCAGGGCTTCCTAAGGGGCTTTGAATTTGTGCTTTAAGCTCAGGATCTAAATACGGTGTGATACTGTCGGTAAGACCACCGATTAATGAGAACCTTGCTGGCTTCAACTTGAATAGCTGCTTGCTTAGTTTGTTAATGTAATCGGCAGCGTCTTCTACTAAGGCTTTAGCAAAAGGTTCTTCTTGTTTAGCTAGAGAAAATATCAAAGGCGCAAGTGTGGCAAAAAAGTGTGGTTTAGCGCCTAATGTTAAGGTGACTAATTGATGCGCTGTTGAGCAGCCTAAAAATGCCATAACATCATCAGTAAATTTATCTCGGTTTTTGATGCCATCAAGTGCTTCTAAAGTATGCGTTACTGCCATCTTTCCTAACCAAGCGCCACTGGCTTTATCGCCAACGGCAAAACCATGACCACCTAATTCAAATTGTTGCTCACGTTTTATGGCAACACCTGAAGAGCCTGTTCCAATAATTATTATCGCACCATCATCTATTTGGTGTGCGCCTAAACAAGCTATGTATAGGTCGGTCGTTATATTGGTGTTGGCAAAGGGCAGTGATTTAGCTTTGAATTCGGTCATCACTTCAGGAATATTCAAGCCTGCTAAACCTATACCTGCATGAATATCTTGTGGTGTTAAATTGGCGATGCCTGATTCCGCAATCACTTTGTCAGTAGCTTCTAAAATAGAATGAATAGAACCATTAAGATCACCCGCAGCATTTGCAGGTCCAGCAAATGTTTCCGCTAATACATTGCCTTGAGCATCTTCTAAACGTGCTTTGCACTTTGTGCCTCCGCCATCGATACCTATAAAGTATTTTTGAGGATTATTCACCTATTGCTCCTAGCGTTATTGTTGATTTCTGACGGTTTATTATGAGTTCAGGCTACTTACAGTTTGACTCTAAAAAGTCGATTGTGGTGGTAATAAGTTCTTCACGAGATGAGTTAAAACTGTGGTCGTCGCTGATCAACTTATAAGAAATTTTACTGTTTTTAGTGCTACGTAATGCTTTTAATAACGGCGTGATATGCGACTCCATAGGGATAACAGCGGTATCGGCTGGGATAAGCAATACAGGTCTGCCGTTTAACGAATTTACTCGACGCACTAAGTTAAGGGCTTTGGCGTTTTCTTTTAGCTCGGTTAGAGCTTTTTCGCCAGACCATCCTTCTAACATAAACAAGGTGTCGCTGTATTCTTCCCAAGGAATTGTTGTTGCAGGGTCCGCTGCTATGCCCAGATCATTAACGCCTAAGTTAGCTCCATCGTAAGCGACCGCACAACTGACTTCTGGGTTGTCTAGTATGCCAGCTATCGACAAATGACCACCCATGCTATGACCTACAAGTGATATGGATTTTTCATCAATACGTAATTTATCAGCGTTGTTTTTCATGTATTTCAAAACACTTTGCACATCAGTCTCAGCATTTAAAAAAGAGAATTCACCTTCGCTACCCCAGGCACCTCGGTAATGAAAAAACACAACGTTCCAACCTTTACTTCTTAAGGCTTGGGCAACATCTAAATTCTTTTCGTTTCCAGGGTAGCCATGTAATAACAATACGCTTGGGTGAGGTCCTTTACCTGCGGCTTTGTAAATAAAACCTGACATTTTCTTACCGTTAGACTCAAAAGTTAGTTCTTCTGAACTTGCTGCATATTCACCATGAGATTTTGCGTGACTTAGGTTTGATAAGCCCAGTACAGCTAACATGCAGAGCAAATATAGTTTTGAAAAACGTTTCATGAACTTACCTTTTATATTTTGGGATAGTTAACATTAAGAGACTGAATTATTGCATTCTATGTTATTAAAAAACATGTGATTTTAGTTTAAGTTCAACTAAAGTCTCATTGATAGTCTTGATAAAGATTGAGATTATAGTGTGAACCAATATTTACCAAGTCATTTTATTCTATATCTACATCTACAAATAGTTGAATAAAACCAAGATACAATTGATAGCGGTCAATAAACACTTTTTTAATAAGCGCATACTTTAGACATAATTAAGCTTTCAGGTGTTAGCATAGGCTAAAATGAAAGATGATAACGCGATAGCTAAACACATAGATTTCAGCCAAGGAAACGTTATGACGAAACAACATGAGTCAGCTGATAGTAATAAACAAACCATTAAATGGGGCGATTATCTCAAGTCGGGTAATCGTATATTTATAGGGTCGAATGCCGCAGTTCCTAACGCATTAATAGATGACTTAATTGCCAATAGCCAAGGTTTCCACGATATTGAAACGGTGCACATGTTAACTTTGTCTGAAAACGTGTGGGCAAAACCAGAGCATAAAGACTTATTTAAAGTAAATAGCTTGTTTATCGGTGGTAAGAATATTCGTGAAGCTATTGCAGAAGGGCGTGGCGACTATACGCCATGTTTTATTTCTGACGTTCCACGTTTATTTAACGAAAATGTATTACCGCTGGATGTAGCGTTAATTATGGTAAGTCCACCAGATGAATATGGTTACTGCTCTCTTGGTGTGAGTGTTGACATTGTTTCATCTGCATTGAAATCTGCTAAGTATGTTATTGCACAAATAAATTCAAAAATGCCACGTACCAATGGTCATAGCTTTGTTCATGTAAACCAAATTCATGCCTCTATTCATGTTGACCAAGCTATTCCTGAAATTATGCCACCTGAAATGGATCAACGTACTGAGCAAATTGGTCAGTACGTTTCTATGTTGGTTGAAAATGGCGCCACCTTGCAGATAGGTATAGGTAAAATCCCCGAAGCGGTATTAACCTATTTAGGTAACCATAAAGATTTAGGGGTACACAGCGAAATGATCTCTGACGGTTTGATTGATTTAATGCTTAAAGGCGTGATCAATAACCGTAAGAAAACTTATCATAAAGGTAAGTCTGTCGCGACTTTCTGTATTGGCAGCCAAAAGGTTTACGACTATGTTGATGGTAATCCTCATATAGAATTTTATCCATCAGAGCATGTTAACTCGCCCGTCAAAATTGCCAGAAATGACAATATGATTTCTATTAATAGTGCGATTGAAGTGGACTTAACTGGGCAGGTGGTTTCAGATTCAATTGGCTATCAGTTTTATAGTGGTATTGGTGGGCAAGTAGATTTTGTGCGTGGCGCTTCGTTAAGCAACGGCGGCAAACCGATTATCGCGCTACCTTCAACCACTAAAGACGGCAAGATTTCCCGTATTGTTGCTCATATAACTGAGGGCGGTGGGGTGGTTACGTCTCGTGGTCATGTCTCGTATGTAGTAACAGAATTCGGTATTGCGTCGTTACGTGGCAAAAGTATACGAGAACGTGCTTTAGAGCTTATTCGTATTGCGCATCCTAAATTTAGAGATCAACTACTTAATGATGTACGTAAACATTACTGGGTGCCTGAATATCAAGAAACTTCACCAAGCTCGGTGCCTGAATTAGGTTCAATCGAGATGAAGCATTTCATCTTCGATAAAATGAAATATATATTGCGTCCATTAGCTCCAGCAGATGAACGTAAGCTGCAAGAGTTCTTTTATTCTCATAATAAAGAAACTTTAATGATGCGTTATAACCATCACGTGACTCAGATGACACGAGAAAAATCTTGTAACTTGGTGAGTGTTAATCAGCATACTGACTTAGCTTTATGTTTCACCAAAAAAGATGCGTTAGGTGAAGCTATTTACGCTGTTGCTCGATACTATTATCTTGAAACCATTAATAGTGGCGAAGTCGCTTTTGTGATTAAAGAAAGCTTACGCGGCTTAGGTATGGCGAGTACTTTATTGGGCGAGATTATTGCCATTGCCAAAATTCGTAAACTAAACAGTTTAGTTGCTTGTGTACGACGCGATAATGCTTCTATGTTAAAAGTATTTGAGAGAGCAGGATTTATTCGTCAACCAAGTGAAGATTTTGATGAAGTAAGTTTAGAACTGCCACTACAAGAAAAATAGGGATTACCATGACTGTTGGAATAATAGGACATTATCACTGTGCTGAGCACGACATGGGCGAGCACCACCCAGAAAATGGCAAACGATTAGATGCTATATCTGATCAACTTATCCGCAGTGGTTTGGAATATGTTATTAGGCAGTTTGACTCTAAACCTATAGAGAAAAGCTTATTTGCATTAGCACATACTCAAGATCACATAGACTTTGTTTATGATAATGCACCACAGGCTGGCGAAGGACACTTTACAACGGGTCCTGATGCGGTGATGAACGATAAAACCCTCACTTCTATTTTATATTCTGCTGGCGCTGCAGTAGATGCTGTGGATTTGGTGATGGATAAAAAGTTAAGAGCCGCGTTTTGTTTAACAAGGCCGCCCGGTCATCATGCCACGCGCAATAAAAGCATGGGTTTTTGCTTTTTTAATAATGTAGCAATTGCTGCTGCTTATGCAAAACAGAAATATGGCTTAAAGCGTGTTGCTATTGTGGATTTTGATGTTCATCACGGTAATGGTACGGAAGATATTATAACGAATCATTTTAATGCGACGGCAGCAGACGATAAAGGTTATTTGTTTTGCTCAAGCTATGAATATCCCCTTTATCCTTTTGAAGTAACAGAAAGCGACACGCCACCTATTATCAATGTACCTTTAGCCGCGACAACGAAAGGTCCAGAGTTTCGAGAAAAATTAGCAGAACATTGGTTACCTGCACTACATAAATTTAAGCCAGAGATGATTTTCATTTCTGCTGGTTTTGACGCACATATTGAAGACGAAATGTCGCAAGTTAGTTTAACAGAAGCCGATTATCGCTGGATAACGGATGAAGTTAGAGCTATCGCTAATCAATATAGTGAAGGGCGCATTGTGTCTGTACTTGAAGGTGGATATGCACCCAGCGCACTAGGCAGAAGTGTAGTGGCGCATATTAATGGTTTAATTGGCGGTTAATTTAAGTCAGCTGTTTAATGTTCAAAACTATTCGGTTAATCAAATTAAAGTAAAGTTTAAATAACCAATAATATAAGTTATTAAGGCAGTAGTGGTATAATTCTCTTAAAGGTAAATGTTGAGAGTTTAAACGTGTTGAAATTTGATGTTGTTGTTATTGGAGCAGGTGCTGCAGGTCTTATGGCTGCTTCAAAGTCTGGCGAAAGAGGAAGAAAAACAGTTGTCCTTGATCATGCAAAACAGCCGGGTAAAAAGATTTTAATATCAGGTGGAGGTAGAAGTAACTTTACTAATTACTATATTGAACCAGAAAAGTTTCTTTGCAAAAACCCTCATTTTTGTAAATCAGCACTAAACCAATACACACAGTGGGACTTTATTTCTTTGGTCGAGAAATACAAAATTCCATATCATGAAAAGACTTTAGGGCAATTATTTTGTGATGATTCAGCTAAAGAAATTGTAGCTATGCTTGTTTCTGAGTGCGAACAAAGCGCTGTTAACTTTAGCTTCCAAACTGAAATACTAAGTATCGAAAAGTTAGAGTCAGGTCAGTTCCTTATTAAAACCAATAAATCTGATTATCAATGTGAAAGCTTAATCATTGCAACTGGTGGTTTATCTATGCCTAAGTTAGGCGCAACTCCATTTGCCTATAAAATAGCAGAGCAGTTTAATCTTGAAGTACTTCCAACCAGAGCAGGTTTAGTTCCTTTTACTTTGGATCCTGCATTAAAAGAAGTTTTGGCAGAAGTTTCAGGTATATCAACCAATGTCACCGTAACAACAAACAACACCTCTTTTGCCGAAGATATGCTGATTACCCATCGAGGTTTATCTGGGCCAGCTATATTACAAATTTCGTCTTATTGGCATTCTGGAGATATTGTCGAAATTGATTTACTCCCGAGTGAAAATATAACAGACATTATCAACAAAGCATTATCTGAACAACCTAATGTATCTACTAAGAACTTACTGTCGAACCATTTTGCTAAAAGATTCGTAGAAAAGTTAATAGATTTATTTGAAATCCCTAATGTCCCTATTAAACAACTTAGCCATAAACAAATTCAATTATTATCCGAAAACATTCACTCTTGGAATCTAAAACCTTCAGGAACAGAGGGATATAGGACGGCCGAAGTTACTATTGGGGGACTTAATACTAATCACTTATCATCTAAAACAATGGAAGTTAAAACAGTGCCTGGTTTATTCTTTATTGGCGAAGCTACCGATGTTACTGGCTGGCTCGGTGGATACAATTTTCAGTGGGCTTGGAGTAGTGGCTGGGTTGCAGGAACAAATGCTTAGTGATTTTTACCCTTTTTAATAATTTTACTTCTAGATAAACCAATAGAAACAAAAAAAACGGCCTTGAATTCGAAGACCGTTTAAAAGGGGGTATTTAAATTGAAAAGTCAGAGATAAAAGAACAAGGCGGCATAAATGTAAACTTTAGGCGACACTAGCTTGAAATACGCCGTCTATGAGAAAAGAGAACCGATATGTATTTCGGAGAGTAATTTCTTACGACCCCTCTACTCAATATAACGCTCATCGCTTATAACTTCGATTCTATTAAATATTACTTACCACTATTATGTCGATGTATCTGTAATACCATTTAAAATAAGTTGGGTTATAGATTGTAAGGTCGAGTTAAAAAAATCTGGATCGTTTAAGTCCTTTCCCGCGACTGCTAAGATTTGTACATTGAAGTCAGCATAATGTTGAGTGATTGCCCAAATACTGAAAATTAAATGATATGGGTCTATTGGTTTCAATTTACCTTGATCTATCCATTGCTGAATCACCTGAGCTTTCTGCTTTACCAAACTTTGTACATTGGTATTTAATACACTGGTTATTAATGGCGCACCTTGGAGTAATTCCATACAAAACAGTTTAGATTCAGCAGGATTATCCCTAGATAGCTCAAGTTTTACTTTTATATACTGCGTGATTGCTTTAACTGCTTCTTGCTCAGCAGAAAAGCTTTGTAGTGGTGTTAACCACACTTCTAGTAACTGTGTTATCACCTCAAGATAAAGTTGTTCTTTATTTTTAAAATAATACAACAAATTTGTTTTTGAGACTCCTGCAAGTTCAGCAATTTGCTCAACACGGGTACCCTTAATGCCTTGTTTAGAAAAAAGATCCAGCGCAGCTTTCATTATCTTTTGTCGTTTGTTTTTTAGAATAAGCTCTCTTTTTGCTAATGTTTTAGAGCTGAAGGTTCGTGATGTTTTTTTTTGTTTAGATTTAGAAATGTTTACTGTACCTGACATTTAGCTTCTCCCCAGAATCTACTACATTTTGTAAGATACAAATGTATCCATCAACACATTCCATCAGGTGATTTTATAATAGTCAAGCGATACCCATATGCCTAACCACCAAATGATTTTGCGACAAGGTTAAATTTTGCACTAGTTTTGAGCAACATATGAACTAAATTGAACCAAATTAGACCATTTAGTCCACATTGAAAATTTACATAAGGTTAACGTGTTGATTTTAATGGTTATTTGTGTATGGCCTAAATCCTGCTTAGTTAAAGCTCTAACGTTTTACTTATTTAAGTGAAAACTAACAACCCAAACTGTAGCGTTTGATCGCAACAAAACTAAGTGAGAAGTAATATGGATATAGGTGTATTTATTCCAATTGGAAACAATGGCTGGTTAATTTCAAAAACTTCGCCTCAATACAAACCCACTTTCGAATTGAACAAACAGATTGTCGTTAAAGCAGAAGAGCATGGTCTTGATTTTGCGCTTTCGATGATCAAATTGCGTGGTTTTGGAGGAGAAACAGAGTTTTGGGATTATAACCTTGATTCGTTTACCCTGATGGCGGGTTTAGCCGCCGTTACTTCTAAAATACAACTTTACGCTACCGCCGCTACATTAGTTATGCCGCCGGCTATAATGGCAAGAATGGCCAGTACAATCGATTCAATATCTAACGGTCGGTTTGGCGTTAATTTGGTTACAGGATGGCAACGTCCAGAGTACTCACAAATGGGCATGTGGCCAGGAGATGAGTTTTTTGGAAACCGTTACGAATATCTCGAAGAATACATTACTGTAGTTAAGGAACTATGGGAAACAGGTAAAAGTGATTTTAAAGGCGATCATTTCCAAATGGATGATTGTCGTATGTTACCTAAACCGCAAGGTAAAATTCCGCTCATTTGTGCAGGGCAAAGTGCCTCTGGTATGGGCTTTTCAGCGAAGCATGCGGACTATAATTTTTGTTTTGGTAAAGGTTTAAATACCCCTACAGCCTTTGCACCTACTTCAGAGCGATTAGTTGAGGAAGCCGCAAAAGCGGGAAGAGATGTAAGTTCAGCCGTTTTAATCATGGTTATTGCCGATGAAACCGATGATAAAGCCATGGCTAAATGGGAATTATATAAATCAGGCAAAGACCAATCAGCCCTAGACTGGATGACAACGCAAGGTGCGGTAGACAAAAAATCAGGCAAAGATACTAATGTACGAGATATGACAGACCCTACCTCGGCAGTGAATTTAAATATGGGCACCCTTGTTGGTTCTTTTGAATCAGTAGCCGCGATGTTAGATGAAATAGATACTGTGCCGGGATGTAAAGGTGTGTTGCTTACCTTTGACGACTTTATTAAAGGAATGGACGATTTTGGTACTAAAATCCAACCGCTGATGAAAACTCGACAACATATTTATAGCGAATAAGGTAACGTAAATGTCAGAATCAGGAAGCTATACAGTATCGGGCTATTTTCAGGATGCTAACAATGATAATCCAGAGCGCGTAATTATACCTGCGCGACCGGAACCCCTTTCCATTTCGCCAACTGAAACGGCGATTATTGTGGTCGATTTACAAAATGCTTATGCCAGTATAGATGGCTATTTAGACAAAGCCGGTTTTGATGTATCAACAACCGGTCCGGTGATTGAAAACACTAAGCGAGTAATTGCCACAGCCCGTAAAGCGGGTATGCCAGTTGTGTTTTTTCAAAACGGATGGGATCCCCAATATCACGAAGCAGGCGGGCCAGGCTCACCCAACTGGTATAAATCTAATGCGTTAAAAACCATGCGCAAGCAACCCGAGTTAATGGGGAGTTTATTAGCGAAGGGTACGTGGGACTATGAGTTGGTCAAAGAACTCAAACCTCAAGTGGGTGATATAGTGCTTCCCAAGCCACGCTATAGCGGTTTTTACAACACAAGTTTAGATAGTATGTTACGTAGTCGTGGCATCAAAAACTTGGTCTTTACTGGTATCGCAACGAACGTTTGCGTTGAATCTACCTTGCGAGATGGGTTCTTCTTAGAATATTTTGGTGTGATTTTAGCTGATGCCAGTCATCAAGCCGGCCCACCTAATATTCAACAAGCTTCACTTTACAATATAGAAACATTCTTTGGCTGGGTGTCAAGTGTAGATGAATTTTGCACCGCAGTGGCCTCTTCAAGCTAATAAACTGTCAATAAAAAAGGATAAACCTTATGCCTAAAAAAGCAATTATACCCGCTGGAACTGCACCACCACTTGCTCCTTATGTGCCAGGTTCAATGGCCGACAATATTTTATATGTCTCTGGTACGCTGCCGTTTGACGAAAATAACGACGTGGTACATGTAGGTGATGCCGAAGCGCAAACGCGTCACGTTTTAGAAACCATTAAAAGTGTTATAGAAGAAGCCGGAGGAACGATGGACGATGTTACCTTTAATACAGTACTTGTTACCGATTGGGATAACTACGGAGCGGTAAATAAGGTTTATGCTGAGTATTTTCCTGGTGAAAAGCCGGCACGCTATTGCATAAAAGTTGGCTTAGTTAAACCTGAAGCACTGATTGAAATTTCTAGTATTGCTCATATAGCGCCGGATGAATAAGCCTATGTATATAGAAGTTTTGGGCCAACAAAATGCAAATGCCCCGACTGTTGTATTTAGCTCTGGTTTAGGTGGCTCTGCTCATTTTTGGCAGGGGCAATTAAAAGAATTGTGTGAAAAATATAGAGTCGTTATATACGACCAGTTAGGAACAGGGCGAAGCCCAGCTCAATTACCCAAAAACTATAGCATTGAGCATATGGCTGATGAGCTGCAAGAAGCCCTAAATAAGCTTGATATTACTACTTTTCATTTCGTAGGTCATGCCCTTGGGGGGTTAGTGGGTTTAGTGTTGGCGCAACGAATACCAAAACAAATTATGAGCGCAGTGTTAGTGAATGCATGGAGCTACGCTAACCCTCATACACTTCGCTGCTTTGCTATCCGGAAATCTTTGTTAGCAAGCGGTGATAATGCAGCTTATTTGAAGATGCAGGCACTGCTGTTGTATCCGCCAGACTGGATTAATGCAAATATTGGCAAACTGGAAGAAGAAGAGCGTCATATGCAGAAAAACTTTCCTGACATGGATAACTTGTTGTTGCGAATTGGAGCACTTAGTCAATTTGATATTGATAAAGCACTAGCCAGTATTAATGTGAAAACGCTAGTAATTGCTAATAAAGATGATTTACTCGTTCCTTGGCAACAGTCAGAAAATTTAGCCAGTAAGCTACCATCGGCCTCGCTTTGTTTAATGGAATATGGCGGTCATGCGTCATCAATAAGCACGCCCGATGAGTTCAACCGCATACTCATTGAGCATTTAGAAAATGTTTCTTAAGGCATTTACCCCATTAACCGGATTAAAAATATGAACACACCACTATCAAACGACGCACTAGCACAATTATTTACCCAAGCGCATACCCACACCACTTGGCAAAACAAAGCAATTTCGAAAGACACTATCGCTCAACTGTATGAGCTAAGTAAATTAGGCCCAACATCTGCAAATTGCTGTCCTGCACGCTTTGTATTTATTTGTTCAGATGAAGCCAGAGAAAAACTTAAACCCTGTTTATCAAGCGGAAATGTCGAGCAGACTATGACTGCACCTTGCACGGTGATTGTGGCGTATGATGCGGAATTTTACGAAGCATTACCTAAGCTTTTCCCGTATGCAGATGCCCGCAGTTGGTTTACGTCTAGCCCTGATGCTGCCTATGAAACTGCCATGCGCAATAGTTCCTTGCAAGGCGGATACTTAACATACGTGGCAAGAGCACTAGGTTTAGACACTGGGGCAATGTCAGGCTTTGACCCGAAATTACTAAACGAAACTTTTTTTGCTGACAGTACATGGAAAGTAAACTTCTTACTTAACATAGGCTACGGAGACGGCGAAAAAGTCCACAAACGATTACCAAGACTGAGCTTTGAAGAAGCCTGTCAAATCATTTAACAAAAACGGAAGAGCTCACTATGACATTAACCGCCACAAATATTACAGAAATTGACACACAAACGAGTGTGTCTCCAGCAGCATTTCGAGACGGAATGGCCAGTTTAGCTGGCGCTGTCAGCATTGTTACCACCATCGGTAAAGCAGGCAAAGCAGGATTCACCGCAACGGCAGTGTGTAGCGTCAGTGATGACCCCGCCACCTTGCTAGTGTGTTTGAATCGTAGCGCTTCTGTACATCAAATTTTTATGCACAGCACACATTTGGCTATAAATACTCTAGCTGATAAACAAGACAATTTATCCAACTTATTTGGTGGAAAAGCAGCTATGGGCGAACGTTTTGAGCAAGGAGACTGGGGTACTTTACAAACGGGTTGTCCTGTACTTAACACCGCGGCTGTTACTTTTGATTGTGAGATTATTGAGTGTAAAAGTGTTGCTACTCACGATGTTATTTTTTGTCGAGTTCTAGACATTAAGCAAAATCTAGATGCTGGCGCATTGCTATATTATCAGCGTGGATATTACCATGTTACTAACAACACCCAAGCTAAATAATTGTGCTAATAATAAGGATTAAAATATGAAAATAGTTGGGCACTTTATTAATGGGCAAATATGCTCACCCGAGGGTCGTTTTCAGGATGTGTACAATCCTGCAACAGGGAAGGTTGAGAAACAGGTATTACTGGCATCACCAGCAACCGTAGCTGATGCGATTGGAATTGCCCAAGAGGCTTTCCCAAAATGGCGAAATACCCCTGTCGCCAAACGTGCACAAATAATGTTTAAATTTAAATTTCTTCTAGAGCAAAACGCCAAAAAAATTACTGATTTGATCGGGCAAGAGCACGGTAAAATAAGTCATGATGCAGCGGGTGAATTACAGCGCGGTATCGAAAATGTTGATTTTGCATGCGGCGCTCCGCAGCTGCTTAAAGGTGAATACAGTAAAAATGTTGGTCCTAACATAGACTCGTGGAGTGAGTTTCAACCACTCGGTGTAGTAAGTGGTATCACGCCCTTTAATTTCCCTGCAATGGTGCCTTTGTGGATGTTTCCTTTGGCAATAGTGTGTGGCAATACGTTTATACTAAAACCTTCTGAGCGTGACCCTAGTTGTGCTTTATATTTAGCCGAGTTACTCAAAGAAGCAGGCTTACCAGATGGTGTATTTAATGTGGTTAACGGTGATAAATCTGCCGTGGATGCAATATTGACAGACGAACGAATCAAGGCAGTTAGTTTTGTTGGTTCAACGCCTATCGCTCAATATATTTATGAAACTGCAAACGCTAATGGTAAACGTTGCCAAGCCCTCGGTGGAGCTAAAAATCACGCAATTGTGATGCCTGATGCGGATATAGAAAACGCGGCTAATCAACTTTTAGGTGCTGCATTTGGTTCATCAGGCGAGCGCTGTATGGCCTTATCTGTTGTGCTTGCGGTTGGTGATAAAATTGCTGATCAACTCATTGATAAATTAAAAAACGGCATGGCAAGCTTGAAGGTCGGTGCTTACACCGACGATAGCAACGATTTTGGTCCACTGATAACGTGCGCTCACAAAGAAAAAGTAGAGGGCTACATTAATCATGCGCAAGAACAAGGCGCAACTATTGTTGTTGATGGGCGTAACCCAACTGTTGAAGGTAATGATGAAGGCTTTTACGTAGGTGCCACACTGATTGATAAAGTGGGCGCTGATATGGATAGCTATAAAGCAGAAATCTTCGGTCCTGTGCTACAAGTAATGCGAGTAGAGTCGATGGAGCAAGCCATGACGCTCATAAATGATCACGAATATGGTAATGGTACTTGTATTTTTACCCGCGATGGAGAAGCCGCTCGTTATTTTTCTGACCACATTCAAGTGGGTATGGTAGGTATTAATGTGCCTTTGCCTGTACCTGTTGCTTATCACAGTTTTGGTGGTTGGAAACGTTCATTATTTGGTGATTTACATGCCTATGGACCTGACGGTGTGCGCTTCTATACAAAACGTAAAACTATTACGCAAAGGTGGCCATCTAGTGGTATAAGAGAAGGCGTCAGCTTTTCGTTTCCTAGTTAGTTAAAACATTAAGTAATTCCAAAAGAAGAACTTAAAGCAGTCTAATAATAATAATTTTTTAATATAAACACGTTTATAAAGGGGTTACATATGAATACTTACATTTCTAAGATATTAGTTAGCAACATCTCGCCTGTCGCTTTGGCTGTTGCGTTTGCCGTAACTTCCATTTCTCAAGCTGCTTATGCACAAGAGACTAAAGCTGCGGATGAAGAAGTAATTGAAGCGATCACTGTTACTGCCACTAAGCGCCAGCAAGTTATATATGAAGTACCAATCGCAATAAGTGCATTTGATGGCGATATGCTAGCAGTGCAAGGTATTACTGACTTAACAGATGTTGGAAAGTTTGTTCCAAACTTAAGTGTAACTGGCTTTTCAGCTGGGCACACTTCTTCTGTAAATCCTTTTATTCGTGGTATTGGTCTGCAAGATCACCTCATTACAACTGATCCAGGTGTAAGTATTTATGTTGATGGCGTTTATTTAGGCCGCCAAGTAGGACAGAACTGGAGCCTGAATAATATCGAGAGAATCGAGGTGCTTCGTGGCCCTCAAGGGACGTTATATGGTCGAAACTCAATTGGTGGCGCTATTAATATTATCACCAAAGAACCCGAACAAGGTGATGTAACTAAAATTAATACGGAATTTGGTACACGTGGTCGTGTTAAAGCAGACCTATTTGTCAATCATGCCTTATCTGACACCTTAGCCTTTAATATGAACCTTGCTTACAACACACGTGATGGTTTAGGTGAGTTTATCAACGTACCTAATGCCGAATATGATGTAGGCGAAACGGAAGATATTTCTGGTCGAGTTTCTGTTAAATACGAGCCATTTGATGATTTTCGAATGATACTAACCGCTGATGCTAATAATGGTGATGGGGGTCTACGACCTTATACCGTGCTTATAGATGAATTGCCTGGAGGGCGCTTTTATAGCGGGACAAATGGTTTAGGCCTTGAACTTAGAAATACAGATGTTACACCAGATGGTTTTGATATTTACGACAACGCTACTGGTGCTCCAGAAGTAACGAGCGTATCTAATGAAGCTCGCGGTCTAGCACTTACCACTGAGTGGGATATTAACGACGAGTATACTGCCAAGGTTGTTGCAAGTAGTCGTTCATCCAAATACAAGGCCGGTCTTGATGATGACGGTACTATCTTTTTATTAGACCAGTATCCTGAACGCGGAGAAGCTGACCAAACCTCAATTGAATTGCAATTAAATGGTTACATCAATAACTACACCGACTTTGTAGCCGGTCTTTATTACTTTAATGAAGAAGGAAGTAATCGCCAAGGTAGCGACTCAAGTTTTGATGGTGGTGGTAATACGTTTCAACTTGATCAAGAAACAACGAGTAAAGCCATTTACTTAAATGTTCATCATGATCTTACTGACGAACTTAGTCTTTCGGGTGGTTTGCGATACACCGAAGATGAAAAAGAAGCATCTGCTAACGTATTTGATCCCCTAGGTACTGTTTTTGATTCAAATGACTGGGATGAGATAACATGGGAATTGGCAACTAGTTATACCTTCGAAAATGGCATGAACGGGTATGCGACAATTCAAAACGGTTACCAATCAGGCCAGTATCCGGCTCGCCCTTATTGTCTTATTGGTGAGTTTTTTGGTGCAGGTGGATTTGGTGACATCGACGGCGCAACAGCTGCTGTAAATGCAAGCAACTGTTTTGTTGCGTCAGATAACATTACCGCAATCAACTATGAAATAGGTATTAAAGGTCGTGTAAATGAATACTTTGATTTGAGTGTTGCGGTATTTAACACCGAGTTTGAAGATTTACCTTATCAAGTAAGCCGCGTAAGTGAAGTTGGTTTTGACACCGCGAACTTAGTGGTAGAGCAAACTTCTCGTGGTATAGAACTAGATACTACGCTAACAATTGGTAATTTTAGTATGTTAACCAGTATTGGTTTTATGGACGTAGAGGTGGATGAGCAAGATGGTTTTGAACCTGTTGCACCATTAACCCCGGATTTAACGTTTGCGATTGGACCAACTTATACCTTTGATCTTGAAGGTGGTGACAAAATTCGTGCGCGAGTGGATTACTCATATCGTGGAGAAATGTATGGCGAGCCAAGTTCAGAACCTTCGCGTTTAACCACCATCGATAGTCGTGAGCTTGTTAACTTCGATATTGCCTATACACCAGCCAGCGAAGCGTATACTGTTGCTTTATATGGTCGAAATGTTTTTGATGAGCGTTATGACAATGCACGATTAAATACTGGCGATTATATTTTGCAAATTTTAAGCAACGATGCCAGCGAATTTGGTGTACGTTTTTCAACTGAGTTTTAATAAATTATTTGAACCGTTATAAAAGATAGCGATTACATATAAAGTAGGTGTTTAGAAGGCTGGTTGCTTATGACCGGCCTTTTTTAATCGCGATGCACATAAACTGCTGCTAGTGACTAGAATTTTACGATTCATTACTTGTTATCTTTTTACAGTAAGCAATGTAGACACTAGCTTGGGATTTTAAATGCTAGCCGAACATAGAGATGTTGAAGAAACACTCAATACACTAGTTGCTCTAATGGGTGATGTTGAATAATGCTGTTATCCAATCTACCGTTATGTTTAATACTTTATCTTTCTGACTTTTTTCAGGTTCATAAACATTGAATATATGATCTGCACCACCTAGATAATAAACATCTTCACTCACTGCCGCACTTGCTTCAAAAATTTCTTTTTCATGTGCGGGTAAGTAGTCATCAGAACCGCGAATTGCTAACAGATGTCCCTTAAATTCTCCTAAATTACGAATGGGATTATATCCCAACATCCCAATTACATGCTGCCTTGTTAAGGTTATGTCTGCCCATGTTTCTTTGAGTAAACTTTGCCCTTCATCAATTGCCTCTCTCACAGCCGAATAACTTTTAGGGAGCGTTACAATTTCATTAGGATTTAAAGCACTAGACCACAACACTAGCCCCTTGAATGTTTCAGGGTGGCGGCTTACCAACTCCATTGCGGTTGCCCCCCCTAGGCTAAAACCTACAACTACTTTAGGTAAACTTGGATATTGTTGTTGTAGATAATAAAGCGCAGACTCAGTATCTTCCATTCTACTTTTAAATGTACTGGTAAGAGTAAAGTTGCTACTTTCTCGCTCCGACTCACCTTGTACATCAAACCTTAATGATGCAATACAGTTAACTCGTAACTGTCTAGCTAAAGTTTTATACAGATCTCCAAGTTCGTCTTTCTGCCCAACCCAACCATGGATTAACAATACCGCAGCTTCTGCTTCACAACTTGGCTGATCAAAAGTGGCGGTGGAACCCGAGCTTAAAACGACATCCTTAGATTCACCAGAGAAAGACTTTACTACATCAGTTAAGCTTCCATTAGAAGCAAAACTATAGCTAGCAAATGAAATACATAAGCTAACACCTACCAGAAATCGACTACAAAAATTATTCATTATCATCACCTCAAAACCTATTGAAACCCTATAAGCAAAAATTTCTGCATGCACCCGTGTTCACCTCACACGTATGTAATGGCTTAACTATTTTAGACACCATATTAGACTCATTTTACTTCAAAATAACCTTTTTGCCCCGATAACCGGCTGCCATTAAACCTGCGGTAATAATTAATATGTCGGTCGTGATCAAAGTAGAATCTGAGAAGAGTATTTGTAGTATATGGCACTATTATACGGGTAAAAAGAAAAGAGCATATAGCTGCTTTTTACTCTGCTTTGAAAACTATACATTTTTGTTTTGTAAAATTTACTTCTTTTTTAATCTATTTACTTACCAGAATAAAATAAAACATTAAATAACAATTAGTTAATAGTTGGCGCAACTATCGCATTACAGTTGTTGAAGTAAATTTTAGTTTTTAGCGGAGAATTATTATAAATATCAATAAAAACCAAAAGGCACCGGTATTAACACTGGTTGCTAATTCAGGCTTCACAGCTTGGACATACGATAAAGCTGATAATACTGGCGAACAAATTGACAAAGCAATCTCGGATGCAGTTAATGCTACAGAAGATACTTTTGTAGATATTAAAAAAGCTATGCGTACTAAAAACCAAGATTATTAGGCCGTATTTTCACACAATCAGAAACACAGTTACTCATCAGTAATTATGAGTTTCTCAGTTCAGTAATTTAGTTTATCGACTACATAATATTTCTTTGTCGTCAGGAGTCACAATCAATGAATAATACAATGCATTTAGTCATAAGAAGAGTATTTGCCTTATCGTTTGCGCTGATTTTTTTAGGGTTAGCTGCAGCTATTTTGATCTCTTTAGTTATTAATGTGTTTAATCAACTCGCAACGGGTGTTGATATTATGCAAATATTTTTAAATAGCATAAATACAGGCGTTATAGGTTTAGCCGTATTTGAGCTTGCACTCGTTATTAATAAAGAATATTCAAATAGTAAATTAGATGAACATGAAGATGATGCTATTGCAGTATTGCGAAGAACAATGCCGAGATTTATAGGTACGGTATGTGTTGCATTATCGCTTGAGGGATTGATTATGGTGATAAAGTATAGCCAATTAGATTTGGCGGGTAACCTTTATTATCCTGTGGCAATCATTTCTTGTACGGCACTTTTGTTAACTTCTTTAGGTTTGTTTTTACACTTAACACGTAAGGATATTGTTAAATCTTAGTAGCTTAAAAAGCATATGTTTTGAAACATTTTTCCATCAAAACATATCTGCATAAAATATAGGAGTGGCGTTAGAAATGACGCTGCTTACTACAACACTGACTTTCTAGAATATTTTTCCTTTGGTAATGCCTCGCTTAGATAAATCTTAATAGAGATAACCCCCCACTTAGTTAGAAGCTTTATAGCAAACGTTCCACTTAGCTAAAATTAACCATGAGCTTCTTGCCTGAACATATCAAAGAACGAAATATATTATCCACTTTTGATGCGGGTAGAGAGAGATATGCACCTGAGTGGTGTAGATCAGGAAACCATCAACGTCGATTGTAAAATTTTCTTATACCTTGTTGTTTTTACAATTTTTTTACACAAGAGTTCTGTTAAATAAAGCATGAATTTAATTAAGTTATTGAATTTGTTTGTTTATATTTTGTGGTCTGTGATTTGCTTTGTACTTAGTAAGCTTTTAATTAGTACAAGGAAAACTTATGAAAAATAAATCATTAATATCTTTAGCTTTATCTCCGATGTTTTTAATTCCTGCTTATGCTGCAGACAATTCATCTGTTGATACTCATGGTTTATATGTAGGTGCTGGTTATGGATTAATTAGTGCAGATAGCGAAAGTGATTTTGATGAAGATGATAATGCTTACAACGTTTACATCGGTACTCAATTTAACGAATTTGTATCACTAGAAGGTGGCTACATTGATTTTGGCAAGTATGGCAACAGTAACATTAATGCTGAACTTGATGGTTACACTTTAGGGCTGAACTTAAGTTACCCGATTAACGATTATATTTCGTTATTTGTGAATGGAGGACAATTATGGTGGGACGCTGATATTGATAGCGCTGCCGGAAATACCTCAACAGATGGTAATGAATTCTTTTACGGAGCAGGAGCGACATTTGCTATTGCTCAAGATTGGGATTTAAAAGTGAATTATACGAGGTTTGATTTCAATTTTGATGATGATGAAATTGGTGTTTTTTCGAATTTTGAGAACTTGGACACTGAAATTGATTATGCAAGCGTATCCGTTCAATACACATTTTAAATCATCAAAGAACACTTAAAACATTTAACTAAATAACAACTTAATATATTGCATTTATTAAATATTAACTGAAAAAGCGCAATGTATTTAAACAAGGATCACATATGAAATTTTTTAAAATATCTATCTTAACTGCATTAATCAGTACATCAGCAATGGCAGACGAAACTATTGATAAAACATGGGAGCTAGGCGTTTTTGGCGATTATGTTAAATCGAGTACGAGTAAAGAAACCTCAATAGAGTGGGACCAAATGGAAGCGGGTAAATCTTTAGGTATAGATTTACAAAGAGCAGTTAATGAATTTTGGAAAGTAAGAATAGAGTTTGCTCGTACTCGTTATGATGTTTTAAATGGTAACGAAAAGTCATACGGTAACCGTTACGGTGTTGATGCGATTTATACTCCTGAAGATTCAGATATGTATTTATTCACCGGTGTAAAACGTTTTAATAATGCTAAAAGTTACAACGCCCTAAATATTGGTGTTGGTTATGACTTTGAACTGAGTGCACGCTCTTCTATTTATACTGAAGCCGCTATGTATCGTGATGTAAATAATGGCTATACAGATCATGGTTTTAAACTAGGTTATAAATATGCCTTTGGAGATACCAAAAAAACTATGCCAGTAAAAGCTGAGGAACCTGCCAATATTCAACCGGTAGTAAAGAACTTGGATGGCGATAAGGATGGTGTTTTTGATAAAGATGATTTTTGTAAAGACACACCAATAAGCGTTAAGGTTGATTCTAGAGGTTGTACTTTATATGCCGAAGAAACAGTATCAATTAACTTAAACGTTAACTTTCCTATTGAAAGTGCTGCACTAGGTTCTAAAGGAATGATAGAAATTCAGCGTTTAGCAGACTTTATGAAGGAATATAAAGATACCGATGTTGTTATTGAAGGCCATAGTTCTTCAACAGGTGAAGCAAGTTATAACCTAGACTTATCGGAAAAACGTGCATATTCAGTGCAGAATGCTTTGATTAATAATTTCGATATTAGCCCTAGTCGTCTTAGCGTAAAAAGCTTCGGAGAAACTCAGCTTTTATCTGAAGGGAATACGGCAGCCGACCATAGAATGAATCAGCGTGTTGTTGCACAAATACAAACTACAACGAAAGAAGTCGTTAAGAAATAAACGAAACAGCGTAAATAGCGATATTCATTTATAACGCTAAATGATAAAAATAAAACAGTGATAAATACCTTTAATTTATCACTGTTTTTTTGTTTTTAACTTACAATACTCTTAATTCATTTAAGTAACTAAAAATAAGGTTGGAATATAAGTGACATCAACCACTCAAGAAAATAAAACTCTAAATAAGAGCTTAGTTTGTACTGTTACGCTAACTGTTTTAGCTGTTCTCTATACCGTATATTTTGCGCAAGAGTTAATTCTTCTTTTAGTCGCTTCAGCTTTAATCGCATTGTTATTAAGTTCAGGGGTTAATGCGCTCGAGCGTTTATATGTACCAAGAGTTTTAGGTGCCATATTTCTATTAGGTTGTTTGATTTTTCCTACAGGTGCATTAGTGGTTCAACTGGAAGAGCCCGTAACAAAGTGGACCAAGATGCTTCCCCAAATTTCGAGTCAGATATCAGAAAAGCTCGATAAGTATCAAAATATTATCGACACTAAAAGCGCAGATATTACAGGTGAAACACAAAGTTCAGGTGACAGCTGGTTTTCATGGTTTAAAGAAAAACCAAAGGTTGATAAAAGCTCAGAAAATAAAACACTTATTCAAACTCGTTTAAAAGAATCGTTATTTTCTTTTGCTGCAGAGTTTATGGTTTTGGCGCCTTTTGCTCTGATACAGCTTATTACTGCAATCATATTAATTTTATTTACCTTGGTATATTCTCCCAAACTTTTTAAAAATTATGTACAGCTTTTTGTTGTTGAAGGACAGCAAGAAAAAGCCTTTAAATTTGTTTTAGATGTGCAGCAACAACTCTCTCGATATATCTTAACCGTTAGCTTAATAAATTTATTTCTTAGTGTAATCGCAATGATCTTATTTAGTTTTATGGGGTTGGAAGACGCTTTACTTTGGGGACTTATTGTTGGTTTTGTTAATTTTATTCCATTTGTTGGACCAGCTTTTGCTTTAGGCGCTATTACACTGGCAAGTTCAGTTCAATGGGGAATAGATATCAAAGTATTGATAGTTGTAGGTGGCGTACTTTCGCTTAATGTTTTGGAATCACAATTCATAACACCGTTAATATTATCTAAAAAGATGCGAATTAATCCATTTATCATTATTGTTTGGTTATTAATTATAGGCTGGTTATGGGGCTTAATTGGGTTGTTGATTGCCGTACCTTTACTCGTCTGTATAAAGTTAATACTTACACTGTTTGAACAAACAACACCATGGGTTCGGTTTTTAGAAACTTAGATTTTTATTAAATTACAGACAAAAAGAAAGGAGCATATTGCTCCTTTTTAGTACGGTAAGTTAACTGAAGTTTTAGTTAGCTTTGATAATGCTACTTTCTGCAGTTGAATTAGCCATTGCTGCTAAATCTTTATCAACGAAGAATAATGCATGACCGTCGTTACCTACTAAGTCAATTTTGTCTAATACACTTTTAAATAGTGTTTCTTCTTCGTGTTGTTCTGCAACATACCACTGTAAGAAGTTGAATGTAGAGTAATCTTGGCTAGTAAAAGCTTCATGCGCTAGCGAATTAATGCGTTCAGTGATCAAACATTCATGTTCATATGTTTTTCTAAACAGATCGCCTAACGATTCAAATTCATGTGGCGGAGCATCAATGGCACCTAAAATAGGTAATGCACCTGTTTCACTAACGTAAGTGAATAAGCGTGTCATGTGTTCCATTTCTTCATCAGCATGCTTACGCATAAATTTAGCAGCACCCTCGAATCCATTTGCTTCACACCAAGCACTCATTTGTAAATAAAGGTTTGACGAATAAAATTCTAAATTAATTTGGGTATTTAGTTTTTCAACCATTGGAGCTTTTAGCATTGTGTTTCTCGAGTGTTGTTTGATGGGACGTATTCTGCCTTGTTTATCTACATAATTCAAGTGGTGAGAAAAGAAAACCATAATAAAAACAGTAACATATAATGATAATGGTTTTCGTTTCCTTTACTAATTAGAATAGCGTTAGTGTTGTTTATAAGCTTGCTAGTATAGTTTCAGCTTTACTTGCTTCAAATTCTTTTGGCTTTTCAACAAGTAATGTTGTTACAACGCCGTTGTCGATTACCATAGCGTAACGTTGAGAGCGTGTGCCACCAAAAGCAGCGGTCTCTAATGATAAACCTAATTGTTTTGTGTAACTAGCATCGCCGTCTGCAAGCATAGTAATGTGTTCAGCATTGCTTGCCTTGCCCCAAGCACTCATTACAAATGCATCGTTTACCGATAAACAGATAATTTGGTCAACGCCTTTAGCTTGAAGTTGGTCGGCTAATACTACATAACCTGGTAAGTGAGATTCTGAACAGGTTGGTGTAAATGCACCTGGCACAGCAAATAATACAACTTTCTTGTTAGCAAATAGCTCGTCTGTATTATGGCTAACCATCCCGTCAGCTGTTAATTCTGATAATTCACCCGTTGGCATTTTTTCATTTTGCTTGATCATTTGTTGTCCTTACTCCGAAGAGTTCATTGAGGATTGATATAATGTGTTCTACTTAATTCGATATAGGTAACTTTACGGGTTTACACAGATAACCTTTATCGTGTGCTACCCGCGCACAATCTTTACAAGCAAAGCGCGGTTTATCAACAATATGTACTAATTCGTGAAGACCTTTTTCAATCTCTTTTTTTTTCCACTTACATAAAGTTTTAGTCATAGGTTTAGCCTTCTGCCTGCTATCACCTTATTCTAGATTATTATTAAGTAGCTTGGCTAGATAATGGTGTTATTTCTGTCATGCTATCTGTAAGCATTTATGTGGATATATTAAGAAAACCATTAATAATTAAAACTTATTAATGGTTTGAATTTTTAAATTTGATAAAACTATAACGGTGATAGAGAATAAAAGATTAAGGTTTTAGCGATTTATATTTTGGAGAAAATATCATGTCGGGTTTTAACAAAGTGGTTGAAAGTTACGAAGAGGCCATGTCTGGCTTAGAGGACGGTATGACAATTATTGCAGGCGGCTTTGGTCTTTGCGGTAATCCAGAAAATCTAATTAAAGAAATTAAAAAGAAAGGCACTAAAGGCTTAACTATCGTTTCAAACAACTGTGGTACAACAAATCATGGTTTAGGTATTTTGTTACATGATAAGCAAGTTAAAAAAATGGTGGCTTCTTACGTTGGTGAGAATGAAGAATTTGAACGCCAAATGATGAGTGGTGAGCTTGAAGTTGAATTAACTCCACAAGGTACATTAGCCGAAAAAATGCGTGCTGCTGGCGCTGGTATACCAGCATTTTTTACAGCTACAGGTTACGGAACGCCTGTTGCTGAAGGTAAAGAAACACGCGAAATAAATGGTCGTCATTATATTTTAGAAGAGTCTATTAAAGGTGACTTCGCTATAGTTAAAGCTTGGAAAGCAGATACTTATGGTAATTTGGTGTTTCGCAAAACAGCGCGTAACTTTAATCCTATGGCAGCAACTGCTGGTAAAATCACGGTTGTTGAAGTGGAAGAGATTGTTCAGCCAGGCGAATTAGACCCTGATCATATTCATACGCCAGGTATTTATGTTGACCGTGTAATTAAGGGCAACTTCGAGAAAGTAATTGAACAGCGTACTACACGTCCTTCAGCTTAAGGGAGCAATATTATGGCTTTATCAAGAGAACAATTAGCACAACGCGTTGCGCAAGAATTACAAGACGGATATTACGTAAATTTAGGTATTGGCATTCCAACCTTAGTTGCCAATTATGTTCCAAAAGGCATTGAAGTGATGCTGCAGTCTGAAAATGGTTTACTTGGCATGGGACAGTTTCCTACCGATGACGAAGTTGATGCCGATTTAATTAATGCGGGTAAACAAACAGTAACTATGGCAACAGGAGCATCATTATTTGATAGCGCCGAGTCTTTTGCCATGATACGTGGCGGCCATGTAGATTTAACGGTGTTAGGAGCGTTTGAGGTGGATTGCCAAGGTAATATTGCTTCGTACATGATCCCTGGCAAGCTAATTAAAGGGATGGGTGGCGCGATGGATTTAGTGGCTGGAGCAGATAATATTATCGTTACTATGACACATGCTTCAAAACACGGGGAATCTAAACTTTTAGCTGAATGTACGTTACCGTTAACGGGTAAAGGCTGTATTAAGAAAGTACTTACCGATTTGGCATTCCTTGAAATTAAAGAGGGTAAGTTTCATTTACTTGAGCGTGCGCCAGGTGTTTCGGTAGACGAAATTGTTAAATTAACAGCCGGCGAATTAGTTGTGCCAGACAATGTACCTGAGATGACATTTTCTTAAAGCTTGATAAGAAATCATAAGAAAGCCTCTATGCAAATGCTGTATTAGAGGCTTTTTTGTATTTATGATTGTCGTTTAATTATTGTTCATGTGTAGGTATTAATTTACTTCATTAAATCAATACTTAGTGGCATTTAATTGTATAATTGAGAAGTAACAACTAAAGTATTTATATACATATACATTTAAAAAACACACCGGAGTTAAATATGAGTAAATCTGCAGCTGGATCTCATTCACAAGATGAAACAACACAGTGGGTAAAATTTAGCTTAGGCGGTGAAAACTACGGGATTCGTGTACTTAAAGTACAAGAAATACAACGTTATAGTGAAATATCGCCGATTCCAGGCGCACCAAGTTATGTTCTAGGTATTATTAATTTACGTGGTAGTGTGATCAGCGTTTTGAATACACGCGAGAAGTTTGGTTTGCCTGATTATGAAATTACAGATGATTCGCGCATTGTTATTTTAGAAGTTGGTAAACAAATTATTGGTATTTTAGTTGATAGTGTTGCTGAGGTTATAAGCTTACAAGCAAGCGATGTCGATATAGCACCTAACGTAGGTAATGACGAAACGGCTAAATTTATTGATGGAGTTTCTAATAAAGGCGGAGAGCTTTTGATTTTATTAGATGCTGAGAAGATATTGAATGAAGATGAGTGGGAAGATCTTAGCCACTTATAACGATTAACTGCTTTTTATTTGATTGGTTTTTATACTCTACAACCTAAGTTAAAATTCTTTCATTGGATATTTAACTTAGGTTAATTAATGATTTATCACCGCATGTAAATTCTCTTATATTATTTAGGTAGCTCTGAAGTTAATACCCAATAATAATTTAGTTCTATCATTTTTTTCGAAAAATCTTCAAATTGTAATGGCTTAGTTACATAACCACTGGCTCCTAACCTATAACATTCTTTAATTTCAGGTGCTGTAGTTGATGTACTAATCATTACTACTGGTATATCTTTTAAAGCATCATCATTTTTAATAATTTTAAGTGTTTCTATACCACCTTGTCGTGGCATTCTAATATCTAGAAATACGATATCAGGTCGTGAATATCTTTCTTTGTCTTCGTAAGGTGATTGATTTCGTAAATATGCGATTGCTTGCTCACCATCTAGTACATGGTCGATAGAATTTTTAATATTAAATTCATGAAAAGCGTCCAGCATCAGCTCAGCATGATCTATATTATCCTCAACCATTAGCCCCGAAATTGCTTTAAAGTTATTCATTTTATATCCTTTATTTATTTCTATATTATCGTCAGACGTAAACGTCTTGAAACTTGATTAATCTTTTATAAAGTTGAGTGTGAAAAGGCTGCCTTTGTCTATTTCTGATTCAACTTTAATACTACCGTCATGTTTTTCAATAATTCTTTTAACAATACTTAAACCTAAGCCAGAGCCGTTGTAACTATTTTTATGTGCAAGACGTTTAAAGGGGGTAAATATTTCATGGGATTTGTCTGTGTTAAAACCTATTCCATTATCTTTAACAGATATTTGCAGTAATTGATCAGTTTCCTCAAATGAAATAGTGATCACAGGAGAATTTTCGTTAAATTTAATACTATTGCTAAATAAATTATGAAAAAGTAAATGCAATAATGTGGCGTTACCACGAAATTTAGGTAAGCTTTTTTCAACGTTAATAACAAACTCCTTATCAACTGATGCTTTTAATGCAGCCGATGCTTTACTTATGACTCTATTCATATCGACTACTTCGTCAGACTTTAAAGTGTATTCCATAGCTAGATAGTGTTGCAGGTCATCAACAAGCTGATGGATTTCTGCCGTACTGTTATTTAAATATTCGAATAGGGTTAATTCCCCAGGCGTGAGTTCAAGCCTTTCTTCTAAGTCTAACTTGAGAATGCTTGATACGCCTTTAATACGAATAATTTGACCATTAAAGTCGTGAGACAAGCTAGAACAAAATGCTTTCATATCCTTATTATAGGTTTCAATTTCACGTTGATGCTTCCATCTATCTATTGCATATCTGCAGGTACGAAAAAGCAGTTGAGGTGAAATATCATCTTTGGATATGTAGTCTTGAATGCCTTTATTTAATAAGGTTTTTGCTATTTGCAGGCTATTAATTGACGTTAAAATAATGATGGGTACCGGAAAACTTCGAGTCGCTAACCATTCAACTGTTTGCTCTAAAGGCGAATCAGGCAAGTTTAAATCACATAAACAAGCATCAAAACGTTCTGTTAGTAGTAAACGATTACCTTCTGCAAGAGAGCTTGCAGCTATAATATTAACATTAACCTCAGTTATTGATTCTAATGCATCCGTTATAACGTCTAGATGATCAGAGTTATCTTCAATAATTAAAATGTTCAATAGATGGTCGTCCCTATTCGTTCTGTTTAGTAAAAAAATGCTCTATTTTGTAAATATAGTCTAAAATTAATTTAATACTTAGCGACATCAATTTTTTTATAAAAAATGTTAAAAATAAATTTATGTTGAAAATTTGTTTTATTTTGACTTGGAGCTATAAATGCGAATATTGATTGTTGATGATAACGTGATAGATATAGCCCTTGTAAAAAGAGAACTAGACTCCTCATTGCTATGTGACTTTTCTATCAAAACATCTATTTCAGTGTCTGATGGTTTAAAAAAATTAGAAACAGAAAGCTTTGACGTTATTCTTTTAGATTATGAAATGCCTGAAATAGACGGCATAGAAATGATTATTGAAATCCGCTCAAAACCTAACCTGGGTAACACTGCTATTATTGTTGTAAGCGCCTCGTTAGATTCTAGCGTTGCGCTAAATTGTATTGAAGTGGGCGCACAAGACTTTATTCCCAAAAGTAGTATTACTCAAGTAAAGCTTTATCAGGCCATTATTCACTCTCGAAAGCGTTTTGAGATGGAACAGAAAATGTACGAAAGTTATTTGTCTGTTAAAACTATGGCTGAAAAAGATCCATTGACAGGTTTACACAATCGTTATTTCTTTGACGAAAACTTACAAATGATGATTGCTGCAAGCAAACGCTCTAATACGGCGATTGGTATGTTGGCACTCGACTTGGATAATTTT
Source organism: Pseudocolwellia sp. AS88 (assembly GCF_030551755.1). Lineage (GTDB taxonomy): Bacteria > Pseudomonadota > Gammaproteobacteria > Enterobacterales > Alteromonadaceae > Pseudocolwellia. The sequence continues at coordinate 62,760 of NZ_JAUPEC010000012.1, forward strand.
AAACATATTAATGATTCGATGGGACATGAAGCGGGAGATTTGTTGTTAAAAGAAGTGGTTGCACGCATAAAAAGATGTTTAAGAGTTAATGATGGTTTTGCTAGGTTAGGTGGCGATGAGTTTGCAATTACGCTTTCTAATATCAATGCAATTAGCGAAATTAACATGGTAACAGACCGTATAACTGACGCGTTTAAAGAGCCATTTGAGCTTTCAGGTAAAAATGTAATTTGTACTGTGAGTATTGGAGCTGCTTTATATCCAAATGATGCACCTAGTGGTAGTGAGCTTGTAAAGTGTGCAGATATTGCTATGTACAGAGCAAAACAAGGTGGTAAGAATGGCGTTTGTTTTTATGAGTCTCATTACCAAGCGGAGTTTAACCGTCGTTTTACTATTCAAAACGATATTATGGATACATTAGCGGACTCTTCTTTTAGGCTTTTTTATCAACCTATTTTTTGTGATCAGGGAAAAGATATATTGGGTTTTGAGGCTTTGATCCGTTGGCCTGACATTGCCAACTCTCACTTCCCTGATATTTTTATTCCTATAGCTGAAGAAAGCCGATTGATTAATGATATTGGTATTTGGGTGATTAGAACTGCGATAAAACAGTTATCAGTCTGGCATAAAAAATATTCTGAAAACTTGTCTATGTCTGTCAACATTTCACCTATGCAGTTACATGATGGCGCTTTACTCGAGTTATTAAAATCAATAACAAGTGAATATAATATCCGTCCTGATTTAGTCACTCTTGAAATCACTGAAACTGCTTTACTAGAACATAACGACATAACAGTAAAAACGCTTAAAGACTTATCTGCTTACGGGTTTAAAATAGCCTTAGATGACTTTGGCATGGGATATTCATCCATATCACACCTCACTAATTTCGTGATTGATACTGTAAAAATAGATAAATCTATGCAGCCAACAGACGCTGATGATGATAAAAGAAAAAATTTACTTGAAGCTCTTGCGATGATGCTAATACAACTTAACTTTAAAGTCGTTGCTGAAGGTGTTGAAACGGAAGAACAATTGTCTTTATGTAAAGCACTGCATATCGATTTAATCCAAGGCTATCTACTGAGTGTGCCTATGTCAGCAGAGCAAGTAGAAATACAATTAAACGCTGCCTTTCATAGTGAAATAGCATGAAATAAACACCTAGAGTGTTCCAAACAAATAAAACGGATTAATATCTAATGGAATCTATATTACTTGCTGAGGAGGAATTACGCCTCAGTGCATTATATGAATACAATATTTTAGATACTGAAAATGAAGAGGTTTATGATCAGTTAACTGAGCTTGTCGCCAATATCTGCGATACGCCAATTGCTTTGATTTCAATAATTGATGAAAACAGAGAGTGGTTCAAATCTCGTTATGGACTTCCCGACTGTGAAAAGCCTAGAGGTTGGACTTTTTGTGACGAAATAAATTTAAACGAAGGCGTTTTTGAAGTTAAAGACACGTTAAATGATGATCGGGTGGCTTATCCACCATTATTAAAAGACGGAACTCAAGTGATATTTTATGCTGGTGTTCCCATTATTAATGCTGAAGGTTATCACATTGCTACCTTATGTGTACTAGATCGTCAGCCAGCTTATTTACGTGACGAGCAGAAGGTGCAATTAAAAATATTAGCGAAACAGGTTTTGTATTTATTAGAGTTAAGAAAAAGCCATTATGTGAAAGAAAAATTACTACGCCAATCTATATTAGATGCAAAAGAATTAGAGAAAAAAAATAAGCAGCTTGAGCAGTTTGTTTATACGGTTTCTCATGATTTGAAAGCACCTTTGATCACTATTTCTGCTTTTGCAAAGACTTTAGCAAAAGAGCTTGAAGCGAGCACTAATGAGAAACAAAAACATCGCTTTACTCGTATACAAGAAAATACATCACAAATGGGTGGGTTACTCACTGATCTTTTAGAATTATCACGTGTGATGAGCCAAGTTATTAAAAGGGAATTATTAAATACAGAATTAATTGTTAACAGTCAATTGCAAGAATTGAAGGGAGATGATGAGCATATTAATTTTATTGTTGAATCTCCACTTGAGTATATATTTGCGAACAAAACACTACTATCACGCTGTATTTTAAACGTTTGTAATTATGTTATTCAAAATAAATCGCCAGATAACGTTTTAAATGTACAAGTTGCTACAGTAGATCATGGTTCGCATATCTCCCTGGTTATTGTTGATAATGGGTTAGGTATTGCTGAAGAAGATCAAGAACGTGTTTTTTGTATCTTCGAACAAGTAGAAAAACAAAAAGGTACAGGAATGGGATTATGTATTGTGAAAGCCGCAATGGAGAAACATGGTGGTGAAATAAAGCTCACTTCTACTTTAGGTATTGGGAGCCAATTTGAATTAAAATTTCCCGTTATTACCGTTTAAGAAACACAATAAAAAACAAAGTACTGAATTAAAGGAATAACTATGAATGAATGGCTTCAACAATTTGCCAACCCTAACTTTATGCCTCATGGGCATTGTTACTTGTGGCGTCCTGATATCCTTTGGACACATGTAATTTCTGATGCCGTAATAGGCATTGCGTATTATGTTATTCCTATTGTATTTGGTTTACTTATTATGAAAAGAAAAGGCGTATTGCCTCATAAAGATCTTTTTGCTTTATTTACCGCTTTTATCTTTTTTTGTGGTACTACTCACTTTGTACAAATATATATTACTTGGTATCCAATGTACGAATATCAGGGCTGGCTTAAAATGTTAACCGCATTTACCTCTATTTTGACAGCACTTGTACTTGCTCCGAAATTACCTCAATTACTTAAATTTTCAACACTTGAAGATGATTATAGAAATAATCTAAAAGAGTTAGAGACTTTAAGAATTAAAAATGAACAAATGAATGCCGTATATTCTGCAACTATCCGTAGAGAGCAAAAGGTTATCGAACTACAGAAAGAAATCAATGATTTGATGACTGAAATGGGTAGAGAGAAACCTTATGATGTCTAGCTTTAGCCCTCTTAGATTAGAAGTACGTGCTGATGAATATTAAAAACCTGATATTAAGTACGCTGTTATTGTTTTTGATTACATTAGAGGCGTTGATTGCCTTAGATTATCTCGCCCAAGAAAAAGAAATGCGAATTAAACGTATTGAAATTTATCAAACAATTATCGAACTACAAAGTCAGATTGGTTATGTTGGTCTTATACATAATTTCAAAAATTACATGTTAAGACCACAGCAAACAAATTACCGAGACAGAGCTATTGTGAACTACAAAATGGCTTCAAAACAAGTAGCTTCACTAGAGATTATGGGAGACGAACTCATAGGTGATTTTCGTATGCCTGAAACACGAAAGATGTTGAATGCCTATAAAAGTCGGCTTGATAAATTACCAGAGCTGATGATAAATAATGTGTCCGCGCGCGAATTAGATCAATTTGTGAAGTTTAATGATTTACCTTCTCGTAACGAAATTGAACAGATTTTTAGACAGTTTTCGGATGCATTAAATGCGAAAGCTACAAGGGTACTTTATGGTAGTTTAATTGCTTGTTTAGTTATTTTAATCTTTTTGATAGTAACGATTTCTCTTATGATCCGTTCTTTGTTTAAAGAGCAAAGAGAAGCACTAGCAACCAGTAATAAACTTAATGCTGAATTAGAAGAAAATAAAATTAAAATAGAATGTTCTCAAATCGTGCTGTTGAATGTAATGAAAGATGTTGAGAGTGAAAAGCAGGAGGCGTCACGATTAAATAAAGAGCTTATTAGTAAGAATAATGAGATGGAACAGTTTATTTATACGGTATCTCATGATCTTAAATCTCCACTCGTTACTATTAGTGGCTTTGCTAATAAGCTAAATACAGAGTTAGCTGACACTTTAACTGAACGGCAAACCCACAGATTAAATCGGATTATAGACAACATTAATAATATGGAACGTTTACTTTCTGATTTATTAGAGTTATCAAAAATAGTTCAGCAACCCATAGTGATTACTGAGGTTGATGTAAAACAGATCATTTTAGAACAGTCGCAAGTACTTGAAGATGTCATTACTGAGAGCGAAGCAACGATTAATATAGCTGACAGTTTTCACACAGTTAAGGCGAACGAGCGGTTACTGTCAGAAATTATGTTAAACTTATTGAGTAACTCAATCCGATACAGAGAACCAAGTCGGAAATTAGTGGTTGATATTTATTCATCACAAACCGATAAGTCTACCATTATTCATATTAAAGATAACGGGATCGGTATAGATCCAAAATATCATGATCTCGTTTTTGCTATTTTTGAACGGTTATCTACAAATGAAGGAAGCGGTGTTGGTTTAACTATCGTTAGAACGATTATGGAAAAACATAAAGGTAGAGTTTCATTAGAATCAAAGCTAGGTGAAGGTTGCCATTTCTTATTAGAGTTCCCTAATCATGAAACAGATCGGTTTTAACCTGTTTGTTCACTCTAGATCTGTTCAATATTTTAACTGATACCTTTAAATAGACATTAACGCCTATTTAAAGGTTTATGCACAAGCATTTCTACCCAGTTTTTTAGCTTCATATAATTGTTTATCGGCAATGGTAAATAATTCTTCATTGGTAGGTAATGTTCTTAAAGAAGCAACGCCAGCACTAATGGTAACAATATGATGTGGCGAGCAAATATGAGGTGTTTTTTGTGCCATAACGGCAGATATAATTTTATTGGCGACGAGTTTTGCACCGTTAATGTCTGTGTCAGGTAGAATCAAAACAAACTCTTCTCCGCCATAACGCATTGCTGAGTCAGTAGGGCGAAGTATCTGAGACTTTATAGTTTGTGCAATATTAATTAAACACTGATCTCCTTGCTGATGACCATATTTATCATTGTATTGCTTAAAATAATCTAGATCTAATACGACAATAGCTAAATCTTTTTGAGTTCTTAAAGCTAAGGCTAATTGCTCTTTATAAATGTTATTATAATAACGTCTATTACCTAGGCCAGTTAAACCATCAAAGTAAGCTAGTTCGTTCTGGGCATCAGATTTTAATTTTAGTTGTAAGTGCGCCTGAATACGTTTTATTAATGTTTGAGGTATAGCAGGTTTAGCCACAAAATCAGCTCCACCGGCTTCCCAGCAAGCAATCTCATCTTCAACGGTTTCCAATGTAGTTGAAAATATAATAGGGCAATTGCCCATTTCAGGCATAGATTTAAGTATTTTACAGGTAGCGTAACCATCCATAGAGGGCATAACTACATCCAATATGACCAAGTCTGGAGGTGTTTCTTTACAAAACTCAATCGCGTCTACGCCAGAATGAACTTCATATATATGTTCAAACATTCTTAACGACCTTGCTAAGATTGCCGTGTTAATTTTATCGTCATCCACTAAAAGTATTTTAGCATTAAGCACATCTAGTGATGACAAATTCGTTGTAGAACTTTGCATCTTTTTACCTTCTTTTAATAAGCTTTTCTCTGATGTTTTTTTGAAGCAATGTGTAAAAAGCAGCAGAGCAACTTCGAAACATAGTTGTTTTTTTATATTGTGTGCTAAGAGCTCATTTTTATTTATTAGCAGGTAAGTATCTGAATCAAAGCTATTAAAATCATGTGAACTCTTCATGATTATCGCTTTAATATTCATCCTACGTTAAAAAAATGTTAATGTCTTCAGCTTTTAAGTGATTTTTAAACACTAATTTATTTACTAAAACAAATAAATATTAATTTAATTGTGACTTTTCAAAACTAGCTACCGTCTAACCTTGTATTAAATATATAACCTTACTTGTTAACTAATAAAGAGAACTAAAATGAAAAAAACAATAATTGCTAGCAGCCTATCGTTCTTGTTATTTACGGGGTGTGCATCAAATACAGTGTTATCACAAAATGATATTATGGAGCAGTTTCCAAATATTAAAGAAGCGCGTTTGTTATTAGAAAAAGCGAACGACGAAAATATCGATTACTACTCACCAGAAAAAATGGAAATAGCACAACGTACTTTTGATGATGCAATTAGCCAAGCTAAATCAGGCAAAACATCAGCTAACACTGTTGCAGCTAATGCAATAACAGCGGTTAATGCGGCTGTTAAGCAATCTGAAAAAGCTAAATATGTTTTAGAAGAAGTGTTTGTTGCTCGTAAAAAAGCCTTAGCAACTAATGCAAATAATTTAGTACCTGAGAAATTTGAAGCTGCAGAAAAGCAATTAAAGAAAATGCTTGGCTTGTTAGAAAATGGTGAAGATGACCGCGCAAAACGCGACATTACGTCATTAAAGAATCAATATTTAGGTTTAGAATTAGCCGCACTTAAAACGAATATGTTAGGTGTAGCAGATAAAGCAATTAAAACTGCAATTAATAAAGATTTGGACGATGTGGCTCCAATTTTAATTACTCAAGCTAAAAACGAATACCAATTAGCTTTAGATACATTAGAAGTGAATAGAACAGATACAGAAAAAGCTAATGTACATTCAAACAAAGCCATTTGGATTGTTAAGCGTGCTGAAGGTGTTGCTGAAATTAATCAATACTTTAAAGATGCTGACTTTACTGAAGAGCAAAAAATTGTATGGTTTCAAGAACAACTTGGTTTGGCATTCTCACCATTAAACAGTGAATTACCATTTAACCAATCGAATAAAGAAGTGGTGAATGGCGCCAAAGATAGTTTAGCCAAAGTGTTGGAGCAAAATAACACACTAAGCTTTAATGTTTCAGAACTTAAAGACAGGTTAGAGTCAACTCAAGAAATGTCTAAACTAGAGTTACAAAAAGAACAAACAGCTAAACGTGAAGATATTGCTCGATTTAACGGCGTTCAATCATTGTTTAATGAAGATGAAGCAACGGTTTACCGTCAAGTAAATAATGTATTAATAAGAGCTCATGGCTTTTCATTTAAAACAGGTGGTAGTGAAATTGAATCAACTAACTTTGTATTACTTAACAAGATTATTGATGCAGTGAACCGCTTTCCTAAAGCCAATATTGTTGTTTCTGGTCATACAGATTCAACAGGCAGTAACGATTTGAATTTGCAGTTATCTCAAGATCGTGCAAAAACAGTCGCTAACTTTATGACACAAGTAGGCAATATTGATACAAGTCGCATTCAATTCAAAGGCTATGGTAAAGGTAAGCCTGTTGCGAGTAACGAGACAGCTGAAGGGCGAGCGCAGAACCGTCGAGTTGAAATACTTATTATCAATTAGTCAGTGTTAGTGTTTTAAATACAATTAAATAGCGGGATACATAATGAATTTAAGTGAAGATGAACTCAAATTAATGTGGCAAGAAACTAAGCCAATCGTTAATGAAGAAGAAGAACTTAAAAAGGTGCTGAATAAGTCATCTAATACAACTGCAGCTAAAGATGTTACAGGGCTTTTCTTTGGGTGGATTTGGGTTGTGTTTTTAGGTTTTGGAGCATCTATGTATTCCGCTAAACGTAAATTAGATTTACATAAAAAAACACAGTTAAAAAACAAAACAGAAATTAATCAACAAGGAGAGGCCAAACAAGCTGCTCCGTTAAGTAATAATACCGGAGACAAGAAATGAATTTAGACGTTTGGACACAATCTATAAGTAACGCATTATCCAGATTTTGGACAGAAATAGCAGGATTTTTACCTAACTTACTTGCAACAATCTTAGTTGTTGTTATTGGCTTGTTTTTATCAAAGATCATTACCAAATGGGTCGCTAAAATTATAGAAACCCTTGGCTTTGACAAGTTATGTGAAAAGTTAGGTGTAAACAAAATTTTAAACACTCTAGGTTTAAAGTCGACACCTTCGCAATTAATTGGTGGTTTACTTCATGTGTTTCTCGTTCTGATCATTTTAGTTGCTGGCGCAGAAACATTAGGTTTAGATAGATTTTCAGCAATTTTAGACTCATTCGTCTTATATTTGCCTAAACTATTAGGAGCCTTGGTAATAACTTTATTAGGCTTATTCATAGCAAAATCAGGCAAAGCCAAAATAGAAACATCACTTGATAACATGGGTGTTGAATATGGCTCTTCAGTTGGACGAGTATTACAAATACTTGTTCTGGCGATTACTTTTTCTTTAGTTATTGGTCAGCTTGAGCTTGAAACCGAATTACTTAACACAATATTCACCGTGTTAATTGCCAGCTTAGGTGTTGCGCTAGCATTGGCTTTAGGGTTAGGTACTAAGAGTATCGCAAACAGTATAGTTTCAGGCATATACGCAAGAGAGCAATTACTTCCAGGAGACGAAGTAGAGTTTGATGGTTTTATCGGAAATGTTATTGCAGTAAGTACCGTAAATACATTACTTGAAAACAAGGAAGGTCGTCGGCTAAGTGTGCCTAACCAAGACTTATTAACTCATAAGTTTATTGTTACGCCTATGAATGACTCGATCAAATAGACTTTAACAATGAGTTAACTATGCAAACACCAGAGAACAAGAAAAACCTTGTCTCTGATCGATTGTCACAGTTAGAAGATTCGGAGATTGTGCGACTTGCCTGTCTCCAATTACCTTATGTGACAACGGCTTATGAAGTGCTTTTTCATCGATATCATAACAAGTTAATACAGATATGTTATCGATATTTAGATTCGACAGAAGAAGCGGAAGAGGCTGTTAACGACACTATGTTAAATGTGTTTAATAACCTCAAACGCTTTGAACAGCGAGCTAGCTTTAAAACGTGGATATATAGAATTGCATACAACCAGGCGTTAACAAGACTAAGAAAGAAGAAGTTAGATCAGGTTGATTTAGATGAAACCCATGAGGAGGTTTCAGATGATACCTCTGATGATTCTGCAGATAGAAGTAGCCAACTAAATAGTATGTTGGAAAGGCTTAGTTTGGAAGAGCGTTCAATTGTAGTTTTTCGTATTGCGGGTGATCTTGAATTTAACGATATTGCGTTAATCGTGGATCAAAAATTAAGTACCGTAAAAATGCGTTATAAAAGAGCATTAGAAAAAATGGCCGGCAGTGCTAGCACTGAAGATTAAGAGAAAAGTGATAAACGTATTAAGCTAAATTTGGCTTAAGAAACAGACGTCTTTAAATATTATAAAAATAAAAGCGCTGATAAATCTTTAAAATGGGTATAAAAATTAATGAACATACTAAAAAATAAAATAATGTTAATACTAAGCTTGCTAATAATAAGTTTGGTTGTGTTTTTTTCTACATCCCAAAAAGGAGATATACAACTAATTTCTGTTGCTGAGGCAAAAACACAAAATAAGTTAGATAAGTTACCAGACTTCTCAAAAATTAATGATGTTAAAGAAAAGAAGGAACAGTTCTTCAATACCCTTTATCCCATCATTAAAGAAGAAAATAAACACGTATTAAAATTACGACAAATTATTGTTTTACTGGAAAGTGTTCCTGAAGATGAATTAACAAGTAAACAAAAAGTATGGCTGAATAAAGTTGCTACTCATTACAAAATTAGCAGCGAATACGGCGCCGATAATTTCTTTGTTAGCTTACTTGAAAGAGTTGACGTGATCCCTCCTTCTTTAGCACTAACGCAAGCCGCTATAGAATCGGGCTGGGGAACATCTCGTTTCTCTAAAAAGGGTAATAACCTTTTTGGCCAATGGTGCTTTTCAAAGGGTTGCGGCATTGTCCCTTCGTCTAGAGATTCAGAAAAGGCTCACGAAGTTGCTAAATTCGCTTCAGTTAATTTGGCGGTAAGAGCTTACATAAAGAACTTAAATACCAATGTAGCTTATATTGAATTGAGAAAAATGCGCTCTAAACTTCGTGAAAATGAAGAAGACGTTACAGGCTTGGTATTAGCAAAAACACTGGATAGATATTCTGAAGAAGGTGAGCATTACGTAACTAAAATAAGTAAATTTATCGATCAAAACAAATTACAACGTTTTACTGATGAATTTAATGAGTCAGTTGAGTTATAATACTTAATAGGTGGCACAAGGACGCATCTTTAAGGTATTAAAATATCAGGTAACTCAAGGGGATTTTTTGTACCTAATATTTTTATTTGAATTTATTTAAAATAAATTGTGACTTTTCAATTTTTGCTGTCGTCTAAGGTTATGAAACTAGCTGAATAGGCTAAAAATATATTAAACATGAATCTAAGGTAATATTAAAATGAAAAACAAACTTTTTGCATTAAGCGTGCTAACTCTTTTATCACAAGCTGCTTATGCAGATAACTCATCAGAGAACCCATCTTGGTTTGGTGGTTTTGGTGAATTTTATAATTCAGATAATGAGAAATTTTTACCTGGCCCACAATACAACAACGGCTTAGGATTAGGTCTTGAATTCGGTACTCGTTTTAGTGAATCTTGGGGTGCTAGAATTGAATGGTCACACCTTAATATTGATGCGAAGAACCCAAGCCAAAGTATTGGTGGTGATAGAGGTGGTGTAGACATCTTATTCTACCCTCAACAATCAGACTACTATGTATTTACTGGTTTAAAAGCTGAGAAATTTGATGAAACACAAGGCTTAGTAAATGTTGGTTTAGGTCGTCATTGGGATGTAAGTTCTAACTTCAGAGTGATTACAGAAGTGGCTGCTTATCATGATTTTGGCGAAGCTTACCTTGATCACAGTGTTAAACTAGGTTTTGCTTATTCTTTTGGCGGTAATTCTACGCCGGCTCAAGTAGTAGAAAAAGTAATAGATACAGATAAAGACAGCGTTGAAGACAGCCGTGACTTATGTCCGAACACGCCATTAAACAGCCGTGTAGATAGCAATGGTTGTGTTGTTGATAAGCCTGTAGTTGCAGACAATGACAATGATGGTGTTTCTAACAAGACTGATATGTGTGCTAACACTCCGTCAACTGACAAAGTAGATAGCAAAGGTTGTAGCATATTTGAAGAGAAAGAAGTTCAAATGCAGTTAGACATTAAGTTTGCTAACAACTCTAGTCTTGTTAAAGCAAGTGACATGGCAGAATTAGCTGAGTTTGCAGCATTCTTGAAACGTTTCCCTAATACTAATGCTGTAATCGAAGGTCACAGTTCATCGTTAGGTAAAAAACAATATAACGTATGGTTATCACAAAAACGTGCAGAATCAGTTCGAGACTTATTAGTTGAAAACTATGGCGTTAAAGCTGACCGTTTAAGCGTTAAAGGCTATGGCGACTCTCAGTTATTAGATGAAAGTGGTACAGCTGCAGCACATAAAGTTAACAGACGTATTGTTGCAAATGTAACAGCTGTAGAGCGTAAAAAAGTAACTAAGTAATCTAGTCACTTTTAAGCACACAATAAAACGTAAGGGAGCTATTTAGCTCCCTTTTTTATTGTCTAAACTTACTGGTTGATAAGATGCAGGTTTGAAATAAATACTGCTCTAAAGTTTTTATGCGTACATTTGTTAGTAATCATTTATACAAGTATTGGTTTGGCTGTAATTGCTAGTCTATGATTAATATTAACCCCCCTCAAACTTAGGTGAAGTCATCCTATTTTTAATCTCTCTTAAGGTACCTGAACATATTGCCAATAGGTTGAATGGTATTGTAAGGCAATCGGAATTGATGAATCTCAAAAGGTGTCTATATGAATAATTATGTTGTTGGTGCTTTTCTTTTTTTCTCTGTGTTTGGGATTTATGGTGTTAGTGCAGAAACATCTAATGGAAGTATTATAATTAATGATCCTCAGACAAGTAGACATGTGGCCTTTGAACATACCCAATTAACCCATTCAGATAAATATTCTAGTTGGTATTCACGTGTTTCTGTTGAAAGTGATTATATTACGGAAGGTCGAAACAACCTTTCTGGTAGTGGACTTTATTCAATGTCTACAGAAGTTAGTTATGGCAATTTTTCACTTATACCTTGGTTTGCTAAAGGGATAAGTTCGGATTATTCAGAAGTTAACTTAAATATTAATTATGGGGTTTATTCTACTGACAAATTAGAAGTTTTTGTTGGTTATGGTTATTTAAAATCTAATACAGCAGATGTTCGCGCAACAGACCATGAAGTAAATATCGACTTTTCTTATGATTACAGTAATGACGTACAATTATTAGCGAGTATTTATCATTCTTTTGATGCTGAGGGTTTGTTTTCTGAAATTACTTGAATAAAAAGCTATAAGTTTAATGGTGTTTTACTTGTAGATATCAGTAGTTCGTTGGGTTTTAATTCGGGTTATATAAGTGACGGTCATAATGGTCTTAATTATGTTCAATTACGCGCACACAGCTCTTATGTACTTCAAAATAAAATCGAACTACACGCTTACACAAGTTACAGCCTAGCAATAAATGAAGACAGCCAACGCTTTGCTGGTGATGAGTATTTATCGAATATGTTATCGGGTGGAGTTGGCTTAAGTTATTTATTCTAGCAGCTTATTACTTGGTTAAATCGTAAAAAAGACGAATAAGTTAATTAATTTATTCGTCTTTTTATTTACATCAGGGGTCTACTCTAAATTAAGTGTGTTGATTTAGTTTAAATAACCGAACTTAAGTGAGGGCCTCAGATTATTTAGTTTCAGAGGTTAAAGGTTGTTCAAGTCTCATACGTTGACTATTACGAATAAAGTTAGTGCCTTGTTCAACAAGCTTACGACCATTTTCAATCTGTTGCTGGCCTTCTACTTTCTTCTTTTCAGATTGAGCAATTAATTTATTACCTTGTTTTACACTATCTTGTGCATCTTCCCAATTTTCGCCTATTGCAGCTAAACGCTCAGCCTCGTATTCAATTTCTTTTGGGCTAGATGAACGACCAGCCTTAGTGGCTTCAAGTTGATAATCTTGACGTGCTCTTTGGATCGCATCGTTGCCTGATTGAATAAGCGCTTCGCCTTTATTAGCATTAATACGTGCATTTTCTATGTTTTTCTCGCCTTTAATAATAAGTGCTTCACCTTTTTTAGATAGCGCTTTACCTTCTTCCCATAAACCACTTGGGTTATTGGTGTAATCTTCTAATTTTGGTTGTGTAGCACAGCCCGTAAATAATAATGCTGCACAAGTAATAATGATAATACGGTTCATGTTGTTTCCTTAATTTATTGTTATATACGCTATACGTATTGCTTAAACTTTGACGTTAAATAGTAAGTGTTAGCATGTTACTTCGCCAAAATACGCGCGTGCAATATTGTTTCTAGTTACTTAGATGAGTCGATGTGAGGAAAAGTCACATTAATAATAAAAGATAAGTATTTATCAGGAATAAACTGTTTCATTCTAGCTCTGTGGAAGAGCCTTTAGCGTTAAATTAAAAACTAAGGATAGATAAAATAAATAATATTTCAGAAAGTATGCTTGCAGCAACAAGTGTCGCTACATTTCAGGAGAGGGATTACAGCTTAGGAATACCTTGATTCACATAAACATCAAATCTGTTTTTCTTCATTTTTATACTGGTAGATGGCTTTTTATCAGCTAAAGGTGGCGCGTAAGTAGGGCGTTTAACTACCACTCTATATTTTGCTATAGCAAGGGCTGGTGCTAATAAAGCATCGGCATCTAAATCTTCACCTACCAAGGTTTGAAATACACGCATTTCTTTTTTAACAGCTGCTGATTTCTCTCTGTGAGGATACATAGGATCTAAATACACAACATCAGGCATTAACGTTTCAAAACTGTCTTCAGTTAAAGAAGTATGTACTAGTTCCATATTGTTAATAATATCAGACACTTCAGTATTTAACTTTGCACGCTCTAAACCATTCTCTAGTAACGCAGCGACAATCGGCATACGCTCAATCATGGTAACCTGACAGCCTAACGAGGCTAATACAAATGAGTCTCTACCTAGCCCAGCGGTTGCATCTAAAACATGTGGGGTAAAGCCATACTTTAATCCTACCGCTTTCGCAATATCTTGACCTCGACCACCACCAAATTTACGGCGATGCGCTGCAGCACCTTCAACAAAGTCGACTTTAATCGCGCTAAGTTTAGGCTCGTCTATTTTTACTAACTCAAGTACTTGAAAGTTAACTTGTAGTAAAAATGTCAGCTGTGGATGTTTATCAAGTGAAGCCACATGACCTATGTATTGTAGTCGCCACTTTTGTGCAACTTGCTTGGCTAGATCTGAATCAGAGCTATCTACATAGGCAACAGCAACATGGGTAAAAGCTTCATTTAACTCAATCATTTAATTTACTCATTTAGATTACGCATGACGTATATCAGTTAGCCAACTTGTACGTTATTATCGCCTGTTGCATAAGCGACTAAACGACTTAGCTGACATAAAGATAAATCACATTCAGTTTGCCATTGGTTAAAACTGTCTTGAATAGCTTTTAAGCTCGATTTGGTTTGAATGCCGCCTGTTACTATATCATGGGCACGAAAGTAAGCTTCAATATCACGGGTTATCAAAAAAGTGTCTATGCCTAGAGCTCTCAACGCATAAGGCCCTGTATTGCCACCCAAACGCTGGCCATTCTTTTTAAGGTACGCCCATAAACCTATCATGTCACTTGCTGGCCAGTTTGCGATAAACTCGATAAAACTATGACCATTTTGCTGCTCGTCGAAAATCATTTGAGCATTGGCTTTAATGGTTTTAACCTTGTTGTAATTACGAATGATTTTGGGATCAGCGGCTTTTCTTTCCATCATTTCTTCAGGCATCATTAGCACTTTTTCTAGATTAAATTGAAAAAATGATTCTTCAAATCCGTCCCATTTGTTTTCGACAACACGCCATACAAAACCTGATTGAAATATCTTTTTTGTAAAAGCTGATAACACCCGGTCATCAGTAACAACTTCTTTTAATTCGGCATTACTCAAGTAATGAACCTCATCTAATAAAAAGTCTAATGCGCGCTTACCGCCTTTACGCTCAGCAGCTCTATGATATAAAGATTTAAATGACTCTAATTTATCCATGGAATGAAGTGGGTCTTGTTGGTTAAATGAAAAATGCATTGGCTATCAATAAGCCAATGCATTTGAGTTTGATAATTATACTAAAATTTAACTTCTAGTACCTTAAAGAATACCACTATGGCGCAGTAAAGCGTCAATACTTGGCTCTCTGCCTCTGAAGGCTTTGAATAGTTCACTTGGTTCTTGTGAACCACCTTTTTCAAGAATATTTGTTAAGAAGTCATCGCCTACTTCTTTATTAAATACACCTTCTTCTTCGAACCTTGAGAAAGCATCAGCTGAAAGTACTTCAGCCCATTTATAGCTGTAATAACCTGCTGCATAACCACCACCAAATATATGGCCAAAACCATGTTGAAAACGGTTAAAGCTTGCGGCTTTAGTTACAGAATATTCAGCTCTTACTTCATCTAAAACCGATTGAATATAAGTTGAGTTGTCTTTAGTGTTATCAAAATTTAAATGCATTTTAAAATCAAACAACGAGAACTCTAATTGACGTAGCATTTGCATAGCCGATTGGAAGTTTTTAGCTGCTAGCATTTTGTCTAACATTTCTTTAGGTAATGGTTCACCAGTTTCGTAATGACCCGACATAAAAGCTAAAGCTTCAGGTTCGTAACACCAGTTTTCTAAAAATTGACTTGGTAATTCAACTGCATCCCAAGGAACACCATTGATACCAGATACACCGCTTGCATTAATTTGTGTAAGCATGTGATGAATACCATGACCAAACTCATGGAATAAGGTAACCACTTCGTCATGAGTAAACAAGGCTGGTTTATCACCAACAGGCTTATTAAAGTTACACGTTAAGTAAGCAACAGGCAGTTGAATTTCACCATTCGGTAATTCTCTACGACCAACACAATCATCCATCCAGGCACCGCCACGCTTTTTAGAACGAGCGTATAAGTCTAAATAGAAGCTGCCACGTTGATTATTGTTGGCATCGAATACATCGTAAAACTTAACGTCTTTGTGCCAGGTATCAATATCGTGACGTTCGGTAATGGTTAAACCAAATAGTTTGTGAACCACCTGGAATAAACCTGCAACAATTTTATTCTCTGGAAAGTAAGGGCGTAATTCTTCATCAGAAATAGCGTATTTTTCTTGTTTCAGCTTTTCGCCGTAATAAGCTAAATCCCATGCTTGTAGATCTGTTGCGCTAGCATCGACTGATTTAGCAAATTCCGTTAATTCGTTAAGCTCATTTTGACCTTGGCTTTTTGATTTAGCGGCTAAGTCTTCTAAAAACTGAATAACTTGACTCGTTTTAGAAGCCATTTTAGTCGCAATAGATTTCTCAGCGTAATTGTTAAAACCTAATAGCTGCGCTAGTTCATGACGCAGGTTCAAAATCTCGATCATGTTATCGCTGTTATCAAACTCTCCTGCGTTAGGACCTTGATCTGAAGCTCGTGTAACAAACGCTGTGTACATTTTCTCACGTAAGTCGCGATTGTCGCTATAAGTCATTACAGGTAAATAACTCGGGAAATCTAAAGTAAATAACCAACCTGATAAATCTTGTTCTGCCGCCAGTGCTTGAGCTGCTTCTTTCGCACTTTCTGGTAATCCAGCTAATTCTGCTTCATCAGTAATGTTCACGGTAAATGCTTGGGTTGCATCTAATACGTTGTTACTGAATTGTGAGCTCAAATCAGATAAACGAGATGATATTTCGCCATAACGTTTTTGCTCATCTTCAGCTAAAGCAATACCTGATAAAGTAAAATCGCGTAAAGCGTTATCAATTACTTTCTTTTGTGCTGTATTTAATGTGTTGTAATGTTCACTATCAGCAAGTTGTTGGTAAGCTTGGTAAAGAGGCTTGTGCTGACCTACAAAGGTACCGTATTCCGATAATAAAGGTAAACAAGACTCATATGCTTCGCGCAGTTCATCGCTACTCACTACTGAATTCATATGAGAAATTGGTGAGAAAAGTTTGCCTAAAGTATCGTCAATATCATCAATAGGTTCAACCAGCGACTTCCATGTATATTCGGTGGTTGAAGATAAAACATCGGCAATCACTTTCTTACAATTATCAATGGCTTCTTCAACGCTAGCTTTAATGTTTTTTGGTAAAATTTCTGAAAATACGGGTAATGTTTGTGCCATAAATAAAGTTCAAGGTGATGAATTATCTTATATATGTAATAGCACTCAAGTCATATTTCAAGGTGTTGGAAAGATTAAAGCCTATTATTGTATGTTTAAGGCTCTCATTTTGTCTCTTTTGTGGATTTTATAGATAGTGTAATTTACCGTATCGATGTCATTTTACCTCGATACAATCATCGTAAATAGTACTGCTTGCTTGATAAATTAGAGTTTTGTACCCATTTACTCTATATATTAAATAGGTCGAAATGATTTGAACATTTCATCGGTCTTTAATTTACATGTGTTTTACATAGCCTGAATACTTGTTAAAGTATTTGTTAGGTTACTTATTCTTATTTCTTTATCGGGGCATACATGACTCAACATTTTGATTATATTTCTATCGGAGGCGGTAGCGGTGGTATCGCATCAGCTAATCGTGCAGCTAGATTAGGTAAAAAAGCGGCGGTTATTGAAGCTAAATATATTGGCGGTACCTGTGTAAATGTGGGTTGTGTACCTAAAAAAGCGATGTGGTACGCAGGGCAAATTTCTGATGCATTAAAATATGCGACAGACTTTGGCTTTAAAGCACCATTACAAAGCTTTGATTGGGCTAAGTTAGTTGCTAACCGAGAAGCCTATATTGAACGTATTCATGCAGCTTATCAAAGAGGTTTTGATGCTAACAATGTTACTGTAATTAATGGTTTTGCCAAGTTTGTAGATAAAAACACAGTTGAAGTAAACGGTGAATTATACACAGCCGATCATATTACTATTGCTACAGGCGGTCGCCCTAGTATTCCTAGTATTGAAGGTGCAGAGCACGGTATTGATTCTGATGGATTTTTTGCCTTAACTGAACAACCTAAAAGTGTTGCGGTAGTTGGTGCTGGTTATATTGCTGTGGAACTTGCTGGCGTATTTCATGCGTTAGGTACAGATGCACATCTATTAGTAAGAAAAGATAAGCCATTACGTGCTTTTGATGAAATGTTAAGTGACACTTTAGTTGAACAAATGGCTAAACATGGTCCAACATTACACACAAACAGCACACCTAAGAACATTGAAAAACATGACAATGGTCAACTGACAGTTCATTTAGAAAGTGGTGAATCTGTAGGTCCTGTAGATAAGCTGATTTGGGCAATTGGTCGTGAGCCAGCAACTGACAATATTAATATTGAAGCTGCAGGTATTACATTAGATGAGCGCGGTTTTATCCCAACAGATAAATATCAAAATACTAACGTAAGTAATATTTACGCAGTAGGCGATAACACAGGTCGTGCTCAACTTACGCCGGTAGCTGTGGCTGCTGGTCGTCGCTTATGTGAACGTTTATTTAATAACAAACCTGACGAGCATTTAGATTACTCCAACATTGCAACGGTTGTGTTTAGTCACCCTGTTATTGGTACGGTTGGCTTAAGTGAAAAAGAAGCGATTGAAGAACATGGCGAAGCTAACGTTAAAGTGTATAAGTCTCAATTTACGGCTTTATACCAAGCGATCACTGAAGATTATCGTGATCCAACACGCATGAAACTTGTATGTGTTGGTAAAGAAGAAAAGATTGTTGGTATTCATAGTATTGGTTTTGGTAGCGACGAGTTACTACAAGGTTTTGCTGTGGCAATGAAAATGGGCGCAACAAAGGCTGATTTTGATAATACCATTGCGATACACCCAACGTCTGCGGAAGAATTTGTGACTATGTAGTCATAGCTCTAAAACTTAAAGCTATAAATTTATAATCTAAGAAACGTCACACTAATTTTAATATATACCTTTTAATGGTTTTATTTTAGTGTGACTTTTATTATTCAGTCAGATAATTTTAACATTCACCGTAAATACCTTTTCCATGGTTATCAATCTTAAGTATGGTTATTTTTTATAAGTTCTTTAATTACTTCATTTGATTTTTCTTGAGATAAATTAACCGCACTGATTGGATAAGGTATCACTATTCCTTCAAGTTTAAAGCGTTTATGTAATGCTTTGATATAGGCTGATTTTATAAAAAATCTATTAAAATATTCTTGAGCTCTTAACATGACAGTAAAATTTATACTTGAATTGTCAAAGGTATGAAAGATAACAAAAGTATCATAGTCATCAATTCCCCACTCGTGAGAAATTAGAATTTCTCTTGCTACTTCCAATGCAACTTGTTCCACTTTTTCTAGATCAGAGTCATAATGAACAGAGCAATCAACAGGCACTGAAAGTTGCTTTTCAGGATAGTAATAATTAATTATTTTAGACTTTGCTAATAGCGAGTTAGGAATGATAATGATGTTGTTAGGTAGCATTTTTATCCATACAGAACGCCAACCAATCTTCTCTACAAAACCTTGTTCTCCAGATTCTAATTCAACGTAGTCGCCAACTCTAATGGGCTTATCAGCCAAAATTTGCATACCAGAAAAAAAGTTTTCAAGCGTTGGTTGAAGCGCCAATGCAACAGCCAAAGAACCTATTCCTAGCGAGGCTACAATAGGTGTTATCGACACACCAAATGTTCCTAAAAGTACCAGCGTACCAATAACGAAAATAATAATTCGTAAGCTACTTCTTACAAGACTTCCGCTGGTTTTGAGTAATGGAGACTGGGATTGATAATAAAGAATGGTTTGTTTGAGCATTCTGTCGATAAACAAAATGAGTGTGAGTATAAATATAACTTTTGATATTAACACTACATCCGGTTTAAATGAGTCATTAATTATTTCTTGTTGTCTGAGTATTCTTTCCGTTGTTAATAAACTAATAGGTACTACGAGTATACTTAGCGGGCGCTTAGATGCTTCAAGTAAAATAGTAGCAAAAGCAAATGAAGATACTTTTGAAATAACGAACAACAAGGTTCGCTTGGTAAGCCAAAATAAGATAGCTATTACTAAGAATAATGAGACCATAGTGACAAGCAGAGGCATTGTATGAAATATGTCAGCAAGCTTATTTAAAAATTGCATTGTTTTATGTTCTCTTGCTCAAGTGATATTTATACCAAACGGATTAATTTATTGAGCTCCCGGAGGGCGAGAATTTAAAGGCTCATATGCCGCGTTATTGATTTTGACAAGGTTCCTACATGGATGTAGGTGCTTAGGTTCAGTCTGGAACTATGAACCTGTGCCTCTAAGCCTTTAAATTCTCGCTAAGTGAGCAATAAATTAACCCGTTTGGTCTTATATGCTTATAAAGTCTATATGCAAAAAACAATCCATAGAGAAATCTCTTATATATCATTTGTATAAGTATTTTAGATGCGAGTTATTTGCCTCATTTCTGTGAAACGTGCACCTTTATAGAGAAGAAAAAAATATGGACTATGTAGATTTGCTGTCTTTAAGCTCATGTTGATTTTAATATGAGGCTGCTTTGAATAGCCTCTTTCAATATCAACACATAAAGTTGAATATGATTAGTGATATAAATAAGGTTTGATGAGAAATAGTTGAATAAATAAAGAACTATTTCTCTGTTTATGATGTCTACTCCACGGTCGAACTATCTAGTATTTTATTAAGTACTTCAAAAAAGTAACCAACTTCCTCAATCGTATTATAGTGAGTAAGACCAACCCGCAATACACCTCCTGACTCGCTTAATGATAATGCCTCGATTAATTTGTCAGCATATAAATGTCCACTCCAAGTGCAAATACTCTTTTCGCCTAGTTTTCTCGCAATATTATTAGGGTCATGAGCTTCAAAAGAGAGTGCAAAAGTGGGGGTACGCCTATTCAAATTGTAATCTGGAATTCCATAAAGCGTGACGTTTTCTAGTCGATTTGTTTCTTCCAAGAACAACTTTGTTAGATACTGCTCATATTCTATGATATTGCTATAAGCATCATCTAACTGTTCATCTAATGTACTGCCTTCACCTAAGGAAGCTATATAATCAACGGCGGAAATAGTTCCTGCTAATGCTTCAAAATTCAGTGTTCCTGTTTCCCAACAATTAGGTGCGTAGTTTGGTGCAGGTATGACTTTATAAGGGTGTAGAGTATTAAGAAGGTGTTTCTTACCATAAACAACCCCAAGATGTGGACCAAAGAATTTATAGACAGAACAGGCTAAAAAATCGCAATCTATTTGCTTAACATTCACACGCCGATGTGGCAGTAGGTGAACAGCATCGATATAACTTATCGCATTGACTGTTTTTGCCTTTTGAACAATATATTCTATATCGGTAAGTGTACCGGTTACGTTGCTAGCTGCAGTAACGGCAACTAAACGTGTTCTTTCATTTAATAACTGATCAAATTGTTGCAAATCGAGTTGACACTGTTTATCGCTGATCGTCAAGTAATGTACTTTAACACCGCGTTCTATTGCTATTCGCTCCCATGCACTGCGATTACCAGCATGGTCTAACTCTGACAAAATAATATTATCACCAGCCTGCCAACTCTCGCTAATTGAACGGCTCATGTGCAAAGTCAGTGTTGTCATATTCGCACCAAATATAATGTTTTCTGAAGATGGTGCTCCAATTAATGTTGCCATACGCTCACGAGCTGTTTGAACCAAAGCCACTGTTTGTTGGCTCGCTAAAAAATGACCGCCAAGATTAGAGTTGCCTTGTTGCAAATAAGCACTTATAGATTCAATAACAACATTAGGAATTTGCGTACCTCCAGGTCCGTCAAAATAAACAGGAGTTGGTTTAACCTGCAATGCGGGAAACTGTTGTCGAATATAATCAATTTTATTCGCTATTTTAGGCTGTAAATACGAAGACATCTCTCACTCCTTTTTGACCTTTTTTGTTAGATAAAATTTCAGAAACATAATGATAATAACGTTTATCATTAAAAATAATGAATTGGTTTTCCTCTAGAACAGTATCAATGTGAGCATGTTGTCCTGTAGCATCGCTAAAAATTCGAGTGTTTCCACCACTGATATCCTCCCGTTTCAAGCAACAAATACCGACATAGTCAAAACCATCTTGATGAATACCTTCTGGTACCGGACTACCAGTACTACCTTCATCACATGTTACCCGAATTTGATGTACTTCTATTACGCCATCAGTATCAGCTCCTAGTGTGTACTCAGCAAAGGATTTAAGTAAATGTTGGAACTCTTCGGTACAGTCAATTTCATCAACCATGGGTGAGAAATCTCGCTCAATATTCCCTACAAGATGATTAATATTTGAAGTTTGGCAAAAAAAAGCATGAGGTAATCGGGTATAGACATCGCCCTTTTTTTCGTAACGTGCATAAGTTCTAAATCGGTAATCACCTTCAATATAAGGATCTTTGGGGAGTTCAGTAAAATAGCGCCCCAAGTTTTGATTAAGGTACTCAGGAGTTTTAAAAGCCGCTAGTAGCAAGTCATTTTTCATTGTTTCATCCTCTATATAAAGTCGCTATTTTACAAATATGTCTTCACCTACCTTTGGATACCTTCGGCTTTTTCCACTTGATAAGTTATAGTTACTATATCAACTACGGACTGTGAAAATTATGCTTTATATCTAACAGACTCGCCATTTTTGAATAATTTATTCAATATAATTCAATTCATAGATAATTTAATTGCTAGTGGTATTATATTGTTAATAATTATTGTGAGATTACAGGTGTAAAATGATAGATACATTAGATAAAACTGATTTAGCTATATTGCAGTTATTACAGATAGACTCCAGCCTTTCAACTTCTGAAATCGCGGAACGTGTCAATTTGTCACAAGCACCCTGTTGGCGAAGAATCCAACGATTAGAAAATAAAGGATATATTCAAAAACGAATAGCGGTATTAAATCGGAAAGCTTTGGGGTTTAGTCTTGTAATGTATACCGAGGTTAAATTAATCGATAATAATCTCAAAACCTTAAAGGAATTTGAATCTGCGGTCTGTAAATACCCCGAAATTACGGAATGCTATTCTATGCTAGGTAATGCTGATTTTTTATTACGCATCGTGACAAAAGACATGCAAAGCTGCGAACACTTTTTTTACCAACATTTATCAAAATTACCTAATATACATGCATTTAATTCTAATGTTGTATTGAGTGAGCTAAAAAACACTCAGGCATTGCCCTTATAATTGATTGGTTCTAAGAATATTTTTGCACTGATTTTTAATGGAACGTGGCTTATTGTCTAAAAAGATAAGCCATGTTGCAGAATATCAATGACCTAACCTTTGAAGGATAACCGAACATGGCACAGCATGATTATAATATTTTAATGAGGTAAAAGCGCTCATTGTGTTGTTTATCTGTAACCATTGTCCTTATTGTGATTGGTATAAGTTGCGTTTTGTATATGTTTTAGCGATTTAGCTGAAGGGGAGGTTGATTAGATATGGAGAGTATATATTGAGCCGATAGAGTCAAGCTTTGACCCTATCGATTTCAACTAGATGAACTTAAAATTCTTATTTCTTAGAAAAACTATTTATATTAGTGACTTCAGGGTAATACAAGTCAGCATCTTGAATTCGATACATTTTGTCTGCTAACCACTTCTTCTGAATACGTTTGCTATAGTTTAAGTAAAGTTTACCATCTGTTATATGCCATGCTTCAGGGTCGATACGGACAGTTGCTTCGTTCGACATACCATAAGCACACCAACCACCATATTGTGCAGCATATTTTTCAGGGTTTTCATTAAATAAAGCTAGATTCTCTTCACTAGAAAACTGCCAAGTTGCATCATGCCAAACAGCTGTAATTTTTTTATCGCCTTTAACTGGCTTGCTTTCAGTAAAATAAGCCACGGTATCATAACCGTCGATGGCGATATTATTGAAGCGACCAGTGTTTACAGCATCGTCTAATGCTAAAGCAGGTAATGCAAAAGCAGTAATAGCAATAACTGCTAAATATTTAAATAAATTTCTCATTTGTGCCCCTTTGATGAATAATGTTTTACTTCTATATTAACCGTTCTATTGAGGTAAAAATTTCAAACAATTACATCTGACCTCGATATTATGCTCAAGCCGCAGATATATAGTCTCATCCCATTGTAATACCTAGTATCAGTTTTAACATCTTTTGACGTGTTAAATTATAAATATTTAAAGCCTCTGTGCTTTCTCGCTATCAAAAAATTTTCCAACAACACGGTTATCGGAGTAAGCATCACATCCACTGAATAATGCACTGATATAGTTGTTTTCTAACTGTTGTAACTTACATAAACAAATAGCGAGGCTATTCTTATCTTTGTTGAGAAAGCTATATTAATCAAACCACATTAATTTTGTGGAGTGCATATATGATAATTAAAGTTACTATGGCTTTTTTGCTTTCAGAAGCTCCTTATGATTGTGAATGAGATTCTTACATCAGATGAAAATAGGCAGAAACACCTCAAATGTTAATAAAAAGTTAATATTGGCAAACCTTTGCTATTAATTTTGTTAAAATTCATTCAAAATAGACGCTATAAAAATAAAGGTCCTTTATTTGTAGGCGAAAAGCATGGCAATGACAGAATCAACAATGATGGCATTAGGTACACAAGCGCCGTCATTTACATTAAAAAACACAGAACATGGTATAACTTCATTATCAGACTTTGATGAAGCAAAAGTGCTTGTTGTGTTATTTATCTGTAATCATTGCCCATATGTTATTCATATAGCACCAAAGCTTGCTGAACTTGCTAAGGAGTATGCGAGCAAAGGTGTTCAGTTTGTTGCTATTAATAGTAATGATGCTGAAAACTTTCCTGCAGATAACTTTGAAAGCATGATCGAGGAAAAAGCATTACGCGATTATACTTTTCCTTATTTATTTGATGAAACACAAGCAGTCGCTAAAGCATTTGATGCGGCATGTACGCCAGATATTTTTGTTTTTGATGAGCAACAGAAACTTGCTTACCGAGGACAATTTGATGCAACCCGCCCGACACGAATTTCGTCAGGTAATTATAATTCTGATAGCCAAGCTACCGGCGCAGATTTACAAGCAGCCATTAATGCCTTATTGGCAAACAAAGCAATCGATACAAAGCAAACACCTTCTATTGGTTGCAATATAAAATGGCAGGCGGGTAACGAACCACAATATTAATAACCACGGGCGTTGTTAACTAGGATAACCCCAAACTAACTTTTTAAAACACAAACACATTATTTATATATTATTTAAGGATTAACATGAAATTACGTACAATTTTAGCTTCATCGCTTTTAGTAGCGACAACATTTTCAGCTAATGCAGAAGGCTTTTTAGATTCAATCAAAAATGCATTCGGTTTTGGTGAAAAGCAAGCGACTGAGCAAGTACAAACGGCAGCAGAAGCAAACACTGTAGTTGAAGATATTAAAGAAGCTACAGGAATAAATACTGATCTGGTTGGCTATGCTTCTGAGCAATTAGGCTTATCTTCAGATATGACTTCAGGTGCATTAGGTGCACTATTTAAAGTTGCTCAAGATAACTTAGGTGATAACTTCTCTTCAATTAGCGAAGCTATTCCTAATGTTGATAGCTACATTGAAAATGCTCCAGCTATAGCTAAATCTTCTTTAGGTGGTTTAGCATCTTCTTTAGGTGGTGATGAATTAGGTCAAGCAGCTGCAAGCTTAGGTTACTTAAACTCAGCATTTGAAAAATTAGGTATTCCGAAAGAAACTATTCTACCTTTAGTAGATACAGTGACTGGTTACTTAGAAGCTAATGATTACGGTACTGCTGCTTCTATGCTTAAGCAAGGCGTTAACTTTTTATAAGTTTTAGCAGATGTATTAAGTTATATCTGACTTGTATTAGCTGAAGAGATTATTGGTTTTTTGTTATGTTTTTCATATACGAATAATCAATAATCTCTTTTTTAATTCTATTTATTAAATCTCGGGTTTAATAAATAATATTACTTGTTTATTATTTATTGTTGTCGATAATTTTTATATTAAATTTTTGTTAAATTAGTTTTAATAAATCAGCTCAATATCTACAAGCCTTGTGTTTCCTCGCTTATGTTTTTTTGTTCTTTAGCACTGTCTTATTTCTTTAAAAATAGTTTAATAATTATCTGGTAATCATCTAAAAATCTGGTAATCTTTCGTCTCGATTAATTATGCCGTTCATAAAACGAACAGCACTTAGGTAAACGCAATGTGAGCCAAATAATTAATTTATCCACAAAACATATAATAATAATAATTAGTTAATTTAAACCTCGTTTTATTAAATTTTCCAGTTATAACAAGTAATTACATCATCGCTTTCGTATCGGTCATCAGATCTTTATGACAATCAACTATGTTTTCAACAAACTTATCCACAATTTCAACTATTCTTTTTAGCTAATTTTCACCTTATAAGTAGAGACAATTAGCGTTATATGGCATTCTTGTTTCAAATTGTCAGTCAGTAAAGAATTATCATGCCAACTTCATCTTTATCTCCGCTCATTCTAGTGGATGGTTCTTCATATTTATTTCGTGCTTACCATGTTCCATATTTACAAGCGTTGTCTACTTCAGATGGTCAATCTACAGGTGCAATAACTGGTGTATTAAATATGCTAGGTAGCTTGAAAAAAGATTACCCAAATGGAAACATCATCGTTATTTTTGATGCTAAAGGTAAAACTTTCCGTAACGATTTGTATCCTGAATACAAAGCTAATCGCCCGCCAATGCCAGACGATTTACGTACTCAAATAGCACCCTTGCATCAAATTGTTGAAGCTATGGGTTTACCGCTATTGGTTATTGAAGGTGTAGAGGCTGATGATGTTATTGGTACTTTAGCTCAACAAGCGAGTGATGCCGGTATAGAAACAGTTATATCTACAGGTGATAAAGATATGGCTCAGTTGGTTACTGAGCATGTGCGTTTAATTAACACCATGACTAATGTTGAGCTTGATGTTGAAGGTGTTAAAGAAAAGTTTGGTGTTCGTCCTGATCAAATAATCGATTATTTAGCTTTAATGGGCGATAAAGTAGATAACATTCCAGGTGTTGAAAAATGTGGGCCTAAAACTGCTGTTAAATGGTTGCTTGAACATGAAACCTTAGATAACGTTATTGCGAATGCCGATAAGGTTAAAGGTAAAATAGGTGAAAACCTACGAAATGCGCTAACTCAACTGCCATTATCTTATGAACTTGCCACAATAAAACTTGATGTTGAGTTAGATGTTTCAGCAAGCAGCTTGGCGCCAACAGAACCTAATATTGAAGCATTAACAGAACTTTATACTAAATATGAATTACGCCGTTTATTGGCAGATCTTTCTAAAGATAAAAACACCAGTAATACTCTTACAGAATCTGCTGATGTAGAAGAGGGGGTAACGGTATCTGATATTGAATCAGAATATGAAACTGTATTAACAAAAGAAGCCTTTGAAGGCTGGATCACTAAACTTAAATCAGCTGATTACTTTGCCTTTGATACTGAAACCACTAGCGTGGAATATATGAAAGCTAAGTTAGTAGGCTTATCATTTAGTGTTGAAGTGGGAAAAGCGGCTTATGTTCCTTTAGCTCATGATTATGAAGGTGCTCCAGAGCAGCTAGATCTAGATTGGGTATTGGCTTTACTGAAACCTCTGCTAGAAGATAAAACCCTCGCTAAAGTTGGTCAAAACTTAAAATACGATGCAAACGTACTTTCTCATTATGATATTCAAATGCAAGGTATTGTATTCGATACCATGATTGAATCTTATTGTTTAAATAGTGTAGCAACACGTCATAATATGGATGCATTGGCTGATAAGTATTTAGGTTATAAAACCGTACATTTTGAAGATATTGCGGGCAAAGGCGCTAAGCAATTAACTTTCAACCAAATCGAAATTGAAAAAGCTAGCCATTATGCTGCTGAAGATGCCGACATCACATTAAGATTGCACGAATCTATTTATCCTAAATTAAGTAAATCTAAAGATCAGTTAAGCGTGTTTAACGAAATAGAAATGCCGCTATTGTCTGTTTTAGCAAGAATGGAACAGCATGGCGTTCTTATTGATAGCTATTTACTCGACCAGCAAAGTCATACTTTAGGAATGCGTTTAAATGAGCTAGAAATTGAAGCTCATAATATTGCAGGACAAAGTTTTAATTTAGGCTCGCCTAAGCAGTTACAAAAAATTCTGTTTGAAGAATTAAAAATACCTGTAATTAAGAAAACACCAAAAGGTGCACCGTCAACGGCTGAAGAAGTGCTGCAAGAGTTGGCGCTTGATTATCCTTTACCTAAAGTGATTTTAGAGAATAGAGGACTAAGCAAACTTAAATCGACTTATACTGATAAGCTTCCTTTATTGGTTAGTGAAAAAACAGGTCGAGTACACACGTCTTATCATCAAGCGGTTACGGCAACGGGTCGTTTATCTTCGACCGATCCAAATTTACAAAATATTCCAATTAGAAGTGAAGAAGGGCGTAAAATCCGCCAAGCGTTTATTGCACCAGATGATCATAAGATTGTGGCAATAGATTACTCTCAAATTGAATTACGTATTATGGCGCATTTGTCTGACGATCCTGGTCTAGTATCTGCGTTCAGTAAAGGTTTAGATGTTCATAAAGCTACGGCCGCAGAAATATTTTCAGTGCCATTAGATGAAGTCACTACAGATCAGCGTCGCAGTGCTAAAGCTGTTAACTTTGGTTTGATATACGGAATGTCTGCTTTTGGCTTAGCTAAGCAACTCGATGTACCGCGTCATAAAGCACAAGAGTACATGGATACTTACTTTGAGCGTTATCCTAATGTGCAAAACTATATGGAAGATACACGTCAAAATGCTACGGAAAATGGTTATGTAGAAACCTTGTTTGGTAGACGTTTGTACTTGCCAGACATTAAGTCTAAAAATGGTATGAGAAGAAAAGGCGCTGAACGTGCTGCGATTAACGCACCAATGCAAGGAACAGCTGCAGATATCATCAAAAAAGCTATGTTAAATGTTGATAAGTGGATAGAGGAACAACAAGATCCGCGTATCAAAATGACTATGCAAGTACACGATGAACTTATCTTCGAGATCCATCAAGATATAGTAGAAGAAACAACTCAAACCCTCGTTCAGTTAATGAATGATGCTGTTACTTTGAGTGTTCCGCTTATTGCTGAAGCAGGAATTGGTGATAATTGGGACGAAGCCCATTAAAAAAGTCACAAGATATTAACAATTTAGCGATAATTACGTAATTTTATTACATTTGGGCTTTACACATTAAGCCCATTTAATCTATAATTCCCTTGTGCTCCTGTTGGACGCTCGTTGTAAGATTGTAATTTTTGAACTTTCCTCATAGTAAAGTATACCGGTGATTCTATCATCGGTTTTTTTTTGCCTAAAAACTAATGAAAGCGCTATCAATTACATTGTCCCATTTATATTCATCGACTATCTCAATCCTTGTTCATTTAATAAATATCGTAATAAAATTACATAACGGTAGGTTAACTACATTAATTAACCTCAGCTCGAGATAATGAATGTCATGAAATCCAATAAAAATAATTGCTTATCAATATGTTAAAGAGCTATCAGAGTACTTTACATGTAAGGTGATGACTCAATAATGCTATTTAAGCGCCTATCTACGTTGGCTGTATGGATGCAGGTAGTTGGTTTTTATCGATAATAAAAAAACGTACTTTTACCCTTAATAACCCGCTATTTGTTTATAAGAATACATTGATAAACACATAAATTTCATCATCGAGAAAGAATTAAGACTTTATATGTTTTTAATTCATTAATCTGAATTGAGGGTAATTAACTTGAATGCTTAATAAGTTATTAAGCCTAACTGATGATTTATATACCCTACAGCTATAAAGCAATTGTAAATAATGATGTCTGCTACTGGTTAAAATTGAATTTTTCGGTTTTAATAAAGCATAGCTTTGCTAATGTTAATATAACCATTTCTTAAGGCACTTCTTTATATTGCCTTTATAGTCTCTACACTTTTGCTTAGGAGCATCAACGTTGAAAAAATGGACTCTTCCTTTACTTATTACTGTTTTGGCTGCCTGTGAAAATACTGCTATTAATCAGGATAAGACCAACGCACCTCTTGGCGAAATTACTTTTGTTGAAAAGGTTGAACAAGTTAGTAATGAAACTGTTATTCCTTATCAAAAATATGTACTAGATAATGGACTCACATTAATTCTTCATACCGATAAGTCAGATCCTTTAGTTCATGTAGATATGACATATCATGTAGGGTCTGGTCGTGAAGAAGTAGGGAAATCAGGTTTTGCTCATTTCTTCGAACACATGATGTTCCAAGGTTCTGAGCATGTTGCCGACGAACAGCATTTTAAATTAGTGACAGAAGCGGGTGGCACCATGAACGGTACTACCAATAGCGACCGTACTAACTATTTTCAAACGGTTCCAGCTAATCAATTAGAAAAAATGTTATGGCTAGAATCTGATCGTATGGGATTTTTACTTGATGCCGTTACACAAGAGAAATTCGAAGTTCAGCGCGAAACCGTAAAAAATGAACGTGGTCAAAGTGTTGATAACCGTCCGTATGGTCGTTTAAACGAACGTGTTGCCGAAGCTTTGTATCCAGAAGGGCATCCATACTCTTGGCCAGTGATAGGTCATATGGAAGATTTAGACCGTGTTGATGTGAACGACTTAAAAGCATTCTTCAAACGTTGGTACGGACCAAACAATGCAACTTTAACTATTGGTGGCGATATTAATACCGCAGAAACCCTAGCTTTAGTGAAAAAATACTTTGGTAGTATTCCGCGTGGCCCTGAAGTGAAGATGCCAGAGAAACCAAGCTTTGAAATTACAGAAGACCGATACATTTCGATGCAAGATAACGTGCATTTGCCATTGATTTACATGTCTTATCCAACAGTGTCTGTTCGTGATGAAGACGAAGCACCTCTTGATTTACTTTCTAGTATTTTAGGTGGTGGTAAAACTTCTTTATTCTACAAAAACTTAGTTAAAAATCAGCTTGCCGTTCAAGCCTCAGTAAGTCATCCATGTGCAGAGTTAGCTTGTACCTTTAATTTATACGCACTACCTCATCCTGCATCAGGAAAGTCGTTAGCTGAAATAGAAAAAGTTATGCGAGATACTTTAGTTGAATTTGAAGCACGTGGTGTTGAAGACGACGATCTAATTAAAGCAAAAGCCGGGATGGAATCGAATTTCGTTTTTGGTTTGCAAAGTGTGCAAGGTAAAGTAAGCCAACTAGCCTCTAATGAAACCTTTAAAGGTAACCCTAATTATATTGCACAAGATATTGCTCGTTATGCTGGCGTAACTAAAGCTGATGTGATGCGTGTGTACAAAAAATATATTAAAGGTAAGCATGGTGTGATCATGAGTGTTGTACCTAATGGCAAGCTTGATATGGCTGCCAGAAAAGATACCTTTACACCTAAACAAAGAACATTTGATAGAACAAAAATAGCAACTAAAATTGCTTCGTTAAATACAGTTAAACCAAAAGATAATTTTGACCGAAACATCATTCCAAAAGCTCAAGCAAATAAACCCGTTATGGTTCCGCAAATGTGGCAAAGCGAGTTAGCTAACGGCATTAAGATTTTGGGTACCGAAAGCCTTGAAACGCCTACAACCTCTTTATTACTTAAAATACCCGCAGGACATTATTATGAGACAAAAGATAAGGCTGGTTTAGTTCATTTACTTGCAGCTATGTTAAATGAATCCACTGCGCTGCGTAGTGCTGAAAGTATGAGTAATGAGTTAGAAAAACTCGGTAGTTCAGTTCATATCTCATCTTCAGACGAATACCTTAGTGTAAGTGTGAACTCATTAACTAAGCATTTAAATGCAACCATGGCATTAGTTAACGAAAAGCTGATGCAGCCAGCATTTATTGAAAGCGAGTTTCAGCGTAATCAAAATAATGCGATTCAGGGCGTAAATAACAACAAAAAAGATGCCGGTTACTTAGCTTCTACAGCTTTTAACCAACTGTTACAGGCTGATAATATTGCGGCTATGCCAAGTGGCGGTACTGAAGAGACATTGAAGAATATCACTTTAGACGATGTTAAAGCTTTTTACGCTAAGCAAATTAAACCAAGCGGCGGACAGTTGATTGTTGTATCTGATCTTAAAAAAGAAGAGCTGCTTAAAACCTTTGATGTATTTAAAGCATGGCAAGGTGAGGGGCAAAGTCTTGATCTGACTTTACCAGTACCTAATACAAAAATGGGTGTTATTTATTTAGTAAATAAAGACGATGCTGCACAATCAGTTATTCGTATGGGTAAACGTTCAATCACTCAAGATATAACAGGCGAATACTATAAATCGTACTTAATGAACTTCCCATTAGGTGGTGATTTTAACAGTCGTATCAATCTAAACTTACGTGAAGACAAAGGTTATACCTACGGCGCACGTTCATATTTCAGTGCCGACAAACTTGCTGGGGCATTTATAGCAAGTGCAGAAGTGAGGGCTGATGTAACCGATAAATCTATTATTGAGTTTGTGAACGAAATTAAGAATTACACACAAAATGGTATTACAGCAGAAGAACTTGAGTTTATGCGCAAAGCTATTAATCAAAAAGACGCGTTAAAGTATGAAACACCACGCGCTAAACTTGGCTTCTTAGCACAGATCTTAGAGCATGACTTATCACCAGACTTTGTTAAAGAACGTAACGAAATTGTTGAAAACATCACAGCTGAAGAAATTAATGCGCTAGCTAAAAAGCATTTAAACTTGAGTGATATGTTAACGGTTGTTGTGGGTGATGCGAGTGTGTTAAAACCTCAACTTGAAGCGTTAGGTTATGAAGTTATAGATTATAAAATTTGATAAGCTACTTTAATTAAATTGTTTAAATAAAAAACCTGCATTGTTGCAGGTTTTTTTATCTCAGTGGTTTTATACTAGCGCTTTATAACTTGCGCCCTAAGCGTTTTTCAATTTGTTTCTTTTCCCATTGAGGGCTGAAAAAACTGAAGACTTCAAACACTGAAAGTCCGTGAGAAATAACCCCAACTCCCCAACCTAAAGCAGGCCATATCACCCAAATATAATTTGGACTTGTTACTAAATTAATAATAACTAATAAGGTCATCACACAAGCATATTTTATGAGATGCGAATAAAAGCCTTTTATATCTTTTACATATTCAATAGCACTGGCTTCATCTTGACTGATAGATGCCTGAGCTGAATTAGATGTAGAGTTTGGTTGAGCTGTACTGTCGTTCATTTCCTTCTCCTGTGTTAAGTCGGTGAGTTCTATTTCAAAAACAGCAGCTAAAGATTTTAAAGATTCAACACTGGCATTTTGACCTCGTTCAATTCTTTGAATAGTACGAATACTTAAACCACTAAACTCAGATAATTGTTCTTGAGACCATCCTTGCTGTAATCTTAATTTTCTAACGATCATTGTTTCTTCCTTAGCTGTTATCTGCATTCTATTTTGAACTAAACTTAGCTCTTAACACCACGTCATCATGACGACACTTACAGGACAATACTTTAATATCAAACAGTTATCATTAAACGATGACAGATTGAAGTCATATTTATTATGGACCTATTTGAGCAAAGTGAATGTTTTTTTTCAAAACCCATCAAGAATTAAAGAAAAGCATAGCGGTTTATGATGGCTATTTACAGATGATTTTTAAAAGGTGAAGGAGAATTTTACCAAGTCCATAAGAGGTATTATTGTGGGGGAAACTTATGTATCCCAGTATGTTTATTTTGAGGATAAACATACTGTGTCCATATGAATGCTGAGTAGGTTGGTAAAGCTGATTTTATCTCTTAGTTAGAGTAAAATTTTATCTCCTTGAACTGCCATGATGAAGTTTAAGCCTAAGGTGTTATGTTGCTTTAATTCTTTCTTGATAATTTCTCTGGCATTAACGTCTTTTAATGTACTACTTTTAACATGACTAATTATCACTTTAGTTTTTTGTAATAAGCTTGGATCATCAAGTAGAGATGAAAAATGGGTTAACTCTTTGGTTAGCCATTTAGGTGTTAAATGGCCGTACAATAACTTGTCGTCACGGTCATCAGGAAATGATACTTCTATCA
This sequence comes from Pseudocolwellia sp. AS88, assembly GCF_030551755.1. GTDB lineage: Bacteria > Pseudomonadota > Gammaproteobacteria > Enterobacterales > Alteromonadaceae > Pseudocolwellia. The sequence goes on from NZ_JAUPEC010000012.1 coordinate 96,863, forward strand.
CAATACCACGTAGATTTTTATGCTGAACTTGCTTAGCAAGGTATTGCCATACGTGTGTAAGCTTGTTTTCTTTTTCTAGTTCATCAGGTCCTGTATCACCAAAATAAATCATAATATCTTTGTTGTTTTCAATCACGAAAGCAGAAGATTCAACAGGGTGACTCAAGCTAAAGGTTTTTACGTTTAAAGAGGTATTGGGGATCTTAATGGTTTGTTGCAGAGGTAAATCAACCATCTTATATTTGTTTAAATGAGGTAAAGTCCCTCGGTCGGAAAAGTTTGCCCAACCTTGCCAATTAAAGTAACTGTTACTTATTGTTTTATTAACTGAAGGCAATGCATAAATTGGTTTAGAATTATCATCAGGTGATGCGATTAATAAACCTGAAATGTGATCTAAATGCCCATGGCTTATCATATATGCAGCTATATGGTTATGTAAGATATTGATTCTCGGAATAGTTTTTTGGGTGTGGTCTATATCAAGATCATCAAATGCATTTTTCTCTAACGACTTTTCAATACCATTTAATAGAGTCCCAGCATCAAGACCAATGTATTTATTATCAGCTAAAGCTCTTAGCAGAAAGGCGCTTAAATTACCGTCTCGTGTTCCTCCTGTATCACCTAAAACAATCAGTTCAAAAGCTGGCTCTGTATTCGTGTTAATTTCTTTCGACGCTAAACTCAATGAAAAGCATGCGATTAATATTAGCGAGATTGAGGTGATATGTTTAAACATAATATTTTTTATCCGAATTTTTTGCGTCGTTTTATCATCATAAACATCTGAGGTTAAAAGATAATAAATTAAGATATGGATAAATCTGATGGTACAAGTTTATAACAATGATATCTGCATTTATTTTTGCAATAAATAAACAATGATTAAGTGAGTACCTGATATATGTACGAAGTTATCAGTTTCATCTTCAGGCGTATTAGTGATTTTAAGTAGATGACCTGCAGCTAACTTTATAACTTGTTGAGACGTGTTAACCACTAACTCTGCATCGCGATATAAGCTATAAACAAAGCATAAATCGGCTTTTTCTAGAGGATGTTCAACGGCTTTATTTTGCGTAATAACCTTGGTATCAAAACATTCGGTACGGGTAATAATGTTGAAGTCGGTTATTTCACCTGAATGTAAATTACCTACTGTTTTATCTCCACCATCGAAGGTCGCCATATCAAGTAAGTTATTGAGTTTATCTATTTTGCTGTCGTTGTGTTGTAAGTTTAGTCCGTTACCTTCAATTAAAATAAGATTGCGAGTGTAGCCAGTGAAGTTAGAAAAAACACCATCTTCAACTACGCTCGCCATGCTTAAACGCCAATCAAAATTGTTTAACGTTCCGCCACTATTAATTGCCAGTTCTGTGGTTTCGCCTAAGCCATTTTTCCATGCAACTGTTTTGAATTGTTTAGGGGCGATTATGTTAATCATGTCAGTTTGTTTTAGCTAAAGTATTTAGCATGAAAACGTATATGCTCTTCAATAAAACTCGCGATAAAAAAGTAACTGTGATCATAACCGTCATGCTGATTTATGGTGATCGGGTAGTTAGCTGCTTCCGCTTGTGTTATTAGGTTTTCAGGCTTAAGTTGCTCAGCTAAAAAATTATCTGCTAAACCTTGCTCAATTAACATAGGTAACTGTGGTGACGATTGCTTTATAAGCTCACAGGCGTCGTATTCTCGCCATGTTTCTACATTTTCACCTAAGTATGCCGTGAATGCTTTTTGACCCCAAGGACAGTTAATAGGATTAACAATAGGGCTAAAAGCAGATACCGATGAATAGCGAGATGTGTTTTTTAGCGCAATAGTTAAAGCGCCATGACCACCCATTGAATGTCCGCTAATGGCTCGCTGATTTGATACAGGAAAGTTAGCTTCAATTAACTCAGGCAGTTCATTCACCACATAATCGTACACTTGGTAATGATCAGCCCAAGGCGCTTGGGTCGCATTAACATAAAAACCAGCACCTTGACCTAAATCGTAACCTTCATCATTCGCAATATTTTCACCGCGCGGACTAGTGTCCGGACATATAATCGCTATACCTAATTCAGCGGCAATACGCTGTGCACCTGCTTTTTGTACAAAGTTCTCATCAGTACAAGTTAAGCCAGAAAGCCAATATAAAACGGGTACTTTATTAGTTTCACTAGCTTGAGGTGGCAAGTAAATCGCAAATTGCATAACACAGTTTGTGCTAATTGATTGATGAGTAAACTGTTGTTGTTTACCATCAAACATTTTCACGTTACTGACTTGAGTTAAGCTGCTTTGTGTTGAATGAGTGTGAGTTACCATAATATATTTTCGCCAGGCTTATTTATGATTAAAATGAATAACGCTTCGAATACTCTTACCTTCATGCATTAAATCAAAAGCATCGTTAATACCTTCAAGTGCCATGGTATGAGTAATAAAGTCATCTAATTTGAATTCACCGGCTAAGTAACGCTCTACATATTCTGGTAATTCTGTACGACCTTTAACACCACCAAATGCTGTGCCACGCCATACTCTACCTGTAACCAGTTGGAACGGACGTGTTGAAATCTCTTTGCCAGCACCCGCAACACCAATGATCACTGATTCGCCCCAACCTTTATGACAACACTCAAGTGCTGAACGCATAATGTCTACGTTACCAATACATTCAAACGAGTAATCTACACCGCCATCTGTTAATTCAACGATAACGTCTTGAATGGGTTTGTCGTGATCTTTCGGGTTAATACAATCTGTTGCACCTAATTTCTTAGCAAGATCAAACTTACTTTCATTAATGTCGATAACAATAATGCGTGAAGCTTTTGCCATGGTTGCACCAATAATTGCAGATAAACCAATGCCACCTAAACCGAAAATAGCAACAGTGTCGCCTTCTTCAACTTTAGCGGTATTCATTACTGCGCCCATGCCTGTTGTAACCCCACAACCTAATAAACAAACTTCTTCAAGCGGTGCTTTAGGGTTTACTTTAGCTAATGAGATTTCAGGTAAAACTGTGTATTCAGAAAATGTAGAACAGCCCATGTAATGGTAAATAGGTTGGCCATCTTTATAAAAACGTGTGGTGCCATCAGGCATTAAACCTTTACCTTGCGTTTCACGGATTTGCTGACATAAATTCGTTTTACCTGATAAACAGAATTTACATTCACGACACTCAGGTGTGTAAAGTGGAATAACATGATCGCCAACGGCAACGCTTGTTACACCTTCGCCAACTTGTTCAACAATACCGCCACCTTCATGACCAAGAATGGCTGGAAAAATACCTTCTGGATCTTCGCCAGAAAGAGTGAATGCATCCGTATGACATACACCTGAAGCGATAATTTTTACTAATACTTCGCCTTTTCTTGGCAGCATCACATCGACTTCTTCAATACTTAATGGCTGGTTTGGACCCCATGCGATAGCGGCTTTTGATTTAATAAATTTGTCAGTCATGCTTGATACCTTTCACGGTTAAATTTTTTAAAGTGTAGAGTTTCAATCTAATGATTGCCCAATATATTTAATGTATTTACATAAAAATTAGGATCTACGGAGATAGTTGGATCAGCTGTTTTTATTTCAACGTCTGTCCATGTTGACGTTGGTGTGATCCATGTTTCTTTATTATTGATAAAAATCTTAATGGGCATAGTAAAATCGTCAACGACATTACTCCATTTAACTTTCAATATGGTACCTTTAACAAAGTATTCCAAGGTAGGTATACGTATATCTCTTAAATATTGATCAAACACTTTTGAAAAATCATGACCTGTTGTTTGATTGATGTATTGCTCAACCTGTTGAGTGGTAACTGTTTGATGGAAAAATGTTTTGTTCAAGCCTCGTAGTAACTCGCGCCAAGTGGTATCGTTATTGACTACTTGTCTGATGGTATGCAGCATATTGGCGCCTTTGTCGTACATGTCGCCAGAGCCTTCTTGATGAATATTGTAAGTGCCTATGATAGGGCTTTTATTTTTAATATTCATACGTTGACCACGCACATATTCGAAACTTTTTTCTTTACCAAAATGATACTCAACAAATAAGCTTTCAGAGTAACTCGTAAAACTTTCATGTATCCACATATCAGCAATATCTACGCTGGTAATATTGTTGGCAAACCACTCATGACCTGTTTCATGCACAATAATAAAATCGAAAAGCATGCCAACACCTGTTTGACTGCGGTCTGAACCTAAATAACCGTTTTGATAACCATTGCCATAAGTCACTGAACTTTGATGTTCCATACCTAAGTAAGGTGCTTCAACTAGCTTGTAGCTGTCTTCATAAAATGGGTAAGGACCAAACCAATGTTCTAATGCTTCAATGGTGCGCTTTGCCTCTTTAAATTGCTTTTTGGCTTTAGTTAAATTATCGCGTAAAACATAATAATTCATATCAAGCTTGCCGTTTTCGCCTTGATAAACTTCATTAAAATTAACATAGTCACCAATGTTAATATTTACGCCATAGTTATTAATTGGGTTTGTTACTTCCCAGTGATAAGTTTTGGTTTTAGCTGCTTTGTTGTGATCAATATGAGTGAGGCGCCCATTCGACACATCAAACAAATGCTCTGGTACTTCAACACTCATTAATACGCCATCATTAGGTTCGTCGTAGGCATGATCTTTATTTGGCCACCAAATACTTGCGCCTAAACCTTGGCAAGATGAAGCAATAAAATCGATATCATTTTCGTCTTTATTCCAAGTAATACCGCCATCCCAAGGAGCTTTTATCGCTTCTTTTGGAATACCTGAAAAATGCATCACTACCGCATATTCTTTACCTATTTCGGCATTAGGCAAAGCATTAATAAAATACGAATAACCTTGTTGAGTAAAGGTTAAAGTTTGGCCGTTTTGAGTCACTTTATATAATGTTAAAGGTTGCTGTAGCTCTACTTGTAGTGCTTTTTGTTGGCTTGAAACCACATATTTCATGGTGTTTGTGCCAGAAATAGATTTGTTTTCTGGGTCAACTTTTATATCAAGATGATAATGAGTTAAATCCCACCATGAACGCTCAGGTGTAATTGAACCGCGTAAAATATCTTGTTGAGTCACTTCACCTTTAGACGCAAAAAGTTGTGCTGCTAAAGCCTGTGAGCTTGGTAATAAAACTGCGATAAATAATAAGTTTGTTATTAATCGCTTTAGACTGAAGACTGTTGAGTTACGTTGAAACATTGTCATTGCTTTTCCATGAAGAATATAAGGCGTTAGTTTTTCATATTAGTAATAGCGTATTACACCATAACAAGCGCAGAAATAATATTTGCTTGCGCTTAATATTTCACGTTAGAATCATGTCGCGTTTAACTTCTGTCAATATAAGTTAACGCATAGGCTAATTAATTAGCTAAGACTTGTCGGAGTGCCAAAAGGCTGAGATCGCGAAAGCGGGATCCGTAGAACCTGATTCAGATTAGTATCTGCGAAGGGAACAAGGTGTAAAGTTTATCACCACCAACTCAAAACTTTACTTCTCGTTTATACACATCCATAAGTACCTATTACCAAGTTGATTAATTCATTAATGCGTTTGGTATATAGTTCATGTATTTACATAGTTCTTTTCGTGCTGTGTAAAACATCGATCTATTTGGGTATTTATCACCTTAAGCTCCGCCTATTTTTTATTGATCACAAATAAATCAGGTGAGAGAAATGACAACAACGAAGTTAAATAAGAACGAAAAATCACAAACCCGACGTGAAAAGCGTGAAGCCGCCGAAGCTTTTCTAAAAAACGTTTCAGATCAGTCCTTTCCAAATTCTAAAAAAGTTTACGTACAGGGTCAAATTCACGACATCAAAGTAGGCATGCGTGAAATCACTTTAACCGATACGTTATTACCAGGTAGCCCTAAAGACGATCCGCAATACGAAAAAAATGCCCCTTTATGTGTATACGATACTTCAGGTTTTTACACGGATGAAAATGTTGAAATTGATGTACACAAAGGCATTCCGCGTCTTCGTGAAACTTGGATTGATGCGCGTGATGATGTTGAAACGTTCACTACAACAAATTCAACCTTTGCACAGCAACGTCTTGACGATGAAAACGTTGATGAAATACGTTTTGAACATCTACCGACTAAGCGCATTGCTAAAAAGGGTAAAAATGTTACTCAAATGCATTACGCTCGCCAAGGCATCATCACACCTGAAATGGAATACATAGCTATTCGTGAAAACTTAAAGCGTGAAGAGGTAAAAGATGAATTATTACTTCAGCAACATAAAGGTCAATCTTTCGGTGCGAGTATTCCAGAGCAAATTACCCCTGAATTTGTTCGTGATGAAGTGGCTCGTGGTCGAGCAATTATTCCTGTAAATATTAATCACCCTGAATGTGAGCCTATGATTATTGGTCGTAACTTTTTAATTAAAGTTAACGCTAATATCGGTAACTCAGCTGTTACTTCTTCAATCGAAGAAGAAGTTGAAAAACTGGTTTGGTCAACTAAATGGGGTGCTGACACAGTAATGGATTTATCAACGGGCAGAAATATTCATGAAACCCGTGAATGGATTTTACGTAATTCGCCAGTGCCAATTGGTACAGTACCTATTTACCAAGCGCTAGAAAAAGTAAATGGCGTGGCTGAAGATCTAACATGGGAAATTTTCCGCGATACCTTAATTGAACAAGCCGAGCAGGGTGTTGATTATTTTACTATTCATGCGGGCGTTTTATTACGTTACGTGCCTATGACAGCCAAGCGAGTAACAGGTATTGTTTCGCGCGGTGGTTCAATTATGGCGAAATGGTGTTTAGCGCACCATAAAGAAAACTTCTTATACACTCACTTTGAAGATATTTGTGAAATTTTAAAACAGTACGATGTTTCATTTTCATTAGGTGATGGCTTACGCCCAGGTTCAGTAGCTGATGCCAATGATGAAGCACAATTTGCCGAACTACATACCTTAGGCGAATTAACTAAAATTGCGTGGAAGCATGACGTGCAAACCATTATTGAAGGCCCGGGTCATGTGCCAATGCATATGATAAAAGCCAATATGGATGAGCAGTTAGAGCATTGTGGTGAAGCACCTTTTTATACTTTAGGTCCTTTAACGACAGATATCGCGCCAGGTTACGATCATATTACTTCAGGTATTGGTGCTGCTAATATTGGTTGGTACGGTTGTGCCATGCTTTGTTATGTAACGCCTAAAGAGCATTTAGGTTTACCTAATAAAGATGATGTGAAAGAAGGCTTAATTACTTACAAAATTGCTGCTCATGCTGGCGATTTAGCTAAAGGACATCCTGGCGCGCAGATCCGTGATAACGCGATGTCGAAAGCACGTTTTGAATTCCGCTGGTACGATCAATTCAACATAGGTTTAGACCCTGAAACGGCTAAGTCTTACCACGATGAAACACTGCCGCAAGAATCAGGTAAAGTCGCGCATTTCTGTTCTATGTGTGGTCCTAAATTCTGTTCAATGAAAATATCTCAAGAAGTGCGAGATTACGCGGCTGACTTGGATAAAAATTCAATCAAAATTCAATTGCTTGATGAAACAATAACCTTAACGTCAGACGACGCGATTGAAAAAGCGATGCAAGAAAAGTCTGCTGAATTCAAAGCAACGGGTAGTGAAATTTATCATCCCGCAAAAGTTTAGTGGTTTGTGACAACTGATCATGAAAAATAACATCGCCATTATTGGTGCTGGTTTGATAGGAAGGCTTATAGCTTTGTCGTTAACTCGACAAGGTTATAAACCAACTTTGATAGACAAAGATGACATCAAAGCACACAACAGTTCGGCTTATGCAGCGGCGGCTTTACTTACGCCCTTAGGCGAAGCCATGCATTGCGAACCTAATATTGTTGAAATGGGAATGGAATCTCTTAAGTTGTGGCCACAGTTGCTGGCGACACTTAAGCAAGATGTTTTCTTTCAGCAAAAAGGCGCGATTATGGTGAGTCATACGCAAGATCAAGGTGACTATCTGCACTTTGCGCGTTATATCAAAGCACATTATCCGCAACATAACCTTGAAGCGTTAAATCGTAATCAATTGGAAGATCTTGAGCCTGATATTGGTCGGGCTTTTAACCAAGGATTATTTTTACCTGAGGAAGGGCAATTAGATAATCGCGAATTACTTACTGCTTTAGCGTCAGAGCTTAAAGCAGGAGATATCTCTTGGTTGAGTAACACTGAAGTTATTGAAATAAATTCTGCTGACGAATATACGGAAATCAGCTACCAAAGCACTAATATAGAAGGGTTGAATAAGCAGTACATAACACAAAAATTTGATCTGGTTATTGATTGTAGAGGCACAGGTGCTAAGCCAGTTAAAGCGTCAAATGTTAGTGCTGATATTAGAGAGCAGATTAGTCGTGGTGAGAATAAGCAAACTGAGTTATCAGATTTACGTGCGGTGCGTGGTGAGGTTTTTCGACTTTATGCACCTGACGTTAATATAACTCGTCCTATCCGCTTAATGCATCCGAGGTATCAGCTTTATATTGCTCCCAAGGGAAATGGACATTTTGCTGTAGGCGCAACTGAAATTGAAAGTGATGATATGTCACCTATGACAGTACGTTCATCAATGGAGTTGTTGAGTGCCGCTTACAGTGTTCATCCGGGGTTTGCTGAAGCGAGCGTTGTTCAACAACTTGCGCAATGTCGACCAGCTTTTAGTGATAATCAACCAAAAATTATTGTTAACAAACGCACCGTGCATGTTAATGGTTTATATCGACATGGATATTTAATTGCACCTGTGGTGTTAGCTCAAGTGAATGAATTGATTAAATTACATAATGAAAATGGTGGTTTAGCTAATAAAGATGAAAGTGATTACGCACATTTTAAGTATTCACATCTATTGTCAATAAGTCACGAACACAATAAGAGTATTAATTGATATGAATGTTTTTATAAACGGGAAAAGCTTCACTTTAGTTATTAATGACACTAAGTCTGAAACAGATGATTTTGTTATTGCACAAGCATTAGAACAATTTCTGAATGAATATCAGCAGCAAACTACTTTTGCTGTGGCGTTAAATAGTGACTTTGTTGGCAGAGGTGATTACGCCCAAACACCAATAAAAGAAGGAGACAGTATTGATGTGTTGTTTCCTATCCAAGGCGGTTAGCCCGTAAAGGAGAGTTTTATGTCGTTAACAATCTACGGACAAGAATTAAAGAGTCGCTTATTGATTGGCAGTGCTTTGTATTCGTCACCTCAAGTGATGAAAGATGCGGTTTTAGCAAGTGGCTCGCAAGTGGTAACACTGTCGTTAAAAAGACAAAATCCTGAAGAAAATTCAGGCGCTCAAATTTGGCAATATATTCAAGATATTGTTAACCAAACTAACGGTTTTTTACTGCCTAATACAGCAGGCTGTAAAAGCGCTAAAGAAGCTATAACGCTGGCGCAAATGAGCCGAGAGATTTTTAATACTGATTGGATAAAGTTAGAAGTGATTGGTGATGAATATAACCTACAGCCAGATCCCATAGAACTACTTAAAGCTACAGAAGAATTGATTGCGCAAGGTTTTAAAGTATTGCCATATTGCACTGACGATTTAGTTTTGTGTCAGCGATTAAGTGATTTAGGTTGCGAAGTCGTTATGCCTTGGGCTTCACCAATAGGCACAGGTAAAGGTTTGATGAATCCTTATAACCTAGAAACCATACGCCTACGTTTACCTAATACCACACTGATTTTAGATGCGGGAATAGGTAAGCCGTCAGATGCATGCATGGCGATGGAAATGGGGTATGACGGAGTTTTGCTTAATAGTGCAGTAGCGTTAGCTGATGATCCTGTAATGATGGCAAAGGCGTTTTCGTTGGCGTTGCAAGCAGGGGAGTTGGGTTATTCAGGTGGGACGATGCCAGAAAGACAAACTGCACATCCCAGCACACCGACACTTTCCACCCCATTTTGGCATCAAAATAACTCATAAATACTGCGTTATTTTGTTCTATAGCGGCGTTAAATATGCTCACCTAGTGAACTAGGCTCCGCGTATTTGCCTTGCAATAAAGCAAACTAACTTTGTCTTTAAGTTATTTGATAAATGGTTTCATTTATTAGTTGATACAGATTAAACATTACTATTTTTGAGAATTAAATAAAATGACAAAACCGAATAAACCGATTATCTGGACTATTTCTGGTAGCGACTGCTCTGGTGGCGCTGGCATTGCCGCAGATATTAAAACAGGGCATGTGCTGGGTGTTGAGGTGTGTCATTTGAGTACAGCGAATACCATACAAAATTCGCAAATATTGCTATCAGTTAATCCTGTTAAGGTAGAAATTTTGGCTCAACAGGCGCAGTTATTACTGAATGACAAAATACCTAGTGTGATAAAAATTGGTTTGTTAGTGAATGAAGAGCAGGTGAATTGGTTAGCTGATTTCTTAGAAACACTAAAACAGCAGTATCCACAAATCAAGGTGGTTTACGATCCTGTTGGTCATGCTTCTGTTGGTGGTAAGTTTTCTAACTTATCAGTAACTCAACTTAAGTCTTTGTTAAAACTGGTGGATGTTATAACGCCAAACAGTAAAGAAGCACAGTGGTTGGTTGCGTCATCATCTATACAGGTAAAAAGCTTAGCGCAAGAGATTATGGCGTTAGGAGTTAAGTCGGTCATCATAAAAGGTGGGCATGTTTTAGGTGAAGATATAGCAAGAATTAAGTGTGCAAATATTGAAGTCCACACAGCTTGTTTTGACTATTGCTTACATACTTTAACTGATGATGACTCAAGTAAAATGAGTGAAGATGAAACCATTGAGTATGGCTTATGTTCACCTAAAATTGATACCCATTACAGTCATGGCGGAGGTTGTAGCTTCGCTAGTGCACTAGCGTCTTTCATTGCACATGGGCATTTAGTTCGAGATGCATTTACTTTAACTAAGGCATTTATTAACCAAGGTTTAAGTGAAAATGTGGGTAAGCATGATCATTACGGTGCTTTTACGCAAACTTATTGGCCAACGGATAAGAAATCTTTTCCAGTAGTTTCATCAAATATTAATCTTAAATATCAAGAGCTATCTGCGTTTCAATCTTTAGGATTAAAGCAGAATACGCTTAATTCAAACAACACAGATAATACAAGCGAGCAAAAGTTAGGTTTATATCCCGTTATCGACTCACTTTATTGGTTAAAGCGTTTATTACCTTTAGGTTTACAGATTATTCAATTGCGGATAAAAAATAAAACCGAGGCTGAACTTGATGCCATTATTGCTGAAGCGGTAGATCTCGCTAAGCCTTATAAAACTCGTTTATTTATTAACGATTATTGGCAGCTGGCGATAAAGCATGGCGCTTATGGCGTGCATATTGGGCAAGAAGATTTGCAAACAACACCTATTGAGCAAATACATAAAGCAGGAATTCGCTTAGGTATTAGTACTCACGGTTGTTACGAGTTTTTATTAGCGCAGCAGTTAAAGCCATCTTATTTGGCGATTGGGGCTATTTATCCCACCAAAACAAAAAATATGACAGGGCAAATTCAAGGTGTCGAAAATCTAGCGGATATCTTAAGTTTAGCCACTGATATTCCCGTTGTTGCCATTGGTGGAATTAATCATGAGAGAGCGCCTGAAGTTTTAGCCACAGGCGTTGATAGTATTGCGGTAGTAACTGCGATCACCGAAGCTGAAAACCCTGAAGAGTCAGTTAAGTTATTTCAAAAACTGTTAGGTAATACCTGACATCTCGTATGAGTAGATTTTTATTCAATTTAACTTCCGAAATGCTATCAACCTCATCATCAGTCAGTTAACTAATATTAGTAATGGGTATGATCTGTTGTTAAATTCTCAGTGAGAAGAAATAATGTCAGAAATTTTTTGACGTTTAACTAGTTTAGACTTGTTGCTTGACAGTACGCTGTTTCTTGAGAGGCAGACTGCTTAATTTGTTGCTTTGTATCAAGTACACTCTCCGCTTCTGGTGACAGTGCTAAAGCTCGCTCAATCAATATGTTTGCTTTGTCTTTACAACCAAGTTTAGCCAACACATAGGCATAATTATTTAGGTACGGGACTTGAGTCTGCACTCCGGCTGGCGCCAACTGGTAGCCTTTCTGGTACCACTGGGCTGCAATTCTGGGGTTAGTTGGCAAATAATGATTGGCAAGTAAAAAATAAGGTAGCCAGTAGTCTTGCCATTCTTGACTGGCACGCTGCATAGCCGTCAAGCCTGCACCAGTTTTTCCTGTGCTTAGTAAATCTTGGGCTGCTTTGGTATAGATAAACTTGTTAAAGTGCTGACTGCTAACATTGCTAGGTACAGCGGCTAAAAACCAATAATTACCACGCTGCCATGTGCGTTCAAATGTGGCTAGATTCAGCTTATGTGCTTTAGTTTCTCCCGTGTGCAAGATAATATTTTCTTCTGCAAGGTCATATCCTATAACCACAGCATAGTGCCACATTGGAAACATCGATATAGAGTTGTTCTGCAGTACAATAACGGGGATATTATCTCTCACCAAGCCTAGTAATTGGGTTAAAGAACCTCGTTCTGCATAGGCAAGTAGTCCATTTTGACGGGCACTAGAAATCATTTCGACTTGTAATGTGCCTTCTAGTTCCGGAATGAAAGTAGCTGGTGCAATATCCTTAGGTGCAGCATTACCACCATAAAAGTTTATTACTTCTGAAAGAGTCGTCGGCCCACAGAAAAATGCTTGCTGAGGATAAAATGGTACATTTTGAATGTTGTGTTGACTAAAACCAAAGTGATTATCTGATAATAACACTTTGGTTTGCATTGGAGTTTGACAGGCAGTGAGTAATAGTAAAATACTAACAAACATACTAGTCTTGATGATTATACTCCTTTTGAAACATTAGGAATTAGATAGGTCTAATAAAAGGATAGACGTCTGTAATTCCCATTACATCAAGTACAGCAACTACTACCAGAACAGTTACAACAGTACCTACTATTCCGCCTGCTGGCATTTCATTCATCTGTGTATTTAAAGATGCTAATTCTTCTTGTGTCATGTTAGCGATACGCATTTTTGCATTAGCTTGATTTACACCTAAAGCTGCTAACTTTTGTTGCACAGCATCTGAATCTACAAAAGCCAAGACATGTTGTTTATTATAGCTATGTTGTTGAGTTGCAAGTACCTGTTCTGAACCATACACTCCGGCCGAAACTTGTCCCAACCCTAATATAAGTAACAGACAACCTAAGGTAGTTTTTATATATTTATTCATAAATTAACAATCCTATTTAATGTGAATCTTATATTTTAAGAGATAAGATCGAATATGCTATGTGATAAAGAAGTGCTTTACCACTCCCACTATACCTTAATTAAGTAATATAGACTCAAGATACTTTTTCTATAACTCAATTGTTATCAAGCATTACTCAAGAAACATAATATTTATGTTTCTAAGGCACTAACTGATAGACAATACCTTTACCAAATTCAGCTACGTAAATTTCGCCATTGGCATCTATGGCAAAGGTTGAAATATTACCTTGGTTAGATAGTAATTTAGTAGGTGATGAGAAAGAAGGGTATTCTACACTCCAAATATTACCTGAAACAAAGTCACCGTAAATGTAATGGTTTTTCAGTTCAGTATTTAGTTCGCCTTGATAAACATAACCACCTGTAATTGATTGACCCTGGTCGCGACCATATTCTAATTTAGGTAAGGTTAAGCCTGTGGTGTCGCAATTCTTTCTAGGCTCGAAACAATGGCTAGCTTCCATGGTATTCCAACCCATGTTTTGACCTTTTTCTACAATCGATATTTCTTCATATTTATGCTGTCCAACATCGGCGGCAATGAGTACACCTTGATAAAATGAGAAACGCCATGGGTTTCTTAAACCGTAAGCCCAAATTTCAGGCTCAAAATTAGCTTGATTAATAAAAGGATTATCTTGTGGAATTGCATATGGAATATCGTCAGTTGTGTTTATATCAATACGCAACATATTACCTAGCAAGGTTTTAGTATTTTGACTGTGTCCTTTAGGATCTCCACCCGAGCCACCATCGCCCATACCAATGTATAAATAACCGTCAAGGCCAAAAGCGATTTGACCGCCATTATGATTTCCGTAGGGCTGTTCTATTTCTAAGATGATCTTTTCGTTCGCTAGGCTGTAGTTATCTCCTGATTTATTAAGAGAAAATCTAGAAACACGTGTTCTACGCTCTCCTTTTTTAGGGAAGTAATTAATAAATAAGAAGTTGTTTTTAGGTTGTTTTTCATTGTAAGAAGGATGAAACGCTAAGCCTAGAAGTCCCATCTCAGAACCACTTTTTACATCAAAGTCATGTACTAAGTTTGTGGTGTTTTTTGATAGGTCCGTGAAGCTGAGTTGTCCTTCTTTACCTGCAACTAATAACTGCTCACTAGAATCTGGGAAAAACTTTATATCTGTGGGTTGTTGTAAGTCAGTAATACGTTCTTTTAGTTGAGTAGCTTGGCTGGTAAAAGATATTAAAAGGACAACAAAAATACTAAATTTCATGTTAGCTCAATAATTAGGAAACAATAATATCAATATTACTTGGAGTATAAGGTTTTTCAAGTATAAGCCTGTAACTAAGTATATCTATTCTTTATTTTAAATTGAGCAATGTAAGAAAAATTAGCGCAGTACAAACACTGAAAATAAGGTAGCTATTAAATAGCTACCTATTTATATTTAACCTTGAACTCTGGTTATTTAACGAAATGTAGAACTTAACCCTTCTAGCTCATCAGCGTTTTTAGTCATTTGAGTACTATTTTCATCAACATGCTCTGCACTTGCGGTGTTTTGTTTTGAAATACTTTCAATGGTATAAATATTTTTATTAATTTCATCAGCAACAACGCTTTGTTCTTCAGCTGCGGTAGCGATTTGTGCAGTAATATTGCTTACGTTATCTATCATAGATTTTATGTTGTTCATGCGTGATTTAGTATCATTAGTACTAACTACACATTGATTAGCATTGTCTCGACTGAGCAACATAATATCGCTCCATGACGTTAAGGTGTTTTGTAAAGTGATTACAGACTTACTAATGTGTTCGGTAGCTGATTGTGTTCGACTGGCTAAAGTTCTTACTTCATCCGCTACAACAGCAAAGCCTCGACCTTGTTCACCAGCTCGCGCAGCTTCAATTGCTGCGTTAAGCGCAAGTAAATTAGTTTGGTCTGCTATACCTGTAATTTCGGCCATTATATGGGCTATATTATCAACATCTTGAACTAAACCTTGTGCACTTTCTGCCGCATTTCCAATTTCTTGTGAAAGCTTATTAATTTTTACTTCGTTGTCATCCATGGTGTTAATTGACTGATCACATTCTTCGACAATATCGACTACCTTGTCATGAGCATCGTTGGTGTTTTTGCTCACCTCACTGATAGTAGCGCTCATTTCGGTGATCGCAGTTGCTAGTTGATCTAGCTGGTTATTTTCTTCAAGTAATCCCGCTAATGTTTGTTCAGAACTTTGCGATAAATCAGAAGCTAAATGAGATAAAAATGTACCTGAGTCTCGACTCCTACCTAATATAGTTCGAACTTTAGCTTGTTGTAATAACGAAGGATATTCTAATAGAGCCGCCATTCCTTTTCCTGCGAACAGCAAGCGAGATGGGCTATCGTATTTGTTTTTAATTTGTTTGATATAACCAGGTAAGATGATTAATTCTTCGGTAAAAACAAGAATAAATAAAACAAAAGTAGCAAACTGAATAAGTGCTGCCAACAGGCCCAAATTTAGCGCAATAAATGCAGTGCTCGCTAATACAATAATCGCCGCGAGTATGCGCTTTAATGAAATGTTAAGTGAGAATTCTGCTATAGATTTTCCTGAATTTAGATCTTGATAGAGTTTTGTTGCGACGTTTTTTTGTTCTTGAGTTGGACAAGTTCGCACTGACTGATAGCCAATAATAGTATTATTTTCATAAACGGGCGTTACGTAAGCATCTACCCAATAATAGTCGTTATTATTTTTACAGCGATTTTTAACCATACCTCGCCATGAGTCACCACGTTTTAACTTAGCCCATAAATCAGCAAACGCTTGTTTTGGCATATCAGAATGACGAACAATATTATGGTGTTGCCCAACCAGTTCTTCTCTTGAATAACCAGCTATTCGGCAAAAGTCGTCATTAACATAAGTAATATCACCCTTTAAGTCTGTGATTGATATTAATTGTTCTGTTGGTAAGAAAGTTATTTCATTCCCTGAAGTGCTCATATTATTTACCTGATAATAGTGTTTATGATAATTACGTAACTAATTGTAGGCCAAAAATAAAATAATATACAATCTATGAATTATTTATTTGGATTATTTATCAATCGCTTATGTTTTTATTAATTGATTGGTATTTAGAGTAAAAGAGAGTTTACATAAAAGTATGAAGAGTATTGCAATAAAAAAGCCACTAGCAAATAGTGGCTTTGAGCATGATGTATTTAGAAATACTTATCTTCAGTTAGTTGCTTACTTTAAGGAAGCAATAAACTGCGTTAATGCTTCAATGTCAGCATCTTCTAACTTCATAGCAATGTTACGCATCATGCTAGCTTTGTCGTTTGCACGTGCACCTGAGCGGAATTTCTCAAGTTGAGATTGAATATAAGCTGCATTTTGCTCACCAATTGAAGGAAAACCAGCTTGTTCCATACCTTTACCTGTAACACCATGACAAGCAACACAAGCGGTAATACCTCGTGAAGAATCGCCACCTAGGTATAACTTTCTGCCCGTTTCATTGGTTGTATCTGAACCTGGAGACTGTTTTTGTGAAGAAAAATACGCAGCTAAGTCAGCCATATCTTGTTCTGATAAAGCCATAGCCATGCCACCCATGATTGGATCTGCACGTCCTTCTTTACCACCTGAAGACATACCTAATTTAAAGTCAGCAAGTTGTTTTGCTAGATAAGTAGCACTCTGACCAGCAATTTTTGGGTATATAGCAACTGCACTATTACCATCTACACCATGACATGCTGCACAAACAGCTGATTTGTTTTTGCCAGCTTCAGCGTCGCCTTCAACAGCTGATGCTGTATTGAATGCGCCTAATCCTAATAAAAGTGTGAAAAGTATTTTTTTCATAAATGACTCTCAGGTTAACGCTAGTACTTAGCGTATCATGGGTTAAATAAGGGAATATGAGCGCATTTTACACTAATTTGATGATTGTTAAATATATTCCCATGTATATTCAATAAAATTAGTAAAAATAGCGAGCTGAAAAGCTAAGTTGGCGCTCGGTTAAATTAATTGGGTCGTTGGTATAAACTCGCGCCGGACGATAACTATCAAGCCAAGTGAATTCGGCCGACAAAAACCAAGGTTTTGATAGTCGGTAAGTATAATTTAAGGTAAAGGCTTTACCTCGCTCCGTATTATCATCACCTACTGTTGTGTCGTTATCTTTTACATCAAAACGTTCAATTCTAGACGTTATTCTGTGGGCTTTTATACGTTTGGAAAGGGCAATATAACCATTAGTATAATCGTTATTTACTACGTCCATTTGTTGCGGATTTTGCATTAACGTATCGCCTTTCAACAGCTGACTAGTTAGTAAAATACCTTTAGGAAGCAACCAGCTTAACTCAACATGCGTAAAACGTGTTTTCCATGCATATTGACCATCTTCTACAATGTAAGGGGTGCCATTGTTGTTGTAGTAGCCTGCTGAAATAGTACCTTTTTTATGAAATTTAACTTCACCTCGAATATGGCCACCAATTTTATGATCTACATCTAGAAAAGGGTCTGAACTTGAGGCTTGCTCAAACAATGCGTAACCTTTTTCTCGTGCTGTAAAGTTAGGCAGTTGGATTTTCTCATAATATATGGTTTGTCTATTACTGATTGTCCAACCATGCCACGACAACATACTGCCAGAGGGATCGTTATTAATGAAAGCACTGAGACTAAGTGATAGATCGAACGCATTATTATTAATGCGACCTAGGCGGGTTAGCGTAACTTCGTTACCAAGCACTCGGATTTCTTCACCGATCCAAGTATTTAAACTGGACGAATTTAATGTGTTTTTACTCGCCCAAGCGTAGGCATTATTTTCGAGGGATATCTTAGGATAAAACACGCCAAGTTTGGTTTGCCAACGGTAGCCAGAAGCATTAGGTAAACCTGAATATTTAAGGTAGCTTTCTGTAAGTCCTAGTTTGAAGTCGCCATTGTTATTATAAGCATTAGCAACAAGGTGAGCGCTTATCCCATTGTCCCACGCAAAAGTCAGTTGTCCACCAGCATTTGAAATAGTTAATTCATTACCATCATCAGAGCCAAACTTACCGTAACTACCATTTGTATAGCTTGTTAAGGAATCTGTAGCTGTGGCTCTTAAGTCTAGTAGGCCATGAAAGTTTACTTCTACCTCAAAAGCATAGCTCTGTTGATAAAGTGCAATACTTAGAGAGAATAAGAAGGCGGCAATTTGTTTATGCACGAGTTAACCTTTTTCAGTCTTAGATGATAGTTGCTCTTTCACCCAAGTAGTAAAGTCTTTCGTCGGTTTAGGTCGGCTAATATAGTAGCCTTGTCCAAGTTCGCAATCATGCTCTGCTAACCAACGTAAAGAGAAGTCGTCTTCAATGCCTTCTGAGACTACAGATAAACCCATGTTATGAGCTAATTCAATGGTTGATCTTACTATAATTCTATCGTCTTCATCTTCATGTAAATGTTGTACAAATGACTTGTCTATTTTCAGTTCATGTACCGGCAATTGTTTTAACTGAGCTAACGATGAGTAACCTGTGCCGTAATCATCTATTGATATTTTAATGCCAGCATCTTTAAAGCGTTGTAATAACTTAATCGCTTCTTCTGGGTTATCAACAACTGCACTTTCAGTAACTTCTAACGTTACTTTATTTTCTGGAACGTTATTTGTGGTAATCGCATTACGAATAAAGTCATAAAAATCAGCTTCCTTTAAATCTTCAGCAGAAATGTTTATGGCTATATTAAGGTCAATTCCGTCTGCTCGCCAAATGGATGATTGTTTAAGTGCAGTAGAAACTACCCATTGTGTCAGCTTGTTTATTTGACCCGTTTGTTCAGCAATATGAATGAAATTGTCAGGAGGAACCATACCTAAAGTTGGATGGTACCAGCGTACTAGTGCTTCAGCATGAGTCACAATATTGGTTTTTAAATCTAATTTAGGTTGGTAATGAAGTTCTAATTGGTTATCTGAAATAGCGCTTTTTAAATCGTTGATCAGATTCAAACGCTCAACGCTATTGACGTCTAATGACTTGTCGTAGCATAAGTAATTTGCATTACTTTTACGTGCGCTTTGTAAAGCGGTATCTGCCATTTGTAATAGTGTTTTATCAACATTACTGTGCTCAGGAAACGATGAAATACCAATGCGTACTTGCAGTTGAAGATTAATGCCGCCGTAATCACAATGGTTTTCTAAAGAGTTATTAATTTTGTTTACGAGTTCGGGAATTGAATGTTGATCTTGTTTTTTGATGATTAAAATGAATTCGTCACCGCCAAGATGACAAAGTAAATCAAATGTTGATATTTTCGATAGCCTTTCAGCAGTTCGTTGAATAAGCCAGTCACCTACGTCATGACCTAATGTTTCGTTGACGTCTTTTAAACGACTTAAATTAAGATGAAATAACTGAAAACAACTTTTATCAATAATTAACTGATTGAGGTATTTCATTAGAATATTACGGTTAGGAAGTTCTGTTAACGGGTCGTGATTGGCTCTGTGAGTGATTTCTTTTTCTCGAGCCAAAACGGCTTGTTGCATAACATTAAACTCGTTTGCAAGTTGCCCTAGTTCACCGTTGTCTGTTAAATCAATTTTTTGTTGGTAATCACCTTGGGCGATCATTCTAGCTTGTTTTACCAAACGCTTTATCGGCTTAGTGATAGAAGAGGCAATCAGATATGCACTCGCCAATGAAAGTAATAAAGTAATGAAAGCAAGTATTAAAAATTGCCACCATTGTTTTTGTAACACCTCTACAATATCAGCTCTTAATGCATACATAGCCAAGCCAAAAGGCTGATTATCAAATTCTGTAATTAACTCACCAATACCTATGTATTGTTCAGGTGTTTTTCCTTCAACAATGGTTTTAGCGAAGTTAACATCGGCAGTAGGGTTTGATGAGGCAACTAAAAGCCACTCATCATCCTGCTTAAGAATGAAATCTACTTGTAGGTGAGTTATTTCTAAAAAATGATTAGCCAGTTCTTGGTTTATTTCAAAGCCAAACGCTAACCAGCCAATAGTTGATGAACCAACAGTTAAAGGCGATAAACTGAGTTGATATAAAATACCGTCAAGAAAATAGAGGTGTGCTTTTTCTTGGCTTTCTAACCACTCTGTATATTTAAATATTTTACCTAGCTCAGAGCCTTTTTGTACTTTGTTTTTATTGTTGTTAACTTGAATAACTTGTAATTGTGCACTGATAATACTGTCTGCAGAAATAGCCATAGCTAAATCTGCGTCTATGCGCTTACGGTGGTTATTTAAAGCAAATAACAAGCTACGAGTGTCACCTTCAAAAACATCTTTTATGCCGTAGTCTTTTGCAGCTGTTTCGGAAAAGGCTGCCAAGTAATCACGTCGACTATTAAATTGTTCAGTAAATATAGTTTTAGCAGTATTAAGCCTGTTGCTAATTTCTTGTTGTTCTTGGGCATCATTACCTTTTACTAGAGTCCATAATGCAATGGACTGAACCAGTAATAATAACAAAACAAAAAATAGAAATATTTTAGTTTTTAGGCTTCTCATACTAAAGCTTTACCTTTACTTGTTAATTAGTAATCAGACAAAAAATCGAAGTCGTCTTCGTTTTGTTGCGTTGGAATGTCAAACATAGGTTTAGACAATTGCATAGACACTTCCATTGTACTATTTACAGTAATTGTTTTAGCTATTCGATTGTTAGGTTCATCCATTTGAGGGTGCCAAACAATCACTTTATATTGACCTGGTTTATCAATAATTATTTCTGAATCACCATTTTTGTCTGACTTAGTGAAGAAGGGGGTATCAACAATCAACAAATAACCACTCATCCAATCATGAATGTTACAACCCATTGAAACTTCGCCCACGGTGTTAAAATCAGTTTTCATGACTTGTTCGCCAGAACGTATTTTTACTGAAAACTTATTATCACCCACAGGAGAATAAATATGATGAGTAATATTGTCTTGGTTATTGAATCTGACATCGCTGCCTAATTGCATAACGCTGATGTATGGAGTAAATGATTTATATTTCTGACCGACTTCTAATGTTGATGAATTTTTTTTTGTGATTTTATGGTCAACGGCTTCCAGATAAACCACCATGTTTTCTAATGGTTTTTGGTTAACATCAACAATATT
Organism: Pseudocolwellia sp. AS88; assembly: GCF_030551755.1. Lineage (GTDB taxonomy): Bacteria > Pseudomonadota > Gammaproteobacteria > Enterobacterales > Alteromonadaceae > Pseudocolwellia. Next base: position 118,338 of record NZ_JAUPEC010000012.1, read on the forward strand.
AATTTTAAGGGAGTTATTAGCATTTGCAGACAGAGCCGTTACAAAAAGAGAAACACCAATAATCAAAAATCTTACTTGAGCAAATAGTTTATTAAACAACAGTAAATTTCCCATGATTAAAATAATAAGTATAGGTAAGAAATTGATAGTATCAATAAGTATAAAAATAACAACTAAGATCAGCTATTTAGCGTCTAAAAAAATGCGGAAGTAAATATCTTGTAAATATAAAGCAAAAAAAAACAGCATATTAAATGCTGTTTTTTATTAAACGCTTAAAAGGTTATTTTAATGTTGCAACAAATTGCGCTAATTCATCAATATCATTGTCTGATAGTTTCATTGCAATATTACGCATCATGCTTGCTTTATCGTTAGCACGAGCACCAGACTTAAATTGTTTAAGTTGGCTTGTAATGTATTCAGCACTTTGGTTTGCTAAAGATGGAAAGCCAGCTTTAGCCATGCCCTTACCAGTAGCACCATGACAAGCTACACAAGCTGTAATTGCTTGATTCACATGATTAACCTTACCACCGTAATAAATCTTGCTACCAACTTCTGAACCTTTGCCGTTGCCAGCAAGTGGTTTTTGCGCAGCAAAGTAAGCTGCTAATTCAGTCATGTCTTGCTCAGAAAGTGCTGCAGCCATTCCTGCCATTACAGCATTTGCACGAACACCACTCTTAAACTCAGTTAATTGCTTAACTAGGTATTGGGCACTTTGACCCGCTAATCTTGGATAGTCAGCAATTGGTTTATTACCGCCTTGGCCATGACATGCTACACATGTGGCTGCTTTCTTTTCACCAGCTAGCACTTCGGCAGTTATAGCAACTGCAATAACTTTTTTCGGTTTAACATTAGCTAATGCTTGAGTGTCAGCTAAGTAAGCACCAATATCTAAAATCTCTTCATCAGTCATTTGACCTGCAAATTTGTTCATCGCGTAATTAGCACGATTTTCCATTGCTTTGAAATTATGTAATTGTTTCTGAATATATTCAGGGTGTTGCTTAGCAAGGTTAGGGTAGATAAGAACATCACTGTTACCATCTTTACCATGACAACCTATACAAGCACCAATACCTCGAGAGGCATCACCTAATTCATATAAACTTTTACCAGCAACTGGATCAGGCTCATATTTAGCAGCAGGAGCAGAACTCGCTGTTGCATCGCCACCAGCAGCACTTTCAACAGGGGTGCGAGGCAAGCTATTGTAATAAGCACCAATATCCATCATATCTTGTTCAGATAGGCCTGCAGCCATAGGACTCATTAAAGCATTGCTACGGTCAGTACCGTTTTTAAAAGCTTTAAGTTGTTTTACAATATAATCTGCATGTTGACCTGCAAGGTTTGGATAAGTGTCACTTGCACTAATACCGTTAGCACCATGACAACCAGCACACACAGCTACTTTACCTTTACCGGCTTCAATATCACCAGCGGCAACAGCAACATTCATTCCTGTAAATAGAACTAATATAGAAAAAATAAAACGTTTCATTAGAAAAGATCTCTTCTCGTCTTTAACTAAGCGAATTCGCCTAATCAAAAAAAGTGTATATAAAAACTGGCAGTATTTTACACAAAATATCGCGGCGTGTAATAAGCATAGTAAAAATAAGGTGATTTTTTATGAGTTTTTTTATTTTTAAAAGGAAAAAAAAGATATAATGAGGTAATTATTATTGTTATTGGAAACTATTTTGTCATCATCAAGCATAAATTTACATAGAGCGACGTTTACACTCAGTGCGCCAGACATTCGTCGGTTGCCTGATGATAGTGGAATAGAAGTCGCATTTGCTGGCCGTTCTAACGCAGGTAAATCAAGCGCATTAAATACTTTAACGAATCAAAGAAGTTTAGCTCGAACCAGTAAAACACCTGGTCGAACACAGTTGATTAATGTATTCGAAATTGCAGAAAATAAACGATTAATCGATTTACCTGGTTATGGTTTCGCAAAAGTGCCATTAGAAATGAAAATTAAATGGCAAAAAGCCCTTGGTGAATATTTAGAAAAACGCCAATGCTTAAAAGGTTTAGTTATTTTAATGGATATTCGTCATCCATTAAAAGACTTAGATAAAGACTTAATTCAATGGGCAGTGGACAGTGAACTACCTATTTTAGCTTTGTTAACCAAATGCGATAAATTATCACAAGGTCAACGCAGTACTGAAGTACTTAAAGTGAAAAAAGCATTAAAAGATTTAAATGCTGATATTACTGTTCAAGCTTTCTCATCGTTAAAGCGTACAGGTTCAGAGCAAGCTACTGCCGTTATTCAAGCTTGGTTTGAAGATGAAAATATGGAACAACTTGCAGAAGACGAAATGATTGAAGAATAAAATCACTGATCAGAGTTAACTATTTAAATACGTTAACAATCACGATTCAGTTAAAGCCTTGTAACCTTGTTACAGGGCTTTTTTTGATTTAATTTTTAGCCTTGAAAATAGAAAAGTTCAAAAGAAAAAAGCAGCGAGGTAAATTTTGGGTAAAAAAAAAGCCAATATTTTAATATTGGCTCAAAGTAATAAGTTTTTTGGGGAAAACTTAAAATTCAATAAACTGTCCGTTAGGAGCAAGTGAAGTATAGAGTAAGTACTCTATTAAAGTAAAGCAATTACTCTAAAATAAATGAAAATAATTCAAGTGTAGTGATTTTGAGAGGTGTGGATCGTCACAAATAATGAGAAATGCGTCACACGATGAGAAAATTTAACATTTATGTTACATCTGAGAAAAATTTTGTAACTCGTCAACGATCCAATAAGGTCAGCAAAGATACAAAACCGGATCTTAGCCTAAGCTTATCAAGTGACATTTGAACCGATGAAAATCAGCCCTGCGTTAGATAATAAAATTGTTCTAAATTTCATCAGGAATATATAAGGTCAAAAATTATATTTGACTAGAAAATACCAAAGCGGGCATTAGATTAATATGATTTTAGGTATTAAATTTGTATGATTAAATGGCGGTATGAAGCACAAAGCGCCATAGGCTTTTAACCTACCATTTGTGGGCTTAGAGTTCCGGACGAATGTTGACTAATAACATGGGTATATATTTGAGTAGTCTTCAGATCATTATGACCAAGTAGCTCTTGTACCGTTCTAATATCAGCTCCATTTATTAATAATTGAGTCGCGAAAGTATGACGAAAGGTATGTGCGGTGACATGTTTTCGAATGCCTTTTTTTAGAACATCAGCTCTCAGTGCTTTTGACAATGAAGTCCAATGTAAATGGTGGCGACAAAAATAACCACCTGTTGGATGCTTACATCTAACTGTAGACGGGAATAGGTATTGCCATTTAAATTCAGTAATTGCTTTTGGATATTTACGTGCTAATTCAGACGGTAAACTCGCTTTCCCTTCTCCTTCTGCTAAGTCTTTACGATGTAGGTTTTCTACTTTCTCTATTTGCTCTTTAAGCGACTCTATAAGGATTTTAGGCAATAAGGTCATTCTGTCCTTAGCCCCTTTACCACGAAAGACATAAATTGAATTCCCGTCAAAATCGATATCTTTGATACGTAACGCTAACAGCTCAGCTTTTCTTAATCCAGAGCCATAGAGCAAACTGAACATTAGGTGATAAGGAGACTTTAATTTATTAATAATTGCAGTCGCTTCCTTATTTGATAATACCATTGGCACTCTGGTAGGGGCTTTTGCTCTAACGGTATCTGATAGTAAGGTGAGTTCTCTTTCAAAGACATGCTTGTACATAAAAACAATTGAACATAATGCCAAGTTTTGAGTTGAGGACGTTACCTGCCTATTAACTGCTAAATGAGTGAGATAATTACTGACTTCTTGCTGTCCCATATCCTTGGGATGTCGTTTTTGGTTGAAGAGAATAAATCGTTTAATCCATAGCAGATACGCTTTTTCAGTTTGAATACTGTAATGCTTTGTTCGGAGGATATGACGGATACTTTCAAGAAAAGGCGATGTAGACATTTTTAAAACCCCTATTACTGTATTTATGTACAGCGTGGTTTTAAGGTAAATAAATATCAAATATTATATCAACGGGATATTACTGAGAAGTCTCAGTAAGTGCTAATAAACAGGGTTAACTCATTAAAAAAACAAACTAACCTTATGAAAAATATTGGTTTAATTACTTACGTGATGATTGGATATTACTGAGAAGTCTTAGTAATATCCAACTAGAACTATTTTATAAAATTTTAGTCTTTCTAATTCATTGAAATTATGGAATATTAAGCAATAATAAATTAATTTTATGGGATGGACATTACTGAGAAGTCTCCATAATAAGCTGTTAGGCATTTTTCAGATTTGGAAGTTATATGAAAGTTTTTTTTGATACGCTTATTCTTTTATTCAAATCAGGTAAAAAGATGCCTTGGCTTTTTATGTTTATGTATGGGGTTAACGCAGCTACTTTCATCCCATTACTATTGTTTTCTTTTTGGCCATGGCCAAGCGCAACTTATGAAATTAATGGTGAAAGCTTAAGTTACAGTGAATTTTGGCTTTCAGGGGCTGGTCCATTATTTTTAGTTTTTATTGGCTCCATTTCATATTTATGCCTTGCAACAGCTAAAGGTTTATATTGGTCACGCTGGGGAAATTTATGTTATTGGTCGGCAATTTTTGTTTTATTTGGGTACGGTAGTTTAGCTGGTTTATCAATTAGTTTTATTTTTATCGCGGCTTTATGGTATTACTTTTTCAAAAGCTCTAAAGTAAATTCTTATTACCATTCATTCGGTGTAAGCAATGCCTAACAAGCTGTTAAACAAGGACAAAAAACAGTTGGCTGTTTTCGTTCCTCAACATTTTAGCCAACAATTTTTTGCCTGTTAACAGGGCGTTATACGTACATGGAGGTTAAATTCACTTATGAAATACTTAATATTTATTCTGGTTTTCTTTTTATATTCTTGCGCTGATACTAATTCAAGGAATAATAACACTCAAGATCGTCCAGGGCATATTGACGACCTTGTTATCGGTTTACTAAAAAGTAATGATACAGCATCGAAGTGTGAACAAGGGCATGTTCAAGATCGAATCGATTGCCGTAAAAGAAAAAAAGCACAGGTTGATGCGATTAAGAATTCAATAAAAAAACACACTGAACAATAGTACGTATAACAAGTGACTTGTTATATGCCGATTTAACTCTGATTTATTTTTGATGTTAAAACATGATCTTGCCAAGAACCAGCTATTTTTAAATAAGATTTTGCCAACCCTTCTTTTTGAAATCCTAGTTTATCTAATAACTTGCCAGAACGAATATTTGATGGAATATAATTAGCCATTACTCTATGTAAATTATATTCAGTAAATACGTACTGTATTGATGCTTGGAGCATTTCAAACATTAAACCTGCCCCTTGCTTTTTCTCAGAGATTGAATAGCCAAGATTACAAGCTTGAAACGCACCATGAACTATATTTGAAAATGTACATAAACAAATAATTTCAGATTTACTTTTATCAAAGGCAACAAGAGAAATTGAAGAGCCTAAATGAAAATTTTCAAAGTTTAACTCTACACGTTTTTTTGTTTCTTCCAAACCAAAGTACTCTGCGTTTTTTTTTGGCTCCCATGGTGATAAATGGCTACGATTATCACTTTCATATTTGACGAGTAATTCAAAATCGTCAGGGGTTAAAACGGAAATAATCAAGTTTTCAGTTTCTAACTCAGGAATCAATTTCAACGCCAATATCTCCTAGGCATATAACGAGGCTGTAGAATTTATAAAAAATAATAAGAACACCTCTAAATCAGGGTATCAAATGCATTACCCACTTCGTGTTTGTATCTTATTTTGCATTACAGGAGCTTAATT
>NZ_JAUPEC010000013.1 GCF_030551755.1 Pseudocolwellia sp. AS88
CTAAATTTTATGCCTTGTAATTATCCATTTTTCCTCATGAAAAAGTAGATCACTTCATTAATCAAATTGGTATAATTAATTTAAACTACCCCTTACGCCAGGTGGTTTTACCTGCTGAATCTTCAAGTATGACATTCATGGCTTTAAGTTTGTCTCTTGCTTCATCTGCTAATGCCCAGTCTTTATTAGCACGCGCATCGTTACGTTGTTTAATTAACGCTTCAATTTCTTCAGCTTCAGAATCATTTGCAACACTACCTTTAAAGAACTCTTCTGGTGAGCTTTGTGCAATACCTAACACTTTACCTAATTCAATAAGAATATAAGCTAGCTCCCCTGCTTTGTTTGCATCTTGCTCTTTTATGCGGTTAATCTCTTTAGATAATTCAAAGATAACTGGCATAGCTTCTGGACAATTAAAGTCATCATCCATCGCTTTTTCAAAACGATTAACGTACTCATTACCAGCCAATTCTACTTTTACAGGTGTTACATCACGTAATGCCGTGTATAAACGCTCTAAGCTAGAACGTGCTTGCGTTAAGTTGTCTTGCGAGTAGTTTAATTGGCTACGATAATGACTCGATGTTAAAAAGAATCGCACGGTTTCAGCATCATACTCATCTAAGACACTACGTAATGTGAAAAAGTTGTTTAATGATTTAGACATTTTCTCTTTGTTAATTTGCACCATGCCGCCGTGCATCCAGTAATTAACATAAGGCGTATTGGTAGCACAGCACGATTGTGCGATTTCATTTTCATGATGTGGAAATTGTAGATCTGAACCACCACCATGAATATCAAAATGATCGCCTAAATGCTTTTGGTTCATGGCAGAACATTCAATATGCCATCCTGGTCGACCTTTACCCCAAGGTGAATCCCAGCTTGGCTCATCAGGTTTAGCCATTTTCCATAAAACAAAATCTAACGGACTTCTTTTAGCTTCATCAACATCAACACGAGAACCGGCTTGAAGCATATCAAGATTTTGCATACTCAACTGACCATAATCTTCGTATGTACTAACCTCAAACATCACGTCGCCATTTGAAGCAACATATGCATGACCTTTTTCAATAAGTGTAGAAACAAGGTTAATAATTTCAGGCATATGCCCTGTAACTGTTGGTGCAATATCAGGTCGCATGATATTTAAATCATCAAAGTCTTGATACATTTGAGCTGTCATTCGAGTTGTTAAAGACTCACAACTTTCGTTATTCTCAAGAGCGCGTTTAATAATTTTATCGTCAACGTCAGTAATATTACGAACATGCGTAAGTTCGTACCCAGAATACTTTAAGTAACGAGCAATAATATCAAAAGCCACATAAGTTCTAGCATGCCCTATATGGCATCGGTCATAAATGGTGATACCACAAACATACAAGCCAACCTTCCCTTCTGTGATAGGTTTAAAGATCTCTTTTTTTCGGCTAAGCGTATTAAAAATTTGCAGCATAACTATTTTGTATTCCTATTATTGTGCTTATAAAAATCTGTGTGGCACTTATTGAAGTTGGTTAATTGTATTTAAACAAAAAATCGAAGCGTAATTGTACATCAACATTTCTTTTGAATCATCAGATGGATAGATTTTAGCAGAGAAATAATTGAAATCTTGAGGTACAATCTCCACATTATAAATATCGTACAAATAGAGAGAACATATAGTGATTACTTTTAAAACAACATTAGGCGACATCAAAATCGCATTAGACTTTGATAAAGCCCCTGTTACAGCTAAAAACTTCCAACAATATGCTGAAGATGGCTTTTACAATGGCACTATTTTTCATCGCGTAATTAAAGGTTTTATGGCGCAAGGTGGTGGTTTTTCATCTGGCTTAGAAGAGAAAAGCACGAAAGAAACAATTAAAAACGAAGCAAACAATGGCGTAAGTAACACACGTTGTACTTTAGCAATGGCTCGTACACAAGACCCTCATTCAGCTTCTGCTCAATTTTTTATTAACCTAGTCGATAACACCTTTTTAGACTTCTCAAGCGAAACAGTTCAAGGTTGGGGTTACTGTGTTTTTGGTGAAGTAGTAGAAGGCATGGACATCGTAGATAAAATGACTTTAGTTGATACCGGTCGCTTAGGTCATCATGATGATGTTCCAAAAGAAGAAATTGTTATCACTGAAACCGTTATCGAAGAATAGTCGAAACTGAAATTTCGATTGAATAATTGGATTTAAATCTTTAGTGAAAAATAAAGAACAAGTCACTTACTTTATTGCTGACTTACATTTAGCAGAAAACAGGCCCGATATTACGGCCTGTTTTTTAGCTTTCATGAAAAATGACGCAATAAAAGCTGAAAAGCTTTACATCTTAGGTGACTTATTTGAAGTTTGGTTTGGTGATGATTACAAAACAGAACTTACTGAAGCGGTAATTAATGCGGTAAAAACATTAAATAGCTCAGGTACAAAGGTTTATTTTATTCACGGTAATAGAGATTTCTTGCTTGGTAATCATTACGCCAAACAAGCAAATATGATTTTATTACCTGAAAAACAATTGATCGACCTTTACGATGAAAAAGTATTACTTATGCATGGCGATACCCTTTGCACACGCGATGTTGATTATCAGAAGTTTAGAAAAAAATCACGAAGCTGGTGGTGGCAAGGTTTTATGAAAAGTCTTCCATTATGGTTAAGAAAGCGAATTGCAGATAACTATCGAGCAAAAAGCAAGCAAGCACAACAAACTAAATCTCTTGATATCATGGATGTTACAGAGTCTGAAGTTGTTAAAGACTTAGAAGAATATAATTGCCAGCTTATGATCCACGGTCATACCCACAGACCAAATATTCATAACCTAACAGCAAATAATGGCCCGGCTCAAAGAATTGTTTTAGGCGATTGGTATGAACAAGGTGCTTGGTTAAAGGTTACCCCTACAGAAAAAACACTGCTCAACACACACTTCAACTAAATTCACCTACTATATATATCATTTAAAAACATTTAGTTTGATAAGTATGCGAAAACATTGATAAACTCATTTACTTCAAGGAAGATAAATCAGTTTAGTTAAAATTCATTTTGGCTAAATATAAAATTGGATTTTGTTATTACTCATCTTTGAGGAAAAACAAGTGGTAGATCAAAATTTTAAAGTCGCAGTAAAACATGCACAACTCACTAATGAATTATTAAATAAACACCAGTTAGCACCAACACCGATTAATTATTCAGTTTTTTTTGTTTATGTTAAAGGCAGCAACTCCACTTTAACTAAACAATTAGAATTACTAGTAGAATCCAATCAAATTGATGATACTTCCATTAATGAGCTTTACGAATTACATGTTTCTCAAGTAACACAAATAGATGAAGAAATTTTATCACCTTTAAGTGAATCTATTGGCTTAGTTCTTGGTAAGTTACAACAACAGGTTAGTTCTGAAGAAGAAGCGGTAACTAACTTACAAAAGATAGATAAAGTCCTCGCCAAATCAAAACAAAACAGCTCATTACAACAGATTATTAATTACGTTCAAAATACAGTTAATGGCTCTGTTACTCAGCATAAAAGTTTGTCCCAAGATTTAACTAAAACCAATAATGAAATAAACGAATTAAAATCTAAATTAAGTGAAGCTAAGGAACAAGCTATTTCAGACCCATTAACTGGTTTCTTAAACCGAAGAGGTGGAGATGAAAAACTTGCTGAAATTGATATTGAAGATACACACACAACATTGATTATCGATATAGATCATTTTAAATCAATTAATGACAATTTTGGTCACCCTATTGGCGATAAAGTTATTCAAAAAGTCACTCAGTTAATCAGAAAACAGCTAACTGATGAAGATATTACAGTACGTTACGGTGGCGAAGAATTTGTTGTTGTGGCAGTAAATAAAGCCCTATATGAAGCTCAAGACATTGCCGAGAAGATAAGATTAGCTATTAGCCAATTAAAACTTAAGCAAAAAAACTCTGATAAATTTTTACCTAAAATCTCTGTTTCAATTGGTATTGCTGAAAATAAAAATGAAAAATATTGGCAAGACATTATAGAGCGTGCTGATAAAGCTCTTTATGAAGCCAAAAACTCAGGTAGAAACTGTATAAAAATTGCAGCTTAAACTTTATGAAATGAGTTAAGTTGAACTATAAGTGACGTTTTCAAAAGAGATCACGTCACATTTCTTGAAAACGTAAATCTAAAAATTCACACTAGTTTCTATCGTAATATATTTAACGAATGAAAAGTTAACCTCATCTAGAACATACCTGTAAGATTAAATAACCTGAGATCGGCTTAATATACTCTTCTCTAACAACTACGTTTAATTGCTCGATCGTTAAATTTACTTGCAATAGGCTAGCTATTGACGCGAAATTACCTTAAAGAAAGAAAAACTATCGAGCTAGAATATAAGTTAAATTTTATGAGTAATAATTTCAACGAATTAAAAACACCTTAAACCGAGTGCAGGTTAAATAGGCTTACCGCTATGAAACTTAAAATCAGCATCTTCAGAACAAATAAGCTCAGCTTCAACTTGTCCAAAGTATTCAACTTTATCCGTAATATCTTTCGCTGAAATAGACTGTGCTAAAGCCAAGTAGTCTTGATAATGCCTAGCTTCTGAGCGTAATAAAGAGATATAAAAATCACCTAATCGCTTATCTACATGAGGAGCGACTTTTGCAAAACGTTCACACGATCGCGCTTCAATATAAGCACCACAAATTAACTTATCAATTAACGTATCAGGTTCATGAGTTTTAACATGAGTTAACATACCTTTAGCATATCGACATGGTGTAATACTTTTATATTCAATGTTGTAATGTTCCATCATTTCTAATACTTGATAAAAATGATGTAATTCTTCTTTGATCAATAACACCATTTTATCAATAAGATCTTGTCCGTAAGGTGAATCTGATTTTGGAATAACAGATTTTGTGAGCTTATTTTTGGCTGCAAGATCACGCCAGTTACCTTCACGTTTATATATAAGTTGTTCAAAAGGCTGTAACCAGTCTAATAAGGCATGACCACTTGCTTTGTCCACGGCATACTTACGGATCAAAAACATCGCAGATTGCGCAGCTTTTAATTCGCAAATTAAATGGTCAATTAATAAAACATTTAAGTTTTCGGGTTTGATCGCTTCATCAATCCATTCTTGAGGGGTTTCACATTTTAAAAATGACAGTATGGGTGTTAATAATTCTGCAGTCGACATTCAACCAAACTCTTTAAACTTTACATTAGGTAATGCCTAATTTTATCATATTCATTGTGCTAGCTAGTCTAATTTTTATAATAAATTTGGTTAATTAAAAAATACTGAGACCTTGTAGCCATTATTTAGCTTTGTTGTTGTGTATTTCCAGCCAAACTGTTTTGTTAGCTTTTCAACTAACTGCATTCCTAAGCCAAACCCTAATTCTTTTTGTATAGATGTGTCACTTGTATTTATTGATTCTAAACCAGTTTCAATATTAGTTATCAACACTTCATTGCCTTTCTGAACAATATCAACAGTGCCTTGTTGTGTATGTTGAAATGCATTTCTAATAAGGTTATTAAGTACAATTAAACTAGGCACTAAGGCTAACTCAACCTCGCTATCATCAACCTTAATATTAACCTCTACAGATTTACCCATAAGTAAATACGACAATTCTGTTTGTGTGTTATTTAACAAAGTACCCAAGCTTGTTATTTCTCTGGGCATTTCAGCATTACCCTCACGACTTAACCAAAGCAAAGTTTCTGTCATGGACTTCATGGTTAAACTTGCTCTTTGAATACGGTCGCGTATCTTTCTCTCTCTTTCTGAAGGGTTAGGATTAACCTTTTCAAGCAATGCGCTATTACTTCTGAGTACAGCAATAGGAGTACGTAATTCATGGCTAGCGTAACTTAAAAAGGTTTGTTCACGTTCTACAGAATCTGCAACCGATCCTAAGTTTTCAAGAATAAGTTTTGCTAACGAGTTTAGTTCTTTAAATTTAAAATCAGGATGTGTTTGTTTAAGATCGTCAATGGTTAAGGTTTTAGACCATTTTTGTAATGACTGAACAGGCACTGTAATTTTTTTAAAAATAAGCAATAACACAAGCACAAAAATAATAAGACCTGATAAACCCAACAAAATAATAACCATAATGGGGTCTAAAAGAATGCCATCTTCATTGTGCTTTTTAATGATGTACTCTTGAAATTTTTCATTGAATTGAGAAACAAACACTCGTTGCCCATCCCTCTCATAAATAACAAGCGCATAAATTTCTTTTGGAGGAGCAATATAAATCCAATCAACAAATTTCGAATAATACACATTGCTTTCAGTTGATATATCTTCAAATTGCTTTTGAACAGGTTTAGGTACACGCTGCCAATCAGTGGTTACATGAAATTGCAAAACTGTTTGTTCTACTTTTCCTTGTTCTGGATATTTTTTAGCAACCTCTGTCATCAATTTTTCTGTCATTCGATCAAAAGAACCAAGGAATATATTGGCGCTTTGATATGAGAAAACCACGGCGATTAATAAAACTAAGCTGGTGAGAAAAACAAATGTATAAGTACGAATACTCGTTTGATTACCTAATATTTTCATTTATTGAATTACTCGAAGTACAAAACCAAAGCCAGGTTCATTTTCAATAGATAAGTTGGCATTTACAGAATTTAATTGTTTACGTAAATGGTGCAGATGAACTTTCAAACTATTACTATCAGGTTGTTCATCTCCCCATATTTCTTGCATCAAAATTTCTCGAGATACAGGGTTTGGAGTTTCACGCATTAACTTTTGTAATATCTTAAAGGTAATTGGTGTTAGTTTTAGTTGATTGCCAGCATAGGTAGCACTTCGACTTTGTGTGTTGAGCTCTAAATCACCTGTAGTTAATTTACTTATTTGACCACTTTTACGTGTGGATAATGCGATAACGCGTAAAAGTAATTCTTCAATCTCAAACGGTTTAACAAGATAATCGTCTGTTCCTGCCTTAAAGCCAGCGATTTTATCATCTAAGGTATCCCGCGCAGTTAACATTAAAATAGGTGTATCATTACCACTGCTTCGCACTTTTTGACAAACAGACAAACCATCTAACCTCGGTAAATTAAGGTCTAATAAAACGACTTGATAGCTATTTACTTCAAAAAGTGAAAGTCCCTGTAAGCCATTAGAAGCATGGTCACAAGATATTCCTTCTATTTCCAAGTAATCAACCACTGTAGTTGCTAAATCAATATCGTCTTCAACCAGTAATACATTAATGCTCATGCATTAACCTCTTTAATTTTATTAATCAGATTAACCAAGTTTTTCATTATCAGTAACTATGGTAATACAGCTATAGATGAATTGCTGTTACATGATAAAGCATGCTCGTTAAAAACGATAAAACTCATAATATAGATTAAGTCTAATTAAAGTTAGGTTAAGTGACGGTTAAGAGTCAGGATATTGAGAAAAGGAGTTTGATGCAGACCAAAGTAAAAATGATGTCATTATAAATCAGCTTATTTGGAAGGTAATTTATAATGACTGAGTACTAGTGCTTAGATTGACAATACTGATCACCGTAATAATTATTAGCGTAATTACAGTTAACTGATTTTGTACTATTTTTATTTGAATTAAATAATGATTTTATGCTGTTAAATAATGATTTCATTTTTCATCACCTTGTTTAGTTGAGATATAACTATTCTGCCCCACCACCAAAGTTCAGTAAAATCATATTAATCTATAACATCATTCTAAAAAAATGAACATAGTTTTTATACTCAACAAATCAATTTTAATAGTTCCGTCGTTTACCTATCTGCCTAGTATTACTCTCTCTTCTCTCACATCAGAATCATAATCCCTAAAAGAGATTCTTAAGTGTTTTTTTGAAAATTTACTATTATTAACACAAATTTCAAAAATGATATGTGGCAACTATTCAACATAGTGATAATATGATTATCGAAAGGTTAACTTAATAAGCCTGATAATTTGCCATAAGTGATATTAAAAATCATTTATAAACAAGTCGTTATAGCGACAGGAGCAAACTCACATTTGTTATTTAATTATATCATTGGGGGGAATAAGTTAGAGTGAAATATTTATTTAACTTAAACCTGGAATAATTAAATAATAATTTGGGAATAAAATACACACAGAGGATTTAAAAATGAGTAAAAAGTTAACTACCGCAGCAGGTTGTCCTGTCGCACACAATCAAAATGTTGAAACGGCAGGAAAACGAGGACCACAGTTATTACAAGATGTTTGGTTTCTTGAAAAACTTGCGCATTTTGATCGTGAAGTGATACCTGAACGTCGTATGCATGCTAAAGGATCTGGCGCCTACGGTACATTTACAGTAACTCATGACATTACTAAATATACAAAAGCAAAAATATTTTCTGAAATAGGTAAGAAAACAGACCTATTCACACGTTTCACAACGGTTGCAGGTGAGCGTGGCGCAGCAGATGCAGAGAGAGATATTCGAGGTTTTGCTATTAAATTTTACACTGAAGAAGGCAACTGGGATCTTGTTGGTAACAACACCCCTGTTTTCTTTTTAAGAGACCCACTTAAATTTCCAGATTTAAACCATGCTGTTAAGCGTGACCCAAGAACTAACATGCGTAGCGCAAAAAACAATTGGGATTTTTGGACATCATTACCTGAAGCTTTACACCAAATTACTATTGTAATGAGTGATCGTGGTATTCCTGAAACCTATCGCCATATGCATGGTTTTGGTAGCCACACATTTAGTTTTATTAACAGTGACAACGAACGTTATTGGGTTAAGTTTCACTTTAAATCTCAGCAAGGTATTAAAAACTTATCAGATGCTGAAGCTGAAGCTGTTGTAGGTAAAGATAGAGAAAGTCATCACCGCGACTTACTTGAAAGTATTGATAATAAAGACTTCCCTAAATGGAAAATGCAAGTTCAAATAATGCCTGAAGATGATGCTTCTAAAGTGCCTTATAATCCTTTCGATCTTACCAAAATTTGGCCTCATAAAGATTACCCGTTAATTGATGTTGGTGAATTAGAGCTAAACCGTAATCCTGAGAACTTCTTTGCTGAAGTAGAGCAATCAGCTTTTAACCCTGCAGCTGTAGTACCTGGCATCAGTTTCTCACCTGATAAAATGTTACAAGGTCGTTTATTTTCATATGGCGATGCACAACGTTATCGTTTAGGTGTTAACCATCATAGTATTCCTGTAAACGCGCCTCGTTGTCCGGTACATAGTTATCATCGTGATGGCGCAATGCGTGTTGACGGTAACCATGGCAGCACATTAGGTTATGAACCAAATGATCAAGGCGAATGGGCTGAACAGCCAGATTTTTCTGAGCCTCCACTAAGCTTAGATGGTGCTGCAGCACATTGGGACCATAGAGAAGACGAAGATTACTTCTCTCAACCTGGTGATTTGTTCAGATTAATGACACCTGAAAAACAAGCCATATTATTTGATAATACAGCACGTAATATTGATGGTGTACCAAAAGAAATTCAATTACGTCACTTAAGACACTGTTACAAAGCAGATCCAGCTTATGGTGAAGGAATTGGTAAATTATTAGGTATTGATGTAAGTGAGTTTAGTTCTTAATCTTGTAAATTAAATCCTACGTTATCTGATTAATTGATAGATAACGTTAACTAAAATCAGAATAACAAAAGCAGACAAAATTTAGTTTTATCTGCTTTTTTTTCATCTATGTTTTATTAAATCTTTTAAGTTCTCCATAAAGATCGCCAACATAAATATTTTTCAAAAATGATTAAATTAGAAATCCTTTGATAATTTTTCCCGCTTAAAACAAAAAAACCTCTATTTTCATAGAGGTTTTCATATTTAATATTAACTACATACTAAAAATCATTAGGTGTAGAAAGGGTCTTTCATAGGACCAGCAGACTTAGATCGTACAGGCTGCAATGGTGCTGGGTCTTGTGTACCTGGGTAGTCTGGTCCCCAGTTTACAGGATCACCATGCATTTCCATTCTTGCATTATCTGTATACCAATCCACTAAACGACCATCACAACGTAATAACCATGTAGCACCTTCAGGGCCAGCTTTAAAATCGCCATGACGAATTAGAGGTGGGCGATAAAAGTATATACCAGGCCATTGTGGACCAAAGTTAAAATCAAAACTTCCTTGCAACGTATATGCTTCTTCAGAACAAGGATGATGAGCTAGAGGATGTTCTACCCAATCAGCTTTTGCTTTAATTAAACGTGTATAGAAATCAGTTTTCTCATCTCTCCATAATAATTTAATAAATAAACCAGGAACAGGTGTTCCACCTGCAGAAAAGTCCATCGGGCTACCTATTTCAACAGGTATCCATTCCATTAAATTACTATGTTTAATAACAAGTTTTTGATCTTCACGTACGAAGTCTTTTTGCTTTGCACCAGCTTCAAACTCCCAGCCAGCAAACTCGCGGAAATAAAGAATTTCAGTACCTTCTTGTACTTCTAACGCCGGACATACAACTCCCGGAGGAGTACACCAATAACCGCCTTCAATAAGAATTTCGTCGCCAATTTTTACTTCGCCACTTAACACGAACCACTCAGTTTGCGCTTTGTGTACACCTTCAGGACGAGTCCAAAAAGATTCGAATTGTATTTTAGCTGAAACCGCACCATTTTCTTCATCATAAGAGAGGTTACGTTGCTTAGCACTACCAGCTGTAGCACCGACTAATTCAGATGGATGCCAAATCAGATCTTTTTCATCTATTTGTTCTACATGAGGACGCATATATTTTCCTATAATTATTATTTGGTAAAGTATGAACAAACTTTGACTGATACTTGATAACTCAACAATGACTTATGTCATGTTTATAAAATATTTTTGATTACGTCTAAAAATCGCTAAATACAATTTACTTTATCTACTGTATTAAAATTAAAAACCATCCTCAAATAAAAAACAAACCATTGAATAAAAACAAATAAAACCAAAAACAATGTATAAAACCAGGAATTTCACTCATCACTTGTTAAACCACTAAATGAAAATTTACATAAATCATGTTTTCTATCACGTGAAGACATTTAAATAAAATTAAGTATAATGACATCTCATTAATACAAATATTGAAGTTGATAATGATCTTAGTTTTTGGTGCAACAGGTAAAACAGGTAGCGAAATTATTAAAAAATTATTAGCCCGTAGCGCTTCAATCAGAGTTCTAATACGTGATGCTGATAAAGCAGCTTATTTTAAAGAAAAAGGTATTGATGTTGTTATAGGTGATGCTAATGATATTGCAGCAGTAACATTAGCATTAACAGGAGTAACAAAGGTTTACCTTGTACTTGCTAATAGTCAGCATCAACTTGAGCAAGAAAAACTTATTACCGATTGTGCAAAAAAGTCAGCGGTAAAATTATTAGTTAAACAATCATCTTTAGAAACCATGATTTATCCAAACAACCCTATCCCTAAAGCTCACCTTGAATCAGAACAATACATTAAAAGTTCAGGTCTTAACTGGGTAATTATACGCCCAACGTTCTTCAATCAAATGTTATTAATGTGTGCTTATAATATTAAAGCTAATGACACATTAATTTTCCCGATGGCAAACGGTTGTGTTGCCGCTACAGATGTTAGAGATGTAGCCGAAATAGCGGCTACAGTACTTACAGAGTCTGGTCATAACAATAAAACTTATGATATTTCTGGTACTGAATTTTTATCCTTTAACACCATCGCCGCTATTTTTTCAAAAATACTTAATCGACAGATTACTTATGTTAGCCAATCCCTTTCAGAATATAGAAAAATGTTAGAAACAAGACTTAATGACGAATGGCGTATTAATGCAGTTTGCGAAGAATTAAATAGTTTATCAACATGCTCTGTTAACTATGTTTCTCGCGATAATATACAAAGAATTTTAGGACGCCCAGCAAGATCAGTTGAGCAGTTTGTTGAAGACTATAAAGAAGCTTTCGTTAAAGAATAAAGAGAAAGAATAAGGGGATAAGTACCTTTGGCTAAATTTTAACTTCAACCGGAGTATAACCAAAGGTACTTAATTAAAACAGATTGATAAAGAGAGCTTAGCACTTACGCATTACCTTTAAACAAATATGTAATCACCATAAATATCTCATCATCAATAAAGCCAAGATCTTCTTTTAGAATATAAGCTTTCAAAGTTCACAATGTCAGCGCCCTGTCGCATGGTTACACCAATTTGATCTAAACCTTCTAACAGCATCTCTCTACAGCCTTTAGAGATAATAAAAGGATGCTTTTCACCTTTAACCGAGATTACAACTTTTTCTGCCAAATCGACTGTAACTTTGTCTTTTTGAGGGTCTTCAATTTGTGCCGCAAGTTCAACAATAACCTCATCGGGTAACACAACAGGCAAAATACCATTACGAGTACAGTTACCATAAAAAATAGCACCAAAACTTGATGCGATAATAACACGTATTCCGTACTCAGCTAAAGCCCATACCGCATGCTCTCGTGAAGAACCACAACCAAAGTTTTTACTCGATAATAAAATACTTGTGTTTTTATAGGCTTCTTTATTTAAAATAAAATCGGGATTAGGTGTTCTTCCTCCAGCTTCCGTATAACGCCAACCAGCAAATAAACCTTCACCTAAACCTTTTTTAGAAACTAGCTTCATTTCTCGAGATGGGATAATGGCATCAGTATCAATATTTGTTCTTAATAATGGTGCTGTTACACCTTGATGTGTCACCAGTTTCTTCATTATAAAAACTTCCTTGGGTCGGTAATTTTACCTGTAATAGCTGAAGCAGCCACCGTAATAGGGCTCGCTAAATGTGAACGAGTTTCAGGGCCTTGTCTGCCCTCGAAATTACGATTGGTACTGCTGATCACACGTTTTCGGAAACCAAAGTTCTCTCCTCCAGCAAAAAAGCACATAGAGCAACCAGGTTCACGCCATTCAAAACCAGCATCAATAAATATTTTATCTAAGCCCTCTTTCTCTGCCATACGTTTAACTTCTTTAGACCCTGGTACACAAATCGCGTTTACACCTTCAGCAACTTTACGGCCTTTCAGTATACCTGCAGCTTCACGTAAATCACTGATTCGACTATTAGTACAAGAACCAATAAAAGCAGCGTCAATCGATAAGCTTTCTATTAATTGCTCTGCATGCAGATCCATATACTGATAAGCCCGTGCATAACTTGCCTTTTCATTAGCATCGACAGTAAAGGGAATACTAGGAACATTATCGGTAACGCCACATGCGTGTTGTGGGCTTGTCCCCCAAGTAACAACTGGAGATAAATCATCACAAATAATGGTTATTTCTTTATCAAAAACTGCACCAGCATCTGTAGATAAGGTTGCCCAATATTTATTAGCTTCAAGCCATTTATCACCTGTTGGCGCATATTGTTTACCTTGTAGATATTCTATCGTTTTTTGATCGGGTGCGATCAATCCAGTAAAGGCAGAAAACTCAACAGCCATATTACATAAAGTTAAACGTGCTTCAATACTTAGGTTTTCAACCACTTCACCAGCAAATTCAATGGCACAACCAGAGCCACCTGCCGCTCCGTATTTAGAAATAAGGTGTAAAATTAAATCTTTTGCCGTTAATCCAGATGGTAATTTACCAGTAAAATTAACGCGCATTGTATTAGGTCGTTTTACTACTAGAGTATTCGTTGCCATAGCATGTTCAGCTTCACTAGAACCGACACCCCAAGCTAATGCGCCTAAAGCACCTTGTGAACAAGTGTGACTGTCAGGACAAATTAACGTACAACCTGGCTGAACTATGCCTAATTCAGGTGAAATAACATGAGCTATACCCTGCCAAGGATCTGTAATATCAAATAACTTTATCCCAGCAGCTTTACTAGCGGCACGCGTTGACTGAATAAATTGCTTTCCACCAGGAACTAAAGTTTCATCTGTTCTTCCTGTATGAGTATCAACAATATGATCCATAGTACAAAAAACTTTTTCAGGGTTTCTAACAACACGATCGTCGCTAGCTAAACTTTCCAGAGCAATAGATCCGGTACGTTCGTGGAGGAAAATTCTATCAATATAAAGTAGTGATACATTGTCTTCCAAGACGGCTACTTCATGATCTGTCCACAATTTATCAAATAATGTTTTTGCCATATTCGTTAACTCATCAAAAAACAAAACAACAATTGTTATAACTATATACGTTTATATCCTTTATTTCAATTTTGTTACTAAACTACTTATGTTGATACGTAAGCAATACCTGAAAAGTTTTAACTATTTTGAAGGCAATTGACATTTGTTAAAGCGGCTTATTGCTGCTTCAGATAATTTGACCCTATCTTATTCTTATAATTTTGTGAGAGATCAATGGTTGAATTAACTGTACTACGTTGGTTGCATATAGTTTGCATGGTTTATTGGCTTGGTGGTGAATGGGGAGTCTTTCAAACATCTTATAATATCGTTAACCGAAAATTATCGATGGAAGAAAGAAAACGTCATTTAGAAACCGCATATCGAATAGATATATTAGCTAGAACCGGCATTTTATTATTATTCCCTCTAGGTTTTCATATGGGGACATATTGGGGTGTACAACCTCATGGTGGTTGGGCTTTAGTAGCAAGTTGGAGTATTTTTACTGCTTGGGTATTATTATGTTGGTCTGCATTTTACTTTCGTGAAACAGATCGAGGTATTATGTTAACTAAAATAGATGAGCGTCTTAGATTTATTTTAATCCCTGTTATTATTATTTGCTCAGTTTCATCTTTGTTAGGTCATGGACCATTTGTAGCATTAGAAGGTATGCGCTGGTTCTCTGTGAAGATATTAATTTTCTCAGGACTATTGATGATAGGCTTATACCTTAGATTTATTATGCGTGAATGGACTACTGTGTTTAGACAACTAGCCATAAAACATGATGACGAATTAGAAGCTAAATTAGAAAAATCAATACGTACATCAAGATATATAGCTTACTTATATTGGGTTGGTATTCTTTCAGTTGCTTTCTTAGGTGCAACTAAACCTTTCTAAATATATATAACCTCACGTATTAAAAAGCCTTAACTTCAATGTGAAGTTAAGGCTTTTGTGTAAATCTAATCTTATTTCAAAATCACTTTACTTTAAAAGCAATATTATTCAACTTCACCTAAATCAGTTACACCATCTAAATCTTCAATTTTTAATATATGTGGTGAAGGAATACTAATTAAGCCTTCTTTTTTTAACTTGGCTAACGCTCTACTTACTGTCTCAACAGTTAAACCTAGGTAATCACCAATATCTTGTCGTGTCATAGGTAAGTGAATATAGTCAGGTGTTGCGCCAGGTAAGCGCTCTAACAATTGTAAAAATAAAAAGCATAATCTTTCTTCTGCCTTCTTTTGCCCTAAAATAAAAACCTGATCTAAAGCACGCGCTAATACATTAGCACCAATATCTGACACGTTTTTTTTAAGCTGAGGAATTGCTTCAGTTAACGCCGTAAACTCACTTCGCTTAAATGCATAAGCTTGCATTTCAGTTATACACTTCACACCATATTCAAAATGTTCAGATTGAGTTAAACCAACAAAATCACCTGGGAAAATAAACGCTAATACCTGCCTGTCGCCATTACTCGCAATACGCTCAATTAAAGCAATGCCGCTGGCAATATTAAACACTTGCAGTGCCGGAGAATACTGAGACAGTAAATACTGTTTTTCACTCAGTATTTTTATTTTTGACAAAGATGACAAACGATCTAATTCATCAGCTTTCAATTCTTTGAACAGCACATACTCACGGGTATGAGTCCCATTACCAGTTAAATCGGTTGGGTGAGTAATTAATGTACGGGGCATTAAACCCTCTCCTATAAGTATTTTTTAGAGTTTAGATTAAATATCTGATAAGTGATATCACATTTTAAATGGCATATTGATAGAACATTATATACAATCAATAATATACTTTGTCAAATATCAGTTCATATCGCATATATAACATACAAAATAAACATGGGAATTTTAGTGGGAAACCTAAGGTTGGAAATATTAAATTAAAAGTAAATCGTAGCCTATTTAAAAACAATTAGTCGTACTAATACTAATAAAAATACCCATTTAAATTTAGCCTAATGTAAATAGATTAATCATCTATATAAAAAGAACCAAACTAACAGGGATTTAGGATAATGATAAGTGAATATTATTTTCTTATTAACCAATTAAAAATTGTTTTTCATTAATAATATTCAGAGTATATTTGACCTATGAAAAAGCATACACAACACGCTCATGGTGAAACAGTAAAATATAAATAATTTTTGAAGCTCTAGATATTAGGTAATGATATTTATTAAGAGTGAAATAACAACCTGATTATTAAGGTCAAGTAACTAGCACTTGCCATTAATAAAATATATTTCATTAATGATCCTCAGCCTAACCCAATTTATTCGGCTAAAAAGATAAAATAAAAAACTGATGGATAACAATTTATCTAACTAAAAGGTCCTAGTTAGAACAACAAAACCATTAAATCAACTTTAGCTTAAACATTAACTAAATATGAATGAGTAATAAACTAATGACACAAAAATACATCACCATGCTGGATGGGAAAAAAATCCCTCAAATTGGTTTAGGCGTATGGCAAGCAACAAACGATGAAACTGAAAGAGCTGTAACCACTGCATTCGAAGCGGGTTATCGTTCTATAGATACGGCAACAGTTTATGAAAATGAAAAAGGTGTGGGCGCGGCAATTAAAAGTAGCGTATTAAACAGAAAAGAAATGTTTATCACTACTAAACTTTGGAACCCTGAACATAACAATGTTAGGGGAGCTATAAATAAAAGCTTAGAACTGCTTGAGCTCGACTATGTTGATTCTTATTTGATCCACTGGCCTGCGCCATCACAAAATTTATATGTTTCTGCTTGGGAAGAGCTTATTCGTGCCCAAGAAGATGGTTTAGTACGAAGCATAGGTGTGAGTAATTTCTTACCTGAACATATTGAACGCATCCTTAAAGAGACAGGTGTAAAACCTACTATTAATCAAATTGAGTTGCATCCATTACTTTCACAAAAAGAAATAACCCAATGGTGCACAAATCAAGGTATAAAAGTACAAGCTTGGAGCCCTCTTGCGCAAGGTGGTGAAGGTATATTTAAGCATAAAGACATTATCAAAATAGCCAATCACTATGGCAAGAGTCCAGCTCAAGTTGTTCTTCGTTGGC
Source organism: Pseudocolwellia sp. AS88 (assembly GCF_030551755.1). Lineage (GTDB taxonomy): Bacteria > Pseudomonadota > Gammaproteobacteria > Enterobacterales > Alteromonadaceae > Pseudocolwellia. The sequence goes on from NZ_JAUPEC010000013.1 coordinate 17,291, forward strand.
ATATACAAAACAACATTATTGCTATTCCAAAATCGGTAACACCATCAAGAATTATCGAAAACTTTAATGTATTTGATTTTGAACTGACATTAGATGACTTAACGATTATTGATAACCTTAACCAAAATAAACGTTTAGGCCCGCATCCACTAGAGTTTGAATAAAGCAAAGTACTGACTGTAATTAATAAATACATGAGTAAGGTAAACCCAAAGATTACCTTACTAAAATAATAAACAAATGATTTTAGAGAACTAATAGTGTCAATAAAAGTTACATATAACACTTAGATGAATTATTTAATATACTAAGTGATTGATAATCAACATTGTTGATCTTTTGGCTCATTATTTGCTACAATATGTAGCTATCTGAATACCCTTTTTTATTTAAAACAAGTGATAACTAATGACTAAGTTTGCCGTAATCCTTTCTTCTTTATGTTTAACATTTACATCTTTTGTAAATGCGAGTTCGTTTGTACTAAACGATTATAATTTAATCACCGTTGATGATGTAAACTCTAGCAGCTTACACGTACACGGTAATGCTTTTATTGGCGGAGATCTTAATGCAGGTAATGCTGAGATCGGCAGTAGATTAAACAATACTGTTGCGCTTGAACTTGCGGGTGATTTAGACAGAAACCTTAAAATTCTTGGCAGCAATAATACTGCAGAAGTATTAGGAAGTGTTAGCACAGACCAAAATGGTAGACCAAGCGTTAACGGTAATACTATTGAAAGTGCAGCATCTGTAACTCAAAATACAAGTTTGTCAGCTAAGGCAGCAAGTATTGAAGCAGAAATTAACGCTATATCTAATGACTACAAGAACCTAGATGCTACAGGTACGGTATTAGTAAAAGGGCGAAATCAAGGTGGCAATAATTCAATTACTATTGATAGTCAAAATATAGATGCAAATGGTTTTGCTGTTTATGAGTTAGGTACTGCGACTGCATCGGGTGAAAACTCTTATTTAGTTGATAATCAAAATAAAGATTTAGAAGTTATCTATAACTTGTCTAATGAGAGCATAGACGATTTAAGTGCCATCATAATTAACGTACCAGGCACTACAATTGATTTCTCATCTAACAACAACAAGATTTCAGGTAATTCATTTTTAAGTTCACTTGAAGGTCGTTCTAAAGTTGTTTGGAACTTCTATGAAGCAACAACGATTAAACTAAGCTCAAATTTCTACGGCAACATTTTAGCACCATTAGCTGTGCTTACATCAAATAGTGATATTGATGGTTCTGTTGCGGTATATGGTCTTAGCGAACAGCACAGTGGTCAAATTCATTTACCAAATGCTGACTTAATAGCTTCAACTGGCAATGGTCCTGATCCTATAACGGTACCTGAACCTTCTTCATTAATTTTACTTGCTGGTGCACTGTTATTTATATTGCGTAAAAAAATACAACTTGCTTAGTTGTTAACAGTTAACTAATAATTATTACGGAGCACTTGTTGCTCCGTTTTTATTTGACTTTATTTTCCAAGGTTGTATTTAATGAAATTAGGCTTATTACACTCTGTATTATTTTTCTTATCATTTAATGTTATTGCTAATAGTAGCTCTACCTATGAAGATGCATTAAATAGCTTCAAAGCTTCTGATTACGATGCTTCAATAATCCATTTAAAAAATGCATTAAAAAACCAACCCGACCATTTACCTTCCATCGTATTATTTGCTGAAAACTTATTAGCAAAAGGTGAAAGCGAACAAGCTGAAATTCTTTTAATTGACGCTAAACAACAAGGCGCTGACGAAAGTCGTTTACTACCTTTATTTGCTAAAACCTATTTAATGCAACGTCGCTACGATAGTATTTTAGAATTAATTACTCCCTACAATGCGAATTCACGTTACAAAAGCGAAATGTTAACCTTTAATGGTTTAGCTTTACTTGGTAAAAAAGAATATACCGAATCATCAGAAGCTTTCGCCCAAGCACTTAAAATATCGCCTGTAAATTTCAATGCAATGCTTGGTTTATCAAAGCTTGATCTAGAAAGAAATAACATCACAGCTGCAAAAAACTGGATCGATAAAGCTTTATCTTTAGATCCAGAAAATAAACAAATCTTATTAACTGCCGCAATTATTTACAAAAAGAATAATGACATTACTCAAGCATTCGATCTTGTTCAGCGTTTGTTAGCACTAGAAGAAAATAACTATAATGCTTTATTAATACGTTCAGTATTATTTACTGACCAAGGTAAGTACCAAGAAGCCCTTGATGACATAAATACCATAGTAGAAGTGATCCCCAACGAACCTGTAACTAACTATGTTAAAAGCCTTTCGTCTTTATCTTTAGGTGATGAAGAAAGTTATAATACCGCCAATGAACACCTCAAAAATATCATTAATGGCTTACCCGAAGAACTTATTGAGCAACAGCCAATTTACTTGTTCATAGATGGTGTAGTTAATTTCAGACAGAACCTCATGCAAAAAGCTGATGACTCTTTAACTAAATACAATAAAAAGTTTCCTAAAGACATCACGGTAATCAAATTACTTGCCCGCGCTAAATTAGCATTAGGCAGCTATGGCACAGCACAAAAATTACTAAGAAAAGCACATTTAAATAATGCGAACGATGTTGAGATCATTAGTCTGCTCGCTCGTTCATATCTCTTATTAGGCAACAGTGCACGAGCAGAGCATTACTTTAGTGAAGTAGTAAGGCTTGCCCCAAATAGTGTTGAAGCGACTTTAGATTTAGCAAAATTATTAATACTGCAAAAGAACTTTTATCAAGCTAGTGAGTTAATTCGTAAACAATGGTTAGAAATACAACCATCATCTCAGCAAGAAATTGAATTACTGTTTATTTTAACCAAATCTTATAAAGAATTAAGACAATATAAAGCAGGCCTATTCCAAGCTAAAAAGCTCATTAAACTTGCACCAGACAATAGCTCTGCACATGAGATTCTAGGGACTTTCTATGGCGTTACAGGCGACCTTACTAACGCGCAAAAAAGCTATCAACAAGCCATCACATTGAACGAAAAGAATTTTACAGCGGTAACTTTATTAGCTCGTATTTATTTTAATAATAATCAGCAAGAGCAAGCAATTAACTTAATTAGAGAACAGTTAAAACTTGGTGACAACAGTGCATTATTTATTGAATTAGCCGAAATGTATCAAGTACTTAAAATGAACGATGAAGCTATGCAGCTTTATGAAAAGGCATTAATACATAACCCAAGCAGTGTTTTAGCGCTAACTCGCTTAACCCAAATCCACTTAGCTAAAAACAACGCAAAAAAAGCGATTGAAATAGTACAAAGTTTTCTTGAAAAATATAATGATAATAGCGATATCCATCATTTAGCTGCGCAAATTTATGTTAAAACAGGCCAACAAAAAGAAGCGTTATATGAAATGTCTCAAGCGGTAAAATATGCAGACCAAAAAGGTGAACGTTTATATTTATTAGCAAAATTACAATTAAACTATGGCGATCGAAACGCTGCAGTTGCTAACCTGCAACGAGCCATTTCTTGGCAAAATAGTTTTGTACCCGCTTACGTTCTATTAATCAGTATATATAACGAAAATAAAGATCAAGCATCTTCTGAGTCGTATATAGAAAAACTCACAAATGTTACTGACGACAATTCTCTTGTTAATCGCTTAAGAGGCGAAATGTATTGGGTACTTAACGATATAGATTCAGCAACAAAAAGTTTTAACTCATCGTACACACAGCAAGCCAATAAACCAGCACTTATCGGCTTATATCGTATCTATCGTCGCCAACAAAACTTCGATAATATATCCACATTACTTAATAAATGGTTAGTTACAAACCCCGATGATCAAATGGTAGTTGTTCTATTGGGCGAAAATTATCGAGATAAAGGTGAAAAAGCTAAAGCAGCCAATTACTATCAGCAGCTTGTCACTCAATATCCTACAAACCCAATATTACTTAATAATGCTGCATTAACGTCATTAGCTATTGGTGAGTTAGACAAAGCGAATAGTTATGCTGAAACGGCCTACGAACTAGCTAAAACCAATGTACAAATTATAGATACTAAAGCATGGCTAGCATTTCACAGTGGTAACTATAAAGAAGCCCTCGACTTATTAAGACAAGCTAATACTTTAGATTATGAAAACGCAGAAATTTTATATCATCTAGCGGCAACGTTAGACAAATTAGGTAAGCGCGCTGAAGCCAAAATTTATTTAGAAAATGCGGTGAACAGTGAACAACCTTTCAGAGATAAAGAAATAGCTAAAGCTTTATTAGCTAAATGGTAAAGCTAAAAAGTTAAGTCGCCCTATTGGTCTGGCGTAAAGTCAGACCAAAATAAAATACAACCGCCTCATTAAGTAATGGGTAAATAATGACAGTCGAATTAAAAACAGCAACCTTAAGCAATGTAGACGAAATTTTAACGTTACATTACAAATACCAAATAGACTCTATGAACGAAGAAGACAAGGCTGATGGTTTTATCACAACAGCTTTTACAGAGTCTCATTTAACCCGTTTAATAGAAGATGAAAAAGGTCTTTTCATTGCTTGTGTAGACAATAAGATTGTCGCTTATGCTATGGCCGCCTCTTGGCAATTTTGGTCACAATGGCCACTCTTTGAATACATGATCAAAAATTTAGACGACTCTACTTATTTAGATCAAGTTATAACCGCTGAGAATTCTTATCAATACGGCCCCGTATGTGTAGATAAATCTGTTCGTGGCTCAGGTATTTTCGAACAAATATTTAACTTTTCTTTAAGTGAAATGAATAAACGATACCCAATAATGGTCACTTTTATCAATAAAGTTAATCCAAGATCTTTCGAAGCTCATACACGTAAAACAGAGCTACAAGTAATAAAGCATTTTGAGTGGAATAATAACCACTATTACAAACTAGCTTGTAACACAAAACCTGCTTGAACTTAGATTAACAACTCAAATTAACTAATCAAAAATTAAAAACCAGAGGCTTAAAGACTCTGTTCTTTTTATTTGATATGAGTTTTTCAATATAAACTAAAGTCTAACTACTTAATCTCAAAACCCTTAGGTAAACCTGCTAATGGGGTAAAACCGTATAACTCTACATCAGGCATAAGTTCAGAAAAAACACGACGCGCATCACATAAAGCGTCAAAGTTGATCCCTGTGCTCAAGCCCATAGATTCAAGTAAAAACACTAAATCTTCAGTTACTATATTACCACTTGCACCAGGCGCAGCAGGACAACCACCAATCCCCCCCATAGATGAGTCAATAGTTTCAACGCCCATATCAATAGCAGCAAGTACATTAGCTAAACCTTGACCACGAGTATTATGTAAATGAACACCTGTTAATTTGTCTCTGCCAACCGCTTCCCATACTTTTCTAAGTAAACGTTTCAACTGAGCTGGGTTTCCGCTACCTGTGGTGTCTGACAGACCAACCTCATCACAACCTGCAGCTATTGATGCTTCAGCTAAACGTACCACTAAATCTTCTGAAACCGCACCTTCCAAACTACAGCCAAAAGCAGTAGAAAGCCCTACTTCAAAATGCGGACGATCAGCTTTAGGAATTGTTTTTACTAACTCGGCAATACGGGTAATTTCACTTATCATTTGTTCGTGTGAACGTTTTACATTTTTTAAACTATGAGTTTCACTCACCGACAAAGGAATACTGATTTTATGAGCACCCGCAGCAATCGCATTTTCAGCACCTCTGTAGTTAGGCACTAATACAGCGACTTGCACACCAGCAATACTTCTTGCATGAGCTACAATTTCAGCCGTATCGGCTAATTGAGGCAACACTTTCGCGGGAACAAAAGAGCCAACTTCTATTTCTTGAATACCTGATTTAGCTAAAGCCGTTATCCATTGTTTTTTAGCTTCGGTAGGCATAATGCCACTTAAGCTTTGTAAACCGTCTCTTGGCCCTACTTCACTTATTAATATATCAGTCTTTTTCATACCTTCTCCCAAGATAAAATTAATAAAATATTGAAAGTTTTTTTTGTTAATACTTAAACTTTACACTAGAATGATATAATATTATGACATTAACTCATTAATGGCTAGTTAAATTTAGTCAGCAAAACATAAAATACATAATCAAAGGGGAACATAAATGAGCAGCAACCAACCTTTAAAAGGTATAAAAGTAGTTGAATTTAGCCACATGGTTATGGGGCCAGCTACTGGACTAATTTTGGCTGACTTAGGCGCACAAGTAATAAAGATAGAACCCCTTAAAGGTGACAATACCCGAAGATTAAAAGGCTCGGGGACAGGTTATTTCTCAATGTATAACCGTAACAAACAAAGCATCTGTTTAGACATAAAGTCTGAAGAAGGCGCTAAAATCGCCAAAGACCTAGTGAATGAAGCCGATGTAGTTATCGAAAACTTCAGACCAGGCGGATTAAAATCAACAGGCCTAGATTATGAAACTATAGCAGCTACAAACCCAAGCGTGATTTACTGCTCTCTTAAAGGCTTTTTAAGTGGCCCATACGAACATAGAACAGCTTTAGATGAAGTAGCTCAAATGATGGGTGGTCTAGCTTACATGACAGGATTACCTGATAAGCCAATGCGCGCAGGTTCATCAGTTATAGACATCACAGGCGCAATGTTTGGCGTTATAGGTATTTTAGCGGCAATGGAAGAACGTCATACCACAGGTAAAGGTAAGTTAGTACAAAGTGCATTATTTGAAACTACAGCCTTCATGGTAGGGCAACACATTGCGCAAGGTGCAATAACAGGCATAGAGCCACCGCCAATGTCGGTTCGCCAATCAGCTTGGGGCGTATACGACTCATTCACCACAGCGAACAACGAACGTGTATTTGTTGCCGTTGTAAGTGACACACAATGGCGCAAGTTTTGTGAGGCGTTTAATTTAACTGACTTTGCCAGTGATACAACATTAGATACCAACACAGGTCGTTTTGATAACAGAGACAAAGTTATCCCACGCCTTACTGCATTATTCGCGCAAATGTCTACCCAGCAGCTGTCACAAACACTAGACACTATTGGTTTACCTTATGCACCGGTTAATAAGCCAAATGATCTAATTAATGATCCACACCTAAATGATGGCGGATTATTAAATATTACTCTTGAAGATGGTATGCAAGTTAAACTCCCTGCTCTACCAATTGAAATGAATCGCGAAAAGTTTGGTTTACGTTGCGATCCACCACGTGAAGGTGGTGATGCAAAAACTATTCTTGCCGATATGGGTTACTCTCAAGAAGAAATAGATAAACTCATCGCAGCTAATATATTAAGAGTTAGCTAGTAAAAAGAGTCAAAATTTAGAACACTAAAACTTAAAGAAAAAGAGCTCAATAGATGTTACGTCTATTGAGCTTTTTTATTTAAACAGCCCGGAGAAATTAACTCACTGACTTGGGTTTAAGGGGTTATGTAGAAATATTTTTATTACCTAGCTCTTAAGATAACCTTGCTATCAGGCTAAAACACTAATGCATGAAATAACTTCATGGTTCCATGAAATTAAATCAATTTTATTCATAATACAAACCACGTATAAAACACACAGTAAGCTTAACTCTAGGCAATATTACAGTTAATTCTTAGTTTGAACAGTAGATATAAATCAACAATATCTGTGAAAAACAATTAATAAGAAATTTCAGAAAATAACACTGTAAAGCCCAGAAAAAGCCATAAATATATGTAGGTTTTATCTCAATAAATTGGATACAAGATCATGAAGAACAAAGACTTTACCTTTTCTATAAAAAGCATTTGTCTCGATGAAAATTATCAACCATCAGACAATACGCGTATCACAACCAACTTTGCTAATTTGGCTCGAGGAAGTTATCGCCAAGCGAACTTACGCAACGCTTTAAAGATGATAGATAATAGTTTTAATGCTTTAGCCCACTGGGATAACCCTAAAGGCGATCGTTATTCTGTTGAGCTTGAAATCATTTCCGTTAATGTTGATATTGAAAACAGTGGGAAAAGCTTTCCTTCGATTGAAGTATTGAAAACCAATATTGTTGATCATCAAACAAACAAACGCACTGAAGGTATTGTAGGCAATAACTTTTCCTCTTACGTTCGAGATTATGATTTTAGCGTATTACTGCAAGAACATAATCAGGGTCAGTCGACATTTAGTATTCCAGATGATTTTGGCGAACTGCATGGAAAACTCTTTCAGAGCTTCATTAATTCAAACGTTTACAAACAAAACTTCAATAAAACACCCGTGATATGTCTGAGTGTTTCAGACAACAAAACCTATCATAGAACTGAAAATCAGCATCCTGTATTGGGTTTTGAATATCAGCCAAATGAATCCTCTTTAACTGAGCAATACTTCAAAAAAATGGGCTTACAAGTTCGTTATTTTATGCCTGCAAATAGTGTTGCCCCTTTAGCTTTTTATTTCTTGGGGGATTTACTTAATGATTACACAAGCCTTGAGCTAATTAGCACTATTAGCACAATGGGCACTTTTCAAAAAATCTATCGACCTGAGATTTATAATGCCAATGCAGCAGCAGGAAAATCCTATAAACCAAATTTGAAGAATCCAGATCATTCATTAACTCAAATTGTTTATGACCGACAAGAGCGAAGCAAATTAGGTAATGAGCAAGGACTATTTGCACAAGAGCACTTCATTAAACCATACCAAAAGGTATTAGAACAAAGGTCTGCTAATTACGTTTAATCAGTATTTTTAATAGCGGGTTAATACCTAGCCTTAGTAACTCAATTTAATAGTAACGTCGTTAGTCACCTTAAAAAACGACGTTCAACAATCACTCTATCTAATACGGCATCATTTTTATGAAAAAATTATTACCTACTTCAACTGCTGGCAGTTTACCTAAACCTTCTTGGCTTGCAGAGCCAGAAACACTTTGGTCACCTTGGAAATTAGAAGGTGAAGAACTCATTCAAGGCAAACACGACGCCTTGCGTTTGTCATTACAAGATCAACAACACGCAGGAATTGATATTGTTAGTGATGGCGAACAAACACGACAACATTTTGTAACTACCTTTATTGAGCACTTAAACGGTGTTGATTTTGAAAAACGTAAAACCGTTAAAATTCGTGACCGCTACGATGCTAGCGTACCTACAGTCGTTGGTCCTGTTAGTCGTCAAAAGTCAGTGTTTGTTGAAGATGCTAAATTCTTACGCCAGCAAACCAAGCAACCTATCAAATGGGCTTTACCAGGTCCTATGACGATGATAGATACCCTTTACGATGATCATTATAAAAGTCGTGAAAAGCTCGCGTGGGAATTTGCCATCATACTCAACCAAGAAGCCAAAGAATTAGAAGCCGCTGGCGTTGATATTATTCAATTTGATGAGCCTGCGTTCAATGTGTTTTTTGATGAGGTAAATGATTGGGGTATTGCCTGTTTAGAAAGAGCCATTGAAGGGCTTAAATGCGAAACAGCTGTACATATTTGTTATGGTTACGGCATCAAAGCTAATACAGATTGGAAAAAAACTTTAGGATCTGAATGGCGACAATATGAAGAAGCATTTCCTAAACTTCAACAATCTAGTATCGATATTATCTCACTAGAATGCCACAACTCGCATGTGCCAATTGAACTGCTTGAACTTATTCGAGGTAAAAAAGTAATGGTAGGCGCTATTGATGTTGCAACCCATACTATTGAAACACCAGAAGAAGTCGCCAATACTTTACGAAAAGCACTGAAGTACGTAGATGCAGATAAGCTCTACCCTTGTACAAACTGTGGCATGGCGCCGCTACCCCATCAAGTGGCAAGAGATAAATTAAATGCTTTAAGTGCGGGTGCAGAAATCGTTCGAAAAGAGTTATTGGCTTAGTTAAAAAATTTTATAACCTTACTTCATTACAAAAAATGAATATTAAAAAGCTCAATAGGTGATAAACCTATTGAGCTTTTTTAAGTGTGGTTAACTTAGAGTGGGTAACTAAAGCAACTAGATAAATAGCCTATAATTATCCTATTTACACATTTTATCTGCTTAACTTTCACATACACTATAGTCAAAATCCTCAGGGACTTCTTGTGGCATTTTACCTGCTTCAAAATATCCCCAAACAGAAAAAACAATAAAACAAAAAGTTATTAATAAAAAGAATAGTGCTTGTGCATTTGCTTGCCAGCCTCGACGAATTTTAGTCGGTTTATAGACTTTCATACCTTGTGGTGGGAACTGTTGTTGGCGTATTGCTCTTATACAAATAAAATCGTAAGGGATGCTTAGCAAAACAACTAATAATGGTATCCCAACAAATAAAGAATACCAGAGAAGAGAAATACCAGAGTATCCAAAAGGCTGATGACAATAAACAGTATCAACATACCAATTTAAAAATGGAAGGAACCACTTTTCATTAATAATTACACATAAACCACCTAATAATATAAATAAAAATACTCTCTTGTATTTCTCAGTTTTTGGGTACTCTTCAGCGTATTCGATCACACTATTTCCTTGAGTTAAGGCTAATGCCTAAATAACCATTTAATTTAAATAGTTGAATAAAATAGCATAGTAAACACAATGACCTCGAATTTTAAACGTTACGATTTATCTTTTTATAAACCCGTTTTAGCGCGAGTAATATGATTTTCATGCTTCAAACTGATAGGCATAACTTTAAACGGGCTAACATTTGAACCGCCCGTATTTCCACTTGGAATAAAACCAAAAGCTGTTTTTGTTGCAGCTCCTACAACACGAAATACTTGCCCTAAAAGTTCACGTAAATCATGTTCTTTTATAGCCCAACACAACATAAGAAAATGAACTTTAACGTGAAAATAAGTAGATTCTTGGCCGAGAACATGAGCATTTTCTAAATGCTTAAATGCCAGCACCGAATCACCATTATTATTAGCTATTCGAGCTATAGCTAATTCTGCTTCAACATGAGGTTTAATGTTTTTAGTAAATCGACCGAACATACCAACATCCTTATAAGTTATATTACTCAGAGTTCTTTATTAAATAATTATAATACAAATATAACTATTGCCTTAACGATTATAACTGAGCAATCTAAAAGTAATACATTCAAATCTACTAAGGTACTTCAATAATATCAAATAATTAATCATCTATATAAAAGTCATAACTTTAGATTAGATACTTGCTGGTAGAATTAAGGTTTGGAATTCAGAATTACTAAATAGGTTTAAAAAACAGCTAAGTTTTTTATCTCTCAGCTGTATTTTATTTATTAGAGTTTTACGGGAGGTTTACTGGTTTTCGAACGCGTTTAAAATATCGCTTGCAGACGCTGACCACACTTTAGGATTTGACGTTAACTTTTCAAGTAAGGCTTCTAGCTTAGCAATACGATGCGGTTGCCCTAATAACCAAGGGTGAATATTCAAAGCGAGTATTCTTCCGCCAGAAGTTTCAGCCTCTTTAATTAACAAATCACACGAATCTTCAATCTGTTCAACGTACGATTGCTCTGAATGTAGGTTGTTCATTAAAATGAATTGGTCGTCTAACTCGTTCGATAAAGGCATTGCGACTAATGGACCATTTTCAGTGTTAAAACTGTACGGCATGTCGTCGTTTACCCAATCACAAAAGTAACGTACGTTATTTTGTTTAAGTAGTTCAGGGGTTATCGAACTTTCATTACGCGCAGGACTTAACCAACCTTCTACCTTTTGACCACTAAGTTCACGTAATCTATCTAACGATTTACTCACTAATTCAGCTTCTTCACCTTCAGCTAAACCATCGTGATGTAACGCATCCATGTGGTAGCCATGACAAATAATTTCATCACCACGTTCTACTACTTTTTTTAATAGGTAAGGATATTTTTCAGCTAAACGGGTGTTCATCGCAATTGTAGGTTTAATACCAAAACGATCAAAAGCTTTAAAGAATCGATAAATGCCGACTCGGTTACCATAATCACGTAACGAATAATGACGTAAATCAGGATAAGGCATTGTCATGCCGCCAGGTACTTTAAAAGGAATGCCTTTTTGATCTAACGGGAAATATTGCAAACTCACATTAACCCATAAAGCTAACGATTTTCCATCAGGCCAATTCACTTTAGGGCGATCTTCTAACATGCTCCAGCTATAGCGGTCGTGGTCCATTCCATACTGACGCTTTGAGTATTCTAAATATTCTTTATCAAGTGCCATTATTTTGCTCCCACTATTTTACTAGCGATATCATCATTTATTGTATCGTAATGATTATCTAAAAAGTGTTGTGCTATTTCTTTACCCGTAGTTATCCAAACATCACTATGACCAGTAATGTATTCAAGGGCTTCTTCAAACGCGCGTAAACGATGCGGACAACTTACTTGATAGTTATGCGTAGGAATACACATGATGGTGCCTGATTCTGCACCTTCTTGATAAAGTCTGTCGAAGTTGTCTTTGATCATTTGACCGTATCGACGAGGCTCAATTTTATTCACGACATAAGCGATGGTGTCGTTCATTTCTAACGAATAAGGAATAGAAACAAAACGCTTACCGCTGCGTAAATGAATAGGCGTAGGTTGGTCATCATGAAATAAGTCACAGGTATAAAAGCCTGCGTCATTACCAAATAACTCTGTACCTGCTTCAGCAAATAAATCGAGGGTATATTCAGAATGTGAGAGTGCTGGTGCTAGGTAACCAGCACATTTTTGCCCTGTGTGTTTGTAAATAGTTTCGATTGAGTCGCGTATCATATCGCGCTCTTGTTCTTCACTCATGCCATAGGTGTAACGTGTGTTGTAAATACCATGACTGAAAAATTCCCAGTTACGCTCTTTACACATTTCTATAATTTCTGGATGGTGATCACACAAGGCGGTAGACAGTGATATTGAACCTCTAATGCCGTATTTTTCTAACAACTGCATTTGACGCGTATGCCCTACTCTATTGCCGTAATCTCGAATAGAGTAACCGCCAACAGCCGGATAAGGCTGCGGCCAAGCTGCTCGATGCGGATTAGCTGGCGGATTTAGCTCATAAAATTCAATATTGGGTGCTACCCACAACGCAACGCGTGCGCCATTAGGCCATTTAATTTTAGGTCGGTTTTCGTAAGGCCAATAGTCGTAGTAACCTGGTTCTTCTTTCATGACTTACTCCTCACTATTTGCTTTGTTCAGCTAACCACGTAAGCGCTTCTTGCACGTCAATAACATCAGCATATTTAAGGGCTAAATCGGTTAAGTTAGCGTAATGATAACTTTCATGTTTGTCAGCAACACATTGCTCTGGAACCATAGTGCGGTAACCGCGAGAAAGGCTATCTACAGCTGCAGAACGAATACAGCCAGATGTAGACCCACCCGTTAAAATAACAGTGTCGACTTGGTGCCATACACATAAACTTTGTAGTTGTGTTTCGAAGAAAGGAGAAGGCATTTTTTTACAATAAAAAACGTCTTTTTTGCGGTCTAAAATTAAGCGGTCATCAAGTTCGCTACGTACGCTATCAAACTTAATATTTTGTAAGCTGTCTGGTGTATCGGTGCGTGTGCCCCAAATACCAGCATCTTCACCTGACTCCATGTAAGCAACATTTGTCCAAACAACAGGCCAATCTAATTCACGAAATGCGGCAGCTAATTCGTTGACGTAATCGATTTGTTTAGGATCGCTTTCGTAAGCTGTTTTGAATAAGTCGGTGCGGGTGTAAGCTTTTTGAATATCAATATTTACTAATATTGCTTGCTTACCAAAACCAAACTTTGCTCGTGCCGGATTCGATTTAACATCGAAATAGATTTCTTTAGCTGTTTTAGTGGTTGTTTCCATGTTGTCTCCAGGGATCAATAATTAAATATTACATTCAGCACAGTAGCTCACTTAAAGTTAGTGGTAAAAATTACACACAAAAATAAGTCAAACTACTGGCTTATACTTTTACAAAAGTTACCTTTTGCTTTAAATACTTTTGATTAGCCCTGGCTACGCTTATCTATAATATTAGATAAATAAACTATGAATTTTCATCAATGGTCAGGTCCATCTCAAATTGGAATCTTTCTGGATGATAGTAAACTTGCATGTAATCAAGTTGCTTTTCATCACTATCAAACGACTGACGTATCATGCTTAATAATGGCTCACCAATATCAGTATCTAAACTTTCAGCTAATACTTCATCAGCAGCGCATGCTGTTAGTGTTTGTTTCATGTGTGTAAAGTTAAGGCCTTTCTCTCTGAATATTTCTAAACGAGGGATAGATTCTAGTTTTTGAATGCTTGGTTTTTTATCTAAACCAACAGTCCAACTCACGTAATAACCAAAAGGCACACCATCACGTGATCTAACACGTACAATTTTTATGGCTGTTTCGTTAGGCTCTAGGGCTAACTTTTCACGAATATCTTCAGGTGGATTTAAAATATCAACAGACAACACACGCACTTTTGTTTGGCGTGCCATGCTTTCTATTTCTTGTAAAAGCCCAACGAGTGGAGCTTTAACTGAACCTGGCGTATATTTGAAAATTACATGAGTACCTTTACCACGACGACGCTCAACTAGTTTTTCAGCCGCAAGTTCATCCATCGCACGTTTAGAGGTAATACGAGATACATTAAATGCATCAGATAACTGCTGCTCTGTAGGCATAAATGCACCATGAGGTAAGGTGCCATTAAGTATCACTTTCTTGAAAAGACTATATAGTTGGTGATACAAAGGTGTATGACTGTTTGGGTCCAGAGACTTTTGCTGTTTTGGGCTAATTAGTTTATCAATTGGGCTCATTTAATATTCATCCTGATTATTAGTTATTATTTCTGTCGTTTAATTTCTATATTTTATTATTTTTATAATGATATAACAAATAGATATTATAATGATATGAAGTCCATATCAAACTCAATAATAATCATATTCTACAGGAGACCATTAATTCAATTTTTGTGATTTATGTAGTGAGCATTAATCATTTTTTAAATACTTATACACACATAGTATAATGATATAAGTATATGTCAATTGAATTCTATTCTTTTACTTATAGATAACCTTAAACTGTTAACTATATTAGAAAGTATTTGCTTGATGGGGAATCAAACATCATATTCTTTTAACCAATTACAGCCATAAACACGCCACACTAACAAGCCAGTTTTTACAAGATAGTCGATAAATACCGTGGCAAATATCCACTCAACAGGCGCTTCAAAATGTAATAAAACCATAGCTGCGCTAAATCTTATAATGACGTTACCTAACATCACACTCAACATAGGCCAGCGTGTATCCCCACTGCCCTGCAAAGCACCAGTTAACACAAAGTCTACAGCCATAACAGGTTGAATTATTGCATAAAATAATACGAGCACAGAGGTGTAATAAGCCACTTCACCTTCGCCAACCATCCAAATAGATATTTCTTGTGCAAAAATACCAATAACTAAACCAATAGCGCTCATAAAGATAACAGACGTTATAAGTGATGTTCGCAGGACTTGTTTAGCCAAATGAACAGTGCCTGCCCCTATAGCTTGTCCAACCATAACAGCTGTCGCCATAGATAAGCCAAAGCCAACAACTAAAGACACAGTGATCAACATAACACTGGCACCATAAGCAGCAAAAGGTGCTGTACCGTATTTAGCAACCACCCATAAAAAAGCTAAAACAGCGACTTGACGAAGTACTTGTTCAAAAATAGCTGGAGAACTGACTTTGAGTAAGCCTCTAGTATTTTTAAATGTCCATTTACCCACGAACATTTCCTGCAACCTAGAACGACTGAGGTACATCATAAAAACCAAGCCGAGTACATTACCAAGAATTGCTGCTAAGGCTAAACTTCCTGACCAGTGGCTTACAGGATTAATATTATATTCAACAAATACATAGGTGATGAATAAGGTACCAACATTTAATAAAATACCACTAAGCAAAGGTGTTTTCACAATGCCGCAAGCTCTTAAAGCACCAGCTAATATAAAGTAAAAACCAATTAACCAACCACAATAAGCCAGTACCTGAATATAACTAACACCTTCTGTAAGTGCCTCGCCTTCCATGCCTAAACTTTGCAATAAAAACTCAGGAATTGACCAAAATATAACACCGAAAATAATAGTTGTTATGACGGTAATTAATAACGAGAGGCGTATCCAAGCATTGGTTTGTTTATGATCTTTTTCACCATGGCTTCGAGAAATCAAGGCCAAAGATCCAACATTTAAACCTAATAAAACCGCCTGAATAATAAAATAAAGTCGCTGCCCTGCTGTAACACCAGCAAGTACCTCACTACCTAAAGGCGCAATAATCTTTATAGTTAAAATTCCAACCACAGCAATCATGGCTTGTACGCCACCCACAGAAAAAGCTAGAGAAAAGAGTTTTTTCACATCAACTTGTGGATCAATAGTTTGCTTTAATTCTGTCATGATGGCTCTTACTTAACGTTTTAACGGAATGATTTGGGCTATTAGCTTTGCTCAATAGCTCTGGAAATGTGCTGAAATAATGACGCTACACTAGGGTCAAATTAACTTAAATTAATTTAATTTGGCCTAATAACAAAAAGGTTTTCATCGATGAAATTTGTACTGATTTTGTGTATTGCTTGGAATAAAAAATAGGTAGGCCAAGCTGAATACTTAGACCTACCTATAACCCTCACAAAATAAATACTTAAAAACTCTTTATAAAGATTCTAAGTACTTAATAATGTCATTTTCGCTAACAACATCAGCATATTTAGCATTCATATCAAACAAGTTAGCATTATGTGGATCTTCATGACGATCGCCACACGCTTCTGCAACAACAGTAGGAATAAAGCCACTTGAAATTGCATCAACACAACTTGCTCTTACACAGCCACTTGTTGTTAAACCAGTAAGAATTACGCTATCTACGCCAGCTGCCGTTAATGTTGAAGCTAACGATGTACCAAAAAACGCACTTGGGTATTGTTTAGAAATAACCAGTTCATCTTCTCTTGGTGACAATTCGCCAGCCCAAGCTCCCATAGGAGAACCTTCAACTAAGTGCTCAAGAGGTAATATTTTTTCGAAGAATCTACCGCCGTTAACACCTGACTTGTGGTATACAACATTGGTATAAACCACTAAAACACCAGCTTTTCGTGCAGCTTCAAGTACACGTATTGCAGACGCTAAGGCATCTTCAACATCAGCATATAATGGGCAAGACTTGTCGTAATAAGCTTCAACAAAATCAATTAGAATAAGTGCAGGCTTTTTACCATAGCCTACTTTGTTGCCGTAAGCCGCTGCATAGTTTTGATCAATATCAGTATTAGTTGTCATTATTTATTTACCTTATCAACGTATTTAACAGAGAACTAAAGGCTACTTAGCCCATTTTTTCTCAAATTCCCAAACTTCATCAAAGCCAATCAATGAACAAAATTCTTTAAAATCACCAATAGGAACTCCTTCTGGTACTGGGCTGCCTTGCTGTTTGAAACCAACAAGCGCTTGTTCTACAGCATGAATAGCCGCTAAGCTTGTTAACGCTGGAGCAATAGCTAAAGCAAAGCCAATGTCTTTCATCTCTTCGGCGTCCATCATTGGTGTACAACCACCATTAGCCATGTTTGCCATCATTGGGCCATTAACTAAAGCACATGCACGACGCATTTCATCTTTGCTTTCTAATGCTTCAACAAACAATACATCTGCACCAGCTTCTTGATAGGCTTGAGCACGAGCAATAGCAGCATCAAAACCTTCGGCTTGGCGCGAATCGGTACGAGCGATAATTAACATATCTGGGTCAGTTCGAGCGTCAATTGCAACTTTAATTTTCTCAACCATATCTTCAAGAGGAATAACTTTACGATTAGGTGTGTGGCCACACTTTTTAGGGAACTCTTGATCTTCAATTTGAATAGCTGAAACGCCAGCTTCTTGATAACTACGTACTGTGTGATGCACGTTAAGTAAACCACCAAAGCCGGTATCCGCATCTGCAATAACTGCACTGTTACATGTTTTTACTAAGGTAGCCATACGATCAACCATTTGCGTAACACTAACAATCCCTGCATCAGGTAAACCATATGCTGAAGCTGTTGACCAGTAGCCAGAACCATAAACAACATCAAAACCGACTTTATTCGCTACACTAGCAGTGATCATGTCTTGAATACCTGGAGCAAATATAAATTCACCTTTATTAAGTTTTTCACGAAGTATTGGATTGGCCATTTACTTTTCCTATAGTTTTAACAAATAAACTCTCGCCCATTCCATTGCAACAAATAATATCAACATGTTGAACTCTTGGTAGCGAGGACATCTCTTGAGAAAAACCTCAAGTTTTTACAAATATTAGCCGCCATGAGATTCATGCAAAACATACGGCAAAACGAAAAAGGGACGACTTCCATGTCAATGTTTGTAATGTTTATTGCGTTCAAAATAATGTTAGCTTTAAAACCTGAATCATCCTGAAAGAGGTTTATTTTGAATAACACTGCATTAAAGATTCTACGATTTCAGTGACTACTTGAGAGCTTGTTATCTTTTTTGAGAAGCAATATTGATGGTATAAGTATCAACGATTGAAAAATATCAGCCATGACAATTATCAAAGACCATGCCGACTTTCAGAGAGTATCGTTGAACGTATCTAACATTACTTAAAAGTAATAAAACTCAGTTATCAGAAGTATTCTTTCTCTTAACAGAAGGCTTAAAAACATGAACAAAACAAGAATAATTACAACAACTAACGGTACAACCTTTGAGCAGTTAGAAGGTCAGTTGATTCTTGATGCGAGTATTGAAGCAAGCTCCCCGATTAATCATAGTTGTCGCTCAGGTCGTTGTGGCTTTTGTAAAGTAAAAGTACTCTCAGGTGAAAGCTTTGCCTACCGACAAGAAGAGTTAACACCTGAGGAATTAGCAGATAATTGGATACTCACCTGTGCTAGAAGCGCAAAATCAGACCTGCACATTGATGCAGGTAATTTAACTAAGATTAGTTTACCTAAAAGAGTAACGATACCCTGTGGTATTGCTCAACTGACTTTATTATCTAATGATGTTTTAAATGTCACTTTACGTTTGCCTTTAATAAGTAGGCTGGATTATTTAGCTGGTCAATATGTTGATATCACAAGCCCTAACGGTATTTGTCGAAGTTACTCGTTAGCTAAAGCTAAAGTAGATGAACAAACCATTGAAATACATATACGTAGGCTTGAACAAGGCGCCATGAGTAACTACTGGTTTAATCAGGCTAAAGTGAATGATTTACTGACACTGCAAGGACCGAAAGGCACCTTCTTTTTGCGTGACGATATTGCCCAAAAAGATTTATATTTTTTAGCCACAGGAACAGGTATAGCTCCAATTAACGCCCTATTAGAAACAATAGAAAGTTTACCTAAAAACCTACAACCTCATTCGATTACCGTGATTTGGGGTGAGAAAACAATAGAAAGGTTTTATATGGATTTAGCTAAGAGGTTTTCAAAAAAAACAGTAGATATCAAAATTATTTATACGCTAACAAAACCTCAATCGACTCAAACCTTGTTAACCCAAACCTCGCCAACTCATGTTCAGTCAACTCAAACATCTGTAGAACAATTATATTGCTCTGAACATCATGGTTACACTGATAGTTACGCTCAAGGTTATGTTCAAAAAGTATTATTAAGTTTAAAACCAGATCTAACGAATAGCAGAGTTTATGCGTGTGGCTCATCATTAATGATAAATGATGCCCAAGCCTTATTAATTGAAAAAGGGTTAGACGAAAAACACTTTTTGGCTGATGCCTTTGTTATTTCAAGAGCAACGAAATTGTAGAATGAATCATTTATTTATATTGTTTTAATCATATGAATTGTTTCAGGTTTAAATCCCAAGTTTTTATAAAAGCCTTTTGCGTTTTGATTATTTGCAAAAACCTCCAAATGCAATAACCTACACCCTGAATTTTTAGCCCAATTTTCAGCATATCCCATTAAAATTTTTCCTACACCTAAGCCTTGTGATTTAGGTAAAACAGCAAGTAGTGGTATCGTTCCACAAGTTTCGCCTGAAATGTCCATCTTTATGTGTACGTACATGAACAAAGCCCAGTTGAACATTATTACTTTCAGCAATAAATGTAACGTTTGGCTCTAGTGTCTCAGCTAGGATTTCAGAAATATAATCATCTTGCATTGTTCGAACAACATCGTCAGTGTGCCATTCTAGTTTTGCAACTTCGGCTAAATTTGGTGATAACTCAAAAATAAATGGATGATCATTATCTTGAGCTTCTCTAACAACAATTAAATTTTTCATACTACCTTTTGAATAAGTAACCTGAATTCTGGGTAATCGATTTTGTAAAAAATTGATTTAATTTGGTTTAGTTAAAATAATATATATTAAAACTGACTTAAATGATTCATTGCTCTCATAATCTTGGGATTTAATTCTTTAGCTATTAACAATAAAAATAAC
Source organism: Pseudocolwellia sp. AS88 (assembly GCF_030551755.1). Classification (GTDB taxonomy): domain Bacteria; phylum Pseudomonadota; class Gammaproteobacteria; order Enterobacterales; family Alteromonadaceae; genus Pseudocolwellia. The sequence goes on from NZ_JAUPEC010000013.1 coordinate 37,790, forward strand.
GACGTTAGAGGGGTAAATAACAATATTAGTCGTAATGGCTTATCCAGAGTTCAGATTTTTTAATGCCAGCCTCCTAAAATAGCTCCCATTATTGTAATTCCAGTGGCGTGATAACCAGCATTTATTGCGAATAGTTTGAAAGACCTTTGCTCAAAAAGATCATTTATTGCAAAAGACATAGCGACCCAACCGAAGCCAGCCAAAAAACCATAAAACATCCCAGTTTTTAAAGTACTGGTACTTCCTAAAAACATCGCTAAGTTAAAAGCAATGATTAAACTTGCAATAAAAGCAAAGCCAAATACTTTAGCCCCGTTCTGGTTTTTTACCGCTTCTTCCGTTATCCCTGTTTCCTTCATCCACACCTTCCCAAACAGTAAAGGTGAATACCACAAACCACCGAGAACAAAGCTTGATAAAGCTGAAACACCAATAGCTAAAAAATTCAATGTTGAGAAATCCATAAACGCCTCTTTTCTATTTAAATTATAAATTATAAAAAAAACAGTTAGTTAAAATCTCCTATAAATTCGAGTCTCATATCAAATTAAAGCTGCTTGATTTTATTGAGTTCTTTTTTATTAGGAATTTTAGCCATAAGTTCACTATTTCTGTTATAGCACGGTTTTATTGAAAACTTACCTTCTATATATTCTTTACGCCAACGCGAGAGCATTAACGGACGTATATCGAGCGCCTGAGCAATATCCTTTAATAAGACATCGTCTCTTAAGCTTAACTCGACGGCTTTAATTTTAAAATCTATTGGGTTTTTTAGATTGGGTATATTTGGGCATTGTAGTTTCCTCTGTGTGATGAAGAGGTGTCCACTAAAACGGGGGAACTACACAACCACATAACACCACCATCAGAGCGTTGGCGTTTAAGTGGATAAGAATATTATTTCGGTGTTGGAAAACAAGTACAGCTTATGATGAATCGACCTATCTAGCAGCTTTGAAAAACAAAGGCTCACCGCTTTTAAAATATGCGGTGGAAAGTAAGTTTTAACACTGGCTGTCCACCTCTGGGCGTGTTGTTAGCTTTTATATTGAGGCGCGAGATTAACTCATTTCTTTTTACCTTACAGTAATTTATTTTTTCTTGTATCGCTGAGCTTTTGTATTTATTGCCATTGAAAAGCGTAATAGAAATATAGCACCCCTTTCCACTTCTGTTGGTTGAACCAAAAGATATATATTCTATATTCCTTATTGAAATTGATTTATTTTTAGCTGGAGAAATATAACTTAAGTTTAAGTAATCCCCATTTTTTTCTAATGCGTAATATTTATTAGCTGCGGAATATGCCCAATAATAGAAAAAAACAAAGCAAAAAAGAGTGCCAATAATACTTCCTTTAAGGGAATACTCTTTATTTAGTAGTAAAGCTATAAACATTACTATTGAAGATATAGAGGCACAAAAAAGAAAAAAATTATAGTGGGCTAACGGTATATCTTGAGAAAGTGAAATTAAAGTCAAGAATAATCACCAGTAAAGAAAGCTAACGCCTTGCTTGTAATATTTTTTATGCCACTGAAAAGTTTACAGTATGAACATTAGCTAAATTAATTTGTTGTTTAGCATGCCAAAGGTCATAGTTATCTTGCATTGCTAACCAACTTTCCGGTGTTCTGCCGATTGCTTTAGATAAGCGAAGTGCCATTTCTGGTGAGATTGCACTTTGACCTTTTAAAACTCTATTTAATGTAGATGATGCTACATCGAGTTGTTTAGCCAAATAACGACAACTAAAGCCTGCGGGCTCTAGATATACATCGTAGATAAACTCTCCAGGATGTGGTGGATTATGCATAGTCATTAGTGATAGTCCTCATAGTTGAGAATATATGCATTACCATCGATAAACTCGAAAGTAATGCGCCAGTTACCATTTACAGTAATAGACCAAATCCCATCACGATCCCCTTTGAGAGGATGCAATTTAAAGCCGGGTAAATTGATATCATCAATTTCTTGAGCGGTATCTATTGCGGTAAGTTGCATTCGTAATTTACGTTGATGCTTAGCCTGAATCCCAGCAACACTTCCAGTTTGGAAATACTTCTTGAGGCCTTTGTGTTTAAAAGATTTAATCATACCACAAGTGTAGCGTGATGCGCATCAATCATCAAGAAAAATATAACGAGGCTGTAGAATTTATAAAAAATAACAAAAACACCTCTAAATCAGGGTATCAAATGCATTACCCACTTCGTGTTTGTATCTTATTTTGCATTACAGGAGCTTAATTTTCACCTGTTTTACACAAAACTATAAATTCTACAGCCTCAACGTTTTGCTAAGCGGCAATAAAATAGCTGGCTAAAATTAGCGAGGAACGAGCAAAAGCCAGCTGTTTTTTGTCCGTTTAAGCAACTTAACTGCCTTTTAGTTTGGTTATTTCAATATTTTTTATATTTATATCTGGTGTTTCTACTAAATTTGGAGATAAAAATGCTGGTAAGCCAACTTCTCCTTGTCCGTGAACCCAAATGAAAAGTTCCAACCCAGTAATTGTTGGATGTATTACAAATGCAAACTGATCAACTTCAATGTTTTCTTTTTTTAAGTCTTCTGGGTTTTGCAAAGCAAAACGCCCTCCTATTAAGTCTGCTTTAGCTAAACCAGACAATGAGTGAGCAATAAAAGGCATTTGATTTTGTTTGGCGTCGAGCTTAAATGTTTCTTCATAACACTTTATTGGTGCTACTAAAGTTAATTTTGCGCGATCTACATTGCTATTTAAATCAAGATCCTGTCCTTTAGCGTGGAACCACATAAGATAATAAAACAAATAGTGGCATCTCAGTTGATAACTAGACATTGATTTTACAATTTGAGAATAGTAAACACCTCTATCATCAATACCATCTTCCGTTCTAGCTGATGCTAATACACCACCAAAGTACTCAGCTAATAGCTCATCATCACTAAATCTAGCTTCATCATATACGTGCTTCATTACTCTCGCGTTGACCACACCAGGATTATCAATTTTAGAACCGCACTTTTTTTCGGCTTTCTTAAATACTGAAGCTATATTTTTTTGGCTTTTCTCTACAAGACTCTTCATTTCACCACCGAGATATTCAGCAGTTGGCCCGAGTAACTTTGAAACACCATCTTTCGAAAGGTACGCAGCAACGGCTGCACCACCTATAGTAGTAATTGGTTCTGGCACGATACCTCATTGGCAGTTAACGCCCCGCTTAGGGGCAAATACTTGCTGGTTATAATACCAAGCGAAGCGCCGGGAGCCAGCGAGAATTTGTTCCAGCGAACGCAGTGAGTGAACTACAGCGGCTTGTTAGTTTTACCTTTCTCGTACTCTAAGGATATATCAGCAATCCAATCCAAGAAGAATGAACCGAAAAATAGTACAAACGAAAAAATTGACCATGTAGTAGGGGCATAGTTATTTTCGATACTTAAAGTTACTGATTTTATTGTTGCTTCAGATAACTCAGGAGGAATAGATTTTATCGCTTCTTTTGTAGCGACACCCCATACAATCAGAACCATTAATATAAATCCAGAGATTGCCATTACTTTGTTTGATATATGCTTCTTAAAAACCTCAGGCCTTTGCCATGCTGCAATTAGAAGCATGGAGACAATACCTGTCATTATATATTTTTCTTCAAACAAATTAATACTCCGTGTAAAACTAACAATTTAATAGTGCGCAACTTGCGTATTTTCCTGCTTACAAGTTGCTCACTTTCTAATTTCTACTATTAATAACAAATTCAATAAAACTTATCTAGTTAAAGTACTTATGAATAATTGCTAAATAGTTAACAAAGACAAAAGTGCGCAATTTGCGCATTTGCATGAATATAGGGGGAAACACCAGGAACCTGTATAAAATCACAGGTTGTATTACTGAACAAATAAATAAAATTTGAATACAGTGCAGAGACAGCTTTGGTGATTTTATGCACATTCAGACTCTGTGAAACATTAATTAAAACTTTTAATGTAAACTCTCAAATTATAATGCCTTAAGGGTGGGAGAATGCGTATTAGCCGTATTAAATTTATTTTACCTGAACTCGATGCATGAAGTGTCGTATAAAGTTAGCAATGTTTTAGTACAGGCCAATACAATTACGTGACGCTGCTTTAATACCAAGTTGATTAATCAATCTCTCCCTTGCTAACTTTTCAGCTTTTTCATACCAACAAATCTGTTTTTACCTTAGCTCTTCCACTCAAGCAATTTAATTAGCAGGCATTTATTGACAATTATCATAGTGCACCCCCTCAGTTAGCTATAAGTTTAAGTTATGTTGATATATCTACCATACAAACAAAGTAATTAAATATTTTTGCTGAGTGGGATAAATAAAATCAACAAAAAAAAATAATAATAAAGAAGTTTAGTTTTTTAACCTGAAATACAAACATTGGGAATGTCATATGAAATATATTAACTCAAAAGTTTTTGTAAGTTGCTCTTTAGCTCTAGGTATTACAACAGGTGGATTCGTTCATGCAGAAGAAGTTCAAGACGATCTTGCCATTGAAAAAATCACCGTAACAGCTCAGCGTAAAGCTGAAAGTATTCAAAGCACACCCGTTTCTATTTCAGCACTTAGTCCAGAAGATATCGAAAGATTACAAATAGATAATACAAAAGACTTAAGTCAAGTTATGCCCAATGTAATGATCAAAGGTGTTAGTGGTGGAAGTGCCGGCATTACCCCATTTATTCGAGGTGGTGGCGTAACCGATGGCGCACTGATTACCTCAGAACCTGAAGTAGGCATTTACATTGATGATGTTTACCAACCACGTTCTGCTTCATCTTTTATTGAATCACTTGAACTAGAGCGCATTGAAGTATTACGTGGTCCACAAGGTACTCTTTATGGTCGAAATAGCTCAGCGGGTGCTTTAAAAATAATTTCTCGTGTCCCTGATGAATTGTTTAGATTTAAAAATGAAATAGGTATAGGCACTTGGGGCGAAATATATGACAAATTCAGTGTTAGTGGCGCCCTAAGTGATGATGAAAAGCTACGCGGTGGTATTACGGGTATGTTGCGCACCCGTGATGGCGGACGTCAATATAATGCAACATTAGATAAAGATGTTGGCGCAGAAGATTATGCAGGTTTTCAAGGCGACTTATTCTACGAAGGCGATGACTACACAGCGAGATGGAAATACTTTTATACAAAATATGAAAGTGACGGGCTTTACACTTCGGCTTTAGACCCTTTTCAAATAGATAATCCTTACGATCAAATACCTTTCACTTCTGGTGAGTTTGATACTGTTTTATCGCCATTCGAATCATCTACTAATGATAAGCAATACGGTACGAGCTTACATTTAACCAAAAACATTAATGACTCTCTAAAAGTGTTATCAATCACTTCATGGTCTAAATTACAAAATGATTGGGCAACAGGATTTGGCGGAGGAATTGACAATGCTCTTCTAGGAATGCCTGTGGCAGGCTTTTCTGAGTTGTTCTCTAGAGACTCAGTAAGTGATCAAACAAGCTTCACGCAAGAACTCCAACTTCAAGGTACTGCCTGGAATAGCCGAGTAAATTATATTGCTGGATTATATTACTTTAACGAATCTGGCGAGCAAATAATAAATTCAGAAGTTTTCTTCACTCCTTCTTTTAGTGATTTCGACGTTGACACAAAAAGCTATGCAGCATTTGGACAAGCTAGTATTAACGTAACAAACAAACTAGGTTTAACGGTAGGTGCTCGCTATACAATTGATGATAAGACCTTAGATGCCATTCTAGAAACTAGCTCTGTAAGCCGTGACGATACCTTTAAAAGATTTACCCCAAAAGTCGCTTTAAATTATCAAGCCAACAAAGACTTACTTTTTTACACAAGCTACACAGAAGGCTTTAAAGCTGGCGGATACAACAGTTTAGCTTCTACTCCAGAAGCATTAAACACTCCATTTGACATGCAAATTATGGATGCTTATGAAGCAGGCATTAAAAGTGAATGGTGGAACAACCGTCTACGTATAAATATCGCTGGTTTTTACAATGAATATTCAAGCCTACAACAACAATCTGTTGATGAATTTGGATCGTTTGTTACTGAAAACTATGACGCTGAACATAAAGGAATAGAGTTAGAACTTTATGTTCGCTTGAGCTCAAGTTTAAATTTATGGGCTAATGGTGTTTCTCAAGATGGTGAATACACAGGTGTCAGTATTAATGGAGTGGAAACAACAAGTGGATTGGTTGGTAACAAAATGACCAATGTATTTGAATATCAATATGCCGCAGGTTTGGATTTCACCAAAGATATTGGTAATGGAACCCTGATGCTAGGTACTAATATCAACCGTCGTGGTGATTACTTTTCTACAGCAGACAACTCAAACACAGGGCATATAGCGCCAGTTACTTTAATAGATGCTTATGCTTCATATACCGTTGATCGATGGAAACTCACACTTTCAGGTAAAAACTTAGGTAATGAAAAATACGCATTTACAGGCTTTGGATTTAGCTTAATTCAATCACGCTTTATGTCAGATCCTATGACATGGCGATTAAGTTTATCGTACGAATTATTTTAAGTACCTTTAAGTTAATTAAATGGAAAAGTGAGCAAGTATGCAAAATAACAAACACAAGAAAGACAAAAAGGCTATTCGCATCAATATTTCAGCCGCTACACAGCAGTTTTTAGATCAATCACATCAATTACTTATTGATGGTGTATGGGTCGATGGTGAAGCAAATGAAACAATTGAAACTCGCGATCCAGCCCGAAATCATGTGCTTGCCAGTGTTGCTATTGCTAGTCCAAAAGATGTTGACCAAGCGATAATTGCTGCGCGTAAAGCTTTAAAAGGCCCTTGGTCAAAGCTCACTCATTTTGAAAGAGCAAGGTTACTTAATCGCCTAGCCAAACTCATTGAATTAAATACAGACTTATTAACAGAAATTGAAGTGTTAGATGCTGGTATGCCTACACATATTGCCCGCCTTACCGTAAGTAACATTGTGGAAATGCTTGAATATTATGCGGGTGCTGCTCAGCGTATTGAAGGTAGTACAACTACATCACCTAGACATTTAACTGATTTATCAGAGGCATTAACTTACACATTGAAAGAACCTGTTGGTGTGGCTGGATTAATTATTCCATGGAATGCTCCTGCAATATCGGCCATGTTAAAGCTAGCTCCAGCACTTGCTGCAGGTTGCTCTGTCGTTTTAAAACCTTCAGAAGAAGCGCCATTGTCTTGTTTGTTATTAGGTCAATTATGTTTAGAAGCAGGCATTCCTGCAGGTGTTGTTAATGTAGTAAATGGCATAGGTAAAGTTGCAGGCGTAACACTTTCTACCCATTGTGATGTAGATAAAATCTCTTTTACTGGCTCAACAGAAACAGGTAGAAAAATTATTCTTGGGGCAACAGGAAACCTTAAAAAAGTATCCCTAGAACTAGGTGGGAAGTCGCCTGTTATTGTTATGCCCGATGTTAACTTTGATGAAGTAGTTCCTGGCATCGTCACTGCAGCATTTTTTATGCAGGGTCAAAATTCAATGGCAGGTTCGCGACTATTTATACATGAATCTATACATGATGAATTAATGGAGCGCGTTAAGTTTTATACCGAACAATTAGTTATTGGTCACGGTATTGACCCTGCAACGGTGATCGGTCCAATGATTTCAGAACAGCACTGTAAAAAAGTGCTCGCTTATATTGAATCAGGTATCAAAGAAGGCGCGACATTACTCACAGGTGGCAAACAACTTTCAGAGCAAGGGTTATATATTCAGCCAACAATATTTACCGATTGCACAGCTGATATGACCATAGTGCAAGAAGAAATATTTGGCCCTGTTATGACTGTACAAAAATTCTCAACACTTGATATCGACAAAATAGCCGAACTTGCAAACAACACAAATTATGGTTTATCGGGCAGTGTTTGGACAAAAGACTTAGCTGTTGCGCATGCACTCGTTGCCCGTATTCGTGCTGGGCAAGTATCAATTAATTGTCATGGAGCTATAGGCACAAATATTCCTTTTGGGGGCTATGGACAATCAGGTTGGGGTCGTGAATATGGCTTAGAAGGACTAAATGCCTACCTAGAAACTAAAGCTGTTACAGCTAAGTTATAGAAGAATCTAAGCTCGGCCTAAACGCGACTTATTGTCACCGTTTATAAGAGCTCGTTATTTCAAAATAAAACAGTTAATCAAAGTAATATCAACTGTTAAACAATAAGGTTAAAAGTCTATGAAATCTACTCAAGTTATCGTTGCTGGCGCTGGTCCAGTAGGAACCGTTACGGCATATCGCCTTGCGAGTATGGGTTTTGATGTAATTCTTTGTGAAGCTGGCGCTAACTGTGCTGTTGACTTACGAGCATCTACTTTTCATCCGCCAACATTAGAAATGCTTGACGAGTTAGGCATGGCGGATGAACTCATTGAACGCGGCTTAAAAGCGCCAGTTTATCATTTCCGTGAACGTGCTAGCGGCGAAGTAGTTGAGTTTGATTTGTCTGAACTTGAAGGCAAAGAGAAATACCCTTTCCGCCTGCAATGTGAACAACATGTATTATCAAGCATGGTGGCTAAAAAGTTAGAAAACCATCCTAAAGCTGAAGTACTTTTTAATCACAAAGTTGTTCATTTTGAACAAACAGAAGACGGAGTTGAAGTTTCCTTAGAAGGTCCATTCTCAATTGAAAAAATTAGAGCAAAATACCTTGTTGCTGCTGATGGCGGTAATTCAATTATTCGTAAATGGTTAGGTGTTGAATTTGAAGGGTTTACTTACCCAGAAAAATTCTTAACGCTATCAACCAAAGTAGAATTAAAAGACTACATAGATAACCTTGCTTACGTAAGTTACGTATCTGATCCGAAAGAATGGATGGTATTACTTCGTGTACCAAGTGTATGGCGAATTTTGGTTCCAGCAAGTGAAGATCAGCCTGATGAATACCTCCTTTCAGATGAAAAGAAAAACCAAGTTTTCCGCGATTTAATAGGTCGTGAAGATGTTGAAACTGAGCATCGAACTATCTACCGCGTGCATCAACGTGTTGCTAAAAAATTCAACCATGGTCGAGTGTGTTTAGTGGGCGATGCTTGTCACATGAACAACCCATTAGGTGGTTTTGGTATGAATAGTGGTATTCATGACGGTTGGAATTTAGCGGATAAAATTAAGCTAAACCTAACTGAAGGTCATGATGACGCTAACTTTGAGTTATTCGACGCGCAACGCCGTCCTGTAACTCACAGCTTTATTCAAGCTCAAACCATGCAAAATAAAAGATTATTAGAGCACAGCCCTGAAGAAAACCACGCGATGCGTTTACAAGAAATGCACGATATCTGTAATGACGACGAACAACGTTTAGCTTTCCTTAGACGACAAGCAATGTTTACTAGTCTTGAACAAGCCAACAATATTAAATAGGAAAATACTATGAGAGACGCACTCGGATATAGAGCTAAATTTGGTGTACTAGGTCCATCAACAAATACTATTGTACAACCAGAATTTGACGAAATGCGCCCTGCTGGCGTAACAAATCACTACAGCCGCATCGTTATTGAAAATGCAAAAGCTGTATCAAACGAAAGTTTTATGGCTGGTACCAAAATGATAGATGAAGGTACTGAAGAAGCAGTAAGAGGTGTAATGACTTGTGCTCCTGATTACCTTGTTATGGGTATGTCTGCTGTAACTTTTTACGGTGGAGCTGAAGGTGCACAAGCTTGGAAAAATCGTATCGAATCAGTTGCTGGCATAGGAATATCTATGGGTTCAGAGTCTGTAGCTGCTGCCTTACAAGCGATTGGCAGTATTAAAAAAATCGCCTTTTTATCTCCTTATTTTCCTGTTGCGAATACTGAAGTAAAAAACTATTTCAGTGACCACGGTTACGAGACTGTTCGAGATATACCTATGCAACGTCCTAGTTGGTTAGGCATAGCTGAAACACCATTTTCACTAACACGCGATACCGTTAAAAAATTAGATAGTGATGATGTTGATGCAATTATTCAAGTGGGTACTAACCTTTGTATGGCGCGATTAGCTCCAAAATTAGAGCTTGAATTAGGTAAACCTGTAATCGCTATCAACACAGCAACTTACTGGCATGCACTTCGTACATTTGGCATAACAGACAAAGTTGAAGGCTTTGGTAGATTATTAGAGGAATTTTAAGATGGAATATGATTACGTACCGATTAGTGAACGTGGCCAATTAAAATGGCCTGACGGTAAAAAAGTCGCTTTAGTGTTAACTTTTAATTTAGAAACTTGGGATCTGATCAAAGAAACTGATGCCCCTTATTATGCAGGCGGCCCAGCAATATTACCTGATACTTTACCTGGCAACATACCTGATTATCCAAACTTTAGCTGGCGCGAATATGGCCAACGTGTTGGTATTTGGCGCTTATACGATTTATTTGATGAGTTAGGCGTTAAAGCAAGTTGTACTACTAATGCGGTAACTTTTGAACGTCGTAACCCTATGGTTAAAGCCTGTTTAGATCGTGGTTGGGAACTTATTACTCATAACTACGAGCAAGGTGAATTACTAACAAACTTTGCTCACGAGCCAGAAAAAGAACAAGCTGTTATCTCACGCTCTATAGATATGTACGAAAGCTATGTAGGCAAGCGCCCTATCGGTTGGTTATCGTCATCTTTGCGTGGCACGTTAAATACGCCAGCAATTTTAGCGAAAGAAGGTTATAAGTTTTACTGTGACATTATGAATGACGATCAACCTTTCATGATCCGCACAGATAATGGCCCTATTGTTTCTGTTCCTTATTCTAACGAAATTAATGACTTCACTATTATTACTCGCCGTGGTCATACAACAGATGAATACCGTGACATTTTGATTGAAGAGTTAAATGTGCTTTATAAAGAAGGCGCAACTCAAGCACGTATTATGAATGTTGGCTTACACCCTCATGTTACTGGTCGAGCTTATCGCATTCGTGCCATTCGTGAATTTATAGAGTATGCAAAAACGCTACCTGATGTTTGGTGGGCAACCCGTGAAGAAATTGCTGATTGGTATTTAGAACAGCAAGAAACTCATATCCCCGGACAACTAAAAGACTAGCCGACAATTAAGGAGCCAATTATGACTGATGTGATACTCAACGATGGAGTTACCCCTGAAGCACAAACACAAGCGGTACGTGACTTACTTGCTACAACACCAGACAAGCAGTTATTTATTAACGGGGAATTTCGTGCGCCTAGAAGCGGACAATATCTTGAAACACACGATCCTGCTACAGGTAAAGTGATTGCGAGAATTGCTAATGCCTCTGAAGCCGATGTTAATGATGCTGTATCTTGTGCGCAAGCTGCTTTAAAAGGCCCTTGGTCTAAAATAACGCCAATGGAACGTGCAGGCATTTTAAATAAGGTTGCCGATTTAATTGAAGCGAATATTGACGAGTTATGTGAACTTGAAATATTAGATCAAGGTAAGCCTTGGTATGTTGCACGTTGGGCAGAAATTCCAGCCGCAGCAAATCAATTTCGTTATTTCGCTGGTCAAGCGATGAATATTGAGGGACAAATACTCAATACTTCAATTAATTACCAACCAGAAGGTCGCGATGTTCAAGCTTGGACGGTACGCGAACCTGTTGGTGTTGTAGCAGCTATTACTCCTTGGAATTCACCACTTGTTTTAACAGCAATGAAATTAGCGCCAGCATTAGCTGCAGGTTGTACTGTTGTACATAAACCTGCCGAGCTTACCTCATTAAGTGCTTTACGTTTAGCAGAGCTTATTCATCAAGCTGGTGTACCTGAAGGTGTTATGAACGTTATAACAGGTGAAGGTGCTAAAACAGGTTCTTGTTTAGCTAATCATATGGGCGTAAGTAAAGTAGCTTTTACCGGTTCAACTAGCACAGGTCGTGCAATTGTTGATGCAAGCAAGTCAAACCTTAAGCGCGTTACATTAGAATTAGGCGGAAAATCTCCTGCAATTGTTTTACCAGACGCAAATCTCGATTTAGCTATACCAGGCATAGCTAACGGTATATTTTTTAATAGCGGACAAGTGTGTGTAGCTAACTCTCGTACTTATATTCATCGTTCTATCTTTGATCAAGTATTAGAAGGTATTGCTGGATATGGAGCTGGCTTACAGCTAGGTCATGGTTTAAATCGTGAGACTCAAATGGGTCCGGTTGTATCAGTAGATCAAGCTGAAAAAATTGAAAGCTACATTAAAACGGCTAAGAATGAAGGCGCTACTATTGTTACCGGCGGTCAACGCTTAGGAAGCAATGGTACCTTTATTCAGCCTACCGTAGTTACTGGTACACAGTTAAACAGTGCCATTCATTGTGAAGAAGTATTTGGTCCAGTGATTGTAGCTGAACCTTATGACGATATAAATGATGCGATAGAGTGGAGTAACAACAGTGAATTTGGCTTGGCTTCAAGTATTTGGACTCAAGACTTCACTCACGCTCAGCGACTATCTCGTCAAATCCAAGCAGGTACAGTATGGATTAATAGTCATTCTATGTTTGATGCTTCAATGCCTATTGGTGGTATTAAACAGTCAGGTTACGGTCGTGATAGCGGTAAATTAGCTTTAGATAATTACCTTGATTGGAAAACTATTTGTGCCGTTGTATAACTTTACTCAATAACTTCTACTTCAGTACAAAAATGATTAATCTCCCCGATTAAAATGCAGTTTGAAAGCGATTTCAAACTGCATTTTCATATAGGCTTAATATTTTCATTAGGGCCTGTTGATCTTTCAGGGTTAAATTTTATTCGATTTAAATGAACCCAAAGGGCAGCAGGTGTTTGAAATACTTAACTTTGGATAGAAAGGGCGTTATCGTCTGTTCGAGTAGCCAGCTACACGTCACATACTCTGCCTTGTCTAAATATCAAACACCTTGCTGTAAAAACAATCTCGAAAGTTCAACAGACCCTAGACTTTATTTACTATTTCCAATACATTAATTTTAAGCGCCTTAGCAAGCATCACCCAGATCAAATTCAATAACAAAAAGGGTTTCTAATCAATGTCGTTAAATATCCCTTACCAAAGCGTAAACTTTGAAAATGATTGTTTATTGTTTCACGATTTAACTCAAAATAACCGAGAGCAGTTACTACAAATATCTCGTCTAAAAACGTTGTCGAAGCAACAATATCTAGTGATGCAAACCACACCTGCTGACAAGCTATTTAATATTGTGTCAGGCGTAGCGACAGTTGAAAAGATCTCAAGTAACGGACGCAGACAAGTGATATCTTTTTTGTTTCCAGGTGATTTTGTTGGTCTTTCTCACTCAGATACCTACGAATATAATATAAAAAGCTTAAGTGATTTAACGGTTTATGAATTTAAACGTAAAGATTTATCATCTCTGTCTGAAAAAATCCCTAGGTTAAAAATGAATTTGAAAAACATAGATTCTTTGGTGTTATCTATCGCGTTAGAGCAAGTCTATTTACTCGGACAATTAAAAGCCTACGAACGAATATGCTTTCTCCTCAACCAGTTATTAAAACGTATTCCTGATGCCAGCCCAGAGAAAATAGAACTGCCGATGTCACGCAATGATATCGCAGACTATTTAGGTCTTACTGTCGAAACAGTAAGTCGCTCTATAAGCCAGTTAAAGCGAGATGGTGTTATTTCAACACTTAGCCCAAACTGTATATGTATTTTGAAGTTAGATACTATAGAAGAGCTTGCTGCTACAGACTAATTAACCTGAGATCTGCTTAATATATTCTTCTCTAACAGCTACTTTTACTTTCTTCATCGTTAAATTTACTTGCAATAGGCTAGCTATTGACGCGAAATTTGCCTTGAAGAAAGAAAAACGATTAAGTTAGAGTATGAGTTAAATTTTATTAGTAATTATTGCAATGGATTAAAAACATCTTCAACCGAGTTCAGGTTAATTAACCGATAAAGAATGTCGTCTACATTTCAAAATAATAGTTTTATCTTGAAGCTCTCCTAACTATTCTTTACTCATATCTTAAAAATACAACAAAAAAAATCACACGCTAAAGGTGTGATTTTATAGAATGAGTAAAACGAATTGCTTAAACTTTTATTTGCTTAAACTTCTATTTTCTTGAACAACCAAGGTTCTCTTTCTTCAAGTAAATCTTCAAAGTTATGAATAGCATCAGAATGAGCAAGAGTTAAGGCGATATCATCTTTACCTTGTAATAGGTTTTGACGACGCCCTTCATCCATAGTGAACGAGGCAATTTTTTCATCACCTAAATGCACTTCACATTTTTCTAGATCAATACTTAATACCAAGTCATCTGCAGCTGTACAACGCTCAAATAAATCGTCAACTATAGCTTCGGATAAGGTAATAGGTAAAATGCCATTTTTATTACAGTTGTTATAGAATATATCTGCAAAGCTAGGAGCGATTAACGCTCGGATCCCGTAATCTCTAAACGCCCATGCAGCATGTTCCCTGCTTGAACCACAGCCAAAGTTATCACGTGCTAATAAGATGCTAGCACCTTGGTATTCTGGTTTATTAAGAATAAAGTCAGGGTTAATTCTACGGGTTTTAATATCGGTAGTTACGGAGCCTTCATCAAGGTAACGAAAGTCATCAAATAACCAATCGCCGTAACCAAACTTGCTGATAGATTTAAGGTATTGTTTAGGCAAGATAGCATCGGTATCAACGTTGTTACGATCAAATGGCAACACTTTACCTGTATGAGATGTAAAAGCTTGCATAATTATATGCCTCCTTGGGTAATATCAACAAAATGACCAGCGATTGCCGCTGCTGCAGCCATTGCAGGACTCACTAAATGTGTTCTACCTCCACTGCCTTGACGCCCTTCAAAATTACGATTTGACGTTGATGCACAATGCTCTTTCGCCATTAATCTATCGGCATTCATAGCTAAACACATTGAACAACCTGGTTCACGCCACTCAAAACCAGCATCTAAAATAATTTTATCTAAACCTTCTTTTTCGGCTTGCTGCTTTACTAAACCAGAGCCAGGTACAACCATGGCTTGGGTTATACTTTTAGCTACTTTTTTGCCATTAACGACTTTAGCGACAGCACGAATATCTTCAATACGTGAATTAGTACAAGAGCCTATAAATATACGGTCTAAATAGATATCGCTTATGGCTTGTCCTGCTTTTAAGCCCATGTAATTAAGAGCGTTTTGGTAATCAACAGCTTTTGTACCAAAGTCTTTAGGATCGGGTACACAAGTATCAACAGCAGTAACCATTTCCGGAGAGGTTCCCCAGCTAACTTGTGGTTTTATATCGGCAGCGTTAAAACGGTATTCAATATCAAATATGGCGCCATCATCACTGTGTAAATCTTTCCAGATAGATATTGCTTGCTGCCATTCATCACCTTTTGGTGCATAAGGTCGACCTTCAATATAATCTTCAGTGACTTGATCGTAAGCCACTAAACCTGCGCGTGCGCCAGCTTCGATCGCCATATTACATAAGCTCATTCGGCCTTCCATGGTTAAACCACGAACTGCGCTACCTGCAAATTCAATGGTAAAACCTGTTCCGCCAGCCGTACCAATTTGACCAATTACGTATAAAACAACATCTTTGGCGGTAACACCAAAAGAAAGCTCGCCATTCACTTCAATTAATAAGTTTTTAGCTTTACGTTGTAATAAACATTGAGTCGCCAATACATGTTCAACTTCAGAGGTTCCAATACCTACACCGAGTGCGGCGAAAGCTCCATGAGTTGCGGTATGCGAGTCACCACAAACAACGGTAGTGCCGGGTAAAGTTAAACCTTGCTCTGGTGCAATAACATGCACAATGCCTTGGCGAATGTCGGTAAGTTGAAACTGAGGAACATCAAATGCATTACAGTTATCATCTAATGTTTTAACTTGTATACGCGATGTTTCATCTTCAATGCCTGCAATACCAGCTGCTCGATTTGTAGTAGGTACATTATGATCAGGTGTGGCAATAATAGATGATAAACGCCAAGGTTTTCTGTTTTCAGCACGCAAACCTTCAAAAGCTTGTGCTGAAGATACTTCGTGAACAATGTGACGATCTATATAGATCAAAGACATTCCGTCGTCATAAGTTTTTACGCAACGACGTTCCCATAATTTGTCGTATAAAGTTTTTGCTGAACTCATGTTTCTCTCTCCAAACACCGTAGATAAATTACGGGCTAGGTTAATTTAGTTTTTATAAGAATATTATCGCCGACGACTGCCGGCGATTATTTGGATAATTAGAAGATTTTCTAATTAAGTTTTAGCTTTTTATTTTCTAAAAGATGGTGTGATTGGCGGCTCGAGATGTGTTTCTTCTAAACAACGCGCTTTAATTTCTTCAATCGTACCGCCGTGGTTAAATAAAGGTATTTCACCACGCTCACTGATCAACTTACTACGTAATGCTGCTGTAGCTGCTTCATCAACAGCACCATCAATAACAATTACACCGTAAGCTTTAGCGCCTTCAACCGTTGCTAGATTACGATTTATATCGTCTAGTACCAGCTGAGGTTCACGCTCGTATGGGTCACCCCAACCGCCGCCGCCCCAGGTATTAAAGTATAATAAGTCGCCGGCTTTAACTTTTACGTTTTCACATTTAGACGGTAACCATTCTTCACTACCATCTGCACGCACCATACGTTTATTTGAACGCATGCCAGGATCACCACCGTTAACTCCCCAAGGATGCACTAACCAGCGATCATCATGGATAGCAATTTGACCATCACATAAGAAACGATACGCAACACTTAAGCCGTTACCACCACGATGTAAACCAGCACCACCTGAGTCAGGAATAGTTTCATAGTTTTCAATACGCATTGGGAAGTATGATTCAATGAACTCATTTGGTACGTTAGTAAAACCTGGCCACAATGAATGACCATCAGGACCATCGCCCACTGGGCGTCCAGGAATACCACCAAAACCAATTTGGAATAACTGGAACCATTCGTTATTGTCGTCATAACCTGAGTAGAATAAATGTGGAGAATCAGAGAATCCCGCAGCATTTAACATTTCTTTTGGAGCCCCCATACCTAATAAAGCGCCTAGAATATCGAAGATACGACCTAATGCATGTGTACGACCCGATAATGCTGCTGGGTATTTAGGCTTAAGTAATGTGCCTTCAGGAATACGCACATCAACAAGGTCATAAAAACCATCATTAAAGATAATTTGAGGATCGACCACGTTAATGGTGAATGATCCAAAGAACATTTTGAACATGTCTTCATTCAAATAAAAGTTAACTGAGCTTTGTGCTTGAGGATCTGTACCATCAAAGTCGAAAATAACCTTTTCGCCCTCACGCCACATTTTACAATTGATCTTGTAAGGACCCATGCCCATGCCGTCATCACATAAGTAATCAGCAAATTCACGAGGTTCTTCAGGAATGAACATTTTGATGATTTGACCCATCGCCATTTTGTTTCGTTCTAGCATGATCTGCATGGTTGAATCGAACACATCATCACTAAAACGTTCAGCAAGTTCATTACAACGTAGTGCTGCAGTTTTACAAGCTGCAACTAAGGCATTTAAATCGAAACGGTTCCACTGTGGCGTTCTTACGTTATGCAGAATAAGTTCTAATACTTCTTCTTGTAAAACACCTTTTTTGTAAAGTTTAACAGGTGGAATTCTTACGCCTTCTTGGAATATAGTTGTTGCTTCAATTGGCATTGAACCAGGTACCATACCACCGTTATCAGACATATGACCAAACATAGCAGACCAAGCGATATGACGACCATCTTTAAATACAGGCACTAATACTAACCAGTCATTAAGATGCGAAACAGCCGCATTACACATATACGGATCATTGGTTAAAATGATATCGCCTTCTTCTAATGTCCCGTCGTAAGCGTCGGTAAAACCATTAATAAAAGACCCCATTTGACCAACAACCATTTTACCTTCGCGATTAGCGATAAGTGGGAAACAGTCACCTTGCTCACGAATACCTGGAGACATGGCGGTACGGAATAAAACCGCATCCATTTCTTCACGCGCATTTCGTAATGCATTTTCAATAATATCTACCGTTACACCATCTACATCAACACGTTGTAGGCGGGTTGGGTTTGTTTCTATAATCTGAGCAGTCATTTTTATATCCCCACTTATTTCACTGGATTGATTAACAGATTGCCAACCGCGTCAATATTCGCCTGATAACCAGGTAAAACAACAGTAGTTGAGTCCATTTCACTCACAATAGCAGGACCTGCTACAACGAGTTTTTGGTGCAATTTACTACGATCATATAAAGCACCTTCATGCCACTGACCTTCGTAGAAGAAACGTGTATTTTGAATTTTACAATCTTCTAATGTGAAGTTTTCTTCACCTTGTAAACGCTCTGCTATCTCACCAGAAACCGCTTTAACAACGGCTCTGATCATTAATATTTCATGACCATCATCTAGTTTAAAAGTGAAAAGCTTTTCGTGCTCATCATCAAAATGCCCCGTTAATAAAGCTAAACCTTGGTCTTTCAAATCTTGCTCTGTAAAGTCAACACTGATTTCAAATGCTTGACCTGCGTAACGTAAGTCAGCTTGGAAGGTAACTTCTAAGTCAGCTTCAGCAATACCATCAGCAATAAGAGATTCCGAAGCACGACTTCTTAATTCAGCTAAATCGTTAAGTAGAACATCTGCTGTAGTTTTTTGAGCTAGAGTAAGATAAGTACGTGTAGCTTCATCTTGAACTTGAGTTGTAGCATCACCGTAAGCACAAAGTACACCCGGACCTGGCGGTACAATAACAGGCCATGCGTCAGTTAAAATACCTAAGGCATTAGCATGTAATGGGCCAGCGCCACCAAAACCAACAAGTGCAAAATCTCGTGGGTCGTAACCTTGCTCAACAGAGACTAAACGTAAAGCACCAAACATAGCTTCATTAGCAATTTTGATAATACCTTCAGCAGCTTCCATGGTATCTATCCCCATAGCGTCAGCTACTTTTTTCACTGCAGTAACAGCAGCTTCACGGTCTATCGCCATCGCGCCACCTAATTGTGCATCAGAAGGCAAGTAACCCAATACAACGTTAGCGTCACACACTGTTGGCTCTGTGCCGCCTTTCATGTAAGCAGCAGGACCAGGAACAGCACCCGCTGATTCTGGACCAACACGTAAGGCTTTCGTTAGTTCAGGCACAAATGCGATTGAGCCACCACCAGCACCTACTGTACGAACATCAACTGAAGGCGCACGTACACGTACATCGCCAACAATAGTTTCGCGACGCACTTTAGCTTTGGAGTTTTGAATTAAGGCAACATCGGTAGACGTACCACCCATGTCGAAAGTAAGAATATTGTCATAACCTGCACGACTACAGAAATAGATAGCACCTGCTACACCACCTGCTGGGCCTGACATTAATAAGTTAACAGGTGAATCACCTGAAGCACGACCTGACGCTAAGCCCCCATCTGAACGAAGAATAGATAATTGAACGTCATCTCCCATACGTGCTTTAAGTGCTTGTTGTAAATTGTTAACGTATTTAGCGACTTCTGGACGAACATATGAGTTAACTACAGTAGTTTCTGTACGTTCATATTCCTGCATTTCAGGAACAACTTCGCTTGATATTGAGATTGGCATATCGCCAAAAATTTCTTGAGCAATCGCTTTAGCACGTTGTTCATGCTTATCGCTTAAGTAAGAATTAATAAAACAGATGGTAAGAGCTTCTACTTCACCTTTATCAGCAAGCTTTTGCATATCAACACGCAAAGCGGCTTCATCTAAATCTCTTACCACATTACCTTTAGCATCAATACGCTCATCAGCGCCTATGGTTAATTCTAATGTTGCAAGTAAAGGTTTTTTAACGAAACTTACCCAACCACCTAAACCACCAGGACAAAAAGAGCGGGCAACTTGTAAAGTTTGTTCATAACCTTTAGTCGTTACTAGGCCTACCTTAGCTCCTTTACCTGTTAAAACAGCATTGGTTGCTACTGTAGTACCATGCATAACACGTTTAATATCGGTAGGCGTTACACCTGATTCATCACAAATTCGTGCAATACCATTTAATACACCTACAGAAGAGTCGTGTGGTGTAGAAGGCACTTTAGCAGTGTAAGTTTGGCCGGTCTGTTCATTGATGAGTAGCAAATCGGTAAAAGTGCCCCCAACGTCAACGCCTAAACGATAACTCATAATTCTTTTCCCCTCAATTTTGGCAAATCCAGGTAATAATTGATTAGATAACTGGCATGTCCTCCACGTTTTTTCGATGAGAGAACACTAAAAATCAACCAGTAATGAAAAGGGGTATTTTTATCCACCGCCTCATATTGCTAGCCTCAATGAATAAAACACTGAGTTAGTCTTAATTCATCATAGCTAGGCACTTGAGCAGCGCCATGACAAATGTCAACGGTGGAGCTTTTAGGTTTTATTATAAAAATTCTTCTATTTTTAATTTATGACAATTATCAATGATCTTGGATCTAGGCGAGATTATGGTTAATGAAGTTTAATAAATTATATGAATTGCAATTAAACTATTAACTCTAAGCCGTATGCAATTTCAGCTGAAAACCAGAAGGAGAAATATTAATGCTCAATTGTTTTCAACAAAATCGACACGATATGTTACCTAACATCACTCACGATGATGCATCACGTCAAGAGTTTGCTAAAAGCCTTAAAGGCTATATTCAACAATCTATGTTGCCCGGTTTACAGCCTATTTATGAAAATCGTGTGGCGAAGAATTTTGAACGTGAATATGGTAGACCACCAGAAAATAGACTCGACATTCGTAAAGGCATGTTGCCTGATAATTACTTCCAGCTTTATGCTTCTATTAATCGTATTTCTCAAGAGCTTTTATGGGAATCAGTAAACGTTAGTATTGATAGAGAGTTACCTGAATTAATTGAAAAAGCTAAAGAGTATTCAGCAAGCGCAACGAGTCAGTTAATTATACCTGAAGATTTTGTACCGCCACGTTATGTAAGTGCTTTAGATATTCACTGTATGCCAGGTGGTTATTGCTCTGAGGTTACTAAAGATGATGTTGCTGCAGGTGTTCTTTATGACCGTGGTGTTTATCTATATAGCATGGGGTATACAGGCCCTAATAATGATGATTTAGGTCGTTCTGTTTGTAACTATTTAAAACGTAACAAGCCTGACTTTAAACCACTAAGAATTTTAGATATGGGCTGTACTGTTGGTCATTCAACTTTACCTTATCAAGAGTATTTCCCTGATGCAGAAATTTGGGGAATAGATGTTGGCGCACCTGTTATTCGTTATGCACATGCTCGCGCCAAAGCTATGGGTCACGACATTAACTTCGCACAAATGAACGCAGAAGAAACCACTTTCGAAGATGGATATTTTGACTTAGTTGTCAGCCACATAATGTTGCATGAAACCAGTGCGGTTGCTATGCCTAAAATATTTAAAGAATGTGAAAGACTATTAAAACCAGGCGGCTTAATGATCCATGCTGATTTACCTCCTTTTGACTTAATGGACCCTTTCACTCAATTTATTCTTGATAACGAAACTTGGTACAACAACGAGCCTTTCTGGGGTGCTATGCGTGACATGGATCAAATTGAATTAGCTGAAAAAGCAGGATTTCCACGTAGCGATGTGCGTTTTGATACTGCACCAATGGCAGTAATGGAGTTTGCTGCTGCAGCCGCGGCTGGATATGACATTGATACGGCAGAAGCTGTTGCTGACCGAGACTTTACCGCAGGTGAGTTTGCGCCAGGTGGTGGCTGGGAAGTACTTATTGCACAAAAACCTTTAACTAAAAAGGAGGTAGCGTAATGTCTGATTATACTGCTGACGATCGTCCACACGTAATACAAGATGCCAAAGGCAAACGCCCACAGTTTTCGAACGATAAAGCCACCGATCAATTGATGTCGATGGTAATGGTACTTGCTAGTGAAATTAATGTTCTACACGATAGAATAGATTCGCAAGAACGTGTTGCTAAATTAAATGGCTTAGACCTAAGCGCTGGTATTGAAAAACTAGAGCTTGATGAAGCAGCATTACAAGAACGTGAACAATGGCGTCAAGACTTTATGGGGAGATTGTTTTATGTCTCACGTAAAGAAGCTAATGAAGCTGCTAACAATCAAACAACTCAAGGCTTTCATACAATAATTGAAGATATAGCGAAAAAATAAACGCTTAACTTTATCTATATCTCAATATTAGATTATCACTGAAAATTATGCCTTACCAAGCCAGTTATCTTGATAACTGGCTTTTTTGTGGATGATTATAAACACTAGTGTTTTGATCTTCTGTATAAAGTGCTTAATTTTTGAGAGAATAAGAATATAAGCTATTGAAAAAGGATTTTTATGAAATCTGAAAGTGAAAAGTTAATAAAAAAACACCATGAACTTATTCACACAGATAACCTTAAGGTTATCTCTCATGTTCAAAGAGAAGAAGATGATTGGTTTATTAATACGTTAATGTTTGAAAACATTGATGTGCCTTTTAAATATAAACGCAAACAGCTTTATAAATCGTTAATCAATAATAGAGTTAATGTGACTTATTATGTGAGTAAAGAAGAAGTTGCAGGATTTGAAATTGAGATAATGAACATCGTAAGAATAAAAGTAAGTTAACATGAACAGCTTAAAAGCCTCTAAAACCTATAGATTAAAGCATACTTAAAAGATCTGTTCTTAGATTATTTTATCAACATTTCTTGACCTTTGAGCGTCTATCTTACATAAATAAGAGTGTAAGACTCGATAACAATAAGAACTAAATAACAATAATTAGACAATAATAACTATTTATTCAACATCACTAACCGACATTGAGTTGAGTTATCCTCTGTTCGGCACTGTGGAAGGAGATTACGATGATACTAAATCATATATGGGGCTTGTACGCTCACCCCAAAGAAGAATGGCAGGTAATCGAAAAACGACACGAAAGTTTACTTTATAGCTTAATTCATATTTGCACTATCGCTTTAATTCCAAGTATTTGCGGATACTTTGCAGCAGCTCATATTGGCTGGACTATTGGTGTTGGCGACCCAATAAAATTATCAAATACAAATGCAATTGTTATGGCAGTGATATTTTATTTCACTTTAGTCATTGGTGTTGCAGCTTTAGCATATTTAATACATTGGATGGCAAGAACCTTCGATTCATCTCCTGATTTTACTCAATCATTAGAATTAGCCGCATATACTGCAACGCCATTACTGATGGTTGGTATTGTCGCGTTATATCCTGTTTTATGGTTTGTGGTACTTGCTTGTGTATGTGCCATGGCTTACTCGGTATATCTTTTATATTCAGGTGTACCTATCATGATGAATATTCCTGAAGAAGAAGGTTTTATATACGCTAGTTCCGTTGTCACCTGTGGTTTAGTATTGCTTGTTGGTTTACTTGCCGCAATGATCATTCTTTTTGGCGTTGGTTTAGGACCTGAAGTATTACATATATTTAATTAATTCAAATACGGTGATACTTAATCCCCTCCCCAAGATTAAATATCCTGTAGAATTAAATGAACAAATAATAGATATGAAAAAGGCACCCTGAGGTGCCTTTATTGTTTTTACAAGAAGGTTAATTGCAGACTATTCGTCAGCACCTTCGTTGTACATATCTATTATAGATTCTGCGTTTCGGTCAGAATTCTCTTTGGTTTCATTATTTCTTAAAGCATCTAACTTGTCTAAATAGCTTTGGTTAATATCATTCGTAATATATTGACCATTGAAAACAGAAGTATCAAACATCTTGATTTCAGGGTTAGCTTTGTTAACTGCAGACACTAAGTCATCAATTGATTGGAAAATAAGTTTATCTGCGCCAATAAGGTCACAAATATCATCTAATTCACGGCCATGCGCAATTAATTCGTTAGCACTTGGCATATCAATACCGTAAACGTTAGGGAAACGCACTTCAGGAGCTGCAGAGGCGAAATAAACCTTTTTAGCACCTGATGCTCTAGCCATTTCAATTATCTGGCCAGAAGTCGTCCCACGCACAATAGAGTCATCTACAAGTAAAACATTCTTACCTTTAAATTCTGCTTTAATCGCATTAAGCTTTTGGCGAACAGACTTTTCGCGCTGCTCTTGGCCAGGCATGATAAAAGTTCTACCAATGTATCTGTTTTTAACAAAACCTTGACGGTATGGTATGTTTAACTGGTGCGCGATTTCTAACGCTGAATCGCACGATGTTTCTGGAATAGGTATAACAACATCGATATCAACATCATCCCACTCTCTAACAATCTTCTCACCTAATTTTTTACCCATCTCAACGCGTGATGCGTAAACTGAAACTTTGTCCATTGTTGAATCTGGACGAGCAAAATAAACATATTCAAAAATACATGGGCAATACGTTGGATTTTCAGCACATTGCTTGCTAAAGAGTTCACCTGACTCTGTGAAATAAATAGCTTCACCTGGCGCAACATCTCTTACAAATTCGTAACCACAAGCATCTAGGGCAACAGTTTCTGAAGCAACCATATACTCTGAACCTGTTTCAGTTTCTTTTTTACCAAAAACTAAAGGACGAATACCATTAGGATCGCGAAATGCTAACATGCCGTGTCCAATAACTAAGGCAACAGTTGCATAAGCACCTCTTACTCGTTTATGTACATTGCTAATCGCATTAAACATATCATCAGGAGTAAGCTCTAAGCCTGTTGTACATTGCAGCTCATGCGCTAAGATATTCAATAATAATTCAGAATCAGACGTTGTATTTACATGACGTCTTGCTTGAAGGTTTAACCAGCTTTTTAGTTCATCAGCATTAGTTAGATTACCATTATGAGCTAATGAAATTCCGAATGGTGAATTTGCATAAAATGGTTGAGCTTCTGAAGAACTAGAAGAACCTGCAGTTGGGTATCTGATATGACCGATACCTATGCTTCCTTGTAATCTCAGCATATGGCGAGTATGAAAAACATCTTTCACTAAGCCGTTAGCTTTACGCAATCTAAAGGTGTTGTTATTAATAGTAACAATACCTGCTGCGTCTTGACCTCTATGTTGAAGTACCGTTAATCCATCATAGATTAATTGACTTACGTTACTTTTACCTACTATGCCAACAATGCCACACATGAAACTATTCTCCGCCGAGCTATGATTGTATTAAAAAACTTGATGACTGTTTAAGGTATTCAAAAAACCAAACAACAATCAATTTAAATTCTGGAATAAGTAATGAGTTAATCCACCATTCTGCCGATGCAGATGGGGTAAAAGCGTCTAATAAGAAGAGGATTGCACTAACAATTAAAACACCTCTTAGAGCGCCAAAAGCTAAACCTAAAACGCGATCTGTGCCTGAAAGGCCTGTTTTACTAACAAGTTGACTAATAACATAATTAATTAAAGCGCCAATAATTAGCGTGGAAACAAAAAGAATGGTTATAGCGGCTGCGTTTCGAAGGAATTGATCGGTAATATTTGAAAGATGTACAGCAAGATCCGTATAGAAAGTACTCGCAATAAAGAAAGCACCGATCCAAATAACAACTGATACAGCTTCTTTAACAAAGCCACGGACTAAACTAACTAGCGTTGAAATGCCTATTATTGCCAAAATGGCATAATCTACCCAAATCATCATTCGAATGTTCTCATTGATTAGAGGCGCGCATTCTACCAGATGCGAGCCAAATAAAGCTATTAATTTTGTTATTTAGTAGGATAAAAACGTGTAACTTTACCTTCAACATGAGTTAACTGTTTCAATGGGGTTATTTTGCTTTCTAAGGAAGTCTTATTAATATCAGGGCCTACAAATACTTTCGTTAAGGTGCCGTTCTTAGTTTTTATTGGACGGGTAAAGGTTGTATACCCGTGGTATTTTAATTTTGCAACTAAGTCTGAAACATTCTTTTCATGGCGAAAGCTTCCCAGTTGTATTACCCAAGCTTCTTTAGCGTCAATTTTCTTAGGAATTGTTTTAACTTCAACTTTAGGTTCTGGTTGCTTAACTTCTTCACCTAATTTTTCAGCTTTTGCTAAGGTTTTTACTTTAACAATATCGGTTGTTAATACAGGAGTTGTAAAGTCATCTTCAATAGTTTTAAGTGTATCTTCTTCTGAGGCAAGTTGAAGCAGATTGTCTTGCTCTTCTTCAATAACCTCTTCTGATTTAAGTTCAATATCTTCTAACTTCTCTGAAGGAAAAGGTTTTACAGAAGTATTAAGTTCAACTTTAGGTGATTGAGGAATATTTTCAAATTCTGCGTTATATTTCTTTTTATTTCCATCAAGAAAATCGGGAAGAAATATAATAGCTACGGCGGCTACAATAACAGTTCCAACTATTCGATTTTGAAAAGGTGTAGACAAACTAAACTCCTAAAATTAACAGACTATTAAAGGCTTACTCTTTAACAAGTAAACGCCTTATTTCGGCTACGGTATAAAATGATCCGTAAACTAAAATCAAATCATCTGAATTCGCTACAGAACTCGCCATTTTAAATGCTTGAGTGACATTGTCAAAGCAATTAACTGATTCATTAACGATGTTAAGTTTTTCACAAAGTTGTTGAGCAGTTGCGCCTCTTGCAACATTCAAGCTACCTAAAAACCAGGTATCAACATGTTCAATAAGTGGTGCTAATGCATTCGTTATATCTTTATCAATTAACATACCCGTTACAGCAAAAACTTTATTGTAGTTCATTTGCTTTAATTGGCTTGCTAAATATCGAGCTGCTTGAGGGTTATGCCCAACATCGAGAATAACATCACAGTTTTCAACAAAGCGTTCTGTTCGCCCTGCGACTTTGGTTAACTCAATAACATGATTAATTTTAGCTGAATCTAACTCAATACCTAACAGAGAAATAACCGTTAATGCTGTAGCGACATTATCAATAGGAATATGCGGTTTATTGAGTTGCTCAAAAACCTTACTATGCAATGTAAACGACCAAGCATTATCATCTTGTTTTAAAGAAAACTCTTGTTCTCGATATAATGCTTTTGCATTAATACTTGATGCATGAGTAATGACTGACAATGGCGTATCTAAATCCCCAACAACAGCAAATGTGTTGCTGCACATGATACCGGCTTTTTCAAAACCAATTTTTTCTCTGGTATCACCTAAGAATTTTTGATGATCAAGATCTATGGTGGTTAAAACAGCAATATCACAATCAACCATATTAGTAGCATCTAATCGTCCACCTAGACCTACTTCTAAAATAAGGTAATCTGGTTTGGATTCGCTTACAATAATTAGCGCGGCTAATGTGGTGTATTCATAATAGCTTAACGAAATATCAGCTCGTGCTTGCTCTATTTTCTCAAAAGCATTGATTAAAAGCTGATCTTCTATATCAGTCTTATTAATTCGCAAGCGCTCATTAAACTTTTCAATATGAGGAGAAGAATAAACAGCAACAGAAGCATCTTCATTTAATAAGAAGTTTTCTAAAAATGCGCAAGTTGTACCTTTGCCGTTTGTACCTGCAACCGTCACAACTTTTGAAGCACTTAAGTCGATAGATAAGCGTTCCGCAACTTGCTTAATACGAGTGAGCCCCATATCAATTTCAGTAAAATGAATACTTTCTATATAAGAAAGCCACTCATCAAGAGTGGATCTTAATGAGTGGCTTTTTAAATTTTCTTTCATGTATTTATGCTAAATTCTTAAGAAGCTTTAGGGCTTTCGTATCCCATAAACTTAGCTAACATACGCGATAGAGTAGAACGCATTTCTCTACGATCTACAATTATATCTATCGCACCTTTTTCTTTTAAGAACTCACTACGCTGGAAACCTTCAGGCAATTTCTCACGTACAGTTTGCTCAATAACACGAGGACCAGCAAAACCAATTAAGGCTTTAGGCTCTGCAACATTGATGTCACCTAGCATAGCTAAACTTGCAGATACGCCACCCATTGTAGGGTCAGTAAGTACTGACACATAAGGTAAACCTTTTTCGCTCATCTTAGCTAAAGCAGCACTTGTTTTTGCCATTTGCATAAGTGAAAACAAAGCTTCTTGCATACGAGCTCCACCACTTGCAGAAAAACATACAAACGGTAAGTTATGCTCTAAACAGTATTCAACACCTTTAACAAAACGGGCGCCAACAACTGATGCCATTGAACCACCTAAGAAAGCAAATTCAAATGCAGCAACTACAATAGGAGCACCATTTAATTCGCCTTTCATTACAACTAGGGCGTCTTTTTCACCTGTTGCTTTTTGAGCAGCACTTATACGATCTTTATATTTTTTAGAGTCTTTAAACTTTAAAATGTCTTTTGCTTCAAACTCTTCGCCTAATTCAACTCTGCCATCTGGATCTAAAAAGCCATCAATACGCTTTCTAGCGCTGATTCTCATATGGTGGTCACACTTAGGACACACGAACATTTGACGTTCTAATTCAACTTTATATAGTACTGCATTACATTCAGTACACTTGCTCCATACGCCTTCAGGAACGCCACGTTTTGATGTAGCCTTAGAATTGGCTTTCGGGAGAATTTTTTCTATCCAGCTCATAATTTACATTGCCTATTGCACAAGGAAAGAGGATTAAATTGATTAAAAATAAATCAAAACAATCGAAAATTTTTAAATAATCTTATATAACCCATAATTAAAACATATTTTACACTATTTTTAATACTAAAAGTTACGCTATTAGCGTAGTTTTTTCTTTAAGTTAAAAACAGAGGTCCTAAATGTCGTTTAGGGATATCGAATTCTTCAGGGTAATCTACGTCAACAAAATAAAGCCCAGCAGATGCAGCAGTCATTCCGGCAACACATCTGTTTTGAGCATCAAGCACTTCTTTTATCCAAGAAACGGGACGATCTCCTTGCCCCACTTCCATCAATGAACCAGCAATATTTCTAACCATATGATGAAGAAAGGCATTACCTTTTACATCAATAATCACATAATCGTTTAAACGAGATACATTGATATGATACAAGGTTCTGATGGCAGAATGAGACTGGCAGTGTACAGTACGATATGAAGTAAAATCATGTCGCCCCACAAGAAGTTGCGCTGCTTGATGCATTAAGTTTTCGTTTAACGGTTGATGACAAAAACTAATACCGTGATTTAATATCGCTGAACGCAATCTTGAGTTATAAATAATATAACGATAGTTTCTTGCTGTTGCGCTGAATCTAGCGTGAAATTCATCACTCACAGGTTTAACCCACGACACAGCTATATCTGCAGGTAAATGAGTATTTACACCTAATGTCCAAGCGACATCTTTACGAATTTGGTCGGTATCAAAATGTACAACTTGATTGGTTGCATTTACACCAGTATCAGTTCGCCCAGCACAAATCACTTCAATAGGCTCATTTGCTATTTTAGAGAGTGCCTCTTCAACTCTTTGCTGAACACCAATACCATTATTTTGGCGCTGCCAACCACAGTATCTACTGCCGTCGTATTCTATACCTAAAGCATATCGCATTAATTACTCCAATGTTTCGGGCGCGCATTGTCCTATATTTAAGCTCAAAATATCAATACTATTTTTTTCAGACTCACCATTTTTTTAATCATTTAGGCCTTTCTTGTACCAACGGATCAATTCTTTTTGATCTGCAGGCGGCTCTTGTCCTTGATTAATCATTTCAATGGCTTGTTCAGCTAATAGTGATTCAGCTTTTACTTCTATTTTTTCTAGCATTTCATAAAACAAAATTCTTTCTTGTTCTGTTAATACACTTTCAAGCTCTTGTGAACGCGGCTCTAAAGCAGCTGTCAGTTCACCATAAAGTTTTGCCCCAGCTTCATTGAGGCTTAAATTCTTAATATTTTTGCCAAATTTATCAGCTTCAATATCAATTAACTTTAGGGTCTGAAGTTTTTTTACTGCTCGGCTTACAGTGTAAGAATCTAATCGTGATTGATACGCTATGTCTGCAGACTTTATTGGCATATATGAACCAATATTCAACAACACACGCATCTCTCTTGGTTCTAAATTACATAAACCTCTAATCTTCCAATCACGATTTAATGCCAATAAATTACTCACTACGGCAACTCGAAACGGAAGATGAGTAGTTAAATTTAAAGGGCTGTTAATTTTATTGGAAAGCTTAAAGGCTTTTTTCCTGGCTGAAGATGAAATGCTGATGTTCTCAATAAAAATGAATAATATGACTGTAACATTTATCTATCTCAACTTGTATATAGCTCATCATATTAACCCTTAGAAATACAAACAAACGCAATACACTTATTGCAAATGCAACACTGTATATTTATGCTAAGTTCACTTAAATAATAAACAATATGGATGGAGGTAATTTATGCCTTTAGTTAAACCTTTGGCCTCAGATCATGATGATGAAGTTGCAGAACTTGCTCGATTTTTTAATGAAACATTAGGATTCTGCCCTAACAGTGTTTTAACCATGCAACGCCGCCCAGCAATTGCTAAAGCATTTATTAGTTTGAATATGGCTGTAATGGCCAATGAAGGCCGTGTAACAGCTGAACAAAAGCGCTTAATTGGTTACTTAACCAGTGCAAATACCGGTTGTCGTTACTGTGAGGCTCACACTATTTTGGCCGCTGAACGTTACGGTGGAACTGAAGAGCGTTTAGCAAATATTTGGTCTTTCCGTGAAAGTGACTTATATACTGCAGCTGAAAAAGCGGCATTTGAATTTGCTTTAGCGGCATCAAGTGTTCCTAATGCAGTGAACGATGAGGTTTCTGCTGAAATAAATAAATATTGGGACGAAGGTGAAGTTGTTGAAATCTTAGGTGTTGTAGCCTTATTTGGCTATTTAAACCGTTGGAATGATTCTATGGGGACAACAATGGAAGCTGGTGCAGTAGATGCTGGTGAACGTTTATTATCTGAATCGACTTGGACTCGTGGTAAACACGTTTAATGGCTCACTTATAAATAGAATTGTAGGTAGAGGCTTAATTTTAAAAATCATTAAGGGCCGCTACTTACTTCTATTTCAATTTAAGCGTTTTTCTCTTCTAAAAGCACAGTTTCTTGTATAAATTGTGACTGACGACGACCAATCGTTTTGCTTTTTTGACGATTTAGTTGTCTTCTTCTTTGCATACTTGTTAAACGTTTTCTTGTATTAAATGACATATTAAGTTCTCCTTTTAAGCTGTCATTATGGTGATGATTTATGAACTATTTATGACATTCATAAATTAATTTCTAAAACAGTCAATGTTTTGAAATTAAGAATCGCTAGAGGTGATTGGAGAGGTAATTTCAGTTGAAGTGTCTTCTTCTGTATTTTCATTCGTTTCAATCATTAACGACTCTGTTTCGCTGGTTTCAAGCTCTAGCAACTCTTCTTCATTTTGAGTCTGCTCAACCATCCAATCTAACGTATCATAGTAACGACGAATGTTCTCAACATAATTAACAGGTTCATCGCCACGTGCATAACCATATCGAGTAGTTTTGTAATATTTCTTTTGCTTTAGTAAGGGTAAACGTGATTTTACTTCAACCCAGCGATCAGGATCACCACCTTGGCGTTCAGTAATTATTCGAGCATCGTTCAAATGCCCAAAACCTACATTATATGAAGCTAATGCAAACCATAAACGATCAGGATATTGAATACGATCAGGCATTTTATCTATCATTCTTTTGATATATTTAGCGCCACCACGAATGCTTTGGTCAGGATCTAATCGACTTTCAATTCCCATTTGTTTAGCAGTTGGTAACGTCAGCATCATCAAACCTCTAACACCAGTATGAGAGCGTGCTTTAGGATCCCAATGAGACTCTTGATAACTTATAGCAGCTAATAGTTTCCAATCAACTTCTTGACCATGCTTTTCAAAAATTGGGCGAAATTCAGGTAGCGTATCTTCAATCGCTTTAATAAACATTCGAGTATCAACATAGTTGAATTGTTCGATATGTCCGTAATACTTATCGTCTAAGGCTAATAAAGTGCCGTCATGGTGAATTTCACCAAAAAACTCAACTAAACTGGCTAATATAGACGTATCATTTTCTTTACTTACTAACCAAGACAGTTGCTCTGACTCTTTAATAGTAAAACCGATACTAATTTCAGGATAATAACGACGACTAATTGCTAAGGCATTGCTGTCTATTACAGTGTAATCAATTTCGCCTTCTAAAACTTTAAGTAGTAATTCTTCAGCATCTAGATCTGAACTTTCTTGCCAAGACAAACTGTCGTTAGTCAATTTAAGTTTTGCCAAATTTTCTGCATGACTCGTTCTTGCAGTAACAACCAGCTTTCCAGTAAGTGCATCTAATGTACGTGGTCTTTTATTGCCTTGTTTAAAAACAAGTTTCTGACTAACGGTATCGTAACTTGGGGCGACACTATATTCTTGCAAGCGTTTATTCGTAACAGCCAAACCTGCAGCTACAAAATCAACATCACCAGAATCAAGCTTGGGAAATAAATCATCAATATGGTAGGCAGGAACAACAACCAGCTCAACGCCTAAATAATCGGCGTATTGTTTAGCAAGTTCATATTCAAAGCCAGTAGGTCCTTCAGCTTCAATATAATAGCTTGTTGCTCCATATAAAGTCCCTACTGTCACGTAACCACGATCAATGATCCGTTGAAGGCCAGAGACTTTGTTTACAGGCTGACAGCCAAACAAAAATATTGAACACAATAGAAGAAATGTTATTGGATACAATATATTGTAGGATGATTTTCGTAATTTATTTTTCATATCCCTATATTGTGTCGTTATTTACTCTATTTCGCAAAGATCTTTTTAATAAAATATATCTTTAATAGGTTTTAATTGTTGATTGTATTAGAAGAAAACTTAACTTTACACATTGTATTTATGACTGTTCTCAAATGATAATTAAAGTTCAACACTTGACCAGATTGTGAATTGTTAGCAAGAATAAATCACTAAACAAAATAACAAATAATGACTACATAAAAGAGTCAACAATAAGGTTAAGTATTGAACACCTATAGCCAGAGTAAACCGCAAGAAGCATTTCCTTTGTACTTCATGTTAAACCGCAATAATGAAGTTCTAATCACCTAGCATTAAAACCCATAAAACCTGAGCATTCGGTCAAGTTTCACGTCTTTATTTTTGCCTTTAAAATGGTACTGATTACTGTATCTTAAATTGATTTAAGTATATACTACGCGCGCTTTTTTCCTTATTAATCTAACCCGGTGAAATAGACTATGTCGATGTTGATGCAAACCCTTCGCGGCGCTCCTGCACTCTCTGAATTTAAAGTAAAGAAATTACTTATCCAATGTGCTGAGCTATCACTTCCTGTTACTGATATTTATGCAGAATACACTCACTTTGCTCATGTATCTGAAGAACTGTCCAGCGAAGAATCACACGTTTTACAACAGCTTCTTAAATACGGACCTACCATTGAAACACATGAACCCGTAGGTAACTTTTTATTAGTTACACCTCGTCCTGGCACTATTTCTCCATGGTCTTCCAAATCTACTGATATAGCTCATAATTGTGGATTAAATAAGGTTATTCGTTTAGAGCGTGGGATGGCTTATTACATTACCGCTGAAGAGCTATCAAACGAGCAACAAATTCAATTAAATAACTTAATTCATGACCGCATGATGGAAGTTGTCTATTCAGAAATGGAACAAGCGACCTTATTATTTGCTACGGCAGAACCTGGCGAACTATCTTCAATCGATATTATGAATGGCGGTAAAGGCGCATTAGTTGATGCAAACATTAACTTAGGTTTAGCGCTTGCTGAAGATGAAGTTAACTACTTATTTGAAAACTTCACCAAATTAGGCCGCAACCCTAACGACATCGAACTTTATATGTTTGCTCAAGCAAACTCTGAACATTGTCGTCATAAAATATTCAATGCAGATTGGACAATCGATGGCGTAAAACAGCCAAAATCATTGTTCAAAATGATCCGCAATACTCATGAACTTAATGCTGATTACGTACTAAGCGCTTATAAAGATAACGCTGCAGTTATGGTGGGTAATAAAGGCGGACGTTTCTTCCCTAACCCTGTAACGAATGAATATGGTTATAACCATGAAGACATTCAAATTTTAATGAAGGTTGAAACACACAATCACCCTACCGCTATTTCTCCTTACCCAGGTGCCGCTACTGGTAGTGGTGGTGAAATTCGTGATGAAGGCGCTACCGGTGTTGGTTCAAAACCAAAAGCAGGTTTAGTGGGTTTTTCAGTTTCAAACTTACGTATTCCTAACTTTGAGCAGCCTTGGGAAACAGATTTTGGTAAGCCATCACGTATTGTTTCTGCATTAGACATTATGCTTGAAGGTCCATTAGGTGGCGCTGCATTTAACAACGAATTTGGTCGCCCTGCGATTTTAGGTTACTTCCGTACTTACGAAGAAGAAGTTAATTCTTTTAACGGTAAAGAAGTTCGTGGTTATCACAAACCTATTATGCTTGCGGGTGGTTTAGGTAACATTCGTGACGAACACGTACAAAAAGGTGACATTGTTGTTGGCGCGAACTTAATCGCATTAGGTGGCCCAGCAATGAACATTGGTTTAGGTGGTGGTGCTGCTTCTTCAATGGCTTCAGGTCAGTCAGCTGAAAACTTAGACTTTGCATCAGTTCAACGTGAAAACCCAGAAATGGAACGTCGTTGCCAAGAAGTTATCGATAAATGTTGGCAGTTAGGTGATGCAAATCCAATTTTATTTATTCATGATGTTGGCGCTGGTGGTTTATCTAACGCATTTCCTGAATTAGTTTCTGATGGTGGTCGTGGTGGTGTCTTTGAATTACGTAATGTACCAAACGACGAACGTAGCATGGCGCCTCACGAAATTTGGTGTAATGAATCTCAAGAACGTTATGTACTAGCAGTTTCTGATGAACAATTAGAACAATTCACCAAGATTTGTGAACGTGAGCGTGCTCCTTTTGCTGTTGTTGGTAGAGCAACAAAAGAAGAACATTTAACAGTTACTGATTCACACTTTGCTGATGTTGATAACTTAAAAACTCCTATCGATTTACCACTAGAAGTACTTTTAGGTAAAACACCTAAAATTATTAAAAATGTTAAATCAGCCACTGCTGCTGGTGACGAACTAGCATTAGATAATATTACTCTTGAAGATGCAGCCCAGCGTATTTTAACGTTACCAACGGTTGCTGAAAAAACTTTCCTTATTACCATTGGTGATAGATCAGTAACGGGTATGGTTAACAGAGATCAAATGGTGGGTCCTTGGCAAGTACCTGTGGCTGATTGTGGTGTAACTGCATCTGCTCTTGATTCTTACCACGGTGAAGCTATGTCATTAGGTGAACGTACACCTGTTGCTTTATTAAACTTTGGTGCCTCTGCTCGTTTAGCCGTAGCGGAGTCTTTAACGAACATTGCTTGTGCTGACATTGGCGATTTAAACCGTATTAAACTTTCTGCAAACTGGATGTCGCCAGCGGGTCACCCTGGTGAAGATGCTGGTTTATACGAAGCAGTTAAAGCCATTGGTGAAGAATTATGTCCGGCATTAGGATTAACAATTCCAGTGGGTAAAGACTCTATGTCGATGAAAACTCAATGGGAAAGTAATGGAGAAAAGAAATCAGTAACCTCTCCTCTTTCATTAGTTATCACTGCATTTGGTGTTGTTGAAGATATTCGTAAAACAGTAACCCCACAATTACGTACTGATTTAGGTGAAACAGCCCTTATCGCAATTGATTTATCGCAAGGTAAAAATCGTTTAGGTGGTTCATGTTTAGCACAAGTTTATAAACAACTTGGTACTGAAACACCAGACGTAGATAGCCCAGAAGCATTAAAAGGCTTCTTTAACGCGATTCAAGCATTAGTTGCGCAAGAAAAATTAATCGCTTATCACGATAGATCTGATGGCGGTTTATTTACTACTGTTGCTGAAATGGCATTTGCTGGTCACACTGGTGTAGACATCGATTTATCAGCACTTAAAGGTAATGATTTAGAAATACTATTTAACGAAGAGTTAGGTGCTGTAATTCAAGTACGTGAAAGTGATTTAGACGCTGTTAACGCTGTATTTGCAGAACATAACATTGCCGATTGTTGTAACACTATTGGTAGCTTGAACAACGAAGATACCATTCGCTTTACTCGTAATGGTGAAGAAGTATTAGCTAACTCTCGTACTTATTACCGTACACTTTGGGCACAAACCACATTCAAGATGCAATCATTGCGTGATAACCCTGAATGTGCACAACAAGAACACGACGTTAAATTTGATACTGAAGACCCAGGCTTAAACGCTGAGTTAACATTCGATATTAACGACGATATTGTTGCTAACCTAATTGCTAAAGATGCAACGAATAACACCAACCCTAAGATTGCTATTTTACGTGAGCAAGGTGTTAACTCTCATGTTGAAATGGCAGCTGCATTTGACCGTGCTGGTTTTGTAGCAATTGATGTTCATATGTCTGACATTTTAGCAGGCAGAACAGACTTAGCTGACTTTAATGGCTTAGTGGCTTGTGGCGGTTTCTCTTACGGTGATGTTTTAGGTGCTGGTGAAGGTTGGGCAAAATCAATTTTATTCAACGCCAACGCTCGTGAAATGTTTAAAACATTCTTCCAACGTGAAGACACATTCAGTTTAGGTGTGTGTAATGGTTGTCAGATGCTATCAAACCTTAAAGAAATCATCCCAGGTTCAGAAGCATGGCCACGTTTTGTGCAAAACAAATCAGAGCGTTTCGAAGCACGTTTCAGCCTAGTTGAGATTCAAGAAAGCCCTTCAATCTTCTTTAAAGGCATGGAAGGTTCAAGAATGCCTATCGCTGTTTCACATGGCGAAGGTAGAACAGAATTTAGCTCAGATGAAGCGATTGATGCTGCTAACGCATCAGGTACTGTATCTATTCGTTATGTAGACAACTACGGTCAAGTAACTGAAACATACCCTGCGAACCCTAACGGCTCACCAGATGGGATTACATCACTTACAACAACTGATGGTCGTGTAACGATTATGATGCCGCATCCTGAACGTGTATTTAGAACGGTAGCCAACTCATGGCATCCAGACGAATGGCAAGAAGATTCGCCATGGGTAAGAATGTTCCGTAATGCGCGTAAGTTCATTGGATAATAAGTGATGAAGTGATGAGTAGTTTAGATAACGTTTAAGCTACTTGTTCTTTGATACTCTATTTTCAAATACAAAAAAGGCGTCTTATGTTTTCATAAGACGCCTTTTAAATTCTGAGGATTCTAATCAAATATAATTATTGATTAATACCCAATAATTCCACATCAAATATAAGTGTAGAGCCTGGAGTGATTTGACCCGCAGGTCGATCGCCATAAGCTAAACCTGATGGAATAAAGAAACGAAACTTATCGCCTACTGTCATTAGCTGTACGCCTTCAGTCCACCCCTTTATTACTTGGTTTAAACCAAAACTAATAGGTGTATTCCTATCAACTGAACTATCAAACACAGTACCATCTAATAAAGTCCCATGGTAATGAACTTTTACTTTGTCTGAGCTTGTTGGATGTACAGTTCCTTCACCTTTATTTAACACTAAATATTGTAGCCCTGAAGTGGTTTCAATAACGCCTTCAGCTGTTTTATTTTCAATTAAAAAAGCGCTTCCAGCTAACTTGTTTTTAACAGCCGCGTCTTTATTTGTGTTTGAACGCATATAAAGCAATACAACAACAGCAATAATAATTACCAATACAATAACTTTACCCATAATTTACTTTTATACCTTTTATTTGTTTTTATAAAATTGTCTTTAACGAATGAACTACAAGCTTACTTAACCTCAACTCGGGTTAATAGATTTAATAACTCATTGATTTATTAAAGTATCTTTTAGCTTTATCAAGATTAAGAACATAAAAGGCCTTAATTCTCTCTCAATGATGAAATTTATGTGATTATTAAGGCATTTTTATTCCTAATAAAAACCAAGTACCTGCATCCATGCAGGCAATGCAGATAGGTGCTTAAATAGCATTATTGAGTAAAATAACTTAACCCGAGCTGAGTTTACTTATATAAATCTGCAATATAACGTACAGCTGAATCACTCCATAAAAAGCGAGCTTTACTCGCATTCGTAGCAATGTCTTTAAATTGCTTTGGTTCATTTTTATAAAGCGACAAAGTATCTTTAAAGCATTTAATCATATTAGTAGCTTGATTCAATTGCGTATCGCCAGTAAATAAGAAACCATTGCTCTTATCTTCTATTGTATCAGTTAATCCACCTACGCTGTGAGCAATACAAGGCTGCCCTGCTCGCATCGATAACATTTGGCTAATACCACAAGGTTCAAAAGAACTTGGCATCATAAATAAGTCACCCATGCTATAAATTGCTTCCGAGAGGGCCTCTGAATAACCTTTTAAAAAGATAAAGTTTGAATTTTTCCCTGAAGTTTGAGTAAGAAACTGTTCAAAAGTAGGATCACCACTGCCCAGTAATAAAAAGATCCCTGAATCGCCCAACTCATTTAAAATATGTTGTAAGGCACTTTGCCCATCTGACATTTTTTGTTGTAGTAATAAAACTTTTTGGTTAGTGATACGACCAACAGACGTCATTATAAATGGGCGTTTTACAATCTTCTTAGCAGTTAACTTACCTAAACGAGCACCTGCGATATGATGTGCGCTTGAAAGTGTAGGTTGGTTACCTGCCCACTTTAATACTTCGGTTTCACATAACGAAAAGAAGTTATTGAGTGTTAACGATTTAGGCTTTGAATTGCTATATTCACAGCCATTTAAAATACCAAACAATCGGTTTTCATTTGCTGCATTTTGCAGATCTTTTTCTAAACCTTCACCACCAAAATATCCTTGTTCAATATTACTTGGCTTTAATATTTCTTGTGTGTAATTAGGCGATACAGCATGAACTTTATCACACAAATTTATTGCGGCTCTCATGGGATTAAAACAATGACTATATGTAGGATCGTTAATTGCGCTTGCATCAAAAGTCAACTCAGGAAACCATGAGTTAAGAGAAGAATCATCTCCTGATAAAGGACGTATACCTTGCAAAGCAAGATTATGAATAGTGTAGGCAGTTTTAATATTTTTTAATGCTTGGTATTCAGGTGAAAATGCTCTTAATACCGATAAAACAGCTGTATGCCAGTCATGTAAATGAAGAACATCCAGCTCACCAAATACCTTGTCTAAAATGCCTTTAGCTACAGCTGTATTAAATAATGCAAATTTGGTCGCATCTGTCGCGAATGGACGATTATTAGGATCATCACAATAAACACTGCCAACACCACAACTTGAAAAAATAGCATGATGAGCGATCCACTGCGTAACATGGCTATGGCTATTTTTCACGGTAAAGCGATAAAAGCCGACTTCTTCTTCTCGCCCTGCGAAAGTAATAGTGACGTTTTTTTCAAACTCTGCGTTTTCTAATTCATGTAAAAGCCCATAATTTGGCATAACAACATTAACGTGCTCACCTTGCTCAGCTAATGCTTTAGGCATGTCTCTTACTACATCACCTATACCGCCAACTTTACCACCAGGTAAGGCATCATTTTCAGCCGAGACCATTAATATATTCATGAATCACCTTTTTAAAACAATAAATAATAGCTAAATATACCAATAACTATTCTTAAATTTATTTGGGAATGTACTTCGAGCATATCTTTACTCGCTTTAAACCACGTTACAATAATTGATCTAAAAGAAGAACACATTTTAGGTTTATTTAGTGTGAAATGAAAACCTAAAACGTGTGTACAGGAGCGTAATGGTTATGCTTTTTGAATATCAAAAATAACAGTAGATAAAGGAGGAACAGAAATTTCTATCAGGTTCTTCTGACCATTATAAAGACCTTTTTGAGACCCAATAATAGGCGCATTTTTAACATGACTACCACCATATTTAGCATCATCTGTATTTAAACATTCCATATAACTACCAGCAATTGGCACACCTACTTTATAACTTTCATAAGTAGATGGCGTCATATTCACCACAACTAAAGCTTGGCCTTTTGCACTTTTACGAAGATAGATAAGTATTGATTCAGCGGCATTATCCGAAAGTAACCACTCAAAACCATTACCATCGCAGTCTAACTCATGCAAAGCAGCTGTGCTCTTATACACTGTATTCAAATCTTTAACTAAGGTTTGAATACCTTTGTGTGAGTCGTGTTCGAGTAAATGCCAATCTAAACTTTGATCGTGATTCCACTCATCACGTTGCGCGAACTCACCGCCCATAAAGAGTAGTTTTTTACCTGGGTGTGTCCACATGAAACCGTAATATGCACGTAAATTAGCAAATTTTTGCCAATCGTCTCCAGGCATTTTCTCTAATAAAGAGCGTTTACCATGAACGACTTCATCATGACTTAACGGTAATATAAAGTTTTCGCTAAAACCATAAACAAGACCAAAAGTGAGTTCATTGTGATGATGTTGACGATAAAGAGGATCTCTTTCCATATATTTAAGGGTGTCGTTCATCCATCCCATGTTCCATTTAAAGCCAAAACCTAAACCATCTTCACTAACAGGTTTTGATACTCCAGGCCAGGCGGTAGACTCTTCAGCCACCATCATAACGCCAGGGTAATTAAAATAGGCCCTGCTGTTAACTTGCCTTAATAGCTCAATGGCTTCCAAGTTTTCTCGACCACCATAAATATTAGGTATCCACTCACCTTCTTCACGGCTGTAGTCGAGATAAAGCATAGACGCAACAGCATCGACACGTAGCCCGTCAATATGAAACTTATCTAACCAGTACAGCGCATTACTTATGAGGTAACTAACAACTTCTGCCCTGCCGTAGTTATAAATAAGGGTTTTCCAGTCTGGATGAAAACCTTTACGTAAATCTTCATGTTCATAAAGACAACTACCATCAAGCTTTCCTAAGCCATGAATGTCTGTTGGGAAATGCCCGGGTACCCAATCAAGCAGTACGCCGATATTTTTTTCATGACAACAATCAACAAAATATTTGAAGTCTTCTGGTGAACCAAATCGACAGGTAGGAGCAAACATACCAATTGGTTGATATCCCCAAGAGCCATCAAATGGAAATTCACTTACTGGCATCATTTGAATATGAGTAAAGCCCATGTAGGCAACATAAGGAACTAATTGCTCGGCTAATTCTCGATAATTAAGGTAGTCGTTATATTCACCACCTTTACGACGCCAAGAACCTAAGTGCACCTCATAAATAGAGACTGGACCGTGATATTGATTACTATCTGCGGCTCTTTCCTCCATCCATTTTTTGTCTTGCCATTCATATTCGCTTTTATTAACGGTAACTGAGGCATTTTGAGGAGCCAATTGCATTTTATAAGCATAAGGATCGGCTTTTAACGGCAATGTATCCCCGTCTTTACCTCTAATTTCATACTTATAGTTAACATCGCCAGCAACGTTAGGAATAAAAATATCCCAAACGCCACCACCAGGATGTTTACGCATCATATGACAACGTCCATCCCAAAAGTTGAAATCACCAACCACCGATATACGACGAGCATCAGGTGCCCAAATAACAAAGTTAACCCCTTTTATACCATCAACTTCAGCAACATGAGCCCCCATCCATTGATAAGCCTGTTCATGTGTACCTTCACCAAAAAGATAAAGATCATCATTTTGTAATAACGATGGAAAGCGATATACATCTTCAACAATTAATTCAGATGATGGATATTTAACAAGTAGTTGGTAATCAATAGTCGACTCTTTGGTTTCAATAAAGCCTTCAAATAAGCCAGAAGCTTCTACTTGTACTAATGAGCACAGCTTTTCCTGAGTCTCCCTATCAATAACAGTAATCGCCTTAGCGGCAGGTAAAAAACTCCTTATGATTAGTCCAGTTTTTACAGGGTGAGGATGTATTCCTAAAACCGAAAACACATCTTCATGCTTAGCTGAAACTATGGCGTTAATAGCTTTTTCATTTAGAATACTCAACGCTTCTTTATTCATTTAGCTTACCCCTGATGTTTTAGTCATTACTTATTGCTGCAATCATATCTCGTGTCACTAATACTACACCTTTTTCAGTCACTCTAAATCCATTAGCTCTGTCAGCCTCATGGTCGATACCTATTTCCATCCCCTCAGGAATTTCACAACTACGGTCAATAATCGCTTTCGATATTTTACAATAGCGACCAATAATAGCGCCTGGAAGTATGACTGCACCATTAATTTCACAGAAAGAATTCACTCTAACCTTTGAAAATAACAAGGATTTTTTAACGGTAGAACCAGACACAATAACACCGCCAGATACGGTAGAGTCTACCGTCATTCCTCTTCTGCCATCTTCATCAAATACGAATTTAGCAGGTGCCGTTTGTTCTTGGTATGTCCAAATTGGCCAACTTTCATCATACATATCAAGCTGAGGTTCAGGGCTAACTAATTCCATATTAGCTTCCCAGAAAGAATCTAAGGTACCTACATCGCGCCAATAAGGTTGTTTCTCATTATTTGGGTCGCGAAATGGGAATGCAAATACCTTATGAGACTCTATAATTCTAGGAATTATATCATTACCAAAATCGCCACTTGAAGCGTCAATTGCATGATCTTTATCTAATTCATCAAATAGGAATTGTGTATTAAAAACATAATTCCCCATAGAAGCGAGTGTTATGCCTGGCTTACCAGGAACTTCTGAAGGATGTGCCGGCTTCTCATCAAAACGACAAACTTTATTATTTTCATCAACCGTCATCACACCAAAAGAACCAGCAGCTTCTTCAACTGGAACTTCTACACAACAAACGGTCATATCGGCACCGTTTTCAACATGTTTAGCTAATAAGTCACCGTAATCCATTCGATAAACATGGTCACCTGATAAGATCATCACATACTTAGGAAGTTCATGACGAATAATATCTATATTTTGAAAAACTGCATCAGCGGTACCGGCATACCAACCATCACCTTGACGCTGTGATGCTGGTAAAATTTCAACAGATTCACCGAGTTCTTTTTTGAAATGACTCCATGCTCTGTTGACATGGCGAATAAGAGAATGCGATTTATATTGAGTGGCAATACCAACTCGACGAATACCTGAATTGATACAGTTTGATAACGGAAAATCTATAATGCGGAATTTACCGCCAAAAAATGTGGCTGGCTTAGCACGCCAATCTGTAAGCTCGTGTAATCTTGAACCTCTCCCCCCAGCTAAAATTAATGCATATGTTTCTCGAGTTAAATTACTAATATAGCGTTTTTCTTGTACAGGCATAAAGCCTCCTTATATCGTATTAATTAACGTAAGCTGTTTTATATTTTTTATAATTAAAGCTTCCAAATCTCATCTCGATACTGCTTGATCGTGCGATCACTCGAAAATTTACCGCTTGCTGTTGTATTGATGATACTCATTTGAGTCCATTGTTTTTCGTTCTTAAAAACGCAATCTACTTGGCGCTGAGCTTCATAATATGAATCAAAATCGTAAGCGGTTAACCACATATCATCATGACTACGAATTGAATTAATGATGGAATCAAATATGCCAGGTTCAAATAAATTGAAATGTCCGCTCTCTAGTAGCTTCATAACAGCAGACAAATGGGGGGAATTATTAATAATTTTGTTTGGATTATAATCTTTTCGTATACTTTCTATTTCATGGGCTTGCGCACCAAATAAAAAGAAGTTGTCTTCACCAACTTCTTCTCTTATTTCTATATTCGCGCCATCTAATGTGCCAATAGTTAATGCTCCGTTCATCATGAACTTCATGTTACCAGTACCTGATGCTTCTTTACCTGCTGTTGATATTTGTTCAGATAAATCAGTTGCAGGGCAAATAACTTCCATTGCCGTTACGTTATAATTAGGTACAAAAGCTACGCGTAGGTATTGTGACACTTTAGGATCTAAATTGATGGTGTCTGCAACATTATTGATAAGCTTAATGATCTGCTTTGCCATAACATAACCTGGCGCTGCTTTACCGCCAATAAGTACACATCTTGGTGCTAAGTTATCTATATCACCTTTTCTGATTTGATCATATAAACCAATAATATGTAATACATTTAATAGCTGACGTTTATATTCGTGTATGCGTTTAACCTGAACATCAAACATCATATTAACGTCAAAGGTCACACCCGCACTTTTCTCTACAAACTCAACAAGTGCTTGTTTATTTTTAGTTTTACAGTCTTGCCATTGTTGCTGAAATCTTTGATCGTCGGCATATTCTTTAAGTTGATTAATCTGTGAAAAATCAGCTATCCATGCATCGCCAATTTTACTAGTAATAAGTGATGACAGACCTTTATTGCAATGAGACAACCATCTTCTAGGTGTTACGCCATTAGTTTTATTATTAAATTTTTCAGGCCAAAGTTGGTAAAACTGATTAAATAAACCTTCTTTCAAAAGCTGAGTATGTAATGCTGCGACACCATTAACCGAGTAGCTTCCTACTATGGCTAAATGAGCCATTCTTATTTGTGGTTCATAACCTTCTTCAACTAATGACAAAGATCTTTGTTTTTCAATATCACCAGGCCAAGCGACGGAAACCTGCTGTAAAAAGCGCGCATTAATCTCATAAATGATTTCTAAAATACGTGGTAATAAATGAGAAAAAATACGCACAGGCCACTTTTCTAAAGCCTCAGGTAACAAGGTATGATTTGTATAAGCCATGGTATGTGTAGTGATATGCCAGGCTTTATCCCAAGGCAAAGCGTAATCGTCTATTAAAATACGCATCAGCTCAGCAATAGCAATACTTGGATGAGTGTC
This sequence comes from Pseudocolwellia sp. AS88, assembly GCF_030551755.1. GTDB lineage: Bacteria > Pseudomonadota > Gammaproteobacteria > Enterobacterales > Alteromonadaceae > Pseudocolwellia. Next base: position 82,743 of record NZ_JAUPEC010000013.1, read on the forward strand.
GTTCAGTTGAAAAGATTGGTTGTCTATAAAGTGTTCGAAGCTATCATCAAATAGTTCAACATAGTTATTTATCGTATCTTGTAACGATGCACTCGACAGAAAATACTGTTGGCGAAGCCTTAATTCTTTACCATTTTCACTGCTATCATTAGGGTAAAGCACCATAGTTATTTGTTCAGCTAAATTTTTAGTGGCTACCGCTTCAGTGTAACTGCCTGCATTAAATTCATTTAAATCGAACTCATCAGTCGCTTCAGACTTCCATAACCTTAATGTATTTACGATACCGTTTTTATAGCCGGGAATAGGCATATCATAAGGAACAGCAAGAACATCTTGAGTATTATTCCATTGTCGATGCTGAGTACCATCTCGGTGAGATACAACATCAACTTGCCCAAAAAACTTCACTCTAATCGCTTTATCAGGTACGGCAATTTCCCATGGGTTACCTTCGCGCAACCAGCTATCAGGGTGCTCAACTTGTTCGCCATTTTTAATTTGTTGATTAAACATGCCATATTCATAGCGAATACCATAACCAATAACAGGTAAAGCTAAGCTAGCACAGCTATCTAAAAAGCAAGCGGCAAGTCGCCCTAAACCGCCATTGCCTAAACCTGCATCATGCTCTGCTGTTTCTACTTCTTCTAACTCGCAACAATAGCCTTTTAACGATTCACGCACGGTTTCATCTAAATCTAAGTTTAATACCGTATTGTTAAGCGCTCTCCCCATAAGAAACTCTAATGAGATGTAAGCCACAGAGCGTTCTTTAATTCTGTTTAAACGCGTTTCACGCCATTGTGCAACAAGCCTGTCTCGAATGGTAATAGCTAATGCATTGTATAAATAATGATGTGAGTCGTTAACTTTATCGCGCCCAAGAGTGAAATAGAAATGACGAGATAAATCATCCGCAAAGGTATTATTATCCATTACTACATCGTCATCTAACGACGTCACTTCGCAAAAGCTTTCAACTTTACTCACTAGGCATTATTTCCTTATTTATATTTAATAGCTTATTCACTGAGTCTTTTCATTTACCAAGACAGTGGTTGAATAAGGCTGCAGAGTAATCACTCTTTCGGCTGGTAATTTAGCGATTTCATTTTTAGCACTGGTTGAAGTATCAACAACGACATCCCAAGATTTAACAGCATCTAATTCAGGTAAAGTAAACTCTGTAGAAAACTCACTAGCATGAAAAATACAAAGTACTGAATCTGATACCCGCTCAGTGCCTTGAACTAAATAACCGACAGTTGAAGTATTATGTGAATGCCAATTATCTTTTTGCATTGGATGACCAGTGTTGTGCAACCAAGTAATTTTAACTTTAGATTTAGGATCGTTATTATGAATAAACCTATCGTATGACAATATAGGAAAACGTTTTCTTAAATCAGTTAAAGCTGCTAGAAATGTCGGTAATTCATCTGCGTATAAAGCATCTTCACTCCAATCAAGCCAATTAATCTCATTATCTTGGCAGTAAGCATTATTATTGCCCTGCTGAGTACGACCTATTTCATCACCTGCTAATATCATAGGTACACCCTGCGATAGCATTATAGTGGCAAGCATATTTTTGATTTGTCTCAAACGTAACGCAATGATCTCAGCTTGCTCAGTTTCTCCTTCTTCGCCATAATTCTTAGAAATGTTATCTGAATGCCCATCTCTATTATTTTCACCATTAGGTTCATTATGACGTTTCTCATAACTCACTAGATCACGTAATGTAAAACCATCATGACTGGTTAAGAAGTTAACACTTGCGTAAGGCTTGCGTCCGCTATGCTCAAAAACATCGCTTGAGCCATGAATTCGTCGAGCAAATTCAGGTAATAAGCCATTGTCACCACGCCAAAAACGTCTTATAGAATCACGGTATTTATCATTCCATTCAGACCATGGTGCAGGAAACCCACCTAACTGATAACCACCAGGACCTATATCCCATGGTTCAGCAATCAATTTAACTGTACTCAGTAAAGGATCTTGCAATATGGCATCTAAAAAGCCGCTATGCTTGTCAAAACCATGAGGTTCACGACCTAAAATAGTCGCTAAGTCGAATCTAAAACCGTCAACGCCCATAATGTCTACCCAGTAACGTAAACTATCCATTACCATTTGTAGCACTCTAGGGTGACTTAAATTAACAGTGTTCCCACAACCCGTATCATTAATATAATAGCGTTGCTCTGATGGATTTAAACGGTAATAAGATTTGTTATCTATACCTCTAAAACTTAACGTTGGCCCTAAACAATTACCTTCTGCCGTATGGTTATATACAACATCAATTAATACTTCAAAGCCCGCTTGATGCAACTCGTCAACCATGCGTTGAAATTCGAAAACTTGTTCAGTGTTCATGTAGTCTGAATGAGGAACAAAGAAAGAAATGCTGTTATATCCCCAATAGTTACTCAGCTTTTTATCATCTAAAAACTTTTCAGATAGAAATTGATGTACTGGTAACAACTCTATCGTTGTAATGCCTATTGCACGATAGTGAGCAATCATCGCAGGATGACTTATACCAAGAAAAGAGCCCTGAAGTTCTGCTGGTACTTTATTATTTAATTGTGTGAGACCTTTAACATGACCTTCATAAATGACAGTGTTTTGCCAAGGAACAGGTACACGTTTAATTTGAGGTTTAGTTGGATCAATAACAACAGATTTAAGCATTACATCGGCATTATCTCTATCATCAAAAGACAGATCTTGTTCTGGTGAACCAGCTTGATAACCTAAGTGACGATCAGACCAAGAAAACTTACCTTTTAAGGCTCGAGCATAAGGATCTAAAAGTAACTTGTGATGATTAAAACGATGGCCCGCTTCAGGATGATAAGGTCCGTAAACTCTATATCCATAAACTAAACCTGCTTTAGCACCTTTTAAATAGCCATGCCAAACATGATGTTCGTAAGAAGGTAATACAAATCGCGCTAATTCTTTCTGACCTGATTCATCAAAAACACACAATTCAACTTTCTCTGCATGTGCTGAAAAGAGTGAGAAATTCACACCAAATTCGTCAACATCTGTACCCAGAGGATAGGAACGCCCAGGTTCCACACTATATTTTATCATTAATCACCTTTAACACTTTTTTACTTTCTCGAAACAACAATGGAAACACGAGGTAATTAATATAAACATTATCAAATTCAATACTCTGTATACTTTTAACCATATACCTATTACAAAATAGCTACAATTTATAAATTGCCTAAAAACGATAAACGTCTAAAAACTTTTCCGTATATAAATATGAGGAATAAACAAATATGCTCTACCTTCAAAAATAAAGAGAGAGAAAAACACCTAAACATTTGATTTTCAGGTGTAATATAGAAAAGACTTAACAGCTTAATAACTTAACTAATAACAGTGTTAAGCATGTGTAGAAACAACGCTGTCTTCAGTTCCTGCAATATTAGGTATGTATTTATCGGCTTGGTAATCATTTTCCCATTCATCTTCATTCAATAAATACTTAAATTGGAATTCACCACCTTTTGGAAGCCTAACTTTCGTGCGGAATACTTTTTCTTTTTTGTTGAATTTCATAGCCAAGGGTTGCCAATCGTTAAATTCACCAGCTAAAGCAACAGATGTAACATCTTCCCTACTGAACTCAAATGTTACTTCTACTTCATCTTTTGTTTTAAAAAATTTCTTAGTTAACATAGTATTCTCCATAATCAAATTTGTATCATCTAACTGATTATTATCTTGCTTAAGCATGACAATCTCATGACGAGCATTCATTTAATTAAACGAACAACTACATTAATTAAACAGTCTACTCGTTTGCTTTCATATGTAATGAAAACCTTAGCTACAATATTATTTATACGCATAAATATAAATTCTCGCAAATAAGATATACGTTAAAAGACCACAAGTGAAAAAGTATCATCTATAACCTAATGTTAACTTTGCCTTAACGCATTTTTATTGATTTTTAACTTCTAACTAACAAATTATCTAAATATTTAAATACATAACTATCAAGTAATTAAATTAAATAATAATTTAAAAACAAAAAATGTATTGAAATATGTCAAATAATAACCTAACTTAAAATGTAAGCGCTTACAAAACTGTTTTATTTATTACAAATGTAGTAATTTTAAACTTAGTAAAAGATATAAAAATGTAAGCGGTTACAAAAATAAAACATAACTTATTTCTTGGGGGGAATAATGAAACATAATAAATTTTATAAAACCAAGCTAGCAACCAGTTTATCTATTGCATTAAGTGCAACAGCCATATCACCTATATCTTTTGTTCAAGCTGAAGAAACGGCTGACAAAACAGAAGTTATACAAGTAACGGGCATCCGTTCAAGTATTCAAGAATCTACACGTCTAAAACGTGATGCTTCTGGAGTTGTAGATGCTATATCAGCTGAAGATATTGGTAAGTTTCCAGATACAAACCTTGCTGAATCACTGCAACGTATTACGGGTGTATCAATCGATCGCTCTAATGGTGAAGGTAGTAAAGTAACCGTCCGTGGCTTTGGTCCCGATTTCAATATGGTTACACTAAATGGTCGTACAATGCCAGGGGCTGACTTAGGTGATTCAAGTACGAGAGCATTCGACTTTGCTAATTTATCTTCTGATGCAATAAAGTCAGTATCTGTATATAAAACAGGTCGTGCAGATATTGCAACCGGCGGTATAGGTGCTGCCATTGATATCGTAACAGGTAAGCCTTTAGATAATCCTGGTATGCATGCAAGTTTTGGCGCTAAAGCATTAATGGATACAACAAACCGCGTTGGTAACGATGTAACTCCTGAGCTTTCTGGTTTATTAAGTTGGACTGACGAAGAAGAAGTTTTTGGTGCCTCTATAACTGCAAGTTTTCAACGCAGAGACAGTTCTGCTGCTGGGGCTTTTGTTAATCAATGGCGAACCGATGTTTATCAGGATATTTCAAGTATCCCACAACAACAAGAAGGCATTCCGGTTGAATTAACGAATGCACCTACAGAAGGTCAATTATTCTCTTTACCTTCAGATTTACGTTACTTTGTTCAAGATAACGAGCGTGAACGTACAAATGCACAGGTTACTTTACAATATCGCCCAGTAGATAATCTAACGGCGACATTAGATTACACCTACTCTAAACAAGACATTCACGCTAATCGCGCTGAACAATCTATTTGGATGGACAACTACAAGTCAGCTATAACATTTGACGACAATATAGTTGCTACTCCTCTTAACTATAACGAAGAGCGAAGAGAACAAGCGCCTCGTGATTTAGGTTTAGCTCAGCAAGAGTTAAATCAAGTTAATGAAAATAAATCAATTGGTTTAAATTTAGTTTATGAAGTAAACGATCAATTTACCTTAACATTTGATGGCCATAGCTCTTCTGCTGAGAGTAGTCCTGGCGCTCAATACGGTAGTTGGGTAAATGCCGGTTTAGGTGCAAACGTAACTTCGGCTCAGGGCGTAAACTTTAATAATGGTTTGCCTGAGTTATTAATGACTTTTGATGACTGTTCAGCTAGCCGTGGCTTAAATTGTAATAACACATTAGATAATGCTGATATTGGTACATCAATATTAGATAAAACACGTGCGTCACAAAGAACAGACATTGATCAAGTTAGACTGAGTGGTCTTTATGAATTTGATGAAGGTAGCATCGAGTTTGGTATAGAATCTCGTTCGATGGAAAGTCTTGCACTTCAATCAGACACACGCCATACAATGGGCAACTGGGGTATTGAAAATCCAGGTGAGTTACCTGAAGACTTTTTAACACTCGTTAACATACCAAGCTTAATTGATGATTATGATACTTCAAATGTTTATAGCGACGGTGTAACAGGTAGCGCATCTCAAATTGGCGCTTGGGCAGGAGATGTATATGGGTTTGATTTTTTAGCTCACGATGCTTATCACACAAACCGTACAATTAAAGAAGATGTTACCTCTGCATTTTTCCAATTTGAACTTCAAGGCGAATTGGGTGGCATGCCATACAATTTAAATGCGGGTTTACGTTATGCAACGACTGATGTGGATTCAATTGATGATATTACTTTACCTAATGCAGTTGTTTGGGAAGGTAATAACGATTTTAACGTTCAAGTGGGTAGCGAAGCACAGGTATTCTCTGGCTCAACAAGCTATGATCACTTATTACCTAGCTTTGACTTTGATCTTGAAGTTGTTGAAGACATCAAAGTTCGCTTTTCATATAGTAAAACAATCGCCCGTCCACGCCTTGATCAATTAAGCGCGGCTCCTAGTGGCGTTAGCGGACCAAGTGATCCAACAATATTAGTTGGCGCGCAATTGGGTACAGCATCAAGTGGTAATACTAGCTTGGTACCACTGGAGTCAGATAATATTGATATTTCTGCTGAATGGTATTTTGCTGAAACAAGCTATGCTTCTATTGGTTTTTACGATAAACGAGTAAGTAATTTTACAGGACGTGAGCCTGTTACTGAAAATGTTTATGGATTACGTGATGCAACTTCAGGACCTCGTGCTTTAGCAGCACAAGAAGCTTTAATTGCTCAAGGTATAGAAGTTACCAATAGTAATTTATTTTCAATGGTTGCAGCAATGGAGAATGGAGTAGATTTCGACTCATTAACTGCAGAACAATTTGAAAACGCCTACGATATTGTTGCAAACTCTGACGATCCATTAATGGATTTCACTGTAACAAAATTTATTAACAACAAGGAAGCTAATATTTACGGTATGGAATTAGCTGTACAGCACTTCTTAGGTGATACTGGTTTTGGCTTCCAAGCTAATTACACAACAGTAAACGGTGATATTGGTTTCGATGTTAACGGTGACCCAACAGTTACGCAGTTTGCACTAGTTGGGTTAAGTGATACGGCTAACCTTGTTCTTATGTACGAGAAAGATGATTTTCAGGCACGTATTGCTTATAACTGGCGTGATAAGTTCTTAAACACTCAAGCTCAATATATTAACGAGCCTGGTTTTACAGAATCATACTCTCAAATTGATTTTAATATCGCCTACCAAGCCACTGAGCAAATATCAGTGTTTTTTGAAGGGATTAACATCACAGGAGAAGACTCTAGAACACACGGTCGTACTGAAGCACAACTATGGCGTTTAGAAGATCTAGGTGCTCGCTTCGCTTTAGGCGCACGTTATACTTTCTAAATCATCCGAGTAACTGAACTCGAGTAAGAAGTAAAGATTACAAATGCCGTATTTTCATACGGCATTTGTTGTATTATAACCTTCAAAAAATCAATAATTGAATAGCCAAAACCTGAATTTAAGGGGTTTCATGAATTCACCTATAAAGAAAATAGTCATTGTTGGTGGTGGTAGCGCAGGTTGGTTAACTGCAGGAATTATTGCTGCTGAACACAAAAATTCCACACAAAAATCACTCAATATTACCTTAATAGAATCTCCAGATGTCAAAACCATTGGTGTTGGCGAAGGTACTTGGCCATCAATGCGTAATACTTTGGATAAGATAGGTATAACAGAGTTTGAATTTATTCAACAGTGCGACGCTTCATTCAAACAGGGTTCAAAGTTCATTGCTTGGCAAACAGGCAGTAGCGATGAATTTTACTATCACCCTTTTATGACTCCTGATGGCTACACCCATACGAACTTGCAAGAACATTGGCAAACATCACATGCTCAACGATCATTTGCAGATACAGTAAATGTTCAATCTTATGTATGCGAAGCTGGCTTAGCGCCAAAGCAATTTGCTACACCACCTTATGCCAGTGTTACCAATTATGGTTATCATTTAAATGCGGGTAAGTTTGCCGCCATATTACAAAAACACGGCACCCAAAAACTTGGTATAAACCATGTTATAGCTCATATAGATGAAGTTATCTCTGGTCCATCAGGCGACATTGAAAAGTTATCAACAAAAGACGGACAAATGATTGATGGGGATTTATTTATCGACTGCTCCGGAAGTACTGGCTTATTGATAAATAAACATTTCAAAATTCCATTTATCAAACAAGATCATGTTTTATTCAATAACTCAGCCTTAGCAACACAAGTCCCCTATACAGTTCAACAAGATATAGCTTCAACGACATTATCCACCGCACAAACTTGCGGCTGGATTTGGGATATAGGTCTGCCCTCCAGAAGAGGTGTTGGACATACCTATTCAAGTGCACACATCAACGATGATGAAGCAGAAAAACAATTAAGAAGCTATATTGCTAACACTATTGGCGATGAAGAAAGTGAGAAGCTAACAGTAAAAAAACTTTCATTTACGCCAGGTTACAGAGAGAAGTTTTGGCATAAGAACTGTGTTGCTGTTGGTATGTCTGCTGGCTTTATTGAACCTTTAGAAGCCTCAGCACTTGCCATGATTGAACTTTCGATCACAATGATCAGTGAACAACTCCCTCAAACCCGTTCTCAAATGAATATATTAGCTGAGCGCTTTAATAAAAGATTCAGTTATCGTTGGGAGCGAGTCATAGAGTTTTTAAAGCTCCATTACACTCTTAGCCAAAGACGTGATAGTGATTACTGGTGCGATAATCAGTTATCCTCAAGCATTCCAGTTAGACTCGCCGAGTTGCTAGAACTATGGAAGTATCAGCCTCCTAGTCGTTATGACTTTACTGAAAATGAAGAAATATTTCCTTCAGCAAGCTACCAATATATTCTTTACGGAATGAGTCAGCATACTCAAGCACGCGAACATCAAACGTTATTTGAGAACCAGGCTATTGCAGAACAATTGTTTAATAAAGTTCAACAACAAAAACAACAATTCTTACAAGGCTTACCTACAAATAGAGCATTAATAAATCATTATTTCCAACAACAGAATTAGAGAAACATTATGACGGGATCATCAATCAAACATGTGGTTATCGCTGGTGGAGGCACTGCTGGATGGATGACGGCAGCCGCGCTCTCAAAGTTACTTAGTAGCAATATCAAAGTGACTTTAATAGAGTCAGACGCTATAGCTACTGTCGGTGTTGGAGAAGCAACCATTCCACCGATTAAAAACTTTCATAAACTTTTAGGTATTAATGAACAAGAAGTTATGAGAGCAACAAGAGCGACATTCAAACTAGGCATTAGCTTTGAAAACTGGGGACAAGTAAACGACAAATATATTCATTCTTTTGGCGCAACAGGTAAAGAATGCTGGGCTGGCGAATTTCATCATTTCTGGTTACACGGAAAAAGCAAAGGTCATACTGATGAATTTGGTGAATACTGTTTCGAGTTACAGGCGGCTAAACAAAATAAGTTTGCTATAACAAACGATGCTCCCATTAATTATGCCTACCATTTAGATGCGACGCTTTACGCTAAATTTTTACGAGGCTTTAGTGAAAAGTTAGGAACAAAGCGTATTGAGGGCAAAATATCAAAAGTCGATAAATGTCCAACTACAGGCAACATTAGTGCAATACAATTAGAATCAGGTGAAACAGTAGAGGCTGATTTATTTATTGATTGCACAGGCTTTAGAGGATTATTAATAGAGCAAGCTTTGCACACAGGATATGACGACTGGTCACATTGGCTCCCTTGCGATAGCGCCGTTGCAGTACAAACTAAATCAGTTTCAGAGCCTTTACCTTATACTCGTTCAATTGCTCATGATGGTGGTTGGCAATGGAAAATACCGCTACAACACAGAGTTGGCAATGGTTTAGTGTTTTGTAGTAAATACCTAGATGATGATGCAGCTAAAACCTTACTACTGAATAATATTGAAGGTAAAACAATTACTGAACCACGAGTGATCAAATTCAAAACAGGTCGTCGTCGCAAAGGTTGGAACAAAAACTGTATCGCTATTGGCTTATCAAGTGGCTTTATCGAACCATTAGAATCCACCAGTATTCATTTAATTATGACCGCAATTGTACGTTTATTAAGGCTATTCCCTTATAACGGTGTAACAACGTCAGCTATTGATGAGTACAACAACAAGCTCACATCAGAGTTAAATGCTGTTCGTGACTTTATCATTTTGCACTATAACGTAAATCAACGTAATGATAGTGAGTTTTGGCAGCATTGTAGAAATATGGAAGTACCAAAACCTTTGGCTCATAAAATACGTTTATTCAAAGAAACCGGAAGAGTATTTTTAGATGACGGTGATATTTTCCGTGTAGATTCGTGGACCCAAGTCATGTTGGGACAAGGTTTAATGCCAATGCAATATCATCATATTGCAGACATCATGTCTGATGACGAATTAAAGAAATTCATGGGAAGTTTAAAGCAGTCTATTGATATTTCAGTAAATAACCTGCCCTCACATCAAGACTTTATTAATCAGTACTGTAAATCAAATATTGATTAACTAAAAACACAAAAGGAGACATCAGTCTCCTTTTTAAATTTTCAAATTAATGAGCTAAGCTCATTAACCTCAATTCTAGTTAATTAACTCAAACAGAATAATTAACCTGGGAATATTCTATTCTTCTGCCATAAATTACTAAATACACGATCTACAGACATAGAAGCTGCTTTAGAAAACTTCTCAGCCAAGCCTTTCTTAACAACATATTTAATTGAGATAACTTTTTTAGATTTGTTCGATTGCTGTAAGTAATCATCACTTGTTTGAATATCATCAACTAAGCCTAATTCTTTAGCTTTAATACCAAACCAATGCTCACCTGTAGCTACCTTGCTTATATCAAGACTAGGTCGATGATCTGAAACAAAGCCTTTAAATAGTTGATGGGTTTCTTCTAACTCTTCATTAAACTTTTCACGGCCTTTATCTGTATTTTCACCAAACATAGTTACCGTACGTTTAAATTCACCTGCAGTAAATTGTTCGTAATCAATATCGTTTTTCTTTAATAGTTTATTAAAGTTAGGTACTTGAGCAATAACACCAATTGAGCCCACAATAGCAAATGGCGCTGAAATAATTTTATTTGCTACACAAGCCATCATGTAACCGCCGCTAGCTGCCACTTTATCTACAGACACCGTTAGAGGGATATTACCTTGACGAATACGATCTAGTTGAGAAGACGCTAAACCATAGCCATGTACCATACCGCCACCACTTTCTAAACGAACAAAAACTTCATCATCAGGAGTAGCCACAGTAAGTACTGCACTAATTTCTTCTCGTAAAGACGAAACTTCTTTTGCGTCTATACTGCCATTAAAGTCGAGAACAAATACGCGAGACTCTTGTTCAATATCACCACTTTTAGCTGACTTTTTATCAGCTTTAGCTGCTTCTTTAGCTTGTTTCTTATCAGCTTTTTCTTTTTGTTTAATTTGTTCTTTAGTAAGTAAATGATGCATAACTTCATCTTCAACATCATCAAAATGTTCCGACAAATCAGTTATCTCTAACTCACCTTTTTTACTTCCTTGCTTAATAGCCGACGATGCAATTACGGCAACAATAGCAATAACAGCTAAAACAAATGTAATTGTTTTAGCGAAAAATAGTCCGTACTCGTACAAAAATTCCAAGCCTTTCTCCTAAGGGTAGTTCAATGTAATTCTATGTTTATGAAATATAATCATATAAATATGGGGATAAAAACACAAAAAAAAAGTCCTAATAAAAGGACTTTTTCTCTTATAGCTCTTTGTTATGTTATTACAGCATAAATTTACTGATTAACAAACAAGAACAGTGTACATCTCTTTATTACAACTTATTGTACAACAGCTGTATTGGTAACATTAATGACTGTGCCTTTAGTGGCAAAGAAACCCGTTACTTGAGATTGCATTTCTTGTGTTGCAGCTCCAGTTAAAGCGACATCTGGCGCTTCATCACGTACATCTGGTGATAATATTGAAGCATGATGACCATTTAAGAAACGCACAGCTCCTGAACCTGCTGCAGTAGTGCTTACGCTAGGTAAACCTAATAAGGCGATAGCACCTTCAGTTCCACCTAATGGTGAAGTTGAAATACTATTAGGTATTACTTGGTCAGATAGATTAGTTCCACCATCACCCACCACTTCAATTAAATGCGTTGGTGTTTGTGTTGTTGCCATTTGAACTGCGTAATTAACAGGATCTCCAGAATCTGTCACTGTTTGTGCAGCAAAAATGAATTGAGAGAAAACACTATCTAAAGATGCTTGTTGTTCTTCAGTCAGATTTGCATAAAACAAGGTATAAGCTTGTGCAAGCTCAGCTTCCGTAGCATCAGGAAAGTTTGCTGATACAAAACTTTGGAAATCTGTTGATTGCGCCATAGTTAATGTAGCTTTTATCAAGTCTCCAAATGCAGGTGATTCTAATAAGAAGTTTGCTACCATAGTACCCGGCATTGCAAGAGAGTTAGACGTCACTTTAAACATATCATCTAAAGCAGGGTTAATAGAAGTATTAGCCAGAGCAACAAAGTTAACACCTGTTATAGCACCTAAAGAATGTCCTAAATAATGAACTTCAGAAGTATCAATATTTGCTCCCACAACTGCATTCAATCCTAAACGTAAACCTAAGGTATCAATAGTACTCTGACGTAAATTGTCACGTGTTGTTAATAAACTCGCTAAATTCATGTAATGAGTAGCAGAAACCGTTGATGCATTAATTTCATCACCATCTTGAGTAGGATCTAAGTCAAAACCTCGGCTACCATGCAATGGATGATCTATTGCTATCGTAGCAAAGCCAAACGTTGATAATAAACCTGATATCGCAAGCATATCTTCTTTTTTAGAGGTAATACCATGTTGCAACATAACAACAGGCCAACCATCAGCAGGTGCTACTAAAGCAGGTAAACCAAAGCTAGCACGAACAGCATCAGTTACAGGTGAGACAACAGGCGTTGTCATTTGCACATCAATATTCATCTCAGCTTGAGCTATAGGGATAGGATTAAATTTAGTTAAATGACGTTGAGTATCAACAGGAAATGCACTACTCAAATCTCTTAGACCAACAGCCATACAAAAGCCGTCGTTAGCATCTAATGCATCTGCAGGTATCGCATCTGGATTTACAGCAGCTAAACCAAGTAATGTTGCTCCTGAATCACAACGCGCTTCCCACCAAGAATTAACTGGTGCTTGAGGATTATCTGCACTGGGAACCCCCAAGTAATAAGGTAATTCTACTGAACCAGTATGATAGTTAGCTGTCGAATATAGTGCTTGTAAATCTGCAGATAGACTTAGACCTTGTGATAAAAACACTTGGTTTACTGTAGCCCCAGAAGGATCAATAGTAATAACAGGAGGTGTTCCACCAGCAGCCAAATTAGCAGCCATTAAGCCTTTCAGTGTATCTAATACTCTAGTGGTTGATTGAGTAGTCATCGCCATGGTGTAAATCAATGAATCAGCGTCAATACCTTCATTTACAATAACCTTTTCAAAGCTATTGATAACAGCCTGTAAACCTAACTGGGCTTCTGTAGCTAAGGGATGAGTCGCAATATCTTGGCGCACGAGTTCATAAGTTGATGAACCAGCAATCGCTTGACCGTTGCTATCTTTCAAAGCATCAGTTAAGGCAACTAAATAAGTTGTTTCTGCTTTTAAAGGCTTCAAAGGAACTATTGCAACACTATCACCAGACTTTTGTGTAAAATAATCCACACCAAAAGTAAGTTGTGCAACTATTTTACAAGCTAAGCCTCTTGTTACACTTGTACAGTCAGCATCATTTGCGTCACCGCCCATGATCGCTTCAAAAACTTGAACGCCTCCAACAACAGAATCAGCATCTAAAGATGTCCCTGTAGGAAAATCAATACTTAGAACAAATGGATTAACTGTAGACCACCCATCTAAAGCGCCTAGAGTTGTAGATGGATCATAGTAGTTTGGTGATTCAAGAAGGTTTCCATCTTCATCACTTTCTGTTGGCATATTTAAAGTGCCATCTGTTGTCTCTGAAAATAATAAATCGTTAGGAACAGATAAATCACCATTGGTGGGGTCAAAAACAACACGTGCAGAAGCTTTAATACCTGAGTTATTGCTTTCGACGCTTTGTTGGACGTCTTTGATTGATTCGCTATCGCAGCCAGCTAAACCCAAAACACCGGCGATAGTGACACTTAATAATAATTTTTTCATTAATTCTCCCCAGAACAATTCTTTCGTATATAAAGTTGTAGTAAACTTAGCCATTTTTTGATAGTTTTTGTGGCTAAAATATAACTTGTTCGACCAGTTAAACTTAACCTAAGAAATGTCTTTGTGCTAGTTGTTTCTTAAAATAACACTTAGTTTATCATTTTTAATTCAACTTTTACTCGTTTGTTTGCTCTGCTCAGAGTAGAATTCACACTCTATTTCTACTACCTTCTAATTGATTATGTTTGATTTTAAATTTGATGCTAATGCTCTAGCGAATAAAGTTATTTTAGTTACTGGCGCCGGAGACGGTATTGGTAAAAAAGCAGCTCTTACTTATGCGAGCTTAGGCGCTACAGTTATTTTACTGGGTAAAACAACCCAAAAGTTAGAAGCTGTATACGATGCAATAGTAGAACAAGGTTCCCCTGAACCTGCAATTATTCCTTTAGACTTAAAAGGCGCAACCAAACAAAACTATCTAGATATGGTGTCAACCATTAAAAGTCAGTTTGGTCGACTTAATGGTGCCTTGTTGAATGCTGCCATGTTGGGTGAGCTATCACCTTTTGCACAAATTCATGAACAAATATGGAATGATGTAATGCAAGTGAATGTAAATTCACAATACTTACTTGCACAAGCCCTACTTCCTCTGCTTCAAACAACCCCTGATTCATCTTTAGTTTTTACATCATCTGGTGTTGGTAATAAAGGTAAAGCTTACTGGGGTGCATATAGCGTATCTAAGTTTGCTATTGAAGGAATGATGCAAGTCATTGCTGATGAGTACGATACAACTTCAGTTCGCACCAATGCTATTAATCCTGGAGCTACAAATACAAAGATGAGATCTGTTGCTTACCCTGGTGAAGACGCAAAAACTGTTGCTTATCCTGCTGATATTATGCCTGCTTACGTTTATTTAATGTGTAATGACAGTGTTGATGTTAATGGGCAAGTTATTAACGCTCAATAAAACTCAGTTATTGTCAAAACAACGAGTATTAAGAATGTTTACTTTCCACCCTATTACGCCCTTTGCTTTTGGCTTGATAGAGTGCTTGGTCTGCTTCACAGAGTAACTGGCTTTCTTTATTGGCTCTATAAGGTGTAGCCTCTGCTACACCTATACTTAATGTTAAATAATCATCTACGGGAGAGCTTTTATTTGCAATATGTAAAGCAGCAATTCTTTTTAATAACTTATTTAATAATTGCTCAGCTTGTTGAATTGAAGTGTCTCCTAAAACTAATACAAATTCATCTCCACCATAGCGAGCGCAAAGGTCTCCAGGTCGATTAGAAAACTCCTTAAGAATTTCACCTATTTTCACTAAACATGAATCGCCAGCTTGATGCCCAGATGTATCATTTAGTAATTTGAAATAGTCTAAATCAATAATAGCCAAACATAATTTCTTTTTTAATCTTCCACATCGCCGCCACTCATTATGCAGGAACTCATCAAAGGTTCTCCGATTGGGGATCCCCGTCAATCCATCTATTCGAGCTAAATTACTGACCTCCTCTTCAGCTAACTTTCTTTCTGTAATATTTTGATGAGAAACAACAAAGTAGGAGTTCATCTCTAATTGAAAAGGGGTTACACGCATCATAAACCATCTTTCTTCGGATGGACTATGACAGGGATATTCAAAATAAAAAAGTGTAGTTTCTCTATTTATTAGACTTCTTATACCTTTTGCTGCTTGTAAGCCAAAACTATCTCCCATTTTAGATGCTTTATCACATTCAGCTAAATAATTAACCCCAACCCAGTTAGAGCTAGAATTACAATTGTTATCACTTCCAAAGTTTGACCAGCTTTTATTAACGTATTGGATTTCTCCTGCTGAATCGATAACCACAATATGGTCAGTAACGGAATCAAGAATATGTTTTAAGAATTTTTTAAGGTTTGCCAATTAAATTCCTTTTTCTATAGAAAAGATAAATAGTCATAATAATCAACTTCGTGGTGAGAAACATAAAACTAAAGTAAAGTCGTTAGGGGAACTTTTAGCAAGTTTTACTCAATATTTGCGACAAATATTCAAAGATGGATTCTAATAAAAGCCAGAGTTAAGATTATGTAAAATACAATATTGTTTAACTATTAATTTTAGCAATAAAAAAGCCCTAATACTTTTAAACATTAGGGCCTCATAACAACTTAAAAGAGTATAACTAGCGTAATTCTCTTCGTAATATTTTACCTACATTGGTTTTAGGTAAATCATCCCTAAACTCAACTAATTTAGGAACTTTGTAGTTAGTTAGATTTTCACGGCAATGTGCAACAAGTTCTTTCTCTGTAACTTTCTTGTCTTTTAACACAACAAATATTTTTACTCTCTCATCACCATCAGCATCACTAACGCCTACAGCAGCAACTTCAAGTACACCTGGATGCATCATCACAACTTCTTCAATTTCATTAGGAAAAACGTTGAAACCAGAAACAATAATCATGTCTTTTTTACGATCTACAATTTTGAAATATCCATTTTCGTCCATACAGGCAATATCACCTGTTGCGAGCCAACCATCTTTTAATATTTCAGCCGTTGCTTCTGGACGGTTATAATAACCCGCCATCACCTGTGGTCCTTTTACCCACATTTCTCCCGGCTCACCTATTGCAACTTCTTGACCTTGTTCATCCATTACTTTTACATCTGTAGATGAAGCAGGTAAACCTATAGTGCCATCATATTCTTTTTGAGTGTAAGGGCTTAAGGTCACCATAGGAGCACATTCAGTTAATCCGTAACCTTCAAGTAATAATACCGAAGTTACTTGTTGCCATTTTTCAGCAACAGGTCGTTGTACTGCCATACCACCACCCATCGACATTTTTAAATGACTAAAGTCTAAATCTTTAAAACCAGGAGTGTTCAGTAAGCCATTAAATAAGGTATTTACCCCTGTAATAGCACTAAACTTATGTTTGCCCAATTCTTTTACAAACGCAGGCATATCTCTCGGATTTGTGATCAGTAAGTTAGTGCCTCCTAAGGTTACAAATGTAAGGCAGTTAGCTGTTAAGGCGAAGATATGATAAAGAGGTAAAGCAGTAACAATAATTTCTTCAGTTCCGGTGAACAATGGCTTAATCGCAGCTTTGGCTTGTTCTAAATTAGCAACCATATTGCGATGTGTAAGCATAGCGCCTTTAGATACACCAGTTGTTCCACCGGTATATTGTAATAAAGCGAGATCTTGACCGTTAATTTCAACAGGTTTAAATGTTCTTTTGGCGCCTTCAGCTAATACTTTATTAAAACGTAATGTATTTGAAAGCTTGAAAGGTGGCACCATTTTCTTAACATACTTAACAGCAAAATTAACTACAGCACCTTTCACTAGACCTAATCGATCACCTAATGACGTTAAAATTACGTGTTTAACATTTGTTTTATCAACAACATCCGCTAATGTGCCAGCAAAGTTTTCAATAATTAAAATGGCTTTAGTGTCTGAATCTTTTAACTGATGTTCTAGCTCTCGAGCGGTATATAAAGGGTTAACATTTACTATGGTTAATCCAGCCATTAATGCACCAAATAGTGCAATGGGATACTGCAAACAATTAGGTGTCATAATGGCAAATTTGTCGCCTTTTACTAAACCTAAGTCTTGCTGTAAATATGCAGCAAAAGCTTCAGATTGTTCAGCTAATTCTTTGTAGCTGATTTTTGCACCCATATTAATAAAAGCGGTACGATCATGATAAAGACCACAGTATTTATTAAACATTTGAACGAGAGAAGAATATTTATCGGGATCGATTTCAAATGGAAGTTTTGGAGGATAACTTTTTTCAAGCCAAATTTTACTCACAACGCGCACCCTATTTTTGTAATATTTATATTGGAGGTTTGATATGTTTTACGTTTTATCAAATTTCAACTGGTCATTCCAGTTAATTCATACCTAATTAGTATATTTTATGCCAAATTAGAGTATTTCGCCGCTTTTACTCTAATTTATAGAGATAAAATGAACTCATTAATTAGCTTAGCTGTTTCTGCTGGTTTTTCCATATGAACATGGTGACCACCTTCAAGTTCAACTATTTTTTTGCAAGGCATTAAAGAGGAATATACGTCAATTCCTTTTCTAATAAAAACCAATCCTTTGCTACCGTATATTAGTTGTACAGGTGCTTTGATATCTGACACTAACTGTTTACATTGCGCTAAGGTAAAACGATAAGGAGAAACACGATTCAGTTTCCGGTCAGAGCGCCATTGATGTAAATCGCCCTCTACAGAAATATTTCGAGAAATAATTATTTCTGCATGTTTATACTCAAGATCAGATATTAGCATGCGCGCTTTAGTTGCTCGTTCTATCGATAGCTTAGTTTTACTCTCTGAAGTTTTCTTTAACCGATTTAACATACCTTTACGTAACAATGACGTACTGTCTTTTTCATCAGAGTAAATCATACCAATAGAATCAATTAACGTTAAAGACTTTACCTTTTCAGGAAACGCTGAGGCGAAAGCCGAGCCAATCATTCCACCCATTGAATGCCCAACAATATGAACATCAGTCCAATCATTAGCTTCAAACAGTATTAGTATATCGTAAACCCAATCGACAAAATGATAATGAGCGTCAGCACTTTTGTGGGACGAAGCTCCATGACCGGGTAAATCTATGGCAACAATTTGACACCCATTACCATCATCAACTTTTAAGTGTTCAAAAAGAGGTATAAAACTCGCTGCATTATCTAACCAGCCATGTAAAAAAAGTATAATGTTTTTCGGATTTTTAATGTTTGGATTTTGATTAAAGGTAAGCGCACTAATGTTAGAAGTGGCTGTATTATAAACCACTTCTTGTACGTTAAGTTCTGAATGAGCCATAAGTTTTATGTAACTATGCCTAGAATTATTTCAGCTTAAAGTTAACTATTAATACTAAATATAGTTACTTCTTGCTAGAAGATACCTGTGATTTACTAGAAGATTTACTTACTGAACTAGAAGAACGAATAATCACTGGTCGATTATAGTTATAACGCGAACTTCCCCAAAAATACGGATCATTATGAAACCAGTATGGTTGACGAATTGCCGTTACATTAACATTCTGTATTTTTTTCCATAAGTGAACGCTAGCATCCTTGAGTACTGGAAAGCTGTATTCATGCTCACCTATCTTACCATTTTCGAATTCAGATATTGTACCCACAGCCGTAATACTTCTACCAGCCTTATAAATAACAGGATCTAATAAACCGTTAAAATACACTCTAAAACGCCCTAAAGTTTCATCACCTTTTTTAGGTTTTAAATTCCCAGTTAAAGGAAAGTTAACAATTTCTAACATCGTGGTTTCGGCATTGTTTTGGATAGAAGCAATAACTCCACCCCAACGTGCTTTTTCACCTACAAAATTAGTTTCTGGTGATTGTGCTTTTGAAAACTCTACTGAATTTGTATTTTCAGGTAACTCTAATTTTTCAGGTATTGAAGAACATGCAGTTAAGAATAAAACGCACGATATAAGCAAATATTTTGTCATGATAAATTCTCTCTATGTCTGTTACTTAACTAATCTATTTAAGTCGATGGTGGTTATTTAAAGGATGTTCAAGATTTTTTGCTTAATAAAAACAAGCTGAACACAGCCATAATAGACCAGATTATCACCCAAACAATTTCAGGTATAAAGGTTATTTCAGCTAAACGAGCCCCATCACCAATAGAGCGTCCATCAAGTAAATAAAGCGGACTTAACAGACTGTTCAATAACACCATAATACCTGTAAATTTCAATAATTTTTGCAAATAACCTATTTTAGGTAGCTTAAATTGTAAGAAAAAAATACACAAGACAACCAAAAGAATAAGTACAGTTAATAAATCTCTTACCCAAAAAACTAAAGAGCTAAAAATAAGCGTAATAATAAGTCCTGATGCAACCTTAGCTATTTTTTGATTAATTGAAGCAATAGAATAAATTAAATATCCCCACATAATTGCGCCAGCATACCCCATAAAACTAATGAATAAGCTAAAACCGCCACGAGTGGTACACAAGCCAGAACCGTTAGGAAACAATTCAATTTGAACAACAGTGCCGCCAGTTAACAATGCTGCAATACCATGGCTTATTTCATGAAAATAGCTTTCTAACCATTTAAAAGGTACAGAAATAATAGGAAGTTGTATGAATATAATAGCCACCAGAATAAACACCCAGAATTGATATTTATTCAAAAAGCCAGGAGAACTTTTTAGAGTATTAGGCAAATAGATTAACGCCGAAGAATTGTTTTATATTTTCTCTTTGAGCAATGTTATCAACAGACTCATAAGCCGCTACAGCAGATAAGTTTTGTTGTGATGGTTGATCATATTGAGCATTACCATTTGATTGCTCGCCTTGAACATAACCACTATTAGCAGAAGAATTGGAATTATCACGAAGCGCAATAACCGAGCCTGATGACTCAGATTGTGCTGCGTTTTGCTCTTCCAGAAACGCAATAGCTTGTTCACTTACTTCAAAACGTGTCTTGTTTTGACCTAAGTTTTCACTTTGATTACTTGAATTATTTTCATCAACAGCAGGCGCAACAGGCTTAACAAAGGCCTGTTGATTAGCTTTACTAACACCTTGCGTACCTTGTGCAGATCGCAATGTTAGATTTGAATATGTTGAGTCATTAATGTTCATAGGTTCTAATTTAACAAATATTAACCAAGTATAAAACTAAATTTAATTTAGTTTCTGATTAACCAAGTAATAAATACTATAGTCTATTTTCCAGGAAGTTTCTTCCAAGACACAGTGTCGCGCACGTAAACTGGTTGTGCATGCTCAGCTTCGACACCTTTATTTTGTTCAAAAGCATGTTGCCCAATAAATAACATAGCTTGTGCATGAGGGAATAATATTTCTGGCTCGCCAGTATTCGACTTTAAATCAGCAAGATCATTTTTATAAGCTTCCCAGCCCGTACCAACACCATAAGGCAAGTCGGCAAGATCTAAGTTTACCTTATCGATATAGTGTTGTTTAACAAGCTCAGGCGCTAATACACTCTCTGCTGTTTTAGGTTGCATAATGTTATTACTATCCGCTTCATAATAACCGGTATAAACTTCACTCATGCGAGCATCTATTGCTGACACAACACGAGTTTCACCATGTTCATTCAATGCTTGCTGAGCCATAGCTTGTAAAGTTGAAACACCAACCACAGGCAAGTTAGCTGAAAAAGCTAAACCTTGAGTTACACCAATCCCTATTCTTACACCTGTAAAACTTCCTGGACCTTGCCCAAAAATAATACCGTCTAAGTTTTGTAACTTACAATCGGCAGTTGTTAATAACTCATCTATCATAGGCAATAAGCGCAAACTATGAGATTGTGGACATAACTCATACAAACTTGAAGTTTTACCTTGATACAGTAAAGCCACTGAACAAGCTTCTGTTGAAGCATCAATGACTAAATAATTTTTTTCACTCATTTCATTTCTCTATTAACAATCTTATTAAGCGCTAAGCTTTATGATTTAAGCTTTTCAAAAAGTCGGCGGCTTGTTCTATATTTCTTGTACGTTTCATTGCTGGCAAGCTATTTAAAAACACTTCACCGTAAGGTTTATTAACTAATCGATTATCACAAATAACCAAAACACCTTTATCACTTACATCACGTATTAAACGACCAACGCCTTGCTTTAAAGCGATCACCGCTTGTGGCAGCTGTATTTGCGAGAATGGTTCACCACCTCTACGTTTTGTATCTTCATTCCTGGCTTGTAATAAAGGATCATCAGGCGAAGCAAAAGGTAACTTGTCGATAATAACACAAGTTAAGCTATTTCCTCTGACATCAACACCTTCCCAGAAACTTGCCGTAGCTAAGAGCACCGCACGTTTTTGTTCAACGAATTCTTCAAGTAACTTTCTTTTACCCATCTGTCCTTGAACTAACAAAGGGTTTTCTATCAATTCAGAAAGTAATTCTGCCACTTGGTGCATCACGCGATAACTTGTAAACAACATAAAACAAGCGCCTTCACTTGCTTCAATTAAAGGTAATGCAATTTGAGCCAACACCTTAGATCGGTTTTTATCGTTCGCTTCAGGCAGGTATCTGGGTACTACAAGCTGTGATTGCTCTTGGTAATCAAAAGGGCTTTCAAGTAATAAGTGACGAGCTTTATTCAATCCTAAGTGTTGAGAAAAATGTTCAAACTTACCATCAACAGCTAAGGTTGCAGAAGTAAAAATCCAACCGGCTCCCGACTCTTCCACATAAGCACTAAATTTATCAGCAACTGAAAGCGGTGTTTTATGAAGTACCACATGCCTTGGTGTTGTTTCATACCAAAAGCTCATCCCTAAAGCATCAACATCAACCATAATGTCGTATTGCGCTAACAGGGTAACCGCACGTTCAAAACAATGATCGATAGCTTCATTACGAGAAGCACATAACTTAATCACTTGATAAAGAAAGTCTAAATCAACTTTTAATGACGCAAATGCCTGACCAAAACGTTGTTGATGATGCTTCTCACGCCAATTGCCTCGTTCGGGGTCATAATTAAATAACAGCCGAAATTCTTGACTGGTTTTTAAAAGCTTTTCAGCAGCTTTACCTAATTGTTTAACGTCGGTGAGTGTTGTTTTATATATTTGCAAAACGTCTGTACACAAGTCTAACAACTGGCGAGTTGAAAAAGCTTCACCAAAATATTCACTGGCAATATCCGCTATTTGATGTGCTTCATCAAAAATCATAATGTCAGCTTTTGGTATCAACTCACCAAAGCCTGTATCTTTTAATGCCATATCAGCAAAAAACAAATGATGATTCACAACAACTAAGTCGGCATCAATAGCGTTTTGTCTAGCTTTAACTAAATAACAATCCTCAATGTTTGGACAGTCTTTCGCTAAACAGTTATCAACCGTGCTTGTAACAAAAGGAAAAACAGGCGAATTTTCAATAACATTAACTAACTCACCAATGTCACCGCTATGAGTAACATTTGCCCATTCTCTTACTTTTACAAAGTCAGCTAAACTTTCAGCATCTAACTGCCCTCTTGATTCTTTGTATTGATCAAGTCGGTAAATACATAAATAGTTAGAGCGCCCTTTTAACAAAGCAACTTGCGCTTTAGTCGCCAGCGATTTCTTAATTAACGGTAAGTCTTTATGAAAGAGTTGTTCTTGTAAGTTTTTTGTTCCTGTTGAAACAATAATCTTTTTTTGCTGCTCATCATTTTCAGCCGCTTCTTTATTCGCGATTAGTGCAGGAATTAAATAAGCAAAGGTTTTACCTGTACCGGTTCCTGCTTCTACAATTAATGAAGATTTACCTTTAATAGAGTTCGCCACTTCAATTGCCATGTCAGTTTGTGCTTGTCGAGGACTAAAGCCATCAATAGCATTCGCTAGGGCACCATTTTGTGAGAAAGCAAGTTCAACTGAATTCATGAAAAGAGGAAGAATTGAAGTAAGGGGAATATTAATTTTATTATAAGGGAGAAACTAAAGGGTTAAAACAAAAAGCTATAAAACACGTCAATAAGTTAGACCATAAATGTATAACAAGATATAAGATAATTCTTGCCCTGAAAGTAAATAAACAGTATTGTACTCCGCATTAAACAGATCGAAATTATTTCTGTACTGAAGTTTCTACGCAATGATTATTAAACAGAAAACACTATGTTTTCAAAAAAGAGAAAATAATGATTTTAAACCTGAACTTACATCATCATCACCATATCGATTAGCTGCTCAGGTTTATTCGCTGGGGGGCTATAGACCTTTCAGTGGTGAGCGAAACAAATAAAGTTTCTAAAACCCCCGAAAGAGTCTTCTCTCTCGGGGGTTTTTACGTTTAGCTCTTATCCAAAAAGAGCTAAAAAACAAGATTAAAAAATTAAATATTAATAGGACTTAAGCATGACAACTGAAACACGTTTACGCATCGCAATGCAAAAATCAGGTCGTCTTAGCGACGATACACAAGCTTTATTCAAACGTTGTGGATTAAAGATCAACGTATCTGACCGAAGATTACTTGCGCATGTAGCTAATATGCCTATTGATATCATGCGAGTTAGAAGTAGCGACATTCCAGGCTTAATTATGGATGGCGTTTGTGATTTAGGTATTGTTGGTGACAACACACTTGAAGAAGAAGAATTATCACGTGGACTTATCGGTAGTAAAAATGATTACATTCGTACTACTGCCTTAAACTTTGGTGGCTGTCGCTTTTCAATTGCCATGCCTGAAGAGTTTGAATACACAGGTTTAAAATGTTTAGACGGCTTACGCTTTGCTACAACTTATCCTCAACTATTAAAACGCTTTGCTAAAGAAAACGGCATTAACGTTGAGTTTTGTTTGTTAAAAGGTTCTGTTGAAGTTGCACCACGTGTTGGCCTAGCTGACGGTATTTGTGATTTAGTTTCTACAGGTGCTACGTTAGAAGCGAACGGTTTAAAAGAAGTTGCTGAAGTATTCCGCTCTAAAGCATCTTTAATTCAACGTGCTGAAACGTTGAACCCAGAAAAACAAGCGATTTTAGATACTTTACTACCTCGTATACACGGCGTAATGAAAGCGAAAGAAAGCAAATACATTATGCTTCACGCACCAAAAGATAAAATTGCTGAAGTAAGTACATTAATGCCAGGTACTGAAACACCAACAATTTTACCTTTAGCAAGTAGTGAAGAAATGGTTGCTGTTCACGTTGTAGCTACAGAAACATTTTTCTGGGAAACAATGGAAGATCTGAAAGCATTAGGCTGTCGTTCTATTCTTGTAATGCCAATTGAAAAGATGATGGGCTAAATCATGAAATACCCAATAGTTAACTGGTCTTCACTTGACAAAAAAGCACAGCTAGAAGCTTTGGCTCGTCCAGCAATTGCTGACAGTGCAACCTTGTCGGCTCAGGTTGCTAGCATCCTTGATTTAGTTAAAACTCAAGGAGATAAAGCGTTATACGACTTAACTGAAAAGTTTGACGGTATCGCACTAAACACTTTAGCTGTATCACAAAAGCAAGTACTAGAAGCTAAACAAGCGCTTTCACCAAAGCGCTTAAAAGCGATTGAAACAGCTTATGGTCAAATTAAACGTTTTCATGAAGCGCAAAAACATCAAGATGTTGCGGTAGAAACAACACCAGGTGTTAAATGTGTTTTAAAATCGGAAGCGATTGAAAGTGTTGGTTTATACATTCCGGCAGGAAGTGCACCTTTGCCTTCTACCGTATTAATGTTGGGTGTTCCATCACAAATCGCAGGTTGTAAAAGAACGGTTTTAGTTTGTCCTCCAGATAAAAACGGAAAATTAGCTAATGAAATATTAGCTGCAGCCAACTTATGTGGAATTACTGAAATTTACACTGTAGGTGGCGCACAAGCTTGTGCAGCATTAGCTTTCGGTACTGAAAGTATTAAACCTGTAAATAAAGTATTTGGTCCGGGTAATAAGTTTGTAACTGAAGCTAAAAAACAGCTTTCACAACAAGTACCAGGTTTCGCAATTGATATGCCAGCAGGCCCATCAGAAGTATTAGTGATAGGTGATGAAAACAGTAACCCTGCTTTTATCGCTTCAGACCTTTTATCACAAGCTGAACATGGTCCAGATAGCCAAGTAATTGTAGTTTCAAACAGCAAAACCTTATTAACAGCAGTTGATGGCGAACTTCAAAAACAAGTTGCACTATTAAGCCGCAGTTCTATTGCAACTGTTGCTCTTGAACAAAGCCGCTTAATTTTAACTGACACAATTGAACAAGCAGTTGAAGTATCAAATGAATATGGTCCAGAGCATTTAATTGTTCAAACGGATAATGCTTCATCATTACTTTCAATTTTACGTAATGCGGGTTCTATATTTGTTGGTGCTTACACCCCTGAATCTGCAGGTGATTATGCAAGTGGCACCAACCATGTACTACCCACTTATGGTTATTCAAAGGTGATCAGCAGCTTGTCTTTAGCTGACTTTTCTCGACGCTTTACAGTGCAAGAAATAACGCGCTCTGGTTTAGCTAGTTTAGCCGAATGTATTATTGAATTAACAGACGCTGAAGGTTTAGATGCTCATCAACGTGCTGTAACGATTCGTTTAGAAGCTGATAGTGATATTAATAGTGAGAGTGGACAATAAATAATGACTGACTCAATTGTAAACAAACTCGCTAGAGATGAACTGGTTAGTATGATCCCATACGAGTCAGCACGTCGTTTACATGCGGGCAATGGTGAATTTAACAATAAAACCTGGTTAAACGCTAATGAAGCTTCTGGCTTAGGTGAGTATGAACTCAGTGCTGATTGTGTAAATCGATACCCTGATTTTCAACCTGTATCACTTATTAGTGCATATAGTGAATATAGCCAACAGCCTAAAGAAAACATATTAGCGACACGTGGCGCAGACGAAGGTATTGAATTAATTATTCGTACCTTTTGTAAAGCTTATGAAGATAGCATCCTCATTTGCCCACCCACTTATGGTATGTACGCTATTAGTGCTGAAAATCATGGCGCTGGCATTATTCGAGTTCCGTTAATTAATAACGAACTTGATATGAAAAATATTGAGCAAGAAGTTGGTAATGCTAAAGTTGTGTTTTTATGTTCTCCAGGTAACCCTACGGGGAATATTTTACCCCAAGAGCAAATAGAGCAAGCATTAAACCTATTTAAAGATTCAGCTATGGTTGTAGTTGATGAAGCCTACATTGAGTTTTGTAAAGATACTTCAGTATCAAGCTGGATAGCTAAATACGATAACTTAATTATTTTAAGAACCTTATCTAAAGCTTTTGCTTTGGCGGGTTTACGCTGTGGGTTTACGCTAGCGAATAGCGATGTAATTGCTATGTTAAGTAAAGTTATTGCTCCATACCCAATTTCAGCTCCTGTTGCTGAACTTGCAAGTAAAGCATTACAAAATAAAAACTTAGCACGCGTAGCTAAAAGAGTTGAAAGCACTAATGCACTAGCGGTAGATTTATCAGCATGGTTATCTCAGCAGTCGTGGTGTAGCAAGGTATTCCCTACAAACGCTAACTTTGTGTTATTTAAAACCACACATAAAGATTTTATTTTTAATCTTTTAGTAGAAAAAAACATTTTAATTAGAGATCAATCTAAGCAACCGCAATTAGCTGATTGCTTACGTATTAGTATTGGTAGCCCAGAAGAATTAATGGCTCTTAGACAAGTCATAGAAGCAGGCTTTGCAGCCTTATCTTCAAATTCTAGCTTAACGAACGAGTCACAAGAGGTTTCAGAGAAATAACATGGCAAAACAAAACATATTATTTATTGATCGCGATGGTACATTAATAGAAGAACCTATTACTGATAAACAAGTAGATACTTTAGAAAAATTGGTATTCGAACCCAATGTAATTCCTGTGTTATTAAAATTACAAAGTAAAGGCTACCGTTTAGTTATGGTATCAAACCAAGATGGTTTAGGTACCGACAGCTACCCACAAAGCGACTTTGATTTACCTCATAACAAAATGATGGATATTTTCTCTTCTCAAGGTGTTGTTTTTGATGACGTTTTATTATGCCCTCATTTTGATGAAGACAACTGTTCATGCCGTAAGCCTAAGTTAGGTATGGTAAGTGAATACTTAAAAGAAGGTAAAGTTAATTTTGCTGACTCTTATGTTATTGGCGACCGTATTACTGATATTCAATTAGCCGAAAACATGGGTATTACTGGCATTCAGTACAACCCTAAAACATTAAATTGGAACGACATTGCTGAACAATTATTAGTTAAACCTCGTAAAGCAAATGTAACTCGTACCACTAAAGAAACTGATATTAACATTGAAGTAAATTTAGATACGCCAGTTGGCACTAAAATCGAAACAGGCTTAGGATTTTTCGATCATATGTTAGAGCAAATTTCAGCTCACGGTGGCTTCTCTTTACAAGTAAGTGTTGATGGCGATTATCACATTGATGAACATCATAGCGTAGAAGATACCGCTTTAGCTCTAGGCCAAGCACTAAAAGAAGCTTTAGGTGACAAACGCGGTATTGGTCGATTTGGTTTCGTACTTCCTATGGATGAATGCAGAGCTGAATGTTCTATCGATTTATCAGGTCGTCCTTGGTTAGCTTTTGATGCTAACTTTACTGATGATCGTGTTGGCACTATGTCAACTCAAATGGTTTCTCACTTTTTCCGTTCGTTAGCTGATGCAATGGCAATTACTCTTCACTTATCAACCACTGAAGGTAACTGTCATCATCAAGTAGAAAGCTTATTTAAAGTATTTGGCCGCGCATTACGTCAAGCAATTGAAGTTAAAGGCGATGTATTACCAAGTACTAAAGGAGCTTTATAGTGACTTCAGAACTAAACAGCCAATTAAACGTTATTGTAGATACTGGCTGTGCCAACTTATCTTCAGTAAAGTTTGCTGTTGAACGTATAGGCTTAAAGGCATTAATTACTGACGATATCGACATTATAAAGTCAGCCGACAAAGTTATTTTACCCGGTGTAGGTAATGCTAAACATGCCATGGCTAATATTCATCAGAAAAACTTAGCGCCAACAATTCAAAGCTTAACTCAACCTGTTTTAGGTTTTTGTTTAGGTATGCAATTAATGACTGAAAGCTCACATGAAGGTAACTTTTCTGGCGAGTTAGAAATCATTGATTGTTTAAATCTGATCCCTACACAAGTAAAACCACTTCAAGCTGCGGGTCTGCGTTTGCCACATATGGGTTGGAACACACTAACTTCAGTTATCGACCATCCTGTTTTTCAGGATATTAGCAAAGGCGACTATTTTTACTTTGTTCATAGCTTCGCTGTTCCTGTCGGTGAATTTACAGCTGCAGTTTGTGAATATGGTACTGAATTTTCAGCAGCTATAGCGAAAGACAACTTCATTGGCTGTCAATTTCATCCTGAACGTTCAGGTAATGCTGGTAGTAAAATTATTAAAAATTTCTTGGAGATGAAGGCATGATGATCCCCGCAATAGACCTTATTGATGGTCAAGTCGTTCGTCTTTACCAAGGCGATTACCAACAAAAAACAAATTACGTTTATACAGCTAAAGAGCGTCAAGACTTATACGCACAAGCAGGTGCAACGGTTATGCACTTTGTTGATTTAGACGGCGCTAAAGATTCAACTAAACGTCAATTAACTTTACTTAAAACTTTAGTAAACCACGAAACCATGACGATTCAAGTAGGTGGTGGTGTTCGTTGTAAAGAAGATGTAGAGCAATTATTAGCTGTTGGCGCTGATCGTGTTGTTATTGGCTCTTTAGCGATAAAACAACCTGAATTAGTCGCGGATTGGATCAAAGAGTTTGGCGGTGAAAAAATTGTTTTAGCGTTAGACGTTAAAATTGATGAGAAAGGTAATAAAACTTTACCTACTCATGGCTGGATAAAAGACAGTGGTGTTAATCTAGAAGATTTATTAGAACACTATCAAGACGCTGGCTTAAAGCACGTACTTTGTACAGACATCAGCAAAGACGGTACTTTATCAGGCTCAAACGTAACTATGTACTCCGAGTTATGCGCACAATATCCTGAACTTGATTGGCAAGCATCAGGAGGCATTGGTTCATTAGACGATATTAAAGCCTTAATTCCAACAGGTGTGAGCGGCGTTATTTTAGGTCGTTCATTACTTGAAGGTAAATTTACTTTAGAAGAGGCAATCGCATGCTGGCCTGCAAAATAAAACCTTTATTAGCCAATGTATTTGTTAGAAGGAGTTACTGATGCTCGCTAAAAGAATAATCCCTTGTCTTGATGTTAAAGACGGTAAAGTTGTTAAAGGTGTTAAATTTCGCAACCATGAAATTATTGGTGACATCGTTCCTTTAGCTGAACAGTATGCAAAAGCAGGTGCTGACGAATTAGTTTTTTACGATATTACAGCAAGTGCTGATGGTCGTGTTGTAGACAAAAGCTGGGTTACACGAATCGCACAAGTAATCGATATACCGTTTTGTGTGGCTGGTGGTATTAAAACTGAAGCAGATGCACAACAGATATTAAAAATGGGTGCTGACAAGATTAGCATCAACTCCCCTGCTTTAATGGATCCTACATTAATTTCACGCCTTGCAGATCAATTTGGTCAGCAATGTGTTGTGGTAGGTATCGATAGTTTCTTTAATGAAGAAACAGGTGAATATCAAGTTTATCAATTTACAGGCGATGAATCACGTACACAAAAAACATCATGGACTACTTTTGAGTGGATCAAAAAAGTTCAAGAATTAGGTGCCGGTGAAATTGTTTTAAACTGTATGAACCAAGATGGTGTTCGAAAAGGTTACGACATTAAACAACTTGAGCAAGCGCGCGCTGTTTGTAACGTACCTTTAATTGCTTCAGGTGGTGCCGGTGAAATGGATCATTTTAGTGATGTATTTCAGCAAGCCGATGTAGACGGAGCTTTAGCTGCCAGTGTTTTTCATAAAGGCATCATCCCTATCTCTGATTTAAAAGAGATGCTCAAACAAAACAAAGTTGAGATCAGAATATGTTAGTTACATTAGAAAATAGCCAAGAACTCGCTTGGGACAAAATGGACAACCTATTACCTGCCATTATTCAAGATGCCGCAACAGGCGCTGTATTAATGCAAGGTTTTATGAATCAAGAAGCATTAAAGGCTACATTAGAGTCAGGTAAAGCCACTTTCTTTAGTCGTTCTAAGCAACGTTTATGGATGAAAGGCGAAAGCTCAAATAACACATTAGATGTGCAACAAGTATTAGCTGACTGTGATAAAGACTGTTTATTAATTGCTGCTAATCCTAATGGTCCTACTTGTCATTTAAATACAACTTCATGTTTTCCTGAAGAAAAACTTAGCCAGCAAAACTTTTTAAGTCATTTAGAACGTTTTGTTGATAAACGTGCTAATGATCCAGTAGAAGAAAGCTACACAGCAAAGTTATTATCTCGCGGCACTAACAAAGTTGCTCAAAAAGTCGGTGAAGAAGGTGTTGAAGTCGTTATTGCAGCACTTGCTGAAACCAAAGAAGACTTTTTAGGTGAATGTGCTGATTTGTTTTATCACACACTTGTACTCTTAAAAGATCAGAATGTTGAGCTTTCAGAAGTTATGGAAGTATTACAAAAGCGACATAATAAATAACCTCATTTCGCTATGATCATCAAAGGCACTTTTTAGTGCCTTTTTTTATTATCTATTATTTAACCTGAACTCGGCTTAATATATTCTTCTCTAACAGCTACTTTTACTTGCTTCATCGTTAAATTTACTTGCAATAGGCTAGAGTATATTGCTAAAACCCTGATGCTAACAAAAATTAGTCGACCACTGTCGTTTAACGCTGTATTTATAAAATCACTACCTTTATGATAATCTCAATTTAATTAACCTCAACTCGGGTTAATGGATTTAATAACTCATTGATTTATTGTAGTATCTTTTAGCTTTATCAAGATTAAAAACATAAGAGGCCTTAATTCTCTCTCAATGATGAAATTTATGTGATTATCAAGGCGTTTTTATAAACCAATAGCTGGCTATTGGGCGTAAAAATAACGTAGATAGGCGCTTAAATAGCATTATTGAGTAAAATAGCTTAACCCGAGCTGAGGTTAATTAATATCTTAAATGGAAAATTGCATGCAAACAGCTTTAACATGGTGTACTAAACCTTTTTCTGAATTATCTACAAACGAACTTTTCGATATATTAAAACTTCGTGTTGATGTTTTTGTGGTAGAGCAAGCTTGTTATTACCCTGAACTTGATGAACATGACAGACATCCAGAAACCTTGCACTTTTTTGCTTATAATAAAGAAGAGTGTAATAAATCAGATTCAAGTCATAAGATAGCCGCATATCTCCGCATTTTACCTAAAGGTACAAGCTACAATGATTATATTAGTATGGGGAGGGTTGTAGTTTCCCCTAATTCTCGTGGTTCTAAACTTGGTCACTCTTTATTGGATAAAGCGTTAAAAGTTTGC
Source organism: Pseudocolwellia sp. AS88 (assembly GCF_030551755.1). Taxonomy (GTDB): domain Bacteria; phylum Pseudomonadota; class Gammaproteobacteria; order Enterobacterales; family Alteromonadaceae; genus Pseudocolwellia. Next base: position 114,912 of record NZ_JAUPEC010000013.1, read on the forward strand.
GCAACTAGCTTTCCAGGGCAAGACATAAAAATTTCGGCTCAGGAGCATTTAGAAGCTTATTACCAACAATATGACTTTGTGACAGCATCAGATATGTATTTAGAAGATAATATCCCACATATATCTATGATACGTAAGAGTAATGAATAATAGTTACCTACTCTGCTCAAACAATACTTATGTAATAAACTATGCTTGGTTAAATAGGCTTATTAAAAAGAACTAAACCAAATTTAAGTTAAATCATATTAATAAAATAACTCGGCTATTGTTATTTAAAGTAAAGTTACGACTAAACGAGCAGTAAATACTGTTTACGTTCAATAATTAACCTATTAGATTTTGAAGCCATTTTATAAGGTCTATAACGGACAGTTTAACAACAAATCGAACACAGTTTGTTCAAACAGTTAAAAAGTGTGTTTTTTTATAAAAAAACGGTTGACGTAGGTCAACGAGATTTGCATAATACGCGCCACTTGCTCAGGCAGGTTGGTAAGGCTACATAGCTCAGTTGGTTAGAGCACATCACTCATAATGATGGGGTCCCAGGTTCGAGTCCCGGTGTAGCCACCATTTTTGAAATGCGGGGTTGGCGGAATTGGTAGACGCGCTGGATTTAGGTTCCAGTATCGCAAGATGTGAGAGTTCAAGTCTCTCACCCCGTACCATTTCAAATCGCAACGTAAGTTGCAAAGTAAGTTACATTGCAGGGGTATAGCCAAGCGGTAAGGCAGCGGGTTTTGATCCCGTCATTCAGAGGTTCAAATCCTCTTACCCCTGCC
>NZ_JAUPEC010000014.1 GCF_030551755.1 Pseudocolwellia sp. AS88
TTATTTTTCGGGTTAGCATATTAATCTGAGAAATAAAAAAGCCCTAACAAATGTTAGGGCTTCGTTATGAATGGTGCTGACTGCCTCTGGTTTAAACCGAACTGGCGACCTGCTTATTTTTCGGGTTAGCATATTAATTTGAGAAATAAAAAAGCCCTAACAAATGTTAGGGCTTCGTTATGAATGGTGCCGACTGCCGGAGTCGAACTGGCGACCTACTGATTACAAGTCAGTTGCTCTACCAACTGAGCTAAGTCGGCACACAAAGCTGTGTGCGATAAATTAATAGCTAACTAATCTATCTTGGCACCGAATCAACAAGGTTGATTCAATTGTATTCTTTACTTCATCAGTTGTAGGCTGATGGATATTAACCTGAGAAATAAAAAAGCCTTAACAAATATTAGGGTTTTCTTATAAATGCTGTCGTCTGCCTGTGGTTTAAACCGAACTGGCGACTATATAATCTAAGAAATAAAAAAGCCCTAACAGATGTTAGGGCTTCGTTATGAATGGTGCCGACTGCCGGAGTCGAACTGGCGACCTACTGATTACAAGTCAGTTGCTCTACCAACTGAGCTAAGTCGGCACACAAAGCTGTGTGCGATAAATTAATAGTTAACTAATCTATCTTGGCACCGAATAAACATTTATTAAGTTAATAAACACTTACTCTGTAAAATGGTGCCCCGACCCGGATTTGAACCAGGGACACGAGGATTTTCAATCCTCTGCTCTACCAACTGAGCTATCGGGGCTTTTTCTAAATCTTTCGTCTTTTTGGCTTTGCCTTGAAGACGGGCGCTATTAGACTGTTTTTCTTTTTATCAGTCAACACTTTTTTTATAAAAAAGTGTTGTTTGATTGTTTTTTCTACTTGTTGCTGTCTTTAACATCTATCTTTAGGTGAAATTTGCACAGCAGTTAGTTGATTCTATATTTTAACGCTTACTTTTGAACAGGAACATAACCTTCGATTTCAGGTTCTTTTCCTTCAAAAAGAAACTCAATCATAGCCTTTTCTAAAAATGCACGGTCATTTGCTTCCATCATGTTCATTTTTTTCTCGTTAATTAGCATGATTTGTTTTTTTTGCCAAAGAGTCCAAGCTTCTTTACTAATATTATCGAAAATTCTTTTACCTACCTCACCTGGGTAAAGTTGATAACCTAATCCTTCGGCTTCTTTATTTAAGTGCTGACATAAAACGGTGCGGCTCATAATAATGTTCTCTTTGTTAATAAATTTTATTAAAACTGTTCAAGTGTTAGTTGGGTTATTAGCTTTTTAGTGGAAGCGGCTAATCCTACTGACGATTGTTTGGTTAGATCATACCATTGTTGCTGATCTATTTCGTTTATTTCATGTTCTGTTATGGCGTTTATTCTTTCACAATCAACTATTACTGCTGTTATGTCTAAATGGAAATGGCTAAAAGTATGTCTAAATTCAGGTAATGTTTGTTGAGCATTACTTTTTAAATTGAGTTTTTCGAGTAGTGGTGTGATGTTATCTAACGTTTCAACTTCTACAAAACACCATAATCCACCCCATATACCTGTAGGAGGCCGCTTTTCCATAAGTACTTCATTGTTAACACGAGGTATAACCATGATTGTACTTTTTTCTGGTGTAACTTTTTTAGGCTTTTTCTGTGGGTAGTTAGCTTGCTCGTTTAATGAATAAGCTAAACAACCTGATTGAAGAGGGCATTCATCACATTTAGGCTTGCTACGTGTACAAATAAGCGAGCCTAAGTCCATCATTGCTTGATTGAACTGAGCAACAGATTCTTTAGGTGTTAGTGTTTCAGCAATAGGCCATAAGGCTTTTTCGTATTTAGCTTGGCCGTTATGTCCTTCTACTGTGTAGCATCGGGCTAAAACCCGTTTTACATTGCCATCGAGTATTGCATGATGCTGATTTAAAGCTAAGCTTAATATTGCACCTGCAGTTGATCGACCTATACCAGGAAGTGCTATTACTTCTTCTATTGTTAGAGGAAATTCACCTTTGTATTGTTGAGCCATTATTTTTGAGGCTTTGTGCAGGTTTCTAGCGCGAGCGTAATAACCTAAGCCCGTCCAGTGATGTAGTACTTTATCTTCATCAGCATTGGCTAAATCGTTAATAGTTGGGAAGCTTTCCATAAAGCGTTGATAGTAAGGAATTACTGTAGCAACTTGTGTTTGTTGCAGCATAACTTCTGAAATCCATACGCGATAAGGGGTTTTGTTTTGCTGCCAAGGTAAGTGCTTTCTACCTTGTTTGTGATACCACTCAACAACTTGTGAGCCAAATTTTTTAGCCGAAGTCGGAGATATTTTTATAGTATTTGTCATAGGGGCGTTAGTGTAGCTAATAATATGAGGTGGCTCAATTTGTATATAGCCTTTAATACGCGTTCTTGATGCGAATAGATCTAAATAATGTTGCAATAATTTGGGTAACCATTATCCTCTCGCCCTTGTACTGCAAATATCTTATTTAATGTACATATAATCTCTGAGTAAAACATGACACTTTTAAGGATCATCAATGAAAATTAATGCAAAAAATAGAAACCGTCGTTTACGTAAAAAATTACGTGTTGAAGAGTATCAAGAGTTAGGTTTTGACATTGGCTTTACATTAGATGAAAAAAGTACTGATGAGCAAGTTGATACTTTTATGAATAAATTTTTCGCTGAAGCAATTGAACCACAAGGTTTAGGTTTTGGTGGTGAAGGCGATACTTTATGGCATGGCTTAGTGTGTACGCAAAAACTAGGTAAATGTACTGAAGAGCACCGCACAAGTGTTGAAAAATGGTTAACTGATAATGGCGCTAAAGCTGTTTCAGTAAGCGCATTATACGATGTTTGGTGGGCTGCATAGTCTATTTCGACTAATCGACTTATTTGCTAACGACTATATTGTTAGCAAATAAGCCATTATAATGTGCGCAATACACATTATCATTTAACTTTTACTAAATTAAGAAACGTTATGACTGAAGAAAGAAACCATAAAACTATTGAGCAAGCTGAACAAGAAGGTAAGTACATAAGAAAAGTACGCAGCTTTGTTAAGCGAGAAGGTCGATTAACGAATGGCCAAGCGAAAGCCCTTGAAGAATTTTGGGGAATTATGGGATTAAGTCATAGCGATGGTTTAATAAATGCCGAAGCGTTATTTGGTAATACTAACCCTGTTGTTTTAGAAATAGGTTTTGGTATGGGTAAGTCATTAGTTGAAATGGCTAAGAACGCACCTGAATTAAACTTTATTGGTGTAGAAGTGCATAGACCAGGTGTTGGTGCTTGTATCTCATTAGCGCAAGAAGAGGGCGTTAATAACCTTAAAGTTTATGAACATGATGCGATTGAAGTTTTAGCTGATTGTATTCCAGATGGCTCGTTAACTACGGTACAGTTATTCTTCCCTGATCCTTGGCATAAAAAGAAGCATCATAAACGTAGAATTGTGCAGCCAGAGTTTGTTGAAACTATTCGTCAGAAGTTAAAAACTGATGGTGTGTTTCATATGGCAACAGATTGGGAAAACTATGCTGAATGTATGCTTGAAGATATGAATTCAGCACCAGGTTATAAAAACTTGTCAGAAACAAGTGACTATGTACCGCGTCCTGATTCACGTCCGCTAACTAAGTTTGAAAATCGTGGTCAACGTTTAGGTCATGGCGTTTGGGATATTCAATTCCAACGTATCAGTTAATCTAGATAGGTTAGGTAAGTTATTTGAAGAGCATGAGTATTGGCTTTTATAAGTTACAAATACTCTTGCTCTACATGAAAAAGGTGCTGGCTATTTCTTAAATTACCAGTGCTCTTCAACCATTCTTCATCAATGATTTCGTGAATTAATGCCGCTTTCAAAATGCGGCTTTTGTATTGTGTCCAGTAATACAGTGCCGCTTGTTCGTGTATGGCATTATTAGGAAATAGCTCAGATCTATTTTCATTTAAATCTTCAATTATTTTTGCTATCACCTTAGGTTTCAATTCTGTTTCAATAAGCGCTTTAAAACGCGTGTATTGCTTTGCCTTAAACAGTTGCCAAATTAGCCAAGCTAATATTAATACGGCAATTACAACAATAAATTCCACTAGGTATCTCTTATTTACAATGAGGAGAAGCTGATCTGATTAACATCATACTAAATTAACTCCAGTGTGGGGTAAATTATCGAGGTATACATTAAGTGATTTTCCAATCAATAGCTGTATGGTTATTCTCAGTTAGCCAGCTATTGGCTTTTGAAAAATGCTGACAACCAAAAAATCCACGATATACCGAAAGAGGAGAAGGATGAGGGCCTGCTAATACTAAGTGTTTGCCACCTTTATTAATGTCATCAATATTTTTTCCTTTCTTCTGTGCATGGCTCCCCCACAAAATAAATACACATCCTTTGTTGTGTACGTTAATTTCTTGAATAATAGCATCAGTGAACTTTTCCCAACCTAATTTTGCATGAGAATGAGCGTTAGCTTTTTTTACGGTAAGTACTGTATTTAACAATAATACGCCTTGTTCAGCCCATGAACTTAGATTGCCATGAGAGGGAGTTATGAAGCCGTCTATATCCGTTGTTAGCTCCTTATACATATTAACCAGTGATGGTGGCACTTTAAAACCGTGCGCTACTGAGAAGGCTAATCCGTGAGCCTGAGGTGTATTTTGTTCGTTACAACCGTGATAAGGATCTTGTCCGAGGATCACAACCTTCACATCAGCCAAGTCGGCATAGCTAAAAGCGTTAAATACATCTTTTTGATGTGGGTAAATTATTTCACCACTTTCACGTTGACTGGCTATGTTTTGAGTCAACTCTTTGAAGTAAGGTTTGCTTTGTTCTTGTTCAATAATAGCTTGCCACTGTGGAAGTGTTTTCATGAAATGTTTACCTTTAAAATTTTTTACTTAAGCCGTTTTGTATTAGATATACGGATATAAAAAAGGCAACCAATTGGCTGCCTTAATTTTATATTTATAGTTTAGCTTTTATTTGTACTAGAAGACTAGGCTAATAACGTAAATTTGCTAATTAAGCTTTAGCTAATAAGTATTTACGTAATTCGCTGAAGTCTGCTGGCATATCAACTGAAAGAATCGTTTCAGTTGCACAATCAGCTAACTCTTTAGGTAAACCGATAGGTTGACCTAATGTGCTTTCTACAACATCTTTAAATTTAGCTGGATGAGCTGTACCTAAAAATACGCCAAATTCGTTATCTTGAGCGCCATATTGTAATGCTTTATAAGCAACAGCTGCATGAGGTTCGCTGATGTAACCTAATTTAGCTAATTGGATCATAGTAATTTGTGTTTGCTGTTCATCAATTGATACTGAGCTAACACTATCTTCTGGAACTATGCCGCTTTTTAACATGTGCTCTACACGAGGCCAGTTGTTAGGGTTACTAACATCCATAGCATTAGATATAGTTGCAACCGTATCGTGAGGTGTCCATTCGCCAGTTTCTAAATAACGTGGAACTGTATCATTTTCGTTAGTCGCAGCGATAAAGCGCTTGATAGGTAAACCTAAAGCTTTAGCAAATAAGCCGGCTGTAAGGTTACCAAAGTTACCACTTGGAATAGAGAAGATGATGTTGTCTAATTTCTTAGTGCCTTTTTGGCGAGTTAATTGAGCAACTGCTTCAAAGTAATAACAAATTTGAGCTAATAAACGGCTAATGTTAATTGAGTTAGCTGAATTTAAGCCAATAGTTGTTTTAAGCTCTTCATCATCAAATGATTTTTTAACTAATGCCTGACAGTCATCAAAGTCGCCTTCAACAGCGATTGTTTCAATGTTGCCACCCAGTGTTGTAAACATTTTTTCTTGAAGTAAGCTGATTTTGCCTTTTGGGTACATGATAACAACACGAATGTTGTCGATGCCGTGAAAAGCATGAGCAACAGCTGCACCAGTATCACCTGATGTAGCGGTTAAAATAGTGATTTTTTTGTCTTTACTAAATGCTTGTAAACATTTAGCCATAAAGCGTGCACCAAAGTCTTTAAAAGCGAGTGTTGGACCATGGAATAATTCTAGAATTGCACGATCTTCGCTAATTGGTTGAATTTGAGCAGGGAAATTAAATGCTGATGTTACGATGTCGGTTAGTTGCTCTTTTGTTAAGTCTTCACTTACAAAAGGGTATAAAACCTGAACGCTACGCTCTACTAATGGCATAGCAAGTAATTCTTCAATATTATCTAGTTTAGGGATTTCTTGTGGGAAAAATAATCCCTGATTTCTACCTAAACCTTGTTTTACTGCTCCAGCAAAACTGATAGTTTCATCGTTCTCTTTAAGGTTATAAAATTTCACTATTTATATTTCCTACTAATTTTTTTGTTGCTAACCAGCCGCGAGGGTCGATTAGTATATATTAAGTCGTTACATTATTCATTCTGTAATCAAGAGCAACTTATAAAACACATGCGCCTACATCATCAACTTTACAAACATGTACAAAGCCTAAATCTGTTTGTAGATAGTTAACTTTAAGCCATTCAGCCATTTCTTGCGCTAGCTCTTTAGATTCAAATACACTGAAAAGTGTAGGACCTGAACCTGAAATACCTGCAGCTAATGCACCTTGCGCTATAAGATGTTTTTTAGCATCGCTAAACTTAGGTAATAAATGTTCTCTGTAAGGTTCGGCTATAACGTCTTTTACTACAGCAAACGCTTCTAATTTGTCGTTACGGTGGCAAGCATCAACAAATGTTGCTAGGTTTTGAGCAAATTCAATCGCGTCTTTTCTACTGTAGCTAGTAGGTAAAACTTCTCGAGCTGCTTTTGTTGATACTTCAATACCCGGGTATGCCATAACGTAATAACAGTTATCGAAACCTGGTAGCGCTTTACAGATAACTTGTTCGTTAGGCACCATAAGTTGTAAGTTACCTAAGTAACATGGCGCAACATTGTCGTAATGTAAGCTACCACTGATTTGAGCTTCCATTTGCCCCATCATGAAAAGCATTGTTTTTTTACAAAAATAAGCTTCTGATAAATTATGGGCTTTCTGGTAATAAGCATTTAAACTTTCTAATGCAGCTACCACAGAACAAGCACTTGAACCGAGCCCACTACCTACAGGCATTTTCTTATCAAGTACCATTTTTACAGGTTCAATTTTATGACCTGCTTTTACCATTGCTTTATTAAAAAGTAAAAGACTGTGCCATACGATATTGTCGGTTGGTGCACCAGGTAATTTATTAGCAAATTCCCCAATAACTACTAAGCTATCTTCAGTTGCTGCTTCCACAGAAACAACATCACCTAGTAATGTGCCATCAATAGGTTTAACGGCTAAACCTAATATGTCAAAACCAACACTTAAATTACCTATAGATGCTGGCGCGAAAACAGAAACAGACATTAGTGCTGTTGCTCCCATGCTAAAGTTCTTAATAAATCACCAAATACACCAGCAGCAGTAACTGCAGCACCGGCACCGTAACCACGTAAAACAAATGGTAATGGTTGGTAGTAACGACTGTGAATAGCTAATGCGTTTTCACCATCTTTAATACTGTAAAGTGGGTGGTCTGTACCAACAGCTTCGATAGATACTTGGCATTTTCCATCGATGATATTACCGATGTAACGTAAAACTTTGCCTTCAGCTTTAGCTGCTTCAACACGTTGGTTAAACTCAGCATCAATTGATTTTAAGTTAGCCATAAAGGTATCTACATCACCACTTGCATCAAATGTGCTTGGTAATACTGATTCGATGTTGATGTCTGAAAGTTCTAATTTCATACCAGCTTCACGAGCCATGATAAGTAGTTTACGTGCTACATCCATACCACTTAGGTCGTCTCTTGGATCGGGTTCTGTGAAACCGTTATCTTTAGCTATACCTGTTGCTTCTGAAAGCGGCATACCTTCTTCTAATTTACCAAACATGTATGATAAAGAACCCGATAAAATACCTTCAAAACGTAATAGTTCATCACCTGCTTTTAATAAGCTTTGGAAAGTGTCGATTACTGGTAAGCCTGCACCAACGGTAGTTTCGTATAAGAATCTACGGTTAGATTGTTGCGCTGCTGTACGAAGTGCTTGGTAATATTCCCAAGAGTCTGTATTGGCTTTTTTGTTTGGTGTAACTACGTGGAAACCTTCTTTTAGGAAGTCTACGTAGCTCATTGCAATATCTTCGTTAGAAGTAGAATCTACTAATACAGGGTTGATTAGATGATTTTCACGAACGAATTTCTTTACGTTTTCAGCTGTTACAGGAACAGCGTTTTTACCTAAAGTATCTTTCCAGTTTTCTAAATCAATACCTTCAGAGTCAAATACCATACCTTTGCTGTTCGCTAAACCGTAAACCTTAACAACAATGTTTTGTTTAGTTAGCTTGGCTTGTTGACGTGCTATTTGATCAATAAGCTCGCTACCTACAACACCACAACCCACCATAAATACGTCGATTGTTGGTTTGTGAGAGAAGAAGTTTTGATGGCTCACTTTCATTGCATCAGTACATTTATCTTCTTCTATTACAACAGAGATACTTCTTTCAGATGAATCTTGTGCAATGGCAACAACATTAACTTGCGCTTGTGCCAATGAACTAAAGAATTTAGCTGCCACACCACGTTGCTGGTGCATGCCGTCGCCAACTAACGAAACAATTGATAATTTACTTGTTAACGATAATGGCTCTAATAAACCGTTTAGTAGTTCTAATTCAAACTCATCTTGTAAGCTAGCTCTTGCACGTTCAGCATCATGAGAATAAATACAGAAGCTGATGCAGTATTCACTTGAAGATTGGCTGATAAGAATTAATGAGATGTTTTCACGGCTCATAGTGGCAAATACACGACTTGCCATACCTACCATGCCTTTCATGCCAGGACCTGAAACGTTAACCATAGTTAAGTTGTCTAGGTTTGAAATAGCTTTAACTTTTTTCTGTTGATCATTTTCGTTGGCTATTAATGTACCCGGTGCTTTAGGGTTACCTGTATTTTTGATCAAACAAGGAATATGGTACTGCGCGATTGGACCGATTGTTTTAGGATGTAAAACACTAGCGCCAAAGTATGAAAGCTCCATAGCTTCTTGATACGATAAGTAATCAAGTAATGATGCCTCTTTAATTACACGAGGATCTGCATTATAAACACCGTCTACATCTGTCCAAATTTCACAACATTCTGCTTGCGCACAAACCGCTAAAACTGCGGCTGAATAATCTGAGCCATTTCGACCAAGTGTTGTTACTTGCTTGTCACTATTTACACCGATGAAGCCAGGCATAATAGCGATCTTTTCTAAATTCGAATAAACGCTTTGGAAGGTCGTTTTACATTTGACCAAATCAGCAACAGCATTAAGTGAAACATCATTTGTGAATAAAAACTCTTCAGGGGCTAGTACTGAAACTTTTTCATTTTGAGCAACAAGTACTGATTGAAGTAGAGTAACACTTAATCTTTCACCCATACTAATAATTATAGCTCTGATATGTTCAGGACAGAATGAAAGCATGTTCGCACCTTTAAGGTACTGACCTAGGCTATGTTCCCATTTTGCTAAAGTTTGCTCTGAATGTTCACGATTAAAGCTAGGTAATTGCGTGCTTAAATCGTTAATAATAGTATCAATAGCAGTTCTAAATGAGTGTAAGTCAGAGGCTAGTTTGGCTTCATCATTAATGTTTTCAGCCATAGCAACTAAGTGATTCGTTACACCTTGAGGTGCAGAAACAACTACAGCTACTCGTGTGGTTGAGCTCTGATCTTTGATGATTGTTGCAACTTGCAGAAACTTACTTGCATTTGCTAATGACGAACCACCAAATTTTAATACACGCATTTTAAATCCTCTTAAATACAAAAAAGCCCGTGAAGTTTAGGTCACGGGCTTTGATAAAATCTTTCGTTTATACATTAGCCAGCGACTACCGTCCAAATAATGGTAGTAGTGTTAGTAATAATAATGATAGCTGTGCTGATTAATGTATTCATGGTGCGTAAAATGCCTGATTTCGAGGATTCTGTCAACAGTTGATTTGAATAAAGGCTATTGTATAAATGAATAAAAAAGATGATTTTTGAATAAAAGCTTATCTTTATGAATAAGAAGATGAGAAAAGACAAAAAAGTATCCATTAACCTAATGTACTTTCAAGTATTGACGATGATGTTAGGGGCTAATAAAAGAAGTAATGGGAATGTCGAACAGACTTAAAGACATAGCCTGTTCGATAAAAGCTATTTATGCAATGTTGAACAATTTATTATTCAACCTGATATTAAACCATTAAATAGCAAATAGTGAGAATTGATAAAACCGTTGATGCGATATAAATCCCAGCCATTGTGAAATTTGCTTTATAAAGTTTCATGAGACCACCTACCTTAAAGTTTAACTGAACAACTTGTTTAACTGTTATTATTACTAAGCGATTTCTGTGCCACCATTTTATTGACAAATTTATGACAAGATTCACTTATAATTGATATTTTTTAGAGTGTTTTTTGAACAATAAGTTCCGTGGAAATACGATATTAACCTTAGGTGGGGATAAGCAAAGTTACTCACAAGCTATTTTAAGCCTAACATCGTTGCTTGCATGGATATAGGTACTTAATCTGAGCTCGGCTTAATATATTCTTCTCTAACAGCTACTTTTACTTGCTTCATCGTTAAATTTACTTGCAATAGGCTAGCTATTGACGCGAAATTTGCCTTGAAGAAAGAAAAACTATCAAGCTAGAGTATAAGTTAAATTTTATTAGTAATTATTTCAATGAATTAAAAACATCTTAAACCTAGTTCAGGTTACTTAGTTTTATCAGGAATAAAAAAACTGTGTATTTGTTACCAATAGCCAGCTATTGAGTACACAAATTGTCTTGTTAGCCATAAAACTATCAATATTGAGCCATGACATTCATTATCCCGAATTGAGGCTATATTAATAAACAGATAGTTAAAGGGATAAAAAAGAATGGCTTTGGTATGAATTTACTTGATCTTTGAACAATGAATTTTGTCAGTTTTTTAATTATTTGCGCTGGGAAATAACACTAATCACCAATGCATTTTAGCTTGATGCTGTTTCAACCATTGATTGGCATCTTTATAATTTGGCATATGTTTTTCGACTAATGCCCAAAACTTTGCGGAATGGTTTAAGTGTTTGATATGGCAAAGTTCATGAACAATCACATAATCGAATACCCAAGAAGGCGCCATTACTAATAAATAATTAAAGCTAAGTTCATGTTTGTTATTACAACTGCCCCAACGGGCCTTGTAACGTTTTACTTGATATGAAGCTGGCGTTATTTTTAATTGTTTTGAAAGCTCGTTTAATCTATGCGACAAATAACTTTCTGCTTGTGTTTTCATCCATGCGCCTAGCTGTTTTTTTATTTGAGTTGCTAAGTAATCAGATTCATCAGATCTTTTTTGCACATATAAAGGAAGTATAAGATTGATTTCATTATCTGTAAGGTTTAAGACTTCTTCAGGCTTACTTCTTTGATATTCAATTTGTAGTTTTTTTTCTATACCGTAAATAAGTACAGTGCTATTAGGAAGGTAAGTAGGAAGCGGAGCGGCAATGATCTGCCTTTGATTTGCTAGTTTATTTAATATCCATTGCGATTTATCATTTATAAGTAGCTGAATGTATTCATGAGAAACACCTTGAGGTGCTCTCACAATGACTTCATTTTTTTTTATTTGTAGTGCGATGGTCTTACGTTTAGCACTACGAATAATCTTATAATCAATTTCCACTCTATACCATTAAACAATAATCTGTAGCAGTTGCTGTATTTTAAGCTGGAGTATTAGCAATGTCGCTTGCTGTTTTGCTTTTAGTTTTTCTTACTGCTTTTTTAGGTGCAGGTTTTTCTTTAACAACTTCTGCAGCTTCAACAGTTTCAGTAGTAATAGTCTCTTCAACTGCTACTTCTGCTATCGGAGTTTCTACTTTAGGCTCTGCTTGAGCTTTAGGTTTAACTGCCGCTTTTGGTGCCGGTTTAGCTTTCTTTGCTTGTAAGGCTACAAGTACGTCTTCACGATTTTGCGCTAGGTAGATACTTAAATCTTCTTTAACTTCATCGCTTAGATCAAAAGGGGTAGAGTCTAACATAGCAGTTAAATTATCTGCCATATCAAGCATTTTATCATATTCATCTGCTGCTTTTTTGTCCATGAATGTTTGAACCTCCACACCGTGTCGAATGACAACAAACCGACTTTCAACTGCCATTTTTATTCCTTACTTAACATTATTGAGTAACGCTTAAAATTTATATTAACAATATTATTGATATCTGTATATAACAACAGTGGTTATTGTATACAGATTTATTATTAAATTAGCTTTGCATTGAATTAATTATCTAATCAAGTATTTGGCGAGTTCTCACGTTTCGACCTTTCAACTTATCTTGCGAAAGTTTCTTTAAAGCTTTTTTAACAACACTTCTTTCAACAGCAACATAAGCCCAAGTGGCACCTAGTTGAATTTTACCAACTTGCGAACCTTCAATACCGTTATCACCTGTTAGTGCACCTAAAATATCACCCGGTCGAATTTTCTGCTTTTTACCTGCATCAAGTTGTATTGTTGTCATTTTAGGTTTTACTGGTGTATCACTTAAAACACTAGCGTCAGGTAGTAATTCATTTTCAATGGTTTTATTTAAGTAGTCTTCTAATAAGCCAAATTTATAAGACTCTTTATCTGTGTAAAGTGTGCAAGCAATACCTTTGCTGCCAGCTCGGCCTGTTCTACCTATACGGTGAACATGTACTTCGCTGTCGTGTGCAATTTGGTAGTTAAATACAGCATCAAGATTATCTATATCTAACCCTCTTGCTGCAACATCTGTTGCCACCATAATTGATGCGCTGTTATTTGCGAATCTAACTAAGGTTTGATCTCTGTCGCGCTGCTCTAAATCACCGTGTAAAGATACTGCACTAAAACCGAAGTTGTTAAGTGCATCAGCAACCACTTGTACTTCTCTTTTAGTATTACAAAATACAATAGAGGTTTCTGGTTTGTGTGATAACAGTAATAATCGAATGGCATCGATACGTTCAACATCGTTTTCAACTTTGAAAAAGTGCTGAGCGATTGTTTGTTGTGAGTGTTCACTTTTAGCTTCAACCATTTCTGGGTTATTCATTATCTTGTTTGAGATAGCTTGAATTTGTTTTGGAAAGGTTGCACTAAATAATAATGTTTGGCGTTCGTCAGGAATTCTACTAATTATGGCATCAAGTGATGCTTGAAAACCCATTTCTAGCATTCTATCTGCTTCATCTAATATTAAAGTATCTACGTCATTAAGGCTTAAAGTACCTCGACCTAAATGATCTTCAATTCTGCCGGGGGTTCCAACAATAATGTGCGCGCCATGTTCTAAAGAGCCAACTTGAGGACCAAATGGAACACCACCACATAAGGTGAGGATTTTAATATTGTGTATGGTTCTGGCAAGCTTTCTTAATTCTTTAGCTACTTGGTCGGCAAGCTCTCGAGTAGGGCAAAGCACAACAGTTTGGATTCTAAAGCGTTTAACATTAAGTTTGTTAAGTAAACCTAAACCAAAGGCTGCTGTTTTACCTGAACCGGTTTTACCTTGGCCGATAAGATCTTTCCCTAAAAGTATATGAGGTAAGCTTTGTGCTTGGATCTCGGTCATTTCTTCATAACCAAGAGATGTTAGGTTATGAAGAAGGTCAGGATTTAAATTTAAAGATGAAAAAGCTTTAGCAGTCAATGGTTGGATCTCGTCGTAAATATATAACGGCTATTTTACATGGTTTAACTTAGTTTTGTCAGTGTTTTGTCTGCCTTTAAGGCTGATTGATAATGACAGTCATTTTGTCTTCGCTAAGCTATTGAGCTTTATTAATTTTCTGTAAACCACTTTGCAATAATATGAGCTAATGCTTTAGGTTGCTCCAATGGCAACATGTGTCCCGTATTTGGCACTATTTCTAAGGTTTTGTTGATAGATTTGGTTTGATTTAATTGATTTTGAATACGATCTATTTTTACTAAGCAGTCGGTATCGCCGATGCAAAACTTTAATGGGCATTTCAATTCAACTAATTGAGGTAGCAAGTTAGCTCTGAGGGTTGTTACATTAAGTTGATGTAACAGTACGTCAACTCCCATGGTTTTATCCATAGCACGTATTGTTTCTTTAATTTCTTCATTAGTATGCGCACTAAGGTCAAGTAAATGATTAATGCGCTTGTCTGGAACGCCAGTATATCCATTTTTTTTAATGAACTGGATTGTTCTCGCTCTTTCTTTACTTTCTCTTTCTGGTAAGGCGCTAGACATATTAGAAACCAGTAGGAGGTTTGACACTTTATGTGGGAATTTAATAGCGATTTCTGAAGCAAAATAACCACCCAAAGAAAATCCAACAAGTGAACTGTTTTCATCAAGCTGTTCTGCTAAGTGCTCTGCGATCTCGTTGATAGTGTCTAAAGAAGGGATGCCTAAATTAATAAATTCAATATTATTAGTTAACAAAGGAGCGAGTGATTTCCAAGTATTAGTCCATAAACGTTCATCACACATAGTGCCGGGAATAAAATAAATTTTCTGTTTTGCTGCTGACATAAAATAAATGAGTAAATTTTAGCTATAGTGTATTAAAGATAATATATTATTTTTAACTAGGGATCCTTTATCTTTGCGTTGCTTTTGGGTGAGCTAATTGATAAATATAAACCAGACATTCATTTCAATGTATAGAGCATATTTTCTATGGTAGTGATTAGATGCAAATAACAAACAAGAATGATTTAGATAACTTTTCCAAGCTAAATGTTTTAGTTATTGATGATAATCGCCTCATACATGACTTTTTAAAGCATATACTTTTTAACTTAGGCTTTAAGGCGGTTAGGTGTGCTGAGAATGCTTATCATGGCTTACGGCTCTGTGAAGAAACGAATTTTCAGGTTATTATTTGTTCTTTCAATGTTAAAAGTGATAAAGATGGTTTTCATTTATTAGAAGAGTTGAAATTTAAAGGCTATGTAAACAAAACTACCATTCTTATTTTTCTTAGTTCAGAAACCAAAGAGTCACTTGTTAATTCCATTGTAGAACTTCAACCCGATGATTTTTGGGTTAAACCTTTATTACCTAAAACAGTGATCGAGCGCATCAAATATACCTTAGATATTAAAAAGCACTTATTTACTTTATACAAAGCTATAGCGGAAGGTGAGCATTCAAAAGTCATTTATTATGCGGAGCGATTCTTATTAGATAAAACTTTAATAAAATACCATGCGAATATTCAACGTATGAAGGGCGAGGCACTTATTAATTTACTTGAATATAAAACTGCCGAATTATTTTTTAGAGAGCTTCAATCTCAATACCGATACGCTTGGGTATCATTAGGTTATGTAAAAGCACTATTAAAACAAGGCAAGATGGATGAGATTAAAGACTTACTAACAACTTTAGTTAATAAACCCGATACTCGTTTTGCGATGCATGATTTATTAGCGCAATATTATATGGAGCAAGGGAATTATGAACTTGCTTATGAAGAAATAATAAAAGCCACTAAATTGGCCCCTCGTAACATTGAAAGAAACAAAAAATCTTGGGATCTTGCTCGCCTTAATCATGATCATTTTGGTCAATACATCGCCACCAAGAATATTGCCATTAACGCCAAAAACTCTATTCACGATTCACCTGTATTACTTCTGAATGTTATTCGCTCAGGTATAGATCTCGCTTGCACTATTACTGACGAATCTTCAAATAAAGTGTTAGCTGAAACGGATAAATTTATTCATCAGTTAGAACATGAATATAAAGATGCGTCATTATTTAAAGAGCAAATTATTATTGTTAAAGCTCGATTGTATAATGTAAGAAATCAGAAGAATAAGGCTGAAAGGTTAATTGAAGCACACATTTCGTTGAGGCCTTCAGAATCTGTTGAAGATAATCTAGATAAAGTAAAAGTTTTTCATGAACTTGGTATGAGGGAAGAGGCGTTTTCTTTATTAAAAGCGGTTAAAAATCAAGTAGTGGGAGACTCTTTAACAAGCGAGGTTTTAAGTAAGTATGTTGAGCAAGAGATTGATGAACGGGCTGAAATTAACTTTACTCCTAAACAGCTTAATAGTATGGCTGTAGAGTTTTTTCAGAAGAATAAGTTATTACCAGCACTTAAGTCAGTACTACAAGCATTACAACTTGCACCAAGAAATATTAAATTGTTATTTAGCTTATTAAAAATATTAATTGTAATGAAACAAAGAGATGAGATAAATGCAGAACAAATAATATTAGCGTGCGATGCGATTGAAAAATTAGAGAAAGCTAATCTCGATGACCAAAAATTACAGGTATTTACAGGGTTGAAGCTTCGTTGGGAGCCTGAAAAACTAATAAATGAACACATTTAAGTTCAATAAGCTTACTGAATATCATCATAGTGTCTTCCTTGTATGTTAAAAAAAGGTTAAAATAAAGTTAACCTTAAGCGTTTTTGTGTAATTGTTATACAATAATGCTACATTTTTTCTTATCGTTCTCAGGGAATGCCAGAACATGTCTATTATTTATAAAACAAGAACTCAACTTGTTGTAGAAACCATTCGAGAAAAAATACTCAGCGGTTCAATAAAGGCAGGGCAACCTCTTCGCCAAGCCGCATTGGCAAGTGAGCTTAATGTGAGTCGAATTCCTATTCGTGAAGCATTATTACAACTTGAAGCTGAAGGTTTAGTCGCTTTTGAAGCACATAAAGGTGCAACAGCTACAGAGCTGAATGTAAGCCAAGTTGATGAACTATTTGAATTAAGAGCGATGTTAGAATCAGATCTGCTTGCTTCATCTATTCCAAATCTTTCTTACGAAACGCTAGAAGAAGCAACAGCGATTTTAAAGCAACTAGATCGTGCTTTAGGTACAGAAAATGCTGCTAATAAATGGAGTGAGTTAAACTCTAAATACCATAACTGCTTGTATTCAGGTTCAGATAAACCACAAACTTTAGATTTGGTTAATACCCTAAACAAAAATGCGGATCGTTATATACGTATGCACCTATTATGGGCGGGCGGTATATCTAAAGCAGAATCTGAACATAATGAAATACTCGCACACTGTAAAAATAAAGATATAGATAAAGCGACAGCCGTTTTAAGAAAACATATTTTAGGTTCGAGAGATGAAATAAAATCATTTTTACTTGAACGTGAATTAGCTAACGCCTAAATTTTAAACGCTAATTATTTATCATATAAAAAAAGTCAGATGAATTTACTATGTTCATCTGACTTTTATTTTTATAGTGTGTTTAATAAGTAAGCATTTATTGACATCTTTCTATATGCTCTATACTATTCTCGCCGCTTGAATCCTTTGTATTTAAAGTCTCTTAGAACACTTTTCATTTAAATCTTAATGCCTCTCGCCTGATATGTTAGTTTAGCAATAACAAGGAGAGTCGTTAATTTTGAAAAAGTAATAACAGAAACGTTTTACTTCATATACACAGGACTTATTTTCTGGCTACATTTTGGTGAAAGAGCAACAAATCTAATGTGCTATAGTTTAATTAGTACGTTTAAATCATTTATTTATTGTCAGTTGCGTTAAGGTTTTTATGTGAGTATGCAATTAGAGTTTTTTGATGTTCCTAGTCCTTGTATTGGAATTTGTCAGTCAAATGATAAAGGCCAATGTTTAGGTTGCTTTCGAACAAGAGCTGAGCGTCAAACATGGACGAGTATTGATTCGGATGAAAAACAGAAAATAATTAAACGTGCTATCCAGCGTAAAAAACGCATAGAAAAAAAAGAAAACAGTAAAGATAATAGTGTTGAAAAGAGTATTGAAAGCAATATAGTTCAACCTTCTTTATTGGATCCACCAAGTAAAAAAACTTTAGATACATCAAATGATTTTGATTTTGATGATTTTGAACTGTAAATAGGTTGCGGGAAAAACTAATTAGCTATATGATGTGGCCTCTTTTTAGAGGGCTGATGTATATTTAGTTTTAGTCAGCAAGCCTTAAATATTAAAAAGTAAGTTTTGCCCCGATAGCTCAGTTGGTAGAGCAGAGGATTGAAAATCCTCGTGTCCCTGGTTCAAATCCGGGTCGGGGCACCATATATTAAAAAAGCCTGCATTTATGCAGGCTTTTTTTGTGGAGAAAATATGAGATTTTTGAAGTTAATCTTCTAAAGATCTATCTTCTTCAATTTGTTGAGAGAAAATCACTTCCAGTGTTTTATATTCATTAGCTAGCGCAGAAACTTCTGTTTCTAATTCATTAAAATCAATACCTTCAATATCATTTAAAATAAGCTTTTCTATTTTCTTTGTTAGTGTATGCATTTTATTTGCTGATAGGTTACCTGTAGCGCCTTTGATGCTATGTGTTAGAGCTGCTATATCTATAATGTTTTTTTCTGAAATTGAAATTTGTAAATGCTCAATATTTTTAGGCATATCTTCTAAAAATAAGGAGATTAGTTTATTTAATAATTTTTTATTTCCTTTCACTCGTTTTAAAGCTGATTTTTTCTCCCAAGTAATATTAGCCTTATTTGATGCTGTTGGTTTTGCTGTATGCTCTACAGTCTCATTTTTTATAATTAACTTCTCTTGTTTAATAAAGTTTTTCGTTACTAAGCCATTTTTTGTTAGTAACCAATATTGCAGTTTTTGTAATAATAAATTCGGGTTAATAGGTTTACTCAAGTAATCATTCATTCCAACATTAATACAGTTTTCTTTATCTCCCTCCATAGCATTAGCTGTCATTGCTAATATCACAAGATCTTTATTTTTTTTACCTGCTTGTCCTGCTCTGATGGCTTGTGTTGCATCGTAACCATCCATTTCAGGCATTTGACAATCCATAAGTACAAGTGAATATGGTTTTGTTTTTGATGCTTCTTTAATTACTGATATAGCTTCTAATCCATTAATTGCGATGTCTGCTGTAAGATTAAATTCTTTTAGGATACCTAAAGCTACATGCTGATTAATTCTATTATCTTCTACAATCAATAAACGAATGTTATCAGGCCAAGCATATTGTTTACTTGATGTGTTTATTAATTCATCTTCACCATCTATAGCTTCAATAGGTTTAATTGGCTTAATAAATTCAACAGGTTGTGGGCCACTTTTATTTTGAAAAACAGTGTTCAGTGCGTATAACAGATCTTGTGTGGTTACGGGCTTAACAAAGTTCTGATTAAAAATGTAATTTGTAAAGATTGGAGAGTCATCATCAGAAGAAATAGGTGTCATCATTACAACGTTAATATCATCAAATTGTTTTTTTAATTCACTGATAAGTTGATTGTCTTTGATCTCACATATCTTTGTATCAATAAGTAATAGATCAAATATTCGTCCTTGATGATTCAAAGTAAAATCTCTACAAATATTGATGGCTTGTTCTTCTGAACCTGCTTGATAGGTATTAGCACCCCATAAAGATAGCTGGGAATTTATCACCTCTCTATTTGTTAGATTATTGTCCACTATCAAAATGTGAAGTGGGGTTATATCAAATTCAGGATAAACTCTAGTTGATTGGGCGCTTGTTAATATTTCTATTGTAAAGTGGAATTGACTTCCTTCACCTAATTTACTGTGTGCTTTAATATTTCCATTCATTAATTCACAAAGCTTTTTAGTGATGGCTAACCCTAAGCCTGTGCCACCAAATTTCCTAGTAGTAGAGTTATCTACTTGACTGAATTGTTCAAAAAGTAGTAGTAATTTGTCTTCAGGTATTCCTATTCCTGTGTCACTTACAGAACAGGATAAGATGAGTTTACCTTCCTGTGTTTCTGATGTAGATGCAGTGATTAATATTTCACCGGAGGCTGTAAATTTTATAGCATTAGAAACAAGGTTAGTTAAAATTTGTCGTATTCTTCCTGAGTCTCCACGGACTTTAGAGTGTTCAATGTTTTTAATATCGAGTATGAGTTCAACACCCTTATTTTGAGCATTGAAGGCGATAGCTTTAGAAAAGTTACCTAACATTTCTCTTAAATCAAAATCAATTAATTCCAATTCAAGTTTGCCAGCTTCTACTTTAGAAAAATCTAAAATATCATTAATGATAACAAGCAAGGATTGAGCACTTGATTTTGCCAACTTAGCTTTTTCTATTTGAGTAGTAGATAAACCACTATTAAGTAATAACCCTAACATTCCAAGAACACCATTCATCGGGGTTCTTATTTCGTGACTCATACTCGCCAAAAATTCACTTTTCAAATTATTGTTTTGTTGAGCAATAGAAGAGGCTTTTTTAAGTAGATGATGAGCATTGTTTTGCGTAATGGCAGCAGAAAATAGATCACTCATTTCACAAATGGTAAGAAAGCCTTCTTCGTAATGTTTAAGTTCATCTACAGAGCTAAAAACTATAAATCCGAGTACGATATTATTAGAACCTAAATTATATATAGGCGCTAAGTAATGAAAGTTTGCGTTGTTAATCTCTACAATAAATAGATGTTGGACTTTATCAGTACCTATATTTTTCATAGATTGTGATGCAAAAGCTTTTAATTGATTTTCTTCATTTTTTGTTAAATGAGCTTCGCTATACCATTTTAAAAAATCATGCTTTTCTGGAAAATATTCTGTTTCATTCTCAAAAATTAATACTCCCGAAAAACTTGTTCCCTGAACGTTTTTTATTTGCAGAACAGACGAAAGTGCTTTAACGATTTTGTTTTCAAATGGTGCTTGCTCAGAAAGTGCCGCCGTAACATTTAATTTAATTTGAATAAGCTCATTATTGCTTTCTAGTTGTTTTTCGTGAGATTGCTTTATTTTTAGCATTTCATTGAACGAAGCAAAAAGTTGACTCATTTCTTTAGATGATTGCTGAACATGTAAATGCTCTATATTACCTTTGGCGAAGTTCTGACTAGCTTTGGCTAATAAATATATTGGCTTTGTAAAACGTCTTGCCATCAAAATCGATACAATTAAAACAACAACTATGGTGAATAAAATTGAAATAATTAAGGTATTCAGCATAGCTGAAGAAGCAGATAAAACATCATATTCATCTTTTGCACTAATTAAACCCCAAGAAATATTGCCAATCTTGATAGTGGAGTGGATGTGAATAGTGCCTTCATCAATGTTTGAATGTGTTTTTTCTGAGTTAGTTGATGAATTGTCTGTATTAACAGTGCTTACCCATTCGGTGACGCAAGCATTAGAGATCTTCTCATTTAAGACATCATTTAAGCTGTTGTGTAATGGACTACGTAAACGAGCGTCCTGACCTATCATGTAGTGAACTATTGGATTATGTTCATCTTTACTTTCTCGAAATATCTTGAAAAGACGCTCTAAAGAAAGCTCTATTGCTAATGCGCCTATTAGTTCTTGATTGGCATTTAGTACTGGAGAAGTGATAAAAGCTGTAAGGCGTTTATTTGGATTTATATTTCTTTCTAAATCAGAAAAGGTAGTTGCTTGAGTTGACAAGGTTTCTTGAATTGCTTTAGATAATTTGGTGGTTGCCAATCTACTTGAAAATACATTATCACCAAAGTTTCCTTTATTTGCCAAAGAAAAAATAACATTACCTTCGTTATCAATTAAATACACATCGTCAATGTATTGAGATGCTTGTTTAAAGGAAATTAATTCGTTTTGATGTGCCTGAGTGACTTGTCGCCACTGTTCGCTATTAATATAGTTTTTAAGATCAGTGTTACTTGATTGCCAACTTTTTTTTAGCTCTGAAAGAAGTAAAACATTTTTTGATGATTTAGCTTGTGTTTTGGCATCATTATAGCGGTCATCAAACCAATCTGTGATGTACAGTTTAATTAACTCTGATGACTGAGCGAGCTCTTTTTCTGCTTGAGTCGTTAATATACTTTTGGCTTGATAATAATTAAAGATTGAGTTGAGCGTTAATGGTAATAAAGAAATGATCAAAAACCATATACATAAACTAACGCGAAGAGAACGTTTATTTTTGTTGTTTTGAGAAATCTCATCCATGTTTACACCTATCAAAATGGTTTGCTATGAAATTATAAAAAATCTTCTGAATTATAATAAAGTGGTTTCATAGCCCCACAGTATGTGAGTTTATAATGAATTTCATTTTCTGCAGGCACAGGTGAGGATGCAGTAAAATTAGTTATACAATTAACATCATCTGATAAGTAAATTAAATGCTCATAACTTGGTGGTTTTTGAATTTGATGTATAAGAATTCGTTGATCATTTTTAAGCTTCACAACGTCATATTTTTGCCTGTTATTTGATTCTTCTAGATCATCTAAGACTTTTACAAAAAGCTTTTCATCGAATGATATTTTTGTGTTTGAAAAAGTGAGTAAACCACCTTTCTTATAGTGTCCCATGTATATATCAGCATTAACTTCAAAGGATTCGCCGCGCATTAAGCGTTGTAAATTGAACTCTTCTGTTTTAATCGTTACTAACTCAGCATCTTTAACTAATTGAAGTAAGGAAAGGCTATCAATGTTTAATTTATATAAAACCTGCACATTATGTGGCGGAGTTAACTTCAGCATATAAGAAGCGAAAACACTTGGCCCTTTGTTGAATAACTTCATACCATGAACGCCCATATACTTAGGATCTAAAGGAGGAAGCTCTTTGACATCTTCTGCAATTGCAAGTTGGGAAATTGATAGGAGGATAAAAGACAAAATCAAAGGTAAAATATTTGTTCGCATAAATTTTAATAAATTGGAGAAAACACTATTTTTAAGTCTAGCAGCTTTCTAAATAAAGGAGAGATAGATCACAAAAAAGTTGAAATAAATGTAATTTAACCTCAACTCAGGATAATGAATGTCATAAAATTCAATAAAAATAACTTATTGAGTAACTTTACTTATCCCGAGCTGAGGTTAATTTAATAGGGATACTAAAGAATAAGCGGTGAATTACTAGGAGATTAGATATGACTAGTTATTGATTTTATGCATATTAAAGTTGAGGATAAAATATCTTATAGTCTCTCTTTAATTATTCGCCAAATTGTAAATGTAAGCTTTTTTGAAATTTTGCTTAGCCATTATGTTGAAGGTAATACTTTCTAGAGTTATCTATACTGATACATAAGCTTTCTAATTCCTCTAATAATCTTGAGGTCATTCTGTGTAATTTATCTGAATTAGGTTGGATAAGTTGTTTATGTTTTGATGCTGGAATTTCATTCCATTGGAACCAATTTACAGCGTTAGGGTTGGGTTCACCATGAGACATAGGTTGAATGATTAATTGAGGTTTAGCAATGACCACTTGCTCTAAACCTATTTGAGGGTAGTCCATTATGCTTTTAACAAAAGGATTTTTGGCGCCACATACGTTAAGGTGTTGCTGAGGCCAAGAGTTATTACTGATAGTGGTTAATGGATTTGACCAAAGTTCATAAAACACAGAAATAGGACTTTTGTTGGCAAATTTAGTGCGTAGGGCTTTTAGCTCTTTTTCATATTTTTTAGCTAGTATTTCCGCTCTTTCTTGAGTACCTGTTAAATCACCAAGTAAACGCAATTCTGCGGCGACATCGTCTAAGTTTCTAGGGTCTGAATACACAACTTTTAACCCTAATTCTTCAAGTCTTTCTAAGTCATCAATTGGGTTACCTGTTCGCCACGCAATAATTAAATCAGGTTCGTAGGCGAGTATTTTTTCTATTTTTAATCGAGAATAATTACCTATACGAGGAACATGATTTGCGGCTTCAGGAAAGTCTGAATGATCAGTAGTAGCAATAACACGTTCACCCACGCCTAAATTAAAAAGCATCTCGATAATATGAGGTGCTAAAGTAATAATACGTTGGTTTTTAAAAGCATTTTCAACTTCTTCTTCTTCAGTATTACCAGCCGAAACGAGTGTTGAAAATAGTGCGAAGAATATTCCACACAAAAAAAATGATGAAGTGTTTAACTTTCTCATAAAATTACCAATCTATGCCTTTTTGTACTCGAATGCCATTGTCAAAAGCATGTTTAAGAGATTGAACTTCAGAAACTGTATCGGCAACTTCTATAATTTTTCTGTGACATGCTCTTCCTGTGATCACAACATGTTGCATGGCCGGTCTATTTTCTAAAGCGGTTAATACTTCCTCTAAATCAATGTAACCATAAGTCACCATATAAGTAAGTTCATCAAGTAATACAGTGTTAATACTTTTATCGTTAAGAAGTTTTTTAGCTTCTGTCCAAGCAAGTTGAGCTGCTGCAGTGTCAGATTCTTTGTTTTGTGTTTCCCAAGTAAATCCAGTTTTCATGGTGTGGTGAATTACCCCATGTTGTTTGAGTAAATTAAGCTCTCCACATTCCCAGGTTCCTTTAATAAATTGAATGATACCCGCTTTTAAACCATGGCCAACTGAACGTGTAACTACACCAAAACCGGCTGTTGACTTACCTTTACCATTACCTGTTATTACAAGTAATAACCCTTTATCTTCAGTAGCGGCTGCAATGCGTTTATCTACATTTTCTTTGATCTTTTGTTGGCGTTTTTTATGATTTTCTTTTTTCTGATTATCATCAATCATAGGGGTATTCCTCTTATACAAATTCGTCAGGGTTTTGGCTGATACACTTCAAAGGTGTGGATACAGTGATAACATTATTATGCACACTTATTTCTTCATCTGTATGGCTTGAAACTATTCTGATGCTTTTAATTAAAGTTATACTGCTGTTTTTAATCGTGAGTTGGCTAAATAAAGCTTTGTTAGCATGATCAAGTTTGAGAATGCAGGATAATATCATACGTATAACACCACCATGACAAACGAGTAATATGTTTTTCCCTTGGTGACTGAGCAATAAGTTATTTAATGCCAGCTCTATACGTTGATAAAAGCTCATTAATAATTCAGCTTTTGGTAAAGGTGATTGAGATGGATTTTGCCAGAACTCTTCTAATTTTTTCCAGTTCTGTTCACCACATTCGGAGTCTCTAATTGCATCAAAAGAAACACCATCTAATTCTCCAAAATCCATTTCTTTAAAATCATCTTTTTTTTCAAGCGTTAAGTTATTTATCTGCGCAAATTTTTCAGCAACTTTAGCGCAACGTTGTAGAGGGGAGCTTACTATGTGATTTATACGATTACTGCCTAAATTTGCCTGTAATTGGTTTAGCTCACTAATTATTTTTGCATTTATTTCATCTGTTACATCTATATCAGTATGACCATATAAAGCAGGTAGGCCATTAACTTTGCCATGGCGCAATAAATATAAGGTTGTTTCGACTGAAGAGACCATTTACCTATACCGACAGGTTAGGAGTCAAACACGCAATAATTACCAGATAAATAAGCAATTCACTTATTTGCTGACAAGCACCTAAACAATCCCCAGTGTATCCACCTAATCTTTTTATTAACCAAGCTTTAAAAAGCATTCGAAAGATGAAGAGGGTTAAACCTATAAATAACAAAGTCGTTAATGAAAAAAATATGGCGGGAATAAGCCCAATGATAAACAAGAGCTTTAATTCAAAAGGGCTTTGTTTATTGGCTAATGGTTTACTTTTACTTGTATCTATATCGGCAACATAGGGAAGGTCATATATTAAGCTAGCAGCCACTGCTCTAGATAAACTATAACCTAAGAATAGTGAGGGAATTAATGCATTCACTTCCACGAGCTCAATAAGTAATAATAACTTTAACACTAACGCCATTAAAAGAGTTGCAGCCCCATAGGTTCCTATTCGGCTGTCTTTCATAATGGTAAGACGTTTTTCTAATGTCATACCTCCACCAATACCATCCGCCATATCTGCAAGCCCATCTTCATGGAAAGCGCCTGTGATAAATAAGCTAATAATAATGAGTAAGGTAACTGTGATTGATACAGGGAAAAGAGGAGAAATAACTGTAAATATAATACTCAAGATACCAGCAATGAGTAGCCCAATAAGAGGAAAGTAGCGTCCTGATTTGTTTAGTAGGCTCGGACTATAATACATATTCTTTGGTGCTGGTATACGAGTAAAAAAAGTTAACGATAAATAAAACAAGTTAAGCTGACGTTTTAAATATCGTTTATATAGACTTACATTTTGTGGTGCTTTAGCGGTCAAATTGTGACTCCGGCATCTTCAAAACTTGCCATGTTATTGTAGAAAGCTGCAGCTGATTTTAATAAAGGTAAAGCAATTGCTGCACCAGTTCCTTCACCTAAGCGTAAGCCTAAGTTTAATAAAGGTTTAGCTTTTAAATGAGCGAGTAAAAGTTGATGTCCAAATTCATCTGATTCATGGGCAAAAATTAAATAATCGCGAACATTATTATTTATTCTACAGGCTAATAGTGCGGCCGTACTTACGATAAAACCATCCACTAAAATAGATATACCAGCTTTTGCTGCGGCTAAAATGGCACCAGTCATTTCTACTATTTCAAAGCCGCCAACTTCTTTTAGTACCGTTAAAGGTGCATTCGAAGAAAAGCGCTTTAAGGCTTTTTCTATTAAACTTTTCTTTTTAAATAATTGCTCTGCAGTAATACCTGTTCCTACACCAACACATAAATCAACATCAGCAAAAATTAAACGCGATGTTATAGCTGTTGCTGAACTTGTATTACCTATACCCATTTCACCAAATATAAGTAAGTTAGTTCCGTTTTCAATAATAGGTGTTACTACTTGTTCGCCATAACTTAAGCCTAATTCAACTTGTTCATCAGTCATAGCTGATTCATTTACAAAGTTTTTGGTGCCAGCACCTAGTCTCATATTGATTAAGTTAGGATAGGCCTTTGTAATGGGCTCAACTATGCCGGCATCTACTATTTTTAAGTCAATATTATTTGCCGTACAAAAACAATTAATCGCAGCGTTTCCTGTTAAAAATGTTTGCACCATTTGTCGAGTTACGCAGCTCGGCGCGATTGAAATTCTTTCTTCACTAATACCATGTTCACCTGCAAAAATGACTGCAACGGGTTTATTAATTGTGATGTTAGAAATGAGCTTGCCCGCTTTATTGCTTTGAATACTAGCTAGTTGTAAGGCTATATCTTCAATTTGACCTAAAGATCCAACCGGTTTTGTTTTTTGGTTTATCTTATCTTTGATTTCCGTTTCAAATTTAATGTCTACTGCATTTATTTCCATGAGATCTCGCTTACATTTTTCTTAATAGAGCTAAAAAGAACAAACTTCCCATAGCTGACGTAATTACGCCTATAGGTATTTCTTGTCCACCTAAGGCAGTACGAGCAATAACATCTACCCATACTAAAAAACAACCACCAACTAATCCTGCGGCTATAAACAATTTTGAACTTGTGATGCCTACAAAAGGCCTAACCATATGTGGGATCATTAAACCTATAAAGCCGATACCACCGCAATATGAAACAATCACTGCTGTTATCGCTGCACATAAGATCAGTGTAATAATACGTAATTTTTCAACTTTTATGCCAAGGGTACGGGCACTATCATCACTCAGTAATAAAGCATCAAGCTGACGACCTAATAATATAGCAATAATTGTAGCAACAATAATGACAGGAGAAATCCATAGAAGTGCCGTACTATTTGCTCTAGCTAAACTTCCCATTAACCAGAAAATCACCCGATTTGTTGAAAAAGCTTCTCCGCTATATAGGATAAAAGAGGTTAAAGAACTTAGTAAAAAAGACACTGCTACCCCTGCCAATAATAAATGCTCTATTCGTCGCCAATTATTTTGGTAAATCACAATGAGAATAATACCTACAGCTAAAAGTGAACCTAAAAAAGAGGCTATAGGCAAAGTAATGACTTGCACTGTTGTGGGGAGGAATTGAGTAAGTGTTGCTCCTAAGCCAGCACCAGAAACAATACCGAAGAGGTAAGGATCAGCAAGCGGGTTTCGAGTCACATTTTGCATTAGTGCCCCTGCAATAGCTAAACCAAAGCCTGCAATAAATCCTAGTAATACTCTTGGAAAGCGTATTTCCCACAAAATAGTCTCGTAAATGCTTTTTTCACAAGTTTGCGTAATACATTGCCATACCGCTTTATGGCCCAGTTCAACAACTCCAAATCCCATAGAAGCTATTAATGAGAAAGCTACTAGGGCAGAAATAAGTAACAAGGAGTTCTTAAATGACAACTTTTTCATGAATGTAACCAAGCTGATTCGTCATTTACGCAATGATTTATACCAGAAAATGTAATTCGAGTACTTTGTGTAAATGGGTTTTTATCAATAGCACATTCGAGTTTGAATACTTCCGTGAGCTTTGAAGAAGTAAATACTGCTTCAGGCGTATCATCTGCTACTAACTTTCCGTTATTTAACATAATAATTCGGTCACAATATTGAGCAGCCAAATTAAGGTCATGAATAGTGATCAATAAAGTAATATTTAAGGTTTTAGCTAACATTAATATTTGATGTTGATAGTACATATCGAGATGATTGGTCGGTTCGTCCATAATCAGGATATCAGGTGCTTGAACAATGGCTCGGGCAATTAATACACGTTGTTGCTCGCCTCCAGATAATGTACTAAATATTTGATTTTTTTTATTAATCAAATCTACTTTAGTTAAAGCTTGTTCAATATTGTGTCTGTCAACATCCGTATTGGTATCAAATAAACCTTTATGAGGAATTAATCCCATAGCGACTATATCAAGTACCGTTAAGTTAAATGCTGATTCTGAATGTTGGCTAACAACCGCTATTTTTTTAGCGATATCTTTTATATTAAAAGTTTTTAGGGATTTACCGTTTAAATAAATATCACCCAAGAAATTTGAATATTCTCCATAGAGGCATTTTAGAAGAGAGGTTTTTCCTGCACCATTTGGTCCTACTATCGCTACTGTCTCGCCTGCTTTTATATGCAGATTAATATCACTGAGGATATGTTTTTCATTTACACGCCAAGTAAGGCTATTCGCTTGTAAAACAAAGGAGGACATATATGCCTTACTTACATAAACAAAATTATCAATGTTCAGGATATATAAAATATCAGAACCGGAAAGTATATTTGTGGGGGAATTTACAGACACTTAATTAAGAAAACACCTACTTAAAGCAAAGGTGATATTCTTAGCTGTCGTGTTACCCGCACGCGAAACTAATAAGGTATTTAAGGCAGGTTTTCTGACTCATAGATATTTAAAAAAACAATATAGTTTAGTCACTATATTTTAAATTCTATTTACAGTTGCGGGAACAGTTGTAGATTTGAGAAATTAACAATAACGACTCGCACTACATTCCCTTTTAAGTTTTTGGATTTAGTAAAACCAAAAAGCACCTTTAACATCATTATCTTACCATAAAACAATGTGAAAAATACTAAAAGACAAGGATATAGTCAGCTGTTTTCTTATGTTTTCGACTATTTAATCTATAAGTAATAGTGAACCTGTTTTTATAATGTGTAAATTTTTTTATAGTCTAGAATTAAAATAACTTAAAACATTTATTATTAGTTTTCACAAGGGATTTCAATAACATGGTGTTTGCAAATATATCATTTAGAAATAAGGTATTAATCCTTTTAGCTTTACCTCTAACAGGATTTTTATGGATGAGTATTAGTTCTATAATCGATAACACAATAACAAGAAATGAAATGTCAGAACTATCGGATTTGACTGAGTTAACGATTGTTTATAGTGATCTCGTTCATGAATTACAAAAAGAACGGGGGGCGACAGCAGGCTTTATAAGTTCAAAAGGGGAAAAGTTTGGAGACATTCTCAGAAAACAAAGAAAATTAACCGACGAACGAATAAGTGCCTTAAATGATTTTTGGCAAGTAAATTATGAACATAGCTCAATAATTATTGAACTACATACTAAGATTAGCCAACAAATTAAAGAAATTAAATCTGTTAGAGAAAATATAGATTCTTTAAAAATATCTTTGTCAAATGCGATCGGTTTTTATACAAATTTAAATAGTAAGTTATTAAGTGTTGCTGGGGTTATGAGCCATTTAAGTAGTAACGCAGAAATTAGTAAACAGGTTATTGCTTATTATAACTTTCTTCAGGCAAAAGAGAGAGCGGGTATAGAAAGAGCTGTTCTAAGTGGTGTATTTACGGTTAATGAATTCTCACAAGCCAATTACTATAAATTTATAAGCTTGTTGTCAGAGCAAAAAACTTACTTGAATAACTTTACTGTTTTTGCCTCACATGAACAAAAAAGTGCCTTTGAACAACTAGTAAAAAGTGATGCTGTTATTGAAGTGGATAGATTGAGAAAAATCGCTCTTGATAAGTCAATGACCGGAGACTTTGGCATAGAAGCTACTTACTGGTTTCAGAAGGCTACAGATAGAATTAAGCTTCTTAAAAACTTTGAGAATGAATTAGCTTATTCATCACTCAAATTAGCACATGATTTAAGAGACAAAGCTAAAAACTCGATGATAATAGCAGCCGTTAGTAAAGTGATTATGCTTATTTTCGTGTTTTTTATCTGCACACTTATTATCAAAGATTTGAACAAGCGAATAAAAGATCTAATGCGAGTTATGTTTAAACTAAGAAAAGATAAAGATCTGTCTGTTAGGTCTGTATACACAGATAAAAGTGAATTAGGAGTAATCTCTTCTTCTTTAAATGAAACTTTAGATGAATTCGCAACCGCACTTATAGAAATAAAAGCAATTAGTGTCGCTCTATCGGACGAAGCTGAAGAAACAACGCAAACCTGTGAATATAGTTTTAAAAATATTGAAGAACAACAGACTGAAATATCATTAGTTGCTGCTGCTGTAGAAGAATTGTCTATGACTGTTAAAGAAGTTGCTATGAACATGCAAAGTGTTGCAGATGTTTCAAAGTCTACGGATGAGCAAGCACAATTAGGTCTTGAAACTGTACAAAAATCTTATCAATCTATCGAACTTCTTGCTGAAGAAATTAATAACTTGGCATTAAGAATTAGTAGCTTACATGAAAGTAGCTCAAATATTACTAATATTGTTGATGTTATTAAATCGGTTGCAGAGCAAACTAACTTATTAGCTTTAAATGCAGCTATTGAAGCTGCAAGGGCGGGAGAGCAAGGACGAGGTTTTGCGGTTGTTGCTGACGAGGTGAGAACTCTTGCGCAACGGACTCAAGAATCTACGAGTGAAATAGAAAGTTTTATTTCTAATTTACAATCTGATGCAAATTATGCGTTTAATGTTATTGAAAATAGTAAATTAAAAGCCGCTGAAGCTGTAAGTAATTCAAAAGAGGTTGAACAATCCCTTAATGAAATCACTACTTCAGTTAGTCATATGTTTTCTTTATCTGATCAAGTTGCTACCGCTGTTGAAGAACAGTCAGTGGTAACACAAGAAGTTGCTCAGAACATTGTCAACATTGAAGGCAAGTCTTTAGAGTCAGTAGCTGGTTCTAAACAAATATTATCAACAGCTCAACATCAAGCGCTATTAGCTGTCTCTCTTCAAGATACAGCCAAAGAATTTATCTTATAATATTGTGTAAATTGTTTCTTCATACTAAAAGGTACTCTCTAATGAGTACCTTTTTTATATAACGTTATAAATTTTACTTTACTTAAGAGCGATCTGCCTTTTTAAATAATAGTTATACAACTCTATTAAACATAAAATATAAAATGTCAGATTAAACTTTTATTTTTTGACAGTTTTTTGAAATAGTAGATTTGTATTTTAAATGTTATTTTAGATAACCTAACTTGTGTGACAGTATATGTTATTTAAGAAACCGAATTATAAAGTGATTTTAGCTAAATTGAGTTATTACCCCTTATAAACACAAATTAGTATGACTTTGTTTTTGCACAATAATCCTGTTTGTTCGAATGTTCAAATAACCTTAAAATGACTAATTTTCCAAAGGAAGTCTATTAATGAATAAAGCTTTGCCTTTTCTATTTTTACTTATTTTAATTTGTTTTAATGGTACTTCTCGAGCTAATGAAAATACTAATATAGAAAATTGCCATCTTGATGGCATAAGAACTCAAGTTACTTGCGGTAGCTTGTTGGTTCCTGAAAATTATAAGCAACCTGAAGGTAAGAAAATTTCTATTAACTTTGCTGTTTTACCTGCTATAGATAATTCTGAAAATAAAGAACCTTTAATGTTTTTAGCCGGAGGGCCAGGACAAGCTGCAGTTGAATTAGCGGCGCATATAATTAATAGTTTTGCTGAAATAAGAAAAACACGAGATATTATCTTAGTAGATCAACGTGGTACCGGGTTATCACAACCTATGTTATGTGATGAGAACGATACCGAGCAATTATACAATGTTATCCCTGAAGATTACGCAGAACAGGACGTTATTGATTGTGTAGAACAATTTAAAGAAAGCCACCAACTAAGCCAATACAACAGTGAAAATGCAATACGCGATTTTGATGCTGTAAGACAAGCTTTAGGTCATAAAAAAGTGCATTTGTACGGTGCTTCATATGGTACTCGTGCTGCACTGGTTTATATGCGCTTATTTCCTGATTCAATTCAAAGTGTGGTACTCGACAGCGTAGGTCCTATAGAAGTACCTATAGGTTTGTTTGGTGCAAGCTCAGCTCGATCTTTTAACTTATTGTTAGAGCATTGTTTGAATGATGAAAGCTGTAATAAAGCTTATCCAAACTTAAGAGAAGAGTTTGATACAGTAGTCGATCGTTTATCGAAAAATACAGTGTCAATATCGATCAATCATCCAAGGTTAGGCACAAAAATAGCATTTAATTTGAGTCACTTAAAGTTTGTAAATAACATTTTTAAACAGCTTTATAGTATGGAAACACGTAGTTTAGTGCCTTTAATCATCCACCAAGCATTTTTAGAAAACTACCAACCTTTGATTGGTTTAATTTCTACTAGTGATGGCGGCATGAGTATGTATGTTGGGTTAACTTTTAATATTGTTTGTAATGAGGATATACCAAGAATAACTCAAACTATGTTAGAGCAAGACAGCGACAATGATTTTGGCAGAGGCAGTACTCAAACCGTTTACCAATCAGCTTGTAAGGTATGGCCTAAATATGAAGTTGATGCTGAGTTTTATCAGCCCGTGGTGGCTAATATTCCTACCTTAATTCTTTCTGGGGATTTAGATCCTGTTACGCCTCCAAGTAATGGCGAAATATCAGCAAGTACTTTAGTTAATAGCCATCACATCATTTCAAAGAATAATGCTCATATTGTTGCTTCTTCGCCATGTGGTGTTGGCATGGTTAATGAATTTTTAGAACATTTAAATCCTAAAGATGTTGATTCATCTTGTTTAGCAGAGTTACCTAGCGAGTCATTCATGACAAGTTTAAACGGCAGTATATAAGGCGATTGTTATGATTGAAGTTAATAATTTACATAAGTCTTTTTTACGAACTAAAAAGCAACAAGTTAAAGCCCTTAATGGTTTGTCATTCACAGCAAAAGATGGCGAAATTACTGGGATTTTAGGACCTAATGGTGCTGGTAAAACAACTTGTTTACGTACACTTTATGGTTTGTTAAAAGCCGATTCAGGTTCAGCAGTAATTGATGGTATTCAGGTAAGCCAGTCACCGATTGAAGCACGTGCTAAGTTAGGTATATTCCCTGATAAGTTTGGTTTATATGAGCGCTTAACGGCTTATGAACAAATTGATTATTTTGCCAGTATTCATGGTTTACAAGGCGCTGCCAAACATAAAGCTATTGAAGTGATTATCCAAGAATTAGAGATGGAAGAACTTGCTCACCGTAAAACCCAAGGCTTTTCTCAGGGACAACGAATGAAGGTGACTTTAGCGCAAGCTTTAGTACATCAACCACAAAATTTTGTACTGGATGAACCAACACGTGGTTTAGATGTTATGAGTACACGTGTGTTAAGAAATCATTTAGCCAAGTTCCGAGATAAAGGACACTGTATTTTGTTTTCATCCCACGTTATGCAAGAAGTTGCTGCTTTATGTGATCGCGTCATCATAGTGGCAAATGGAAAGCTTGCAGCACAAGGAACACCTACAGAATTATGTGAATTAGCCGGTGAAGCTTTATTAGAAGATGCCTTTGTTAAACTTATTGGCTCTGATGAAGGGGTAGCAGCATGATCCAGTTTAAGGCGCTCTTAATAAAAGAATTTAAAGAAGCTTTCAGAGACAAACGTGCTCTTATGGTTGCTATGACAATGGCGATGTTAGCTCCTGTCATGATTTTAGTGCTATCTAAAACCATGATCAAAGAAATGGTAGAAACTCCACCTGTGTATTTAAATATAACGGGTGAAAATTTTGCACCTAAGTTAATGAATCAGCTTAGGCAAAATAATATTTTCTCGTTAGCAGATGCCCCTGAAAATTTACATGATCTTTGGAAAGAACGTAATATTGAATTAATGATCCCAGATGATTTTGTTGAAAATATGCAAGAAGGGCGGGTTATAACAATTACTTTACGAGCAGACTTTAGTGAAAAAGCACTCAACTCACCGATTCGACGCGTTAAAAATGAAATTAATCTTTATGGTCAAAGCATAGGAGCTAAGCGTCTTATTGTGCGAGGAATAGATCCTCGTATTTTAAGGCCGATCAATATTAATGACCAAGATACTTCCGAGCCTAACAGCAATGCAATGTTCATCTCCTTAATGCTTGGATTGTATGTATTAATGGCGGCTTTTATGTCGGGACTTTCAGTTGCTATTGATTCAAGTGCTGGCGAACGTGAACGCAACGTATTAGAAATGTTGTTATGTCAGCCTGTAAGTACGTTTAAAATAGTATTAGCTAAGTTGTGTTGCGCCAGTACTATTTCGATAATCGGTGTAACGTTAACCTTAGTCTTAACATCCTTCTCTGTAAGTTTTGTTGATTTAACTAAAATAGGGGCAACTTTTAATTTAAACGTTTACATGGTTTTATTCTTAATTTTACTCTTATTACCTATCAGCTTTTTTGCTTCGGCTTTACAATTATTCGTATCTTTTCAAGCCAAAAGCTTTAAAGAAGCTCAGTCGACAGTGAGTATGATTATTATGTTACCTGCGATGATCCCTGTAGCCTTAATGTTTATTGATGACAAACCAGCATGGTTAGATTGGTTACCTGTTTCGGGTCAGTCATTATTAATGGACGACTTATTTAAAGGTTTAGCTATTAACTGGGCTGCTTTTGCTGGAACAGCGATTGTAACCATAGGTATTACCGCTATTTTAGTTACTGTACTGTCTTTACGTTTAAAATCTGAAAAAGTTGTTTTGGCTTTAAGTTAGGTTCAAGTTAAACGTTGCTTTGCTAAAGATTACATTTTAGATCTTTGTTGCGGAGTTTAGCTTTACGCAATGTTTTTTTTGATTTGTACTCTTACTTTAATATTGTGTTTGCCTTCTGGGTAATACATTATTCGTTGTATTGTTTGTTTGTGCGTATTATATTCAGTTTATTGTGTAGAAGATGGTGTTGTATTTTTATTTATGATTGATTTACGTGTTTACTAAAATACTTTTTCGATCTCATCGCCTTTTATAATAACGAGTTGAAGAAAATAAATTAACTCGAGTTTAGAGGGATTTTTTTATTCTAACTATTAAGGCATAACAGATTACTAAATCGACTAACATTATCACTTAACATTTATATATTTTGCATATACAAAATTACAAGATTCAGGCAAAATACGGCCCATAAATTTTATTGATTTTTATTGAATGTACCCCCACAGCCCAAGATGATTGACTGGCTGATTACTTGAGGATTTAACATGCTTACACGTGACATGAACATTGCAGATTTTGATGCTGAATTGTTTGAGGCTATGGCCAAAGAAACAGTTCGCCAAGAAGAACACATCGAACTTATCGCTTCAGAAAATTACTGTAGTACTCGCGTACTTGAAGCTCAAGGCTCTCAGTTAACAAATAAATATGCTGAAGGTTACCCTGGCAAGCGTTATTACGGCGGTTGTGAGTTTGTTGATGTTGCTGAGCAATTAGCTATTGATCGTGCTAAAGAACTTTTTGGTGCTACATATGCGAATGTTCAACCACATGCTGGTTCACAAGCAAACGCAGCGGTTTTCCAAGCGTTAGTAACACCAGGCGGAAAAGTATTAGGTATGAGCTTAGCTCATGGTGGTCATTTAACTCATGGTTCACATGTAAACTTTTCTGGTAAATCTTATGAAGCTTTCCAATACGGTTTAGATCCAGAAACTGGTGATATTGATTACGTAGAATTAGAGCGTTTAGCTGTAGAACATAAACCAGAAATGATCATTGGTGGTTTTTCAGCGTTTTCAGGTATTGTTGACTGGGCTCGCATGCGTACTATCGCAGACAAAGTTGGCGCATATTTCTTCGTAGATATGGCTCACGTTGCTGGTTTAGTTGCTGCTGGTTTATACCCTAACCCAGTTCCACATGCTCATGTAGTTTCAACAACTACACATAAAACATTAGCTGGCCCACGTGGCGGTTTAATTGTTTCTGCATGTGATGATGAAGACATTTACAAGAAATTAAACAGTGCTGTATTCCCTGGTGGTCAAGGTGGTCCTTTAATGCACGTTATTGCAGCAAAAGCAGTAGCATTTAAAGAAGCTTTACAACCAGAATTTAAAGTTTACCAACAAGGTGTTTTAGATAACGCTAAAGCTATGGTTTCGGTACTTCAAGACCGTGGTTACAAAGTTGTATCAAACAAAACTGACAACCACTTATTATTATTAGACCTAATTGATAAAGATATTACCGGTAAAGATGCAGATGCTGCATTAGGTAAAGCTCATATCACAGTAAACAAAAACTCAGTACCAAACGATCCTCGTTCACCGTTTGTAACTTCAGGTTTGCGTTTAGGTA
The DNA here is from genome assembly GCF_030551755.1 of Pseudocolwellia sp. AS88. Lineage (GTDB taxonomy): Bacteria > Pseudomonadota > Gammaproteobacteria > Enterobacterales > Alteromonadaceae > Pseudocolwellia. The sequence goes on from NZ_JAUPEC010000014.1 coordinate 36,903, forward strand.
CACCAGCAATTACTCGTCGTGGTTTTGGTGTTGAAGAAACTAAAGAATTAACAAGCTGGATTTGTGATATTCTTGACGATATTACTAATGAAGAAACGATTACAGCTGTTCAAGGTAAAGTTAAAGAGCTTTGTTCACGTTTCCCTGTTTACGGTTAATTCGTTAAACAGAACAGTAGTTTGAATTGTTAATATCGAATAGAATGGCCGCATTAGCGGCCATTTTTATTTATTGAATAAATTGCTTTCATACCAGTTGTAGGATCACACCATGCATTGTCCTTTTTGCTCAGAAACAGAGACTAAAGTTATCGATTCAAGATTAGTTGCTGACGGACATCAAGTTAGAAGAAGACGTGAATGTTTAGCTTGTAGCGAACGATATACAACGTTTGAAATAGCAGAGCTTGTTATGCCAAAAATCATTAAACGAGATGGTTCAAGAGAACCGTTTAATGAAGATAAAATGCGTAATGGTTTAGTAAGAGCTTTAGAGAAAAGACCTGTAAGCGTTGAAAATGTAGAGCTTGTTATTAACAAGGTAAAGTCTGCGCTGCGCGCAACAGGTGAGCGAGAAATTTCTAGTGAAATGCTAGGTAATACTATTATGGAACAACTTAAAGATTTAGATAAAGTGGCTTATGTCCGTTTTGCCTCTGTGTATCGTTCCTTTGAAGACATTAAAGAATTTGGTGAAGAAATAGCTCGTTTAGGTGACGAAAAATAACTTATGACAATATTTTCAGTACAAGATCACGAGTATATGCAGCGAGCTTTATCGCTGGCAAAACTTGCTCATTATACGACATCTCCTAATCCGAGGGTTGGCTGTGTACTAGTAAAAGATAATATTGTTGTGGGCGAGGGTTATCATGTTAAAGCTGGGCAAGGTCATGCTGAAGTAAATGCGTTGAAACAGGCAGGCGATCTGGCAAAAGGTGCGACCGCTTACGTGACTCTTGAGCCTTGCAGTCATTATGGACGTACGCCTCCTTGTGCTGAAGGCTTAATAAAAGCGGGGATAAAACATCTTATCGCTGCAATGGTAGATCCAAATCCACAAGTTTCAGGTAATGGTTTAAAAATGCTTGAAGCTGCAGGTATAACAACGCAATACGGTTTATTAGAACAAGAAGCCCAAAGTTTAAATGTAGGCTTTATTCAGTTAATGACAACTAAATTACCTTACGTCCGTTGTAAATTAGCATCAAGTATTGATGGTAAAACAGCTATGGCAAGTGGTGAAAGTAAATGGATAACTGGATCAGCAGCTAGGCGAAATGTACAACGTCTTCGAGCCCAAAGCTGTGCTGTTATTACGGGGGCTGATTCTGTTTTAACAGATAATGCTAAAATGAATGTTCGTTGGAGTGAATTAGGTGAGCTTAAAGAGCGTTATGCACAAGACGATTTACGTCAACCTATTAGGGTGATCATAGATTCTCAAAATAGGTTAACGCCAGACCTAGCTTTATTTTCAATAGAATCGCCAGTAATTATATTCACTCATAGTATTGAAAATAGCGTAAAGTGGCCATATTTTGTAGAACATGTAAGTGTTCCTTTTAGTGAAAATATTGCCACAAATCGGCTAGAAGAAAACGATTTAAAATCATCAAGTAAAGCCACTAAAAAATTAAATTTAAAGAGTATTTTATCTATTTTAGGTAAGCGTGGTTTGAATGATGTATTGATTGAGTCAGGTGCCAAATTAACGGGGGCATTTGTTGAGCAAGACCTAGTAGATGAGTTTATTCTTTTTCAAGCGCCTAAATTAATGGGAGCAGATGGAAAAAGTCTACTTAATATGAATAATCTTCAAGCTTTATCAGAAGCTAAAAAACTAACTTATACTGATGTACGTATGGTAGGCGAAGATATACGCATCACGGCAAAAATACATAAAAATTAAAGTCATAAGACTTATTTAAATAGCTAAACTAACAAGAGTTACTCATGTTTACTGGAATAATAGAAGCAGTTGGTCAAATAAATACCGTACAAGTTAATGCGCAAGGCGCTAGAATATCAGTATCAACAGGTGTGCTAGACATGCATGATGTTAAGTTGGGTGACTCTATTGCCACTAATGGTATTTGTTTAACGGTTGTTGATGTAAGTACAAGTACTTTTAGTGCTGATGTTTCAAATGAAACGTTAAAGCGAACAGGCTTTGCTCATTACAAAAGTGGTCAGAAAGTTAACTTAGAAAAAGCCATGTTACCAACGACTCGTTTCGGTGGTCATATGGTTTCTGGGCATGTTGATGCCTTATCTGAAATTGTTGCGATAGAAAATGACGGAAATAGCATTCATTATTGGGTTGGAATGCCAAGTGATATAGCTCCTTATATTGCTGAAAAAGGCTCTATCACTATTGATGGTACAAGCTTAACGGTTAATGCATTAAGCGACAGTAAATTCAGATTAACGGTTGTACCACATACAACGCAAGAAACAATTATAAGCAGTTATAAAGTTGGCTCTAAGGTAAATGTAGAAGTCGATTTGATTGCTCGTTATATAGAAAGATTACTTACCAATAAAACCGCTGAAAATAATCAGCAATCTGGTGTTACACATGACTTGTTAGCACGAAATGGTTTTATCAAATAAAGAGGTTGATATGAAATTAAATACCCCACAAGAGATTATTGATGATATCGCTCTGGGTAAGATGGTTATCTTAATGGATGACGAAGATCGTGAAAATGAGGGCGACTTCATTATGGCTGCTGAAAAGGTAACACCTGAAGCAATCAACTTCATGGCAACTCATGGTCGTGGTTTGATTTGTATGCCTATGAGCCGTGAAAAAGCTGAAATTTTAAAACTACCTTTAATGGTGGATAAAAATGATGCACAGTTCAGTACTAACTTTACCGTATCTATTGAAGCCGCTACTGGTGTTACTACCGGTATTTCTGCTGCGGATCGTGCGGTGACCGTGCTTGCTGCAGCAAATAAAGAAGCGACACATCTAAGCATCGTTCAACCAGGTCATATTTTCCCATTAATTGCTAAAGATGGTGGTGTTTTAAATAGAGCGGGTCATACAGAAGCCGCTGTAGATTTAGCGCGTATGGCAGGTTTTGAACATACAGCTGTAATTGTTGAAGTGCTAAATGAAGATGGGAGTATGGCGCGTCGTCCAGATTTAGAAATCATTGCTAAAAAACACGACATAAAAATGGGGACTATTGCTGATCTAATTGAATACCGTAACGCAAATGAAACAACAATAGAACGTGTTTCATCTTGTAAGTTACCAACAGCTTTTGGTGAATTTGATCTCACGGTATTTAAAGACACTATCGATGGACAAGCACATTTTGCTTTAACCAAAGGTGAAATTAAACCTGATCAACCTACTTTAGTACGTGTTCATTTAGAAAATACGTTTAGAGATTTATTATTCAGTCAACGTGAAAGTGTATCTTCTTGGCCAATGGCTGACGCGTTAAAACGAATATCAGAAGAGGGTGGTGTACTTGTGTTAATTGGTAAGCATGAGTCGACTGATACGCTGATAGCGGAAGTTGAAAAATATGCTAAACAAGATGCTGGCGAAGTCGTTAAAGAAGTCAAACGTCATGTAGGCTCACGTAATGTTGGGGTCGGATCACAAATACTTTCTAACTTAGGCGTAAGTAAAATGCGCTTATTAAGTTCGCAAAGTAAATATCATTCTTTATCAGGTTTTGGTTTAGAAGTAGTTGAATATATTGCGGAATAAAATACTGTTTAATATTTGTAACCAATAGCCTGCTATTGGTTACACAAATCCGCCTTGCTAGGCATAAACTATCAATATTGAGTGAAATAGCTTAACCCAAGCTGAGGTTAACTATGACTTTAAGAGTGAGAAATTAGTTCTTGAGCTTGGTATGATAGTCTAGCTTAATAAATTTCCCTCTCAATTATTTGAAGAATATTGAAACTATGCAAGTTGAAGCAAATATATATTCAACTGTTTATATCATCACTAAAAAGGAACTATTATGATCGACTTTAAAAATTCGTCAGTGTTTAAGCTAAAGCCTATTGATAACGATGAGGCGAGAGACGATTTTCATGCGTTTTTAATTGATGGCGAACATATATTTGCCACTTTTAAAAGCATTAGAGACCAAGTCGTTTTTACTAATAAGCGAGTTATATCAGCAAACGTACAAGGTATAACTGGTTCTAAAGTTGATTATACCTCATTACCGTATAGCAAGATTAATGCTTTCTCAATTGAGACTTCAGGTACACTTGATTTAGATTGTGAAATTCAATTATATATAAGTGAGCTTGGACAAGTAAATTTCGAAATCAAAGGTAGTTTCGATATTGTTGGCTTTAATAAATTAATTAGCCAATATTTACTTTAATTATTTAGATTTAACCAAGCTTTCTAAAGAGTATAAGTCTCTTTTTTCGTTATTTTTACGTTGAACTTCTGCTAGGGCTTTAGATTCTATAGCATCAAATAACGTGTTAATTAATCTATTGAAATGTTGATGCATTGCTAAACGAGCTTTAGCTGCATCTTTTTCTTTAAGCGCTAAATAAATTGCAGTGTGCTCTTTTAATGTAAGTTTATTATCGCTACTACAAACATTTTTATAATCTTCAATTATCTCACGAGTAGAAGCTCTAAGTGACCAAAGATTTTTAACTGATAAAATCATTGCTTCATTTCGAGTTGCCGTAGAGATAATCTTGTGGAATAGCTTATCGGCTTCTTCAATACTGTCAGAGTCTTGGTTTTTTTCCATCATATCAAGAGTTTCCGATAGGGCTTCTAATTCATCATCATTAATACTAAGCGCAGCTAAAGCGGCGACTTCACCTTCTATTAAAGCTCTTGCTTGTGTGAGTTCAAATGCATTAACAACATTTGATTCTAATGAAGCCGATTCTATTACATAAACGCCAGAGCCTGTTTTAACTTCAACTTGACCTCTTACTTCAAGTGCAATAATTGCTTCTCGAATAGTTGGTCTGCTTACATTAAATTTTTCTGCTAGTTCACGCTCTGCAGGTAATCTACTACCTACTGTGTATTCTCCGCTTTTAATAGAAGTTTCTATGCCTTGGACAATACGCCAAAATAATCGACGGTTTTTCATTTTCTTTCCTCTTGCTTGCTCATTAAACTTTCTTTACTAGCGTGAACTTAGGTTATTCATCCGATAGTAGTGCGCATAAAGTTTAAATGTTTATTTTTCTTATTCCGGTAATGTATCTTTATTTTATTGGTATTACCACTGTTTTTTGATTGGTAAATGTACTGAAAATATCATTTGTTACCCATATCATACCACCATAAAGTAGATTTTAAAGTTAATAAATCGATTTATTAAGTGGGAGTACTTGTTTATTAAACAATAGCTTTTTATGTCTTATGTATTGTTTGTTTATAAATAACTCGTTAAATGATTGTTATTATCGATTTAATTTTTAAAACAATTACATTGGTAATGTATATACAGAGCAATTGGTTTGACAATGGTTTTTTGTTTGGTTATATTTGTTATATGTAATTGTGTCTTTGCTTATATAAAGACAAAGCATGAATTTAATCGTTCTTTTTTAGTCTATATTTATTAAAATGAGAGCATGATAAATCGGTATCTAGCATACCAACCCATGAGGTGAATTGTTTTCACACTCAGTTAAACATAAATTAATATATTTAGGAGTTAGATATGACAAAACCTATCATAGGTTTCATTGGACTTGGCCTTATGGGCGGTAACATGGTTGAAAACCTACAAACACGTGGTTTTCAAGTTAACGTAATGGATCTTAACAAAGATGCTGTTGCTAAAGTGCTTGCTCGTGGTAATGCTACAGAAGTTGCTACAGGTAAAGAATTAGCTGAGAAAAGTGACATTGTAATGCTTGCTCTTACTACTTCAAAAGTTGTTGAGTTAGTTGTTTATGCCGAAGACGGTATTTTAGCAGGTATGAGTGAAGGCAAAACATTAATTGATTTTGGTACTTCAATCCCAGATTCAACTCGTAAAATCGGTGCTGACCTTGCTGCTAAAGGTTGTGGTATGATTGATGCTCCTTTAGGTCGTACTCCTGCGCATGCTAAAGATGGTTTATTAAACATCATGGCTGCTGGTGATATCGATACGTTTAACAAAGTTAAGCCTGTTCTTGACGAGCAAGGCGAAAATGTATTTCACCTTGGTGCATTAGGTGCTGGTCATACAACTAAGTTAATCAACAACTTTATCGGTATGACTACGGTTACTGCTATGTCACAAGCATTTGCTGTTGCAAAAGCTGCTGGTGTAGATGGTCAACAGTTATTTGATATTATGTCAGCTGGCCCATCTAACTCTCCATTTATGCAGTTTACTAAATTCTACGCTGTAGATGGTGAAGAGAAATTAGGTTTTTCTGTTGCTAATGCAAACAAAGATCTTGGTTACTTCAACCAAATGGTTGCAGATTTAGGCGGTGAGTCTTTAATTGCTCAAGGTACATCTGCTAACCTACAAGCTGCAGTTGATGCTGGTTTAGGTCAAAACGATGTTCCAGTAATTTTTGATTACTTCAAAACTAAATTTGACAAATAATGACTAACAACCTTGTAGGTTGTTTGGTTAGATAATAAAAAGCCTCATATTTTGAGGCTTTTTTTATGTGTAAAATAAATTGGTAAGGTAGATTTAAAAGAACTAATAGCTCTCAAATAAACTAGAAATATTATTTAATAAGGCTTTCTAAAGAGTATAAACCTCTTTTTTCATTGTTTTTACGACGAACTTCTTCCAGCGACTTAGCTTCAATAGTGTCAAATAAACTATTAATTAAACGATTAAAGTGGCGATGCATAGCTAAACGCGCTTTTGCTGCATCTTTTTCTTTTAAGGCGTTATATATTGCAGTGTGCTCGCTTAGAGTTAACTCACTATCCTTGCCACAGACATTTTTATAATCATCAATAATTTCAATTGTAGATTCACGTAATGCCCATAAGTTATTAACAGACATGATCATCGCACCATTGCGTGTTGCTCCTGCAATAATACTATGAAAAGTTTTGTCTGCTTCTTCAATGCTACTGGCTTTTTTAGCATTTTCCATCATTACTAATGTTTGATGTAAGTTTTGTAATTCCTCATCAGAAATACAGGTAGCAGCTAAGGCTGCAACTTCACCTTCTATGAGTGCTCTAGCTTGTGTTAACTCAAAAGCACTAATGTTATTATTAGTATCCGATGTGGTTGAGCTTTGTAATACATATACTCCTGACCCTGTCTTTACTTGAACCTTTTCTCTAACTTCTAGAGCTATGATAGCTTCACGAATTGTAGGTCTGCTGACATCAAATTTATCAGCTAGCTCACGTTCAGGCGGTAGGCGACTGCCTACCGTATATTCACCTTTATCGATCGAGGCCTCAATACTTTCGGCAATACGCCAAAACAATCGACGATTCTTCATTTTACTTCCTTCAAATTACAACATTTCTTAGCACATTAGTTATATAGTATCTATTTACAAAAGCCATAGCAAAGGGATTGTAAGCGGTAAGCTATTGTAAGACTTTCGTATTTATTGCTGGTTAATGTAATGAATATACCAGTTCATTTATTTGGTAATATAGTTTAGAGGGTTGCATACTTTAATTGGTATAACAAAATGGTTGACATAGGGTGTCGGAATTGGTTAGTTTAGGGTAGTATGGTAAGACTCAATGATCTTTGATGTCATTTAACCAAATGTCAAAAATATGGATCATTAAAATAAGTAAATTAAATTACTTCAGTGCAAAAAGTAAGTCACACCAATAAAAATCAAGGTGTATTGTTTGGCGCTGCATTAGTTACTTCTTTGACTACTCATTTATATGTGGTTTAAGAAGAGACTAAAATAGAAGTTAAGAATAACAAAAGCGAAATTGAAGTTTAAAAACACTTAACTTATTAGAAAAGGTAAAACTAGAACTTACGGTTTAAGAATAACCACAAACAATTCTTATTTAGGTCGTAAGTTTTTTGTTCGTACTAAAGCGAAATTCTAATTTGAAAGTACTAGTTAGTCGTGAATTTATATTTACCACTATAAGTTAGGCTCTTATATTTAATAATATGAGAACCTGAATTTTCTCGTTTAAAGATTATAAAGAGTTCCTTATGCATTATTTCAAAATGTCTAACGTATTTACTACATTTACGTTGTTAGTTCTGAGTACATTATTTGCGTGTACTAATATTACTAGTGTCGATAGCAATACCCATCTAGTTGATACTCCTCAGGCTTACGATGAAGCGTTAAAAGACGCTAAGCCCGGCGACACAATTATGCTGGCTAATGGTGTATGGCAAGATTTTGAAATTTTATTTAAAGGAACGGGGACTGAAAACTCTCCAATTACATTAACTGCAGAAACTAAAGGCAAAGTGATTTTGTCTGGTAACTCTAACTTGCGTATTGCAGGTAAATATTTAGTTGTTTCTGGTTTAGTGTTTAAAAATGGCTTTACCCCAAGCAGCGAAGTTATTTCATTTAGAGAAGACAAAGATGAACTTGCTTACCATTCTAGAGTGACAGAAGTTGTTATAGACAATTACAGTAACCCAGACCGTTTTGAAGCAGATTACTGGGTAGGTATTTATGGTAAAGATAATCGTTTTGATCACAATCATTTAGTTGGTAAACGTAACAAAGGTGTTACGGTTGCTGTACGCTTGACTACAGAAGATAGTCAAGAAAACCATCATAGAATAGATCATAACTATTTTGGACCAAGACCAATATTTGGTTCTAACGGTGGCGAAACATTAAGAATTGGTACTAGTCATCACTCATTAACTAGTTCATTCACACTTGTAGAGAATAATTACTTTGATCGTTGTAATGGTGAAGTTGAAATTATTTCTGTTAAATCAGGTAAAAATACCATTGTTAATAATACCTTTTTTGAATCTCGTGGAACGTTAACTCTTCGTCACGGTAATGGTAATGTGATAGAGAATAATGTGTTTTTCGGTAATGGTGTTGATCATACGGGTGGTATACGTGTAATAAACAGAGACCAAACCGTACGTAATAATTACTTAGAAGGTTTAACGGGGTACCGTTTCGGCAGTGGTTTAACTGTAATGAATGGTGTACCAAATTCTAGTATTAATCGTTATCATCAAGTCGTTAATGCAAAAATTGAAAATAACTCAATTATCAATGTTGATCATGTACATTTAGCTGCAGGTTCTGATGCAGAGCGTTCAGCGGTTCCTAAAGATAGTGTTGTTTCAAATAATTTGTTTTATAACAAAAATGAAAAAGCTCCATTTTCAGTATTTGATGATATTAGTGGAATTACATTTAAAGACAATATTTCAAATAAACTTACTGATAACAAAATTGCATCAGGTATTACAGCACAAACACTTGTGTTAGAAAGAGCAGACAATGGCTTGTTATACCCTGTGAATAATGCGACTAACTCAGGAGTTTCTAAAGATCTTGAGCCAACACAGAAAAATCAAACAGGTACAACTTGGTATGAGAAAGTTGAACCCGAAGTTGAATTTAATTCAGGTAAAACAACAATAGTTCAAGCTGGTGGTGAATCTTTATACCAAGCGATTGAGCAAGCAAGCTCTGGCGATACTTTAGTATTAGAAGATGGTAATTACACTATTGAAAAAATCATTAAACTTGATAAAACAATCTCAATTAAAGCAAAGAACCGTCATATGGTTACTGTTGAGTTTGGGCGTTCTACGCTGTTTGAAATTAATAATGGTGGTAGTTTGAGTATTGATGGTATTGTGGTTAGCGGTGCTAATAGTGCAGATTATTCAGGAAACACTTTTGTTAGAACGGCTAAATGGGGCATGTTTAAGAACTATCGTTTTGCAATGAAAAATAGCATAGTTAAAGACTTAGACATTAACCATTCATTCCACTTCTTTGATTCAGGTAGCCGCGCATTTGCTCTATCTATCGATATAGAAAATAACGTTTTTGATAATATTACGGGCGATATCTTTAGATTAAATAAAGAAACTGATGATCTTGGTATATACAATGCTGAATACCTAAACATAAAGAATAATGAATTTAATAATGTTCAAGGTATGCTAGTTAATTTATATCGTGGTGGTTCAGATGAAAGTACTTTTGGGCCTCATTTATTACTAAAAGATAATAAAATTAATAATGTAGGTAATGGTAAGCGTAATAAATCTAAATCTGCAATTTTATTACATGGTGTTCAAGTGTCTACTATTGAGAATAATATCTTTAAAAACACAGCAAAAATTAATGTAGAACATACTGTTGGTGAACCTATAACCTATATCACTAACAATACACTTGATAAAACACCACAACCAAGTGTTGTTGAATTACGTGCAAGTGGCGAGCACACAGCAATAATTCGTGATAATAAAGTACAATAATCAAAGAAATAAGATTAAGTAGAGTGACTAAAGATAAATAAATATAACATCGTAAAATGGTCCTGTTGTATTTCTTAAGTTTAGCTTAACTTTTGATAGATAAAGAATTAACAAACTAAAAACATAATAAATTTTCTTGTAAAGATAAGTTTGAATTTACTGATAATTTAATTTTTCGATATAAAAAATAGTAGGAGATCCTCATGAGTCAAAGTGAAATTTTTTCATTCGGTAACGAAACAGAAATCGAAGACATAGGCGGCGGTTTAAAGCGTCAGATGCTTGGTTATAACGAAGAGTTAATGGCCGTAAAAATTTGGTTTGAAAAAGGTGCTATTGGATATAACCATGCACACAGACATTCTCAAGTGACTTATATTGTTGAAGGTGAGTTCCATTTCAACATTAATGGAGTAACTAAAGTAATGAAGCCAGGTGATAGCTGTTTAATCCCTCCATATGCTGATCATGGTGCTACTTGTCCAACTGGCGGTATTTTAATTGATACTTTCAGTCCTCCACGTGAAGATTTCGTAGAAGAAGGGCTTTTACAAAAGCCTGCTGATAAGGAAAGCATCTAATGCAAATGAAAAATCTACGTTGGTGGGTTATTGCGTTAATCGCACTCGCTACTGTTATTAACTATATTGACCGTTCTGCGCTTAGCGTATTGTGGCCTGATATCGTAGAAGATCTTTTCCCTGACGAGTCAGCTCTAGAACGTAAACAAATTTATGCAAACATCTCAATTGTTTTCATTTTGTCTTATGCTTTTGGTCAAGCTATTTTTGGTAAAATATTTGACTGGGTAGGTACACGTTTAGGTTTCGTTTTATCTATTGGTGTATGGTCTCTTGCTACTGCAGCTCACGCTTTTGCACAAGGTGTACTAAGTTTTAGTATTTTCCGTGCTATTTTAGGTGTTGCTGAAGCGGGTAACTGGCCTGGTGCAGCAAAAAGTAATGCTGATTGGTTCCCAACTAAAGAAAGAGCTTTAGCTCAAGGTATCTTTAATTCAGGTGCTGCAATTGGCGGTATCATTGCAATTCCATTAATTGCATATTTAACTGTTTACTTTAGCTGGCAGATGGTTTTTGTTGTTATCGGTTTAGTGGGTCTTTTATGGCTTATTCCTTGGATTATCTTAGTTAAAGCTCCACCTAAAGATCACCCTTGGATCACAGATGAAGAACGTGAGTATATTTTAACAGGTCAACGTACAAACCCTGAAGAAGAAAACTCAGAAGAAGATGAATACAATCCTTCTACAGCTGAATTGCTTTCTCGTAAACAAAGCTGGGGTGTAATTATCGCTTCTGCGGCGATTGATCCTATTTGGTGGTTATTTGTATTTTGGATCCCTATTTATCTAAATGAAGTATATGGCATGGATGTTAAATCTATTGGTATATATGGTTGGGTTCCTTACGTTGGTGCTATGTTTGGTGCTTGGTTTGGTGGACTTCTTGCGCAAAACCGTTTAAAAGCAGGCTGGAACACTGATAAAACACGTAAGTTAACTATTACCTTGGGTTGTATGATCATGTTACCTGCACTTTTAGCTATGGCTAATCCTGGTGGGCCAACAACTGCTGTAATTATTATGGCTGTAATCTTATTTGGTTTCCAAACAACTATCGGTAACGTTCAAACACTACCAAGTGATTTATATGGTAAAAAAGCTGTTGGTACACTTTCAGGTTTCGCTGGTATGGCAGCTAAGCTTGGTGCATTAGGCTTAACTGCTTTAGTACCTATTCTTACTGCAGATGGTAATTATACTCCTGCATTTGTAATTGGTGCTTCTTTAGCTATTATCGCAATGGCTGCAGTATGGATACTAATTCCAAAAATTGAACCTTTAAAACCTCTAGAAAGGAAATAAGCTGAATGAAAAATATTTTTTTATTTGGTGAGAGCATGGTGGAACTATTAAATGTTTCACCTAATGCGCAATTACCACAAACATTAAAACAATCTTTTGCTGGTGATGTATTTAATACTGCTGTTTATTTAAAACGTGTTTTTGCTGATATGAAGGTAAACATAGTTACGGCTGTAGGTACTGACGAATTTAGTTCTAATATGGTTGAATACTTTCAGCAACAGAATATAGAAACAGATTTTGTTTATCGTTCTAATGATAAAATAGCTGGTTTATATTCAATTAAAACAGATAGTGAAGGTGAAAGAACATTTACTTACTGGCGTGAAAACTCTGCTGCTAGACAAGTAATGAAATCTATTGATTCAGCTGAAATAGAGAAAATGTCACAAGGTGATGTTTTCTTCTTTTCAGGTATTTCATTAGCTGTTATTACACCAGAAGATCGTCCTAAGTTCTGGAAGATGGTTGAAAAACTAAAATCTGCAGGTGTAACGATAATTTTTGATCCAAACTATCGTGCAAGAATGTGGAGTTCTCCTGACGAAGCTAAACAGGAATATCATCAAGCATTCACATTAAGTAATATCGCTTTACCTGGTGTAGATGACTTTAAACAGCTATATCAGTTAAATACAGCTGAAGAAGTTATTACATTTAGCGAAGCCTATACATTTGATGAGTTAGTTATCAAAAATGGTGAGCAAGGTGTTGTCTATATTAAAGATAACAAACGTACTGATATTGCGATAACTCCAGTTGAGAACGTAGTTGATACAACATCAGCAGGCGATTCGTTTAATGGTGTGTTTGTTGGCGCTCGTACAGCGGGTACTAATAGTAATGACGCTATAAAATTAGCTTCTGCATCAGCCGCTTTGGTTATTCAACATAAAGGTGCAATCGTTGATCAAGACGTTTTTCAAGCCTTTATTGATAATGACTTATATCGCTTAAATTAATCTGTTTATTCGTTAACATTGAGCTTATTCAGTTAGTGTTAGTTAATATAATAGTTATGATCAAAAAAGGTCTTCTGAGTTTATCAGAAGACCTTTTTTTAATGTTAAAAGTATTTGTCTACTCCTTTATTAATAAACTAACTTACATCGCTATATAATCATTACCTTAGCTTTCAGCTATGCGTTAATGACATTCATTTCATTAAATCTTTTTGCGAAAACAACATTTTTAGGTATCTCAATAGGGATATGTAATTTTCGTTCAATTTCTTTAGAAGATATAATGCCTCTAATGTGATGATTAAATGTATCCATTACTAAGCAATGATGCAGTCCGTTTTGTTTTAATGTGTTTACCACGTCTTCAACTGTTGCTCTCTTAAGCTGTGAAATATCAAAAGTCATAATTTTTTCTTTTGGTAACATTAGATCACTAACCAAAATCTCTTCTCTTTTATTACCTAAAGTTATTTCATGCATAATGGCTTGCTCAGACACCTCTGAATGAGTAATCACGCCAACAAAATCATCGTTTTCAGATATAACAAGATTCAGGTGAACATGTGTTTTTAACATTAAATCTAACGCGTCAATTGCTTTAGTATTCTCTGTAATTCTAGATGGATTAAAACGTTTAAAGTCTGTGAATATCGAGGTTGCAGGAGAATTTAAGGTGACTTGTTCGAAATCATCTGGTTTAACAATGTAATCGATATTATCTATGCTAACTAGTTTTAACTTTTTCATAATAGCCTCTGTGCTTTTATTTGATGTTCTTAAGGTGTAACAGAGTTAAATTCACTAGTAACAAGACTTCAGGTATTAGAGTACCTAGCTTGAGACTAAATATTGTGAATATAATCTTCTATCTAATATAAATATCTAGATATCAAATAATGGTGGTGCACGAATAAAGCTATAGGATACTTCTGCTTTTAGTTTAGAAGTATTATTAGAAATGGATTTTTCTTGAGGTAAGGGAGGTAGGAGGGTTAATTCATATTTATAAACACTCCCATCTATATCATGGCTATCTAAATCACTAAGTGTTTCTTCTATTGATTGCTCAACATCCCATAAACCATCATCTGCAATAGTACTTTTACTTTCTAAAGAAAATAAAAGTATGCAAGGTAATAGTAATAAAAGTTGAAGCGTATTTTTCATCAATTTTAGTAATTTATTTAGTTATAAGTTCATAATGGAGACCTTAAATAATACTTTCAAGTAAAAAAATGAAATGAGAGAAGATAAAAAGTAATAAATTATTAATGGATAACTATGACGTTCTCTTTAAAAAGGTAGAAAGCTTTATAGAATAAAAAATAATTTAGAAACTATTTATTCTAAGAATACTTGGTTTTGAAGACCATTTTTGTTTTATAAGAATAATAATTTCGTTTTATAAATATGCAAAAAAGTATTCGTTGTTTATCGTTATAGATGAATTTTCTTCATCTTTATTTTCATGATGTTAGGTGATTTTTTGATTTTTAGTTAGGTCAAATATCAAACAGTTTGCTCATAATTTTTTTGCTTAATAAACTGCTATAAATTCGTTAAAACATAATTTTATTAGAATTTTTCTATTAAATTTAACTTCAAATATTTGTAAGTTATTTGTTAATTGGTAAAGCCAAATGAATTGACAAGCATCATAATCTTGGTTAAGTTGAGGTGGATTATTGAACTGGTGATAATAAAAAATAAAAGATCACCAGTTTTAATTTACTATTTTCATAAATCGGTTTAGGGGAATTAATATGACAATAAAATTAAATAAAATTAGCTCTGCGTTGCAAAAGAATCGCTCAGCTAATCGAAACAAATCTGCACTATATAGTTCTGCTCTCGTTGCAATGTTAGCTATGCCGGCATATGCAGCTGAAGAAGCTTCACAAACAAAAAATAATGATGAAATTGAAGTTATCCAGGTAACTGGCATATTAGGTAGTATGAAGGCTGCTTCAATACTTAAACGTACTGATAGCCGTATTGTAGATGCAATTGTCGCAGAAGATATTGGTAAATTACCTGATAATAACATTGCAGAAGCGTTGCAACGTATTACAGGTGTTTCAATTAGCACAGATTTTGGTGTAGGTAATGGGGTTACCATTCGCGGTATTTCACAAAACCGTGTGGAACTAAATGGTCGTTCAACTTCTGGTGCTGGTCGCGACGGTATTAGCCTTGATGATTTTCCATCTAGCTTCCTAAAAACAGTTGAAGTTATTAAGTCTCCTACTCCTGAAATGATTGAAGGTGCTTTGGGTGGTACGATCAACATGACTACAGTTCGTCCATTAGAATTAGATGAGCCACTAGTCGCTTTCACATTAGATGGTGAATACGCAGATAAAACTGAAAACTGGGCGCCTAAATTTAATATTTCAGCAGGTCGTAACTGGGATTTAGATGATGCAGGTACCTTTGGTGCATCATTTGTTTTAGCTTACCAAGATCGTGAATTACGTCGAGATGAGTTTATCAACTTAGTTACGCCTACCGAACTTGACTTAGATGGAAACGGTGAAAGTGATCGAGCAAACAATCCTGCAGGTAACTTTTTAGTAAGAAGTCAAAATACAGTAGAGCAAAAAACAGAACAGCGTGAAAGAACAGCTTATGGTTTATCTTTACAATGGGCTCCTAAAAGTGGTGATGGCTTTATTTATTTAGATGTTAATGCTACTGACCTAGATGGTGGTCAAGAAGCTTATTCAGTTCTTAACGACAGTAAAGACTATAGCGATTTAGTTCTTGATGATGCATTTGGTGATGCACAAGGCCAGCTTCAGAATTTTGGTTCAGGTAGTGTTTTTGTACAACCTAAAACGTGGTCTGATTTTACTACTAACGACTCTTCATCTAGCGCACTAGGTGGTGAATTTCAGTTAACTGACCAATTGAAAATATCGGGTGAAATTGCATATACAAAGTCTGAGTCTGAAAGAAGAAATTCAGAATTCAATTTACGTCCTATTTCTCGTGACCAATATGAAGCTGATGGCACGATAACTGAACATCTTTTCACCCTTACAATGACAGAAAGCGGAGATCAAGTTCCAGGTATTATCTTCTCAGATGAAGATGCTCTTCTTAATCCTGATAACTTAGCTATTCGTCAATTTAGTCATCAGCGACATGTTACAGAAAATGAAGAGACGGCAATTCGTTTAGATATAGAATATACAGAACCATTTGCAAACTTAGAGTTTATTAGCTCAATTAAAGCTGGTGTGCGTACTACAAGTCGTGATTATGAAATTGATCGTCATGACCTTAGAAATAACGGCGACGAACTTAAGAACTTACAAACAAGTGTTACAGTTGATGGTGTTGTAACTCCAGTATGGATTGATGACTTTAATGATTCGTATGGTGGATTTAAAACCATTAATCATGATAACTCTTTCGATCAAAGCGGTATTGCTGGAAATAACGCATTAACTAATTACTATGTATATGATGGTGCATTATTAGCATACGATATTAACGGTACTTACGACAGAGTTAAGCAAATGCTTGCTGGCACTAGCCATGAATTAACTGGTTCGCTTGACGACAACATGGTGCGTAACACAGGTGCATATGCGCATATTGAAGAAGAAACTAGAGCTATCTATACTCAGTTTCATTTAGACTTTGATGAGCTTACTGCTGTTGTTGGTGCTCGTTATGTGACTACAGATTTAACGTCTGCTACTTTTGATGAGTCACAGGATCATGATTATTCAGATTTCTTACCAAGTATTAATGCTACGTATACGTTAAATGATGATACTGTTTTACGTTTTGCTGCTGCAAAAGTAATGCGACGTGCTGAATTTGGTGAATTAAGTCCAGCACTAAATATTGATAACTCACTTGTAACTGGTACACAAGGCTCTTATCAACTAGACCCTTACCGTGTAACTCAATACGATTTAGGTATAGAGCATTACTTTGGTGAAGGTGGACTTGTATCTGCAGCTTTATTCTACAAAGATGTTCAATCTTTCACTCAGAGTAGCAGTTCTTGTGTTGCTGACCCAGAAACAATTACAGGTCAGAACGTAAATGAATTTATAGATGTATGTCTTTTAGATGTTGCAGGCGTGAGTCAAGATAACCTTGTAACTGCAGGTGCTAACCAAGATTTGGCTTTTGTTGAAGGGCAAAGAGATGCAGGTTTAACAGGTATTGTTATTAATACCGATGTTAATGGCGGAAGTGGCTCTATTAAAGGTTTAGAGTTAGCATACCAACAACAGCTTGATTTCTTACCAGGTGCTTGGGCTGGATTAGGCGTTAATGTAAACTACACATACGCATACAGTAAGCAACCAGATGGTAATCCATTATTAGATATTTCTAATAATACCTTTAACACACAAGTTTACTGGGAACACGAAGGTATTCAAATTCGTTTAGCTTATAACTGGCGTGACAAGTACTTAGATACTCAAGATGAGAAACGTGTTCGTCCTGTAGGTGCATTAGCAGCTCTTGCTGATAGTACTATAACAGATGTTACGCTAGGCAATAACTACCGTGATGCTCGAGGTCAAGTTGATTTCTCAGCAAGTTATGACTTGAATGACAACATCACTCTTGTAGCTAATGCCGTGAATTTAACTGGTGAGCCAATTCGCCAGGTTTCTGAGTTAGGTAGTAACTGGAAATACAGTGAAGCAGATCGTCGTTATACTGTGGGTGTTCGTGCTAAGTTCTAAACCGGTTTTATATTAAACCTAATTAAAAACGAGCTAATTTAGCTCGTTTTTTTATGTCATTTTTTAGATAACCTGAGATTGGTTTAATAAATTATTCTCTAGCAGTTATTTCCCTATACTTCAGTTTAATCGCTATATTTAATTGGAACTAAGAAAAACTATTAAGCCGAGTCTAAGTCAAAATTGATTAATAATAATGTGAATAAATTAAAAGTAACTTATCCCAAGTTCAGGTTAGTTATAAGGCTAGTGGTTTTTCAGCAGTATAAATTTGGATCAATTAAGTTAAGACTTTACAGGAAGGGGGCGAGTAAACGTGTGTTATGAAAAGCTAGAATATAGAAAGTTTTATATTCTAGCTAAATATGATGAATTATAAGTTAAGGAAGTGATTAATTTTATCTAATATTCCTTCGCTATTTAGCCCTAGCTCTTGATGTATTTCGTCTTGCGTTCCATGTTTAATGAAAGCATCAGGTAGGCCAATATTTAATATTTTAATGGCGATGCCTTTACTAAGGATAAACTCATTTACAGCAGAGCCTGCGCCACCAGCAATAGCATTATCTTCTAGCGTTATTATACAAGTATGGTTGTTCGCTAATTCTTCAATTAAGGCTTCATCTAAAGGTTTAACAAAACGCATATCAACTAATGTAGTGTTAAGTGATTCTGCTACGGTGTTAGCTTCTTGTAATAAAGTACCAAAGCTTAAAATAGCGATGTCTTTACCTTGTTGTTTAACAATACCTTTACCCATTTCTATGGTTTCTGATATAGATGGTAACTCAGCATCATTACCCGACCCTCTAGGATATCTAACTGCAGCTGGGCCTGTATGTTGATGACCTGTATTTAACATAAGCACACATTCACGTTCATCAGATGGCGCCATGATCACCATATTAGGTATACATCTTAAAAAGCTTAAGTCGAATGCACCTTGATGCGTAGCTCCGTCAGCGCCAACAATACCAGCGCGATCAATAGCAAACATTACGGGTAAGTTTTGAATGGCTACATCATGAATAAGTTGATCATAACCACGTTGTAAAAAGCTAGAATAAATAGCAACAACAGGGTTATAGCCACCAATAGCTAAACCTGCAGCAAAAGTTACTGCATGTTGTTCAGCAATGGCAACATCATAATATTGATCTGGAAAACGCTGACTAAACTCAACCATACCAGAACCTTCACGCATTGCTGGAGTTATAGCTGTTAACTTTGGATCAATTTCTGCGGTGTTACATAACCAATCACCAAAAATTTTAGAGTAGGTAGGTAAGCTCGCTTTACTTTTGGGTAGTGTAGTTTCTTCTGGGTTAAACTTAGGTACAGCATGATACTTTATTGGATCTTGTTCAGCCGCTTCGTAGCCTTTACCTTTTTTAGTGGCAATATGTAAAAGCTGAGGGCCTTTTAAATTGCGCATATTAGAAATGGTATCAACTAATCCATTAACATCATGACCATCTATCGGGCCAATATAATTGAAACCAAGTTCTTCGAAAAAGGTGCTAGGGACAACCATGCCTTTTATATGCTCTTCAGCACGACTAGCTAACTCTTTTATCGGAGGGATGTTCTTAAGTATGCGCTTACTTCCTTCACGAAGCCCTGTATATAGATTTCCCGAAAGCATTTTAGCTAAGTGATTATTAAGAGCGCCTACGTTTTCAGATATAGACATCTCATTGTCATTAAGTACAACAAGCATATCTTTGTTAATATCGCCGCCATGATTTAATGCTTCAAATGCCATACCTGCGGTCATAGCACCATCACCAATTACAGCAACAACTTTTCTATTTTTAGCTTCTTTTTCAGCTGCAACAGCCATACCCAATGCAGCAGATATAGAAGTACTTGAATGACCCACACTTAATACATCGTATTCGCTTTCTTCGCGCCATGGAAAAGGATGCAAGCCATCTTTTTGTCTAATGGTATGTAGTTGGTCGCGTCGACCGGTTAGAATTTTATGAGGATAAGCTTGATGACCCACATCCCAGATCAATTGATCAAAAGGTGTGTTGTACACAAAATGTAAAGCTACCGTAAGCTCTATTGTACCTAAACCTGAAGCGAAATGGCCACTACTTTTACTAACTGAATTGAGTAAGTATCGACGTAATTCTTCACTCGCTTGAGTGAGTTTGCTTTTACCTAATAACCTTAAATCTTCAGGTGTATTAATGTTTGATAAAAGTGGGTAGTCAGTTAGATCAATTGTCATGTGTTATCGGTTATTCTTATTAAAATTTATACAGTGAACTAGCTAGTGCGCTTTACAATGAAAGTCGCAAAATCAGCTAAACATTGGGTATTGTAAGGCAAAGTAGACAAAGCTTGAAGTGCTTGTTGGTATAAGTCGTCAGCTTTTTGCTGAGCACCTTCTAAACCAAGCAAAGCTGGATATGTACTTTTATTTGCGGCTAGGTCTGAACCTGCTGGTTTTCCTAACTCTTCTTCGCTTGATGTTATATCAATAATATCATCTCTTACTTGGTAAGCTAAACCTACAAGTTGTGCGAAAGTTTTTAATTGTGCTTTTTCTTCTACAGAAACTGTACTACTACAGTCAGCAGCCATTAATACTGAAGCTTCAATTAACGCTCCTGTTTTTAATGAATGCAAATGTTGTAAAGCATCTAAAGGTATTGAATGATCTGTAGCTGCTAAATCAAGTGCCTGTCCACCGCACATTCCTTGATAACCAGAGGCATTAACAAGTTGTTGCACAAAGCCAATACGCTTACTTTGTAAATGCTCTGAAAAATGATGGTTGGATAAAATATCAAAAGCTAAAGTTTGTAAACTGTCGCCCGCTAATATTGCTGTCGCTTCATCAAAAGCTTTATGACAGGTTGGTTTACCACGTCTTAAATCGTCATCATCCATCGCTGGTAAATCATCATGTAATAATGAATAAGCATGAATACATTCCAATGCAGCAGCTATGCCGTCAATATCTTCTAACTTTGCCCCTACACTTGTTCCTGTAATATAAGCTAGATAAGGGCGCATGCGTTTGCCGCCAATAAGTAAGCCATAACGCATGGCTTCTAATAAACGCTCGTCGTTACACGCTAACTGATCTAATTTATTGGTAAGAAATTGATTAACACGTTGTTGGTATTCATCTAATTGAGGTAACTGACCCACTTAGCTATCGTCCTGTGTTAATTCAAATGTTGAAAGGGCTTGCTCCGGATTATTTTTATCGAGCAATATTTGGATTTTTTGTTCGGCATCCTGTAGCTTTGTTTGGCTAGCTTGGCTAAGATTTAAACCACGCTCAAATAAATTCATCGAATCTTCCAGACTTAGCTCACCTTGTTCTAAATTTTGAACAATTTCTTCTAATTCATTAAGTGATTCTTCAAAGCTTAAATTTTCAATTTTTTTTCTAGCCATTATTTTTTTACTGCTACATTTAATAGATAGGCGCAAAGGTACCTTAGCTTAACATTTTGGTCAATTAGCGTCGATTTATTAATTGATTGTTATCTTTTACTGAAAAGAAGTTAAGTTATTGAGATTAGTGGCGATAACATAAATATAAGTATTCGCGTAACCCCGATCGTTATTGTATTATTATTTATAAAGCACAACGATAAACATGTAAACAGGAGCATTTTGTGGATTTAGCTACGCTGGTTGGGATGGTTGGCGCCATTGGTTTTATTGTTATGGCGATGATATTAGGTGGTGATATCAGCATGTTTGTTGATACTCAATCTATATTGATTGTTTTTTGTGGCTCCCTCTTTGTTGTATTATCAAATTATAATATGGGGCAATTTTTCGGAATCGGAAAAATTTGTGGTAAAGCCTTCCTATTCAAACTTGAAACTCCTGAAGAACTTATTGAAAAATCTGTAGAAATGGCAGATGCAGCACGTAAGGGCGGATTTTTAGCTTTAGAAGAAGCAGAAATTACTAACGCTTTTATGCAAAAAGGCGTAGATATGCTGGTTGATGGTCATGATGCAGATGTTGTGCGTGCTACTTTACAAAAAGATATTTCACTTACGAGTGAACGTCATGAAAGAGGTATAGGCATGATGATGGCGTTAGCAGATGTAGCGCCAGCAATGGGCATGATCGGTACACTTATCGGTTTAGTTGCCATGCTTTCAAATATGGATGACCCAAAAGCCATCGGTCCTGCAATGGCGGTAGCACTTTTAACAACCTTATATGGAGCCTTCTTAGCAAACGTAATTGCCATTCCAATCGCTAATAAATTAAAACTAAGACTTGAAGAAGAGAAAATGAACAGGCAATTGATCCTTGATGCTGTTTTAGGTATTCAAGATGGTCAAAACCCTCGTGTTATTGAAGGGCTATTAAAGAACTATATTGCTGAAGGTAAGCGTGCCGTCGATACGAATGAAGAGTAAGGGAGGCTAAAATGGAAGAAGAATGTAAATGTCCACCTCCCGGGCTCCCCGCCTGGATGGGAACATTCGCCGACTTAATGTCGTTGCTTATGTGCTTTTTCGTTTTACTTTTATCTTTTTCAGAAATGGATGTTTTAAAGTTTAAACAAATTGCAGGCTCTATGAAGTTTGCTTTTGGTGTACAAAACAAAATTGAAGTTAAAGATATTCCTAAAGGTACTAGTATCATTGCTCAAGAATTTAGACCGGGTAAACCAGAACCAACACCTATTGAAGTTATTCAACAACAAACCGTAGAAATGACTCAGCAAATGCTAGAGTTTCAGGCGGGTGATGAAACTTCTGCGGGTGGACGTCAAGAGCAACGCGGAGCGCAACGGGGTGGTCAGTCCCAGAGCACAGCAAATGAACAAGCAGCTCAAGAAATTGTTCAAGCAGCGGAAGATGCACAACAAGCCTCTCAAGAAAAAACAAATGACCTAATCAAGAAAATTGCAGATCAGCTTGATAAGCAAATTCAAGATGGTGCCATAGAATTAGAGTCTCTAGGACAACAAATTATTATTCGTATAAGAGAAAATGGTTCGTTTCCATCAGGTTCAGCGTTTTTACAGCCTCAGTTTAGACCGATTATTCGAGAGATTGGTGAGTTACTCATGACTATTCCCGGTGAAATAATGATTTCAGGTCATACCGACAATCAAGGTATTAGTTCGGAGTTATTTACTTCTAATTGGGACTTATCAAGTAAACGTGCGGTAGCTATTGCTCATGAGATAATAAAAGTGCCTGAATTTGATCAAAGCCGAATTATTGTTGCCGGTCATGCAGATGCTAAACCTTTAGTACCCAATACAAATGCTTTAAATCGACGTAAAAATCGTCGTGTAGAAATTGCTATTAACCAAGGTAAAGCTCAAGAAACAGAACCTGTATCTATTATTCAGTAGGTTTCATAGCTTGTTGATGAGCAGATAACCTTTATCAATTCATAAAAAATGCGACCTATGTATCACAGTGGTCGCATTTTTTGCTTTGGGAGGGATGGTTCTTACATTTGTTCTAATTTTTTACCTTTAGTTTCTATTACAAACCACAAAACAAATAGAATAGAAATAAGCGCAAAGAAAGTATAAAAAGAATAGGTTATTGCTAATCCAGCACTTGCGAGCAATAAAGGAAACGTCATTGTAATAATAAAGTTTGCTAACCATTGAGCTAAACCGGCTACAGCTAGGCCTGAACCTCTTATTTTATTTGGAAACATTTCTCCTAACATAACCCACATAACGGGCCCCCATGAAAGGTTAAAAAAGAATACATATAAATTCGCTTGCAGTAAGGCAGTAAATCCCCAATCACCCAGCTGTAATTGACCTTGGCTATCAAGTGTTCCATTAGCGAACGCTGTAACTAACCCCAGAAGTGAAAAGCTCATGCCTACAGAACCAATTAACAAAAATGGTTTTCTGCCTACTTTATCTATTAGGGATAAAGTAATAAAGCATGCAAGAATACTAACACCACCACTTATTATGTTAATCAAAAGCGCGTCAGACTCTGAAAATCCAACCGCTTGCCATAAAATCGCGCCGTAATAAAAAACAACGTTAATACCAGCTAATTGCTGTAAAACAGCAAGGCCAATACCTACCCAAATAATAGGTTTTAATTTATGAGTATTTGTTTTAAATATGTCAGATATCTTAGGTGTATGATCATTACCTATTGAAGCTCGAATATCACTCCACATAGTTATAGCTGCTTTAGCACCAAATAAGCGTGTTAATACATTAATACCTTTATCTTTTTTATTTTTTATTGCTAAATATCTTGGGCTTTCAGGAATAAAAAATAATGTAACTAGAAATAATATCGCAGGTATTAATTCAATCCAAAACATCCAACGCCATGTATGAAAACCTAACCATAATTCAGATGTTGATCCTCCTGAAATTTTGACTAGAAAATAATTACTTAAAAATGAACTAAACAAACCTAAAATAATAGCGACCTGTTGAATTGACGTTAGCATACCTCTTAGGCGTGGTGGCGCTATTTCACTTATATATGCAGGTGCTAATACCGAGGCTGCTCCTACTGCTAGGCCTCCAATTAAACGGTAGATAACAAACTCCAATGATGAGCTTGCTATACCTGAACCCCAAGCACTCATAACAAAAAACAGAGCAGTTACCATTAATATACTTTTTCTTCCGTATTTATCAGCACTACGTCCAGCAATAAAAGCCCCCAAAGCACAACCTAATAGCATACTTGCTACATTAAAACCTGTTCCCATGCTGTCTGAACTAAAGGCGAGTTTTAATCCATCTACTGTTCCATTAATTACGCCGCTATCAAAGCCAAACAAAAATCCACCTATTGTGGCTACACACGCAATAAAGAATATTTGTAGGAGGTTTTCTTCTTTTGGTTTTACTGTCGAGGCCGATAGTATATTTTTTGATGATTCAATTGAGCTATTATTCATTTTTTTTATTCTCAAATTTATTAAGGTAATGTAACTTCTGTTTTAATATATTTATTTTCTGATGTTTTTATTCCTTGTCCAGCAGCAACCGTTACAATTAGCTTACCTTGGTATTTCAGTGTTTTTCCTTGTTTATTTATATAAGTTAGTTTTTCTTTAGGTATGATTTGTTCGACTGTTTTTGTTGAATTCGGCATAAGTTTGATACGGCTAAAGCTCACTAATTGTTGCTGAGGTGTTTCTATAGGAGCATCAGGCATATTTAAATATACTTGAACCACTTCAGTACTTTCAAAGTCACTCAAATTACTAATTGTTGTATTTAACTCTAAGTTCCCTGATATTCGGTTTAGTTTATAATTTGTATTTTTGTATTGGACTTCTGCGTAACTTAACCCATAACCAAACGGATATAAGACATCGCCTTTATAATACTTATAGGTTCTATTTTTCATTGTATAATTAGTAAAGTCGGGTAAGTCATCTACCGATTTATAAAATGTGATAGGTAACTTACCTGAAGGGCTAAAATCTCCGTATAATAAACGAGTTAATGCTGTTCCTGTCGCTTCTCCAGGGTAAAAAGCTTGTACAATGGCATCAAGATTTTCATTTTCCCAGTTCAATGCCATAGCTCCACCACTCATATTTACCAGAACAATAGGTTTACCTATTTCTTTTAACTGTTTAAGTAGCTTCAATTGATTTTTGGGTAAATTAATATGTGTTCTATCACCATGAGAAAATCCATCTAATTCGAGAGGCATTTCTTCACCTTCCAAGTTAGAACTAATCCCCCCTATAAATACAACAACATCAGATGCTTTAGCTGCATTTATAGCATTTTCAGATAAATTTTGAGGGTCCCTTAACCAAGATAAACTAGCACTTGTTTCAATAACATTTGAATGCCAAAAGTGTTTGAATGTTGCTTGTGCGGTAAAATCATAAGTGTGATTCTTATCAAGCTCTATTTCATCATTTATTACTTTACCGTTTAAAGTAAAAACAAGGTTTTTAGCTTTGAAGTGATATTTTGCTGTTTTTGTAGGTTTTAATTGTCCGTGCCACTTAACTCCAAACTCTTGCTCTAAAGAATCATTAATTGGAGATCGTGTCCAATTGAAGTCTAAATTGTCGTCAATTTGCCTTTTAACTGGTTGCCTCTCAAAATGACTGTCAGGGTAGTATTCAGCAATTAGGCCTGGTTGTTGTTTACCTGAGTGATCAATATGAAAAAAATGTTGTGATGGGATCGTTTGATAATGTGTATATATTTCTCCTGTTAAACTTGTTCCTGCAGTATAAGTTACATTCGATTTACCTAAACGTTCTTCTAAAGCTTGTTTTGGTGTTATTGGAGCTACAGGTGTTCCATGATAGTTGCCAAGCAATACTGTCTGGTTGTCAGCATTAGGACCTATTAATGCTATTTTTTCATTACCTTTAAGCGGTAAAAGCTTGTTGTTTTTTAAAAGTACTAGAGATTTTTCAGCAGCTTCCTGAGTGAGAGCTAAATGCTTTTTTGAACCCACAATACTTAGAGGGATATTCGAGAAAGGTACATGTTCTGGTTTATCAAACATTCCAAGCTTAAAGCGTGCCTTAAATAAACGTTTTACTGCAATATTAATATCATCTTCATTTATTAAACCTTTCTTAACCGCTTCAGTTAAATAACTATAGGTATTACCGTGATGATCACCACAATTTAAATCTGTTCCTGTTTTTAATGCCATACCTGCCGCTTCTGATTCGGTTGCGACAATATTATGGGAATTTCTATCATAAAAATCTGCAATGGCTCCGCAATCTGAAACAATGTAGCCATTAAAGCTAAATTCACCTCTTAATTTATTTTGTATTAACTCATTATTACCACAGGCAGGAGTACCATTAATGCTGTTGTAGGCACACATAACGGATGCAACGTTGGTTTCTTTAATTACATTCTTGAATGCTGGCAGATAAGTTTCTGCTAAATCTTTAGCTGATGCGGTGTAATCATCACTATGACGAGATATTTCAGGACCACTATGAACCGCGTAATGTTTTAACGTTGCTACTGACTTTAAATATTTGTCATTGTTACCTTGTAAACCGTTAACAAAATTTACTGCTATACGAGTTGTTAAATAAGGATCTTCTCCATAAGTTTCTTGTCCTCTTCCCCATCTTGGATCTCTAAAAATATTAATGTTCGGTGACCAATAGGTAAGTCCTGTATACATAGACCTATTATTTTCAGCTAAAAAAGCATGATGTTTTGCTCTGCCTTCATCTGATATTGCAGTACCAACTCTTAGTAGTAAATCTTCATCGAAGGTTGCAGCCAAACCAATAGCTTGAGGGAACACTGTCGCGGTTCCTGCTCTTGCAACACCATGTAATGATTCATTCCACCAATTATACTCAGGCACGTTTAAGCGTTTAATGGCTTTTGCTTTATCAAAAAGTTGTGCAACTTTCTCCTCTAGAGTCATTTGAGCAACTAGATCATCAACTCTTTGCTCTATAGAAAGATGTTCATTTTGAAATAAAAACTGAGCCTGAGGTTTTTGAGTTTCAATATTTAATGGAGTACAGCTCATTAACAATACACTTGATACCGAAACCGACAAGATATTTTCTTTAGATATAATCATATTTAGTAACCACTATATGGATATTATTATTTTAAGTTTCAGTTAGCGTAGCAATTGATATAAATAGGCATCGACAAAGAGTATGTAATAAAGCAGATTTGAACGTTCAACTTTATGTAAGGGCGTTTATTTAAACCTTAACTAGGGAAGTAAATACGACAAATATCGCTAACTGATGATTAAAAATATAAGCAACAAAATGAAAGGGGATTACGAGTTAAAGTGAAGATTGAACGTTCAAATATGAGTATTCACAGGTAATAAGACGACACTTCTTAGTAAACAAATTAAAAATATCCCTGACAATTACATAAAAACAAGAAAACAAGAAAACAATAACTAACTAAAAGATATTGCTTGGTGTTAATTAAAGTAATACAGGGGAGTAAAATGAATAAAAAATATCTATATAACCGTACTGGTAAAAATAATGGAAAATTTAAATTATCTATTATTGCATCGGCCATGCTGGCTATTCCTATGAGTTCATCTCTTTGGGCGGAAGAACTTCAAAATACTGATGAAGTAGAAGTTATTGAAGTCACGGGTGTTCGCGGAGATTTAATCAACGCACAAAACATGAAGCGTGAAGGTGATACCGTTTTAGATGCTATTTCAGCAAAAGATATTGGCGCATTACCTGATCGAAGTGTTTTAGAGGCAATTGTTCGTTTACCGGGTGTTTCAATTGAACGTTTTGCTGGCGCAAATGATCCTGATCATTTTAGTACTGAAGGCAGTGGTGTTGTGGTACGTGGTTTAACTCATACTCGTAGTGAATTTAACGGGAGAGATACTTTCACGGCAGATTCAGGTAGAGGGTTAAGTTTTCAAGATGTACCACCTGAATTAATGGGGGGGGTTGAGGTCTACAAAAATCAATCAGCCGACATGATAGAAGGTGGTATCGCGGGCACTGTTAACTTAATCACACGAAAGCCATTTGATTCAGATAAACGTGTTTTAGCTTTCACTCTTGATGGTACTTATGGTGATTTTAGAAAAGAAACTACACCTTCATTTTCTGGCTTATACAGTGATGTGTTTACGTTAGAAAGAGGAGGACGTTTTGGTGTTTTACTTAACTATTCAAATTCAGAGTTAAAAACACAATCAGACGGGACACAGATTGGCCGCTATGAAGAACAAGATAACTTAGTTGATGGTCAACAAATTCAAGGTCCTCGTACTGTACGTTTAACGCGTAAACAGGATGATCGTAAAAGAGAAGGTTTTGCTAGCGCATTACAATGGGAAAATGAAAGTGGTACTTTGCTTGCTACGGCACAATATATTCGTTCAGACTCTTCTTTAGCTTGGACTGAAAATGCAATTGAAATGGCCGACGATGATGTTGTTAAATCTTTAATCCCAGTATCTGGCACTGAATTTGAAGTTTCTGAACAAGGTTTATTTGAGTCAGGTTTAATTACTTCTACTGCAGGCTGGCGTGGTAATGATGATGCAGAACGCCTACCTAGTGGTGAGTTTGGTGCACAACATGCAATGATAACCCGTCATCGAACACAGGAGGCCTTGGTTGATGATTATGCCTTTAACATTCGGTACCGTCCTAATGACTCTTGGGCATTTAACTTCGATCTACAGTATGTTGAATCTACTTCTGAAATAGTTGATTTTTCAATTATGGGGGCAACACGTGCTGTCGTAGGAATCAACCAAAATGGTGCTGATATTGCTGAGGTAACTTTACTTGACCCCGGTTACAGTGTTGATCCACTTAATAGTGGTGATGCAGATCACTTTGTTGATCCTCATAGCTATTTTTGGCGAAGCGCTATGGACCATGCGTCAGACAATGAAGGTGATGAAATAGCTTTTACCACAGATGGCAAATATACCTTTGATAATGGTTTTATTAGTTCTGTCAAAGTGGGTGTTAGACACGCAGAAAGAGAGCAAATAACTCGCCAATCTACCTATAACTGGAAAGTTCTTTCAGAAGCTTGGGCTGGTGGTAATGCTTGGTTTGATGCCGAAGGTGATGAACTAGGTGCTAGCTTAAATAATCAATATGAGAAAATATCTTTTGATGACTTTGCTCGAGGTGGTGTACTTAATACTGCGGGAGAAAGTGCATTTTTATTTCCTAAAACCTCACTTGCTGTTGACTATGCAAATGCTGAAGCAATCTTGTCACAATTAGATACTGCAGAATGGAGGTCGTTAGCCAGCAGGGAAGGAACGATAGGTGCTTTTTTACCAAATGAAATAAATGATACAAAAGAAACAAACAACGCTATTTATGTAAAAGCTAATTTCGAAGGTCAATTTGGTGACATGGATTATAGCGGTAACATAGGGCTACGCTACGTTAGCATAGAGAATGAGACCGCTGGTTTTATTACTTTTCCCGATAATACTGCTACACCAGGTGATTTAAGTGACAGAGATAACTTTTTACCTGCTGATCAAGCGGCTTTTGGAAATAATGCTTCTTTTGAACAAAACGCCACGAGTAAATATACCAATGTATTGCCGAGCTTAAATATTAAATTAAATGTTTCAGACGATGTATTAGTGCGCTTTGGTTTTTCAGAAGGTATTGCATTACCTGACTTAGGGAATTTACGTAATTATATTGAGATCCAAACGGAAGATCGCGTAGAAACTGTTGATGAAAGTGTAACTCCACCTCAAGTTATAGCATCTAATATAGGTCGTTACATTGCTAAATCGGGTAATCCATTCTTGAAACCGATGGAATCTTATAATTATGATTTAGCTATAGAGTGGTACTTTGCAGAAGGTGTTGGTTCATTAACAACATCTTTCTTTTATAAAGACCTAAGTAATTACTTTATAAATGGAACTGTTGATCGTGAAATTACTAATAATGGTTCAACCCAAACCGTTCAAGTCGATGGTGCTACTAATGGTGAAGAAGGTTCTGTTCAAGGTGTTGAAATTGCGTACCAACAATTTTTTGACTTTTTACCAGGTGCTTTAAGTGGTTTAGGAGTTCAATTTAACTATACCTATATTGATGAAGAAGGATCGCCTAACTCATCGCTATCGCCGGATAAACCTAATTCAGAAGAAGGTGAGGGAGTTGCATTTGATAACCTACCTTTGGAGGGCTTATCTAAAGACAACTTTAATTTCATTGCCATGTATGAAAAGAATGGTCTTTCTGCACGTTTAGCCTATAACTGGCGATCAGAGTACCTATTAACCTCAAAAGACGTTATTACACAGCTGCCTATTTTTAGTGAAGCTGGCGGGCAGCTTGATGGATCAATATTTTATAACATCAACGATAATATTCAGGTGGGCTTACAAGGTAATAACTTAACTAATGAAGTTAGTCGCACATCTATGCAAATAGATAACGAAGGGAATCAAGCTTCACGTTCCTGGTTTGTTAATGACCGAAGATATAGTTTTGTTGTTAAAGGTACTTTCTAGTCTTTGTGGTTTACTTATTCAAAAATATACCATTATTAATGACTAGTCTTGCTTATTAAATATAACTATTAACTGCCACCATTTATTTGGTTGGCAGTTTTTTTAAGGAATAATCAAGTATGACTTATTCAAATATCCCTAATACAGTTAAATCTGTTGTTATTGTAGGCGGAGGTTCTGCAGGTTGGATGGCTGCCGCAGCTTTATCAAAAGTGCTTGGGACACAAAATTGCGATATAACCCTTATAGAGTCAGATCAAATAGGGACTGTCTCAGTTGGTGAAGCAACTATTCCACAAATACAATTATTTAATCGTATTTTAGAAGTAGATGAAAAAGAATTTTTAGAGTTTACTCAAGCGACATTTAAGCTAGGAATAGAGTTTGTTGATTGGCGTAAAAAAGATCATTCATATATGCATCCTTTTGGCGCTTATGGAACAAACATAGAAGCATTACCTTTTCACCATTACTGGCTGAAGATGCAACAAGAAGGAGGTGGGCAAGATCTTTCTAAGTACTCTTTGGCCGCAGTTGCTGCTTATCAGAACAAATTTATGCATCCACAACCACAGCAAAATTCCCCCTTGGCTAGAATTAATTATGCCTATCATTTTGACGCGACCTTATACGCAAAATTTTTATCAAATTATTCAATAAAAAAAGGTGTGAAACGTATTGTAGGAAAAGTTGTGGATGTAGGGTTGAAAGCTGAAAATGGTTTTATTAAAGAGGTTTTCTTAGAAGATAAACAATGTATAAGTGGCGACCTTTTCATAGACTGTTCTGGTTTTAAAGGTTTATTAATTGAACAAGCACTAAAAACGGGGTTTGATGATTGGAGCCATTTTTTACCTTGTAATAGAGCTGTGGCTGTTCCTTGTGATCCAACGCAAGATCTTAAGCCTTATACACAATCTATAGCACAAGATGTTGGCTGGCGTTGGCGCATACCTTTACAGCATAGAGTGGGTAATGGCTATGTTTATGCGAGTGACTTTATCAGCGACGCTGAAGCTAAAGAAGTGTTATTAAAAGGTTTAGAGTCAGAGCCTATTGCGGATATAAATATTTTACGTTGGACTACGGGAATGCGTAAGAAAAGCTGGAATAAAAACTGTATTGCTATTGGGCTTTCTGCAGGTTTTGTTGAACCTCTTGAGTCTACAGGGTTGCACCTTATTCAATCAGCTATAGCAAAATTAATGACACTCTTTCCAACCAAGCAGTTTCATCAATGTGACATTGATATGTTTAATCAACAAACCGAGAAAGAATATCAACGGATCCGTGACTTTATTGTATTGCACTACAAAGTTACCGAGAGGGATGATTCACCTTTTTGGGATTATTGTCGAAATATGTCAATCCCATCAACACTTCAACAAAAGATAGAAATGTATCAAGAGACTGGACGTATATTTAGACAAGATGATGAACTATTTAACGAAACCTCTTGGCTTGCAGTTATGCAAGGGCAAGGGATCCAACCTAAAAGCTATCATCCTTTAGTTGATCGTTTACCTGTATCTGAGATTGAGCGACGCTTACGTAATATTGAATCTGTTATTCAGAATTCGGCCGATATAATGCCTGGACATCATGAATACATAAAAAAACACTGCATGTTATAGCAGTGTTTTTAGGGTTATTTATCGTTATTGTATTTTTCCCAAAAATCTTTTCTGTACTGAGTGGGTGTTACACCCACTAATTTTTTAAAGAAAGTGTTAAATGTCGCTTTACTGTTAAAGCCTGCCATATCCATAATATCTAACATGGTTGTTTTACGGTACTTGTCTGTTACCAATAACGCTTTACTTTCTTCAATACGAAAATAATTGATATATTCAAAAAAGTTTTTCTCAAAATGCCGATTAATTATTGAGGATAAATGTCGAGGTGAAATCACCAACTGGTTAGCTAAGTTTTCTAATGTGAGTAAATGGTTTAAATAAGGTTTCTTCACTCGCATGTACTCTTCTATTTGCGATATTTCTTCGGGGTTAAAGGTATTAACTACTTCATCTGACTCATCATTAACGAGCTTTTTATCAATCCCTTTAAATATTGTTGAATAGCCAGCACTAAAGAAAATGAGACCTGTGATCAAAAACATAACCACGTAGTTAGAGGTTAATCCAAGAGTTTCATGGTCAACGATAATTCCCATTTCATATGAGAAAATTATCGCCAAAGCTACAAATATCGCATTTATACGTATTACTAAAAAGCCAAGTACTAATATCTTTAACCAAGTCAGATCTACATCTTCAATATCAGCAACCTGATTTTTGATTTGTTTATGATATTTGTGTAATTCAATTAAACAAAAAATACCAAATATAAAACGCAAGCATTCACGTATCAGATGAATAACTCGGTCAAGTATTTGTGCTTGTTCAATATTATTGTTTTGTAATGCAGACATTTTTATTTCATTGTCTAACATTAGCCAATCGTTAGTAAAATAAATCGCAAATAAAATAAAAGGAATAAAATACAGAGCTTCTTTTATCGTTAGCTTATAGTTTTTGTAAACTAAAGAGCGAATATAAAGTAATAATAAAGGGGCTTCTATCCAATAGGCCAAACCAAACGAATAGAAAAGATTTGGTGATATATTCAACGCAAAAGCTTTAAAGGCTTCGCCAAAATTAATTAAGTTATCAAGAGGTATAGCTGCTTGAGTTATTAAAAAGCCGGCGAGTAAATAACGACTGAGCTTTTTACCTTTTTTTAAAGTCACGAGGAAAAGAGCGAAGAGTAGACAAATATAAATAGTAAATATTAGTACTAGATCATGGGTATTAAATAGAACCGATTTCATTAAATTACTTTACCTTATTAATTGTATTTTTATTTTAGGTTTATCAATGAGGTGATTTTGTTACGTCATATCATAATGAAATGCCTTAATAAGTTTTAGTATTTTACGTTCAAATATACTCGTTTACGTGTATTTGTACGTTTCTAACTTATATTTGAACGATTTTTTTCTTTTGATAGAGAAGAATGCCTTATCTATTTTTATATTTTAGGTTAAATGATGAAATTAACTAGGCACTTTTCAATATTAACAATTATTGTCAATTTTTATATATGCGCATCAGCATTTGCGGCTGACTTATCTTTATGGCCAGAAATAAAGTCTCCTTTGGCTAAAGACCCTGCAATAGAAAGAAAAATCACTAACTTATTAAATCAAATGTCCCTCGAGCAAAAAGTAGGGCAAATGGTTCAAGCTGAAATAACTTGGGTAACACCTGAAGATGTTAAAAAATATCATTTAGGTTCTGTATTAAATGGTGGAGGGTCTTTTTTAAATGGTAACCGTAATGCAACTGTAAATGATTGGGTTACATTTATGGATGAATTATATCTTGCTTCAATGGACACATCAGAGGGGGGACTGCCTATTCCAATGACTTATGGTATTGATGCAGTTCATGGGAATAATAAGTTTATTGGTGCTACGTTATATCCACATAATATTGGTTTAGGTGCAGCTAATAACCCCAAATTAATTCATCAAATAGGTGAAGCTACCGCAAAAGAAGTCCTACTCGCCGGGATAGATTGGACATTCGCTCCAACTCTAGCTGTAGCACGTGATGATAGATGGGGAAGAACTTATGAAAGTTATTCAGAAGATCCTGAAATTGTTGCTTTGTATGCTAAAGAAATGATTGAAGGTTTACAGGGTAAAGCATCAACTAATGAATTTCTAAATGAAGATCATATTTACTCAACTGCAAAGCATTGGGTTGGAGATGGTGGAACGCTGAATGGGATTGATCAAGGCGATAACCTTGATGCAGAACGAGACTTAATTGATCATCATGCAGCCGCATATTTTCCTGCGCTTAAAGCTGGAGTACAAAGCATTATGGCTTCACACAATATGTGGCATGGAGAACGTTTACATGGCAGTAAATATCTTTTAACCGATGTACTAAAAGGTAAGTTAGGTTTTGATGGGTTTATTGTTGGTGACTGGAATTCTCATAGTAAAATTCCAGGTTGTACCAACGACAGCTGCCCACAAGCTATTGATGCTGGATTAGATATGTTTATGGTGGTTGAAGAATGGAAAAACTTCATAGAAAACACAATTAAACAGGTTAAAACAGGTGAAGTCTCATTATCACGTATTGATGAAGCTGTACGTAGAATTTTGCGCGTGAAAATCCGTTCAGGTTTATTTGAAAAAGGATTACCTTCTAAAAGAAAGTACGCCAACAAAAATGAATTGTTAGGTGCTCCTGCTCACAAGGATATAGCACGACAAGCAGTTAGAGAATCTCTGGTTTTACTTAAAAATAATCATAATATTTTACCACTAAATACTAACTTGAATGTTTTAGTTGCTGGTGATGGCGCTGAAAACATGAGTAAGCAAACTGGTGGTTGGACAATTAACTGGACAGGTGAAGGTAACCAAAAATCAGACTTTCCAGGTGGTACTTCAATTTATGATGGGATCAAGTTGGCTGTAGAAGCTGGCGGTGGTAAATCTACATTAAGTCCTAATGGTAGTTTTAAAGTGAAACCCGATGTTGCCATTGTTGTTTTTGGTGAGAATCCTTATGCAGAATGGATCGGCGATATTAAATCGATCATTTATCAGCAACAGTCACATCGAGATGCAAAACTGATCGAATCATTACAAGCACAAGGTATTAAAGTTGTTAGTGTATTTCTGTCTGGAAGGCCACTGTGGGTGAATCGTGAAATTAATGCTTCTACCGCGTTTATCGCGGCTTGGTTACCTGGCAGCGAAGGTATTGGTATCGCTGATGTTATTTTCAAAAATAACAAAGGTAATATAAAACATGATTTTAAAGGGAAATTATCGTTTTCATGGCCTAAATTATCATCTCAAGTTGTACTAAATAGAGGTGACACAAATTATGATCCTCTTTTCCCTTATGGCTATGGTTTAACTTATAAAGATAAAGTGATGGTTGGGGAGCTAAGTACTGAAAGTGACTTTAAAATGGAAGTGCTGAAAGACATTCCATATATGGTAATGAAAGGTCGAACGAATGAAAATTGGAATTACCAGCTACGTACTAAGAATTTACAAAAAGACATCCATACACCAATAGGAAAAGTAGATGGCTTTAGCATGATTGAAGCTGATAAAGATATTCAAGGTGATGCTAAAGAGTTTACTTGGGATGGTACAAATGATGTTGCTGTATACATAACATCGAATTGGTTTAGAGAAGACCTATCTAACTATCTATTTAATAACAGTCGTTTGGCTTTTGATATTCGTGTTGAAGATTATCCTCAAGGACCATTATTAGTGAAAATGGGGTGCAGTATTGGAGCTTGTGGAGCGTTTGATATTTCACCTTTGGTGAATAAGTTCAAATTACACTCTTGGAATAAAGTCTCTATAGATTTACTTTGTTTCGCTAATGCTGGTGTTGAGTTTGAGCGCTCAAGTGCCCCCTTTATTCTAGCAAGCAAAGATGTAGCGAAAGTACGAGTTGCTAACGTTGAATATGTACCCAATCAAGCAGGCACAGCTGATATTAAGTGTACAAACTAGACAGACACATTAACAAATCTAAATAATAATTATAAAGAAGAGATAACAATGAATTTAACGAATTGTATAACTATTTTATCAGGTGTACTTTTATTGAGTGCTTGTGGAAGTTCAAGTAATGATAAATCAGAACCAATAACAACTCAGGATCCAGTATCAACGGTTACTCCTGAAGAGCAACAAGAGTTGAGTAATGTAAACATTAAGCTTAATCAACTTGGCTTTTTACCTAATGCAGATAAGGTCGCTATTATACCTAATGTTGAGAGTACTACATTTGAACTCGTTTCTAGCGAAACAGATAGCGTCGTCTTTGAAGGTAATCTTTCAGGGGCCTCTTCTTGGGAATTAGCTGGAGAAGCAAAAACAAAACAAGCTGACTTTTCAGGATTTAATACACAAGGAACTTATTTTATTAGAGTTTCAGGTGTTAATGACTCAAGTACATTTGAAATTAATAACCATGTTTATTCTTCATTGCATGATGCGGCACTTAAGTTTTATTATTTTAATCGTGCTAGCCAAGAAATTATCGAACCATATGGAGAACAATGGATAAGGGCTGCAGGGCATTTAGATCAACAAGTCAAAGTTCATGCTTCTGCAGCAACTGAGCAACGTCCGCCTTTAACGGTGATCTCTTCACCTAAAGGTTGGTATGATGCTGGCGACTACGGGAAATATGTAGTTAATTCAGGGATCTCTACCTATACCTTATTAGCCGCGTATGAGCATTTTCCAACCTTTTACCAAGATCGTAACATTACTATTCCTGAATCAAATGATGCAATTCCTGACATCCTTAATGAAACGTTATGGAATCTTGAATGGTTAGAAACTATGCAGGATTTGGATGGAGGTGTGTATCACAAACTGACAACCTTAAACTGGCCTGGATTAGAGATGCCCGATGAGGACCAAAGAGATCGTTACGTTATAGGTAAAACTACAGCAGCATCTTTGAATTTAGCTGCTGTACTCGCAATGGCAAGCCGTGTATATGAGCCTTTTGAAAGCTCATTACCTAATAAGCGCGAAGCTTGGTTAACGTCAGCTAAGGCGGCTTGGAATTGGGCTGTTGAAAATCCAAATGAATATTATCAACAACCTGAAGATGTGAGTAGTGGTGAGTATGGTGACATAGTACTTAACGATGAGTTCGCTTGGGCAGCCGCAGAGTTATTTATAACTACTAAGGACGTTGAATACCTTAAGCAATTTCAAAAGTATAGAAATGGACAATCAGTTCCTTCATGGGCAAGTGTATCGTATTTAGCACTAAGCACTTTGCTAATGAAAGGTGAAGACATTATTGATCCTATTGAATTCCAATCACTGAAGACTGATCAGTTATCGTTAGCTGATAATTTGGTTGAACAATATAAAGATAACAGCTACCGGGTTTCGCTTGTGACCTCAGATTTTGTTTGGGGAAGTAATGCTGCTGCATTAAATAAAGCCTTAATTTTGATGCAAGCAAACCAATTAACTGACGAAAGTAAATATCGTGATGGGGCAATAAATATTCTTGACTATATTTTGGGACGTAATCCAACTGATTATTCATTTGTAACAGGCTTTGGGGATAAAACACCAATGAATCCTCATCATCGAGTGAGTGAGAGCGATAATAATATAGAACCCGTTCCTGGTATGTTAGTTGGTGGCCCTCATGCTGGGCGACAAGATAAATGTAATTATGTATTTTTAGAGGCAGTGAAATCTTATTTGGATGATTGGTGTAGCTTTTCAACAAATGAAGTTACAATAAATTGGAATGCTCCTTTAGTTTATGTACTTGCCGCATTGAACGAAACTGATTAATTTTATCAATATTTCAATTGATTATATTTATGCGCATGTTAACTATTTACTTATAGTGGTTATGTGCGCTTTACAATTCTTTTTTAAGTGACAATTCATTAATTCAATTGCCTTCGATATCGTGTATAATTCGCGCCATTATTTTTTGATACCCATTCCATTAAAAATTTAACTTATTTTATTTAACGGATAAATTGCCAAATACAGGGCGTTTATCTAGCTAGCTTGTAATTGATTTATATAGATAGTTAAGTTACTGGAGTTGGTACAAGTACATTTTTAGGTAGTAGAGTCCATGAAGTTTATTGTAAAGTTACAGTCTGAAATCACCATTAAAAGTAGGCCTGTTCGCAAACGTTTTACTAAAATATTAGAATCTAACCTCAAAACTGTACTACGTCGTGTAGACCCACAAGTTCATGTTCGTATGACTTGGGATAATATTGAAGTGAATTCACCAAACGATACCCCAGAGAATCGTGAGAAAGTGATTTCTACTTTGAAATGTGTTCCTGGTATTCCAATGTTTTTAGAAGTTGTACAAACTGACTTTACCGATGTACATAGCATCTACGAGAAAACAGTTGCTTTACACGCTAAAAGTATTGAAAACAAAACCTTTTGTGTTCGTGTAAAACGTACAGGTACGCACGACTTTAAATCTATTCAAGTTGAGCAATATGTTGGCGGTGGCTTAAACCAAGCGGTTGAATCGGCAAAAGTTAAATTAAGTAAACCTGATATCACCATTCATTTAGAAATAAAAAATGAAAAACTCTTTATTGTTACAGAACGTCATAAAGGTTTAGGCGGCTTCCCAATAGCAACTCAAGAAGATGTATTATCGTTAATGTCTGGTGGTTTTGACTCTGCTGTTGCAAGTTACCAAATGATCAAAAAAGGTGCTCGCACTCATTATTGTTTCTTTAACTTAGGTGGTTCAGCACACGAGATTGGTGTTAAACAAGTAAGTTATTATTTATGGAACAAGTTTGGTGCTTCACATAAAGTTAAGTTTTTCGTTATTGATTTTGAGCCTGTTGTAGCTGAAATTTTAGAGAAAGTAGAAAATGGTCAAATGGGCGTTATTCTAAAACGTATGATGATGCGCGCAGCAGAAAAAATTGCAGCACGCGCTAAAATACAAGCATTGGTTACAGGTGAAGCGTTAGGTCAAGTATCTAGCCAAACATTGACTAACTTAAACGTAATTGATCGTGTTACAGAAACTCTAATTTTAAGACCTTTAACGGCTTACGATAAACAAGATATTATTGATATCGCTCGCCAAATTGGTACTGAAGACTTCTCTAAAACTATCCCTGAATACTGTGGTGTGATTTCAAATAAACCAACAGTGAAAGCGGTATTATCTAAAATTGAAGAAGAAGAAGGTAATTTTGACTTTGATATTTTAGACAACGTAGTTAAAAATACTCGTTTATATGATATTCGTGATATTGCGACAGAAGCTGAAGCCGAAATTAAAGCGGTAGAAATGGTAGATCAACTTGATGATACTGCCATTGTTCTTGATATCAGAAGTCCTGACGAAGAAGATAACAATCCACTGTCATTAGACAAGGTTGAAGTGATTCATATTCCTTTCTATAAACTGGCGACAAAGTTTGATGAGTTGCCTAAAGATAAAGAATATTTCCTTTATTGTGATCAAGGTGTGATGAGTAAGTTACAAGCCTTGTACCTATTAGATAATGGTTATACTAACGTTAAAGTTTATCGTCCATAAATTTATCTAAGTAAACATTATAATAACGAGCTATAACAAACTATAGAGGCTCAGGCATTAAAGACTTAGTGCTAAAACCTTTTGATATAGCTCAGTATTTTTCGGGGTAGGAATATTCAGTTCTTGCCCTAGTTTATGAATATAGCCATTAATATATTCTATCTCTGTTTCTCTATTTAGCTGTACATCACATCGCATTGATGAACTATTTTGAGCTGTATTTTTTGCTACTAATAATACGGTTTCAAGCAATTGTACTTTATTTAAACTAATATCTTTTGTATTACCAATCGCGACTATTTCATCAATCACTTGCTCAATAA
Source organism: Pseudocolwellia sp. AS88 (assembly GCF_030551755.1). Classification (GTDB taxonomy): domain Bacteria; phylum Pseudomonadota; class Gammaproteobacteria; order Enterobacterales; family Alteromonadaceae; genus Pseudocolwellia. Next base: position 77,322 of record NZ_JAUPEC010000014.1, read on the forward strand.
TAGAAGTAAACTCTGGGTTAGCCACTTCGCCATTTTTAATATCAAACACAGCAGTTAATGGATTTATCACGCAGTTAATTGCTAGCTTTAACCATTGTTTTGATAAAATATCATTGCACCAAGCAACTGCAGGTAATGCGGTATCTAATAAATCAATTATGGCTTTTTGCTTATTTGACTCTATATACTTTTCAGTCGGGTCAAACTTCACACCCAAATGAGATATTCCAACACCAGTATGTTTTATTTCATCATTAGCTATTTTCAAACAACCATGGGTAGTGAGCATATCAAGTACTGTATTATTTTTTAAATATTGGTTTGATTGTGTATTTAGCGCACCTAAACCATTATGGGTTGTTATAACAAGTGTATTAGGGGTGATAATACTTTGAATGTCAGCAATGGCTTGATTGAGTTGATAACTTTTTACACAAACAAGAACAATATCAATTGGACTTTTCGGCTGTGTAGTAATGTTGCTAGGGATTACATGTGTAGCGTCATTAATATCTGTGAATTTGATCTCATTTGGTAAGGTTTTACGTTTAGTCGATTGATAAAGATAACAGTTAATCGAGTGTTTACTGTTTAATGCAAAATGGCTATACCACAATAGACCTATTGCACCTGAGCCTACAATAAGTATATTAGCTTTCTGTTTATTCATCTTGTTACTGCTTACTTTCACTAAACTTTATCCACACATATTTAACTGTTACAAATAGGGCAATACCTAAAATATCAGCAACAAAATCTCTAAATTCGCCATTTCTAAAGCCTAGATAATGTTGACCAACTTCAGTAAGAGCTGCATAAAAAGTTAAACACATAGCTAAGTTAAACAAAGGTTGCTTCAACAGAGCGCTTAGTAGCCAAGTTAAAAAGAAAAAGCCAAGAAAGTGGCCAATGGAATCTAATTTAGGTAATTGAAGTGTTAATTCATTTGTACTGTAAAGCCAGACTAACGCCATCACAGAAATTACTATAACAAGTAAACTAAATAAGTAATGGCGAAGTATCATAAAAGGTATCATTAATAATGAGCTAGAGTCATTATATTAACATGATGTTTTAGCACGAAGAAACCATTCAATCGGTTAGCCCCAATCCATAAGGTAATTAATATGTTTCATCAAAATTAGCAGCCTTTATCGTCTCAATTTTATCATCCTAATATGGTCTATGTTGATCTTTGAGGAAGAAACTTAAACTGAATTCAAAGGGGAGTAGGTGTTTAACATAATTCGCTTTGGATAGACTGGCTGTTGTTTACCTTGTTGAAATGCTGAACATATTACCGTGAAAGTAATCTCGAAAGTTGAACAGATCCTATTGGTTATCAGGTATGAGGCTGTTATTATTTACATATCGTAATTTGTTAAAAAAGAGAAAAACTATGCCATCAATGGATATTGTTTCTGAAATTAATATGGAAGAAGTACTTAACGCCACGAATAACACTAAAAAAGAATTGGAAACTCGATTTGATTTTAGAGGTATTGACGCAAGTATTGAATGGAAAAAGCCAACAGTTATTATTAAAGCTGAAGCAGAAATGCAATTACAGCAGTTAGTTACTATGTTTAGATCTCAACTTTCGAAACGTAATATTGATGCAAAAGCATTATCAGTTTCTAAAGCTGAATTCTCGGGTAAAACTGTTAACCAAACTCTTTCTTTCCAAGAAGGTATTGAACAACCTATGGCTAAAAAGGTTGTTAAGTTAATTAAAGACAGCAAATTAAAAGTACAAGCCGCTATTCAAGGCGAGCAAGTGCGTGTAACAGGTAAGAAACGTGATGATTTGCAAGCTGTAATGCAACTTATCCGTGAAGCTGACTTAGATCAAACATTCCAATTTAATAACTTTAGAGATTAGTTTACATCGTTTTGAAATAAACACTCTTTGAGTTAATTGATATAAACCTTTTCATTTTTATTTAAAAAAGAGATGAAAAGGTTTTTTTATGTCTTGAATTTAATCTTAGTTATTTCGATGTGTTTATCTGTCAACCTACTCGTATGTAAATGTTTACACTGAAAATTGACTGATATTCAATCAAAACACGGGTTTATTAAATTATTGCTGTTGTTTTGTGAATACATTAAGTAAATTACTTCTTCATAATCCTAATAAAAAAAGATCAACATTCATGGCAGGAAGTAGAGGCGGATTTAGTTCGCGACTGGGTTTTATTATGGCGGCTGCAGGATCTGCAGTTGGTTTAGGGAATATTTGGGGGTTTCCAACCCAAACAGCAAGTAATGGTGGCGCAGCTTTTGTACTTATGTATTTAGTACTCGCTTTTTGTTTAGCTTATCCTGCTTTTATGGCTGAAATACTTATTGGTCGATATGGGCAAGCGAACGCAGTTACGGCATTACAAAAAATGTCGAAAAACATTTTTCAAAAGCGCTTTGCTTTTGTGGTTGGCTTTGGTGGTGTTATTTGTGCTGGCCTTATTTTAAGTTTTTACGGTATTGTTGCTGGCTGGATGATTGCTCATACCGCAGAACCCGTTGCTAAGTTGGTGGGAAGTACTGATGTTGCTGACTGGCTTGTCGCTTTTTCTTTCGAACGCAATTTAATCTTCACTGCTTTGTTTGTTAGTTTAACTATTTTTATTATTTCTCGAGGTGTTGAAGAAGGGATTGAAAAATGGTCTAAGCGCTTAATGCCATTAATGCTAACGCTATTACTGATTTTGATTGGTTATGTATTAACTCTAGATGGTGCTAGTGAAGGTTTAGAAGCTTACCTTAATCCTGATTTTTCTCGAATCTTCGAACCAGATTTAGTATTAAGTGCATTGGGGCAAGCCTTTTTCTCTTTGTCTTTAGGTACGAGTGTAATGATCATCTACGGCTCTTATATCTCTAAATCAGAGAATATGGTCAGCTTAGGTGCACAAGTTACGCTTATTGACGTTTCAATCGCATTTTTAGCGGGGTTATTAATTATTCCTGCTATGTATGTTGCTCAAGCGCAAGGCGTTGAAATATTCGCTGCTGACGGCAGTTTGTTATCCGAAGATACTTTAGTATTCACTGTTTTACCTAGCTTATTTGAAAGCATGGGTGGCGTTGGCTTATTTGTTGCTATTGGTTTTTTCGCTTTAATGACGATTGCAGCGCTAACATCATCAATTTCAATGCTTGAAGGTCCTGTTTCTTATGCGGTAGAGCGACATAATATGGAACGTAAAAAAGCCTCTATCTTTATAGGGATAGGCATTTTCTTATTCAGCGTTATTATTATGTCTAACTTCGAAAGTCTATTTGGTTTAGTTATTACATTGTCTACCAAATACGGTCAGCCAATTGTTGCTATGTTATGTTGTGTGTTTGTCGGTTGGATATGGCAACGTAATTCTTTACTTGAAGAAATTAAATCAGGTAACGAATCAGTTGAAGACAGTTTCTTCTGGAAAATATGGCCTGTTTATACAAAGGTTGTATGTCCAACAGCTATCGCTATGGTGTTTTTACATTCACTTTAAGTAATAAGTTTGTAGAATATCAGCTTATAAAAAAGCCCGTAATGTAATATCATTACGGGCTTTTCTGATCTTTACCTACACTAAGTAGGTTGAATAAGTGCTAATTAAGCAACAAATTCTTTTAATTGTGTTAAAGATAATGCGCCAACTTTAGTTGCCGTTAATTCACCATCTTTAAAAAGTAATAATGTAGGAATGCCACGGATACCAAACTTAGTCATTAACTCTTGTGCGTGGTCAGCGTCAATTTTTACAATTTTTAGCGTATCGTTTTCAGAAGCTACTTGATCAAGTAATGGAGCGATCATTTTACAAGGTCCACACCACTCAGCAAAAAAGTCTACTAATACCGCACCTTTGTGTGCCGTTACTTCTTGTTCAAAATCTTCAGCTTTAATTACTGCTACGTTGCTCATATTTATTTCTCTTTAATTTTTAAATGTATGTAATGCTAAGTAGAACAATTTCTAATTCAAATTGGTCTAAATCAACTCGGGGCTATTCTATTTGGTTTTCATTTGACTGAATAGGTGGTTTAATAGGATTTATTGTTCTATATATGAGACAACGGTAATGCTTAACTTAGACGATCTAACTTTCTTTTCTACTATTATTGATGCTGGCTCGTTAACCAAAGCTGCTAAATTGATGGACGTACCTAAATCTAAATTAAGTCGTCGGTTAGCTAATTTGGAAAGTGAGTTAGGCTATCAATTACTTATAAGAACAACAAGAAAACAAGAGCTTACCGCAAGTGGATTACTTTTGTATCGTTCTTGTAAACCCCATTTAGAAGCCTTAAGTGGCATTGAAAATGATATTCATGAACTAAATACTTCACCTAAAGGTCGGTTAAATATTTTGCTACCTAGTGAGTTTTTTAGCCAAGTGATCAGCCAAATTATTACCGATTTTGCAAAAATATACCCTGATATTGTGGTGCACTGTAGCCATTACAGTTCAAAATTACCTGAAGAAAACTATTATTATGATTTGATTTTTATCTTGCATGAAACAGATTTACCTTCATCAAGCTGGGTAGGTAAGCAATTATTAAGTTTTCCTCAATCCATTTATGCTGGCGTTGATTATTCTACTGATCATTTACATACACCTGAAGATATTCAAAATGAGAAGTGTATTACGTCAAACAATAATGAGCAGTGGCTATTTCGTGAACATAATAAGATTCAACTTATTTCTGTAAACGAAAAAGTGATTTTATCAAGCCCACAAATGCGGTTAGAAGCAACTTCACAGCACTTAGGAATTGCCAAGCTGCCTGATTATTTATGTCAGTCTGGTGGACATTTGTTGAATGTTAAAAGGATAAAACTATCAAATGAGCCAGTCGCTTTACAGCTCACTGTATTGTATCAAAGTAGGAGCATTGCGTTTAAAACAAGAATGTTTTTGGAATACTTTCAATCAAATATTGGTAGTTTGAGCTAAGGCTTTGCGGTTGGTTTATTTAAAGGTTAAAAGGTTTAATGTTAGATAAACTAAACTTTTGGCCAAGATAAATCCCAAGGTACACCAATCGACGTTAGTTGCTGAATCAAAGGCTTTGAGAGAAAAAGCGTGCCAGAATCAGGTGCTTGAATATACTGGTAAGCTACACCGTTTAGAGTAAATTGTAAGGCATAAGCATGTAAATAACCTCGGTCTATAGACTTTATGCTTGCATCGTCATGAAGCAAGTTTTCATTCATTGTTCCTCCATACAAAGCATCACCGATAATAGGAGATCCTATACTGCTTAAGGCAACACGAATTTGATGGGTTTTCCCTGAATGTGGTTTTACTAGATAAAGCCTTTTGCCATTTTCGATACTGTACGACATGAACTGGCTTATAGCTGGGTTTGCTTGAGTTCGAAGTAACTTCCATGCACTACGACGACTTTTAGCCATATCGCCTTTAATTAAGCCTTGCTTCTTTTTAGGTTTTTTATCACTTATGGCTAAATAATATTTTTGAATACTGTGTTGTTCAAAGAGTTGTTGAAAAGCTGTAGCTGTTTCACTATTTTTAGCAAATATGAGTAAGCCTGAAGTCATTTTGTCTAAGCGATGAACAGGGTATAACTCGTTAGTTTTAGCTTTTGAATTTGACTGAGCTAATTGGTCTTTTACTGTATTAAAAAAGCCTGCCCCCATGTCACCTTCATCATGAAAGTTGGTGTTTTCAGGCTTATTAACAATGATAAAGTCAGGCTGATCATCAATAATTTCAAATGTTGTTTTCATCGTTATAATCGCCAGTTTTATTAGTAGCTAAGACCAATCAATATATAAGCTACAATAGTCACCGCACCACCAAATAGTGTGTAAGGTAATTGAGTTTTAACATGCTCAATATGGTCACAGCCACTCGCTATGGAAGCTACAATGGTTGTATCAGATATAGGTGAAGCGTGATCTCCAAATACACCGCCACCTAAAACGGCAGCAACCATGAACTCAATAGGTAAACCACTATGTTGGGCAATAGGTACTGCAATAGGGATCAAAATAGCAAAAGTTCCCCATGAAGTTCCAGTCGCAAAAGCCATAACACCAGCAGCAATAAATAAGATAGGAGCCATTAAAAATAATGGGAATTCGTGATTAATTAGTTGGCTAACATAAAGACCAGTACCTAATAATTTTATCGCGCTACCAAAAGCAAAAGACAAAACTAATACACCAACAGCAGGTAACATTTTTTTAGTGCCGGCAAGTATTCCTGTGAAAATTTCTTTAATAGATAAAAGTTTATAGCTGATTATGAATACGATTAAACAGGCTAAAGCTGTGATAATTGCCCAAAATACTGAGAATGAGCCTGAACCTTGGCGTATATCGCCATCACCACTAAACCATAACAAACCTAATGTGGTTGTTAATAATAGTAGTAATGGCAACCACATCACAATTGCCGGTGCTTTTTGGGTAACGAGATCTTCATTAATTTGTGCAGGATCTACAGGTTTAGCTAACTTTAATGGACCATATGCTTTACCTGTAAATGCAGTGTAGTAGGCAAGTACTAACGCAACAATGGCATAAAAGTTATAGCCGATTGTACCAATTAAAATACCTACAGGATCAGTGAAATCATAACCATCTAATAAACCTAAAACATAAGCTCCCCAACCATTAACTAGAAATAGAATACTTACAGGAGCACATGTTGAATCGAGTATATAGGCAAGTCGAGCACGACTAAGTTTATGTTTATCAAAAAGTTGTTGGCTAGCCATACCACCAGTAAACATACTTAGGTTGGTATCTGTGAAAATACTAGTACCGATAATCGTCGGTAACATAGCCGCTTGTCGCTGCGTTTTTACTAAGTTCAGTTTTGAAAGGCTTTCAATAAATCCGTTAACCGCGCCCGATTGATTCATTAAAGTAACTAAAGCACCAATTAATAAACTAAAGGCTACAATATAACTATTACCTGTTGAGCTAAATACATTCAATATGCCTAATGCACTATCGGTTGCACTAGTAATAGGATTGAAGTTATTCACTAAGAAATAGGTGAAAAATAAGCCACACAATAAAGCGGTTAATGCATTTCGTTTCCATACTGCAATCATAATAGCGATTAATGGAGGAAGTAAGCTAAGTGCGCTGTCTTGCATTCTATATATACCTTGGGGATTTTGACGTGACTTTACCGCATAGGCAGTAAATTGCAAATTATACCAATAAAACTAAGCTATTGATCACTTTAGCCTTATTGATTTGAGTGAATAACGTACAAATGTAAAATGTAAATTGTAATTATTCATGATTAAAGCTAACTATTTTAAAATAGCTTGTTAATATATGCACCTAAATAACAGGTTATTAGTGTAGTGATAACATAGTACATTACATTTAATTAAGTTATAGCTGAAATTTATTTAACTATTTAATTGTCTTATAGGATTGAAATAGCATTATTTAGCCATAAATAGATTGATTAACTTCTGCGTAAAACGCATAGGAATTATTTTGAAATTATCTTTGAGTGAGTATCTTTCTGTTTTCAATAAAGAAGAAAACATTTCCTCTTTAACAGGTTTTGGTAGAGGCATAGAGCGCGAAGCTTTACGTGTATTAGCCGAAGGTAAACTGTCTGAAACTCCCCATGCTTATAATATAGGCTCAGCTCTAACTAATCCTTACATTACCACTGATTATTCTGAAACTTTGTTAGAGTTTATTACACCAGTAAACCGAAATCCTGAAGACACTATTGCGCAATTGCAAGACATTCAAAAATTCACTTTAAGCCAAATTGACGATGAGCTTTTATGGCCAATGAGTATGCCGTGTTTTGTTAATGATGCTGATAAAATTCCACTAGCTCAATATGGTTCGTCGAATATAGGCAAAATGAAAACAGTTTACCGCCAAGGTTTGAAAAATCGTTACGGTAGCATGATGCAGGTTATCTCTGGGATTCATTTTAACTTCTCTTTTCCTGAAAATTTCTGGGATGTGTTACAAAGTACACTTAAAGATGAACAACCACGTGATGAATTTATCTCTGCGCGTTACTTTTCAGTATTAAGAAACTACAAACGTTTTTGTTGGTTAATCCCTTATTTATACGGAAGTTCACCAAGTATTTGTAGTTCGTTTTTACAAAACAAGCCGCATCAATTACCTTTTAAAAAATCACCTAAAGGTTATTTGTATTTAGAGCATGCAACGTCTTTAAGAATGAGTGATTTGGGTTATACCAATCATGAGCAGTCTTCATTACATATTTGCTATAACCATATAGATACTTATGTTGAAGGTGTGAAGCATGCAATTAATTTAGCTTCAGAAGAGTTTGAAAAAATAGGTGTTAAAGTTGATGGTAAATACCAACAGCTGAATACTAATGTTTTACAAATAGAAAATGAACTTTACGCACCTATTCGACCTAAAAGAGTCGCTAAGCCTGGAGAAAAACCTACAGAAGCGCTTAAAAGTCGTGGTGTAGAATATATTGAAGTTAGAGCTTTAGATGTTAACCCATTTGTAGATACGGGCGTCAGTTTAGAGCAAGTATACTTTTTAGATATTTTCTTAACCTATTGTGCGCTAACTGAACACGGCATTCTTGACAGTGCTGAACAAAATATCTATGAGAAAAACATGGATGAAATTGTTATTAGAGGTCGTGATCCTGAATTACGTTTAGATGACAAAGGTGAGTCTAAATCTGTTAAACAATGGGGTAATAGTATTTTTGAAGAAATGTTACCTATTGCTAAGATATTAGATAGAGCGAATAACACTGAAAAATATCAAGAAGTTTTGGCTGCAGAGTTAGCGAAGATTAATGATCCTGAACTAACGCCTTCGGCTAAAGTTTTAGATTTATTAGTTAATCAAAATAAGAGTTTAACGCAAGTTGCTTTATCTATGGCTCAGAAGTACAAAGATGATTTATTAGCGCAAGACTATCAAATCTTCAATGAAGAAACTTTTGTTGAAAGTGTTAAGCAATCACACACTGATCAAAAGAACATTGAAGATAGCGATACGTTAAGTTTTGACGACTTTTTAACGAACTACTTTAATCGATAGCATTGAAAATAAGTTTGCGCATTTATTCTTTATAAATGCGCAAATCTGCAAATTAAAGCATAAAAGGTCAAACACGAGAAAGTTACGGTATAAACTTCCTCTACATTAAAACTAGCTTAATACCTCTGTTTTTTAATTATCATCTAACTATTCTGCTCAAAACTATTTCTAAATATTAACTCTTCTTTATTTTTCTGTTGCTGCCAATTTTTAGTTTTCAATTCGGGTTCATCTAAAAACTTATCAACATAACCAACACATAAATAAGCAATAAGCTCATTATCTTCAGGCGCATTAACTGCTACTTTTACCTTTTCAGGATCGACAATACTTACCCAACCCATACCAATATTGAGTGAGCGTGCCATTAACCACATATTCTGAATAGCACAAACCACACTGAACCTTCCCATCTCCGCCATACTTGTTTGACCTAAGGTAGGCTCTTTCGATGGTTTATAGAAAACAGCAATGTTAAGAGGTGCTTCAATAATGCCTTCAAGTTTTAACGCTTGGTAAGATTTTTGTTTTTCGTCTGAAAAAAGTGTTTTAGCTCGTTGATTTTCTTCATTGAAAGACTCAAGCACTTTATTTTTTACTTGTTTATCGTCAATGAGAACAAACTGCCAAGGTTGTGAGTATCCGACAGAAGGGGCTGAAAGAGCAGACACTAAAATTTTATCAATAAGATCATTAGCTATAGGCTTATTAATAAAACGATTACCCCGAACATCACGACGGTATTGCATTATCTCGTTTAAAATGTTGCTTTCATCTATACTAAATTCTTTACTCATGATTTTATAGTTTCGCTTTAGCTGATGATTCTATTAAAAAATCATAAGAAATATATATTGTTGGGTATAATATAATAATTATATAGAGATTATATTGTTTATGTTTATCTGACAGGCTAAACATCATTATTAAAGGTTACTCATTTGTCTATTAAAAAAGTCTTTATCGCTTTGTCGTCGCTTTTATTAGTTTCTTGTTCAACACTTCCTCCGAAGAACCCTGAAAATATTTGTAGTATTTTCGAACAAAACACTGATTGGTATTTTGCTGCTAAAGACGCAAAAGAAAAGTGGGGTGTGCCTATTCATGTTCCTATGAGCATGATGTATCAAGAAAGCTCTTTTAAACATGATGCTACACCACCTATGGACTATTTTTTGGGCTTTATTCCTATTGGTCGTGTAAGTTCTGCTTATGGTTATTCTCAGGCTAAAACGATGACCTGGGAAGATTATATGAGAGAAACGGATAACAGCGGTGCAGATCGAGATGATTTCGATGATGCGATTGATTTTATGGGGTGGTTTATTTATAAATCTCAAAAAATAAACAAAACCTCTAAATGGGATGCATACAATCAATACCTAAATTATCACGAAGGTTGGGGTGGTTTTAAGCGGAAAAGTTATCATAAAAAGAAATGGTTAATGGCTGTAGCTAAAAAAGTTGATAGTCGAGCTAGGCGTTACAGTGCTCAGTTAAAAAAATGTGAAGAATCTTTAGGTAAAGGTTGGTGGTCACGATTATTTTCTTAATTCAGCCAAATTAAAGTGAGATAACGATCAACTAATGCTAGAGGTTTGATCGTAAAAAAGATCCTTAAATATAAAGCCAATATTGTTGAAATATTGGCTTTGTTTATTCTGCACATAAATTACTTACTGGCCGAATATTATTCAATAAATATTGATAAAAGTGTGTCAAATAAATAACAAAAAATAGTGTAAAAAAAACTTCATAAAATTGAAAAAATTGTTTGCAAATTTTGAAGGCAGGATTCTATTGGGCTAGCATTTGTTATCCACAGAAATTGTGGAGAATTCACTTAGTAAAATTAACCTGTGGATAAGTCTGTTATTAAAAAGTTCTATTACTTGTATTATCCACAATAAACAAGCTTTTCTTTAAAAATAAATTACTTAAGTATTCTATTTTGAATGATTTATTTTTATAAATTACAGAAAAAATCAAACAAATATAATCAAAGTAAGGCTGATTAAATCTAATGTTAAGTGATGAATTAGAACAAAAGTTTACATTTATAAAGAGCCGATTTAAGTCCGTATAAATACCATTAAATTAGAGTATAGATTAAGGATCTATTGAGCTAATAAAGGAAGCTTTCAGTTAACTTGGAGTGGATTTAAGATCTTCTTGCCTAAAAGGGGATTTCTCGTCAATTACTAGCCTATTACAAGTAAATTTAACGATGAAGCAAGAAAAAATAACTGCTAGAGAGGAATCATTAAACCGAGCTCAGATTAGTTAGTTTAAAGTTACTACACAAAGAAGGATCTTTGTTATGCAGAATGATTACATAACAAAGAGTAAGGCTTTGGATGATTCATGGATTTTTATATTTGAGCTGAGTGTTTAATTGAAGAATAACTGTAGAGAGCTATTCTTCTTCTTCAGACTTAATATTGTAAAACTGAGGTAAAATACGGACAGTTTTTATCATGTTTTCACTTACATCAATAATCTCAATTGGGTAACCTGAAACACGTACACTCAGGTTCGCTTGAGGGATATCTTCTAAATGTTCAATAATCAAACCATTTAATGTTTTAGGGCCATCTGTGTCGAAGCTCCAAGACATTTCTTTATTGATATCTCTTATATTTGCGCTGCCATCTACAAGATAACTACCATCAGGCTGTAAAGTTACTTCTTCACTAGCTGCAGGTGTCATGGTTGTTGTAAAGTCACCTACAATTTCTTCAAGTATATCTTCAAGAGTAACTAACCCCTGTATATCACCATATTCATCTACAACAAGTCCTAAGCGCTCTTTAGCATGCTGAAACTTTAATAGTTGTACATTAAGCGTTGTTCCTTCTGGGATAAAATATAACTCCCTTACGGCTCTTACAAGTGTGGCTTTAGTAAATTGATTTTTAGATAATAATTTAAGAGCGTCACGCATGTGAATGTAACCAACCACATCATCAATAGAGTCACGATACAAGAGTACTCGAGTGTGATTAGCCTGCGTTAAACGTTTTTGGATAACTTTCCAGTCGTCATTTATATCGATCCCTTGTAATTCACTTCGCGGGATCATTATGTCTTCAACCGTTACTTTTTCTAAATCTAGAATACTTACAAGCATGTTTTGGTCACGCTTTGGTAGCATTGCTCCGGCTTCATTTACAACGGTTTTTAATTCTTCAGAACTTAGCGAGTGTTGCTCTCGTTCTTCATGGCTAACGCCAATTAACTTTAAAAGACCATTAGTGATTAGATTTAACATCACAACAAATGGAAATAATAATCTGAGTAATATATTTAAAATAATAGAACTAGGAAATGCTATTTTTTCTGGATATAAAGCAGCAAGAGTTTTAGGGGTTACTTCTGCAAAAATTAAAATAATAAGTGTTAGTGAAAATGTGGCAACGGCTAATCCTGTAACTTCATCATCAGGAAAAAGCCTTATACCTATGATAGTTGCAACAGAAGATGCTGCAATATTAACAAGGTTATTACCTATTAAGATTAGGCCTATTAATCTATCTGGGCGCGATAATAGTTTACTAACGCGCTTTGCACCTTTATGTTTTTGCTTTTCTAAATGGCGTAATCGATATCTGTTAATAGACATCATGCCTGTTTCAGAACTTGAAAAATATGCAGAGAGAAGAACTAAGACACCTAATGTTATAAATAGTGCCTCTGTTGAGATATTGTCCAAAAAGTGGATCCTATAAAAATTAAAAAATACGAGGTTTTACTTTAATACTTTTTGTTAAAGTATCTGTTTTATCGCCTCGCAGTTATATACGCTTATTGTAATATAAACTCTTTAACAAATCTGCTACCAAAATAAGCTAATGTTAATAAAAATGTCGCTATATTAGTTAAAATAAGCACTTTATGACCACGCCAACCTAGTTTGAAATGTCCCCATAAAATCGTTATATAGACAGCAAGTGCCATTACAGATAAAACAATTTTATGCCCATTTTGTACAGACAGAAAGTTTTCTAAGAAAACAAAGCCTATAAGTAAACTTAAACTTAAGCAAAAAGTTCCCATGGCTAATAAAGTAAACAGCTGACCTTCAACTTGCATCAAAGGTGGTAAGTGATTTACAGCCTGTAAGTTTTTATGTTTAAGTTTGTAGTTTATATAAGACACTTGAAAGGCATATAAAGTTGCAATAACAAGTATACAGTATGCAATTAATGAAAAACTGATATGGCTAACCATACTCAGTTGATCTGTAATTATTTGGTTTTTAGTGTTGTTGGGGATCAAAAATAAAATAAACTGCCAAAAAGCGGCAAAGCTATAAACGACAGGTAATAGCAAGTTCACTTTAAATTTAATTGCTATGGCTGATACGGTAAGCGAAATAATCAGGCTGACCAAGGAAATAACGTTAGGCAAGCTAAAGTTAATGGTATCACTATTAAAAAGCAGCTGAGTAGTACTGACTGAATGTGCAACTATAGCAATACAGCCTAAGCACAATACTAAAATTATATTGGGCCCTTTATCTGTAAAGAGGGTGGTTATCGTGATAAAAGCAGCTAATAAATAACTTATAGATGCCACTATTGATAGAATGTCCGGTAAACTCACAAAGTGCTCCACACTTAATATAGAACTTTAATTTAAATAAGATCATACACATGATGATAGGATCTTTAGATCCTGAAGCTTCGATTCTATCAGATTGATTTTGCTACGCCATAATTAATCATTAAATAGGGGGGAAATTAAATCCATTTTAACTATACAGATTTATTCTTTTTGTCTGATTGTTTTAAATGAAAATATTTTACAAGAAATATTATTTGATTTTCTATCTGAGTTTTTTCTTGTAAAGTTAATTTAAATCAATGCTTTATTGTGTTTTTGTTTTGTTTTTCCTTATGAAGGATTCATTCGTTTTAATTGAACTAAAGTGTTTTGAATGAGCATTTTTTTATTTAAGATAATTGAAATAAAAACATAGAATTTTACAGTTTTAATGATTCATTTTTTGTTTTAAGGTGTTGTGGCCTTTCATATCAATATTCAACTGAGTTTATGTAAGTAACTTGACCATAAAAAATGCTCGATTTGTGTTCTGTAAAGGATTGCCTAAGCTAGCATCTTGAAGTGGTTTGGGTATAATACAAAGTAATTTGTGATATTCGTAATATATAGAGCTCTCCATGTTTGAAAATCTTTCCGATAGATTAACTAAATCACTAAAAAATATCAGTGGTCGCGGTCGTTTAACAGACGACAACATTAAAGATACCTTGCGTGAAGTTCGCATGGCATTACTTGAAGCCGATGTTGCACTTCCTGTTATTAAAGAATTTATTAATAAAGTAAAAGAACGAGCTGTAGGGCAAGATGTATCTAAAAGCCTAACGCCCGGCCAAGTATTTGTAAAAATTGTTCAATCTGAACTTGAACAAGCCATGGGTGAAGTAAATGAAGGACTCGACCTAAAGGCGGTTCCTCCTGCGGTTGTACTAATGGCTGGTTTACAAGGTGCGGGTAAAACAACTTCTGTTGCCAAATTAGCTAAGTTTTTAACAGAGCGTGAAAAGAAAAAAGTACTTGTAGTAAGTGCTGATGTTTATCGTCCTGCTGCTATTAAACAACTTGAAACTTTAGCTACTGAAATTAACGTAGAATTCTTCCCGAGTGATATTTCTCAAAAGCCTATTGATATAGGTAATGCAGCAATAGCCCATGCAAAACTTAACTTCTTTGATGTAGTTATTGTAGATACCGCTGGTCGCTTACATGTTGACGAAAGCATGATGGCAGAAATTCAAGCACTTCATGCAGCTATTAACCCAGTAGAAACATTATTTACGGTTGATGCTATGACCGGGCAAGATGCAGCAAACACTGCAAAAGCCTTTGGTGATGCTTTACCATTAACCGGTGTTATTTTAACAAAAACTGATGGTGATGCGCGCGGTGGTGCTGCTTTATCTATTCGTCATATTACCGGTAAACCAATTAAATTTATGGGTGTTGGTGAAAAAACTGATGCCTTAGAACCTTTCCATCCTGACCGTATTGCCTCACGTATATTAGGCATGGGCGATGTTTTATCACTGATTGAAGAAGTAGAGCAAAAGGTTGATAGAAAACAAGCTGAAAAACTTGCTAAAAAAGTTAAGTCGGGTAAAGGATTCGATTTAGAAGACTTTCGCGATCAACTTAAGCAAATGCAAAATATGGGTGGCATGATGGGCTTGATGGATAAATTACCGGGAATGGGTAATATGTCTGAGCAAGTAAAAGGTCAAATGGATGACAAAATCACTATTCGTATGGAAGCTATGATTAATTCAATGACACCAGGTGAACGCCAACGTCCAGAAATTATTAAAGGCTCTCGTAAGCGTCGTATTGCGTTAGGTTCTGGTACACAGATACAAGATGTGAATAAATTACTTAAACAATTCACTCAAATGCAAAAAATGATGAAAAAAATGTCAGGCAAAGGTGGCATGCAAAAAATGATGCGTAGCATGAAAGGTATGATGCCTCCTGGCGGTGGCGGTATGGGTGGAATGTTCGGCGGTAGATAATTGCAGCTCTGAACTCATATAAAAAAGGTAGCGAAAGCTACCTTTTTGCTTTCTAAATATTGAAACCTAATTAACCTCAGACTGAAATATGCAAAGTTACTCAATAAGCTATTTTTAAGCCTAACATCGTTGCCTACATCCATTTAGGCAACGATGGCTGGTAGTTAAATATCAATGTTAGGCATAATCGCTTATCTCGGATTTAGGTTACTTAGCTAATTACTCAGTTTTGAACTATTCTTTTTAAATAATTTTTATTTAACTTTTGTCATTTGAGAGGGGATTAATGCATATAAATCCTTGGCGTAGTGCCTCTGTTAGAGCTGCTTTGAATGGTTTATCTTTTATTGATGAAAAACGTATTCATATTCATAGCTTGCAAGAAGCTCATGATTTTATAGAAAGTTATGGCTTTGACCTTGATGATGCGGCCGATGTGGATGAATTAGAGGATTTACGTCAAGAGGCGATTAAACTTATCCAAGAGGAGTTACTAACAAAGGATGAAGTTATTCCTGATGTACTATTAAAGCAGAAAGACATCAGACAATATTTGGTGAATGCTTCAGGTCATGGTGACAGATGTTTAGCGCCGTGGAGTGCTGCCATTTTACGTATTATTCATACGTTATCCCATAGCCATTCTTACTTAAATGACTTGTATCATTTACCTATTAGAGAGCAAATATTTAATCGTTTTAATAAGCATATTGTACGTAATAAACACGGTTGTTTTTTAGGGGATATTAAACTTGATGCGCTTAACTTCAGAGAAGCTAAATCTCGTCGTTCCGTGGCTTTAAAATTACTTCATAAAGTTGAAAATGTTGCAGCAGATATATTTGATTGGATAGGTATACGTTTTATTACTGAACACAAAGCTGATGTTTTAGATGTACTCACTTATTTGCGACAAAAACATATTATTACCTATGCTAATCTAAAGCCTTCACGCTCAAGAAATAATTTAATTGATTTAGCTTGGATTGATAAATGTTTAGCAAAAGGCATGTCGACTGATGAAATACGTATTGCTATGCAAACAACTCACTTGCCATCATCGGAGTTGTCTTCTCGAAATAATCAGGCCGAAAATGCATCTAATCCTTTTAGTGGTATTAATTATAAATCGGTTCAAATTACTTGCAGGCATCGTATTAAAATAAAACACGATAATGGTGAGAAAATGTCGTTCTTTTTTCCATTCGAGATACAACTAATGGATCGTAAAAGTTATAGAAATACCAGAGAAGGGCTCGCCTCTCATAGTGAATATAAAAAACGCCAAAAAGAAGCCATAAGACGCAGAGTACTGCCGTTTTTGTCTTTTAATTAAGTATCCTCTATTTAGGCTAATAAATGTCACAACATTCAATAAAAAGAAAAAGGCATAACGGTTAACGCTATGCCTTTTGGGTAATAATATTAATGTTTGTGAGAGTTAAAGGTTATAACCAGACTCGTCATGATCAACTAAGTCTAACCCGCTCTCTTCACCTTCCTCATCAACACGTAAACCGTTAGTCATCAAACCAACTAATTTAAGTAATACATAAGTGACTACGGCTGTGTAAATAAGTGTTGAAACGATACCAACAGTTTGAACATAAACTTGTTCGCCCATTGTGTTAATACCATCGGCAAAACCAAAACCACTGAATACACCTAAACTTGTTGCTGACAAAATACCCGCTAAGAATGTACCTAAAATACCACCGACACCATGCACAGGGAAAACATCTAAAGAGTCATCTATACGAAGCTTTTGTTTGATAAATACTGTTGAATAATAACAAACAATACCTGCTGAAATACCTATAATTAATGCACCTCCAGGTCCAACAAAGCCTGATGCTGGCGTAATAGTACCTAAACCCGCTACCATACCTGTAACAGCACCAATAACACTCGCTTTACCGAATTTTCTCCATTCAATAAAAGCCCAAGTTAATGTACCTGCAGCGGCAGAGATATGAGTTACTAACATCGCCATTGAAGCATCACCGTTAGCTGCTAGTGCACTACCACCGTTAAAACCAAACCAGCCTACCCATAACATACCAGCACCTGTTACTGTCATGGTTAAGTTATGTGGTAATAATGGAGCTGTACCAAAACCTCTACGTGGACCTAAAACCATAGCAGCAACTAAGGCAGCTGTACCTGCTGTAATATGTACAACAATACCACCTGCAAAATCATATACGCCCATTTCACTTAGCCAGCCACCGCCCCATACCCAATGAGTAACAGGTGTGTAAACAGCTAATAGCCATAAACCACTAAAAATAAGTACTGCGGAAAATTTCATGCGTTCAGCGAACCCACCTATAATGAGCGCTGGAGTTATTACTGCAAAAGTCATTTGAAATAACATAAATAAACTTTCAGGAATATCACCAGAGAGAGTTTCTTTCGTTATGCCTACCATGAATACTTTACTGAAATCACCAATAAAGCCATTGCCTTCACCAAACGCAAGACTATAGCCAACAACTAGCCATAATATTGAAGATAAAGAACCAATTGCAAAACATTGCATAAGAATGGATAAAACATTTTTTTTACGAACGAGTCCGCCATAAAATAGTGCAAGACCCGGAAGCGTCATAAAAAGAACAAGGGCGGTGGAAGTTAATATCCACGCTGTGTTTGAACCACTAAGTTCGCCTTCACTAGCAAAAGCTAAAGAAGGTAAACAGAGAAAAATTAAAGCAAGTAATTTACGCATAGATTTGTTCCTACAACTTTATGTTATTTGTAATGTTAAAATTATTATTTTAGTTGGACGCAACCTTTGCACAAAGTAGACCATTATTTTTAAAGCTTTTAAATCAATAATTTAATTTTGTTTCTCACCAAGATGAATACTTGTTTGCACCTTGTTTGTGCTTTTGTTTTGTGTTGGTGTGTTGTTTTGGTGCATAGTGGCTTGATTTGGTCTTATTTGGTGAGAAGCTTTTGAACGGTAGGTTTTATCGAGGTTAAAGTCTTGTTTAGGGGGGAGTTAAACGTATAATTATATTATTAAGCACCACTTTGAACTTCTGTTTGGTATATCATATATCTAATAATGCCATGATTATTAAGAAACATAATCACTTCGTAATTTAATGTAATGGTATAATATGTTGAACTGCTCAATAATAACTTAGAACAATGTCGTTAGATAATTAGGAATATTTAATTCGTGTTAACCGAAGTAGAAAAAAGCAAAGTCTTTAGCCAATACAATTTACTGGTTGTTGTTGTTTTTTTACTGATTGTTTTTTCTGCGTTTTTTATTTCTACATTTCGATATTTTTCAGATCTCACAGAATTAAAAAAGCAAGAGATTGAAGTTTTAAATCAACAAGTACATAAAGTTAATGATCTTTTATCCTCAAATGTTAACGCACTAAAAGACATTCAAAAATTTGCCAATTATTATTTAAAATACCCGCAAGAATTACTGACTAAAACACCATTACTTTCGCAACAAGGCGAACACTATTCTATTCAATACCGTCACTATGATGTTCTAGATCATAAAGATTATGTGCGCAATAATATTACCGGTATAGGCGATATTAAGCTTCTCAGTAAAGCTCACAAAGAAGAGTTGGCGATGGCGAATATGTTAACGCCAGCTTTTGTTAGTACCAAGCAGGCCAATAAAGAAGCTGTCTGGCTTTATTATGTGTCTAAAAAAAGGTTTGTCAGTATTTACCCGTCTATTAATCGAAATAGTTGGCATTATAACGATGCTTTATTAGAAGGCGAGCACGCACAAAAAATACTAGAAACAAAGCTGGAAGATAAGTCAGTGATATGGTCAACCCCATATTCTGGTACTGCTGACACAGGCCTTAATACTTCTATTGGGATTGGTGTCTTTAATCAGTCAGAAATAGCAGGCATTATATTTATGGATATTAGCCTTGCACGCCTAAAACAAAAACTTAATACAACAAATAATAAAAATACTGGTTTGTTAATACTTGATCGTAATAACAATGTATTAATCCATAACGCCATAAATAATGAGATAGTTAAAACCATAGGGTCATGGAAAGAACAAGCACCAACAAGTTTGTCATCATTAACTAATGAAGAAATAAATGATTTAGGTGTTTATCAAGAGATAAATGATTTACTAGTACAGAAACAAATTTTACCTATTAATGGTTGGAAGGTTATTACATATCAATCATATGAAGATTTTAAAGAGCCTTTATTAACACACTACGTTATGAGCTTTTGTATTTTATTCATTGGATTATTTATCTTTCTAGTTGTTGTGTATTTACTCACACATTTTACTTTTGTAAAACCAACCAAACGCTTTATAAGCCATATTGAATATTGTGCTCAAGGTGATCCTGGTAAAATAAAACCTACAAGCGATTGGTTACGTTGGTATCAAGTAGTCGAAAATATTTTTGGGCAGAACAGAAGTTTATTACAACGTTTAACGGACCAAAATTTATTATTAGATTCTATCGTTAATGAAAAAACAAAAGAGTTACAAGAGAAAATTGTTCAGCATGAACGTGATTACGCTCTACTAACTTCTGTTATGAATGCGATACCTGAATATATTATCTTTACGAATACAGAAGGTAATATTGTTGGTTTTAATAATGCCTTTGGTGAGTTCATTGGGAAAACTCGGGAAGACGTATTAGGGCACAAAGCGAATGAAATTATTCTTAACGAACTCGGTACAGAATTAACCAAGCTGAGTACCTCTCCTCAGGTTAAAAATGGTCTACAAAGTATTATTCAAACTGGTAATAGTACTTACGATATCTATTGTTCAAATATCCATAGTGATACGGGTATTGAAGTCGGTACTATAGATATTATTCGAGATGTTACTACGCAATATGCAACACAAGCTGTGTTAGAAAAAACTAAAGATCAAGCTGAGTTTGCTAACAAAGCTAAGAGTCAATTCTTAGCTAATATGAGTCACGAAATTAGAACCCCAATTAATGCCATACAAGGCATGATCACTTTATTAGGTCGTTCAGAGTTAACCAATAATCAACGCCTGCATATTGATAATGCCTACGGCGCCTCAAAGTCCCTCTTATATTTAGTTGACCAACTTCTCGACCTTGCAAAGATTGAGTCGGGTGAAATGACTATAGTTAAAGAAAGAACCAGTATTGATTCTATTATAGATAAAGCCATCAAGCTTAATATTGGTATGATCAACAAAAAGCAGTTAGACATTTTTGTTGATATATCTCCATCTGTACCTTTATTTATTGAAACAGACGAGATGCGCTTAATACAGGTAATTACTAACTTATTGCAAAATTCAGTTAAATTTACTGAAACAGGTAGCATTACAATAACGCTTGATATAATTAATCAAAATGTTCTGTGTTTTAAAGTTAAAGATACTGGTATAGGGATCGCGCTAGAAAAGCAGTCACACCTATTTGAAGCTTTCAAACAAGCTGACGATTCTATGACTAGACGCTACGGTGGTTCAGGGTTAGGTTTATCTATTTGTCAGCAAATAGTTGAGTTACTTGGTGGTGATATCTCGCTTGAAAGTGAAATTTATCAAGGTTGTGAATTTACCGTTGAATTACCATTTGTAGCAAGCGATGAAACTACTCAACATCTTGCATCTAGATCTTTAACTATCTACAACTACGGTATTACACTTCCTAAAAATATTCTTGAATCTATAAAAACATTAGGTTGGAGTTATCAAGATATTATAACGTTAGAGCAAATTGAGATTTTACCTAAAGATGAAAGTATTGTTCTGCTGGCACCTCAAGCGAGCTTGCAAGATATTTCAGTCACAAACACTCAAGACATGATTGAACTGTTGTGTGTTTTTCAAAATAAAGATCAAAGTACAAATACACAAGAACCTATACTAGATGAGCTGACGGTGCCTTATATTATACAAGAACAGCCGTTATATCGACATATGTTACTTTCAATTAGTAAAACCCTATCTCGAATCAAAAAAACAGCGCTATCAGAAAATAAACAACAAGAAGAAAACTTAGCGGGTATAAAAGTATTACTTGTTGAAGATAATTTGGTAAATCAACTCGTAGCGAAAGAGTTGTTAGTTAGTATGAGAGCTGAAGTTACAATTGCCGAAAACGGTAAAGTCGCACTCGATTTATTAGAAAAAAATACGATTGATATTGTATTAATGGATATACAAATGCCTGTTATGGATGGTTTAACCGCTACTCGGCTTATTCGAGAGCAAGAAAAATATAAGAACCTACCTATTATTGCGATGACAGCACATGCAAGAGAAGAAGACCGAGACAATTCACTTGCCGCAGGTATGAATCTGCACATGGCTAAGCCTGTTAGATATGAATCTTTATTGAGTCAAATTTTAACGTTATTGAAATAATAGCCATTAGCAATTCTTACCTTTAATGGCTCAGTAGTAAATAATTGCTAAGATTAATGAAATATTTCCGCGGTATAAAGTCCTTGAGATATCGCAAGTTCAGAAGCTTCATCTAATCTTCCTAAAGCAAGTGATGCAGGCCCTGTAGGTTCACCTAAAAGGTAGCTTGTCCCATCCACAGTAATAGTAGTCTCATCACCTTTAGCGAGCGCATCTATTCCTATTAATGCATGATTATCGATAAAAACTAACACCATTTTTATTCTTGGCATTAATGTGCGCAGTATCGCTGCGGTCAAAGTAACTTTACTGTCACAATCTCCTTGATTCTCCCACAGTAACTTCAATGGTGGATTAAACCCAGCACCCGATGAATCAACTCTTGATTCTAATGGTGAATACGGAATGCTTTGAACAAAGGCTAAAACGTAGTCGGTTGCTTGACGAATGTTTTTAATCGACACTTTCTCTAAAATAAGAGGTTTTAGTGGTTTCATGTCTTCAGCCGACAAGCTAGCAAAAGTAGCATGATCAGGTTTAATTGCATGTACTTGGTCATAAGTAGTAAAAGTCTGATACCAATGCTTCTTCATATAAGCATCCGTATATTCCTTGTTAAGTTCAGCCACTTTGCTTTCAGCTTTCTTAATTGAACCCATGTTAGTGCCTTTAGCAACAATATTACCTGTTTGATTGTCATAATTAATGCTCACATCATCGATTGGATTCTTATTGAAGTATCTAACGACTCTCCTACTAATATATTTTGCAGCTAACTCAGGCTTATATACTTTGAAGTTTCTGAACTTATTAAATAACGATGTTTTTTCTAAGGAAAACACCATAGTTTGAGGTTGTTGCTGATGATCTAACCATTGATAATTAAACTGGTAAGAGTCCCCTTTTTCTACTTTACTGAAGTGGAGTTGTTGCCCATTAACGGTATGAGAAAAAAGCACTAATAATACGGGGATAAATAAATGCCTGATATGACTCATCCTAGATAGTTTACCTTTAAAGTTTCTATTCTTAATTTAAGCACTAGTTGTATTGCTAAGCAAGTTTCAACTCAGCATAGATATTTTGCTTTTGTATAATATTTATCGTAACATTAAAACAAGTGTTTTAATTGCTTGTTTCAATGTTTAGCGATTAATAATAAAATAATTTTTGTTATTGGAGATGATTGTGGCTGATTACCAAGTACCTTTAAAAGATATGAACTTTTTGTTGTTTGATGTATTCAAATTGGAAGCTTTATGGGAAAAGTTACCCACACTAGCTGATCATGTAGATCGTGAAACAACAGAAGCAATACTACAAGAATGCGCAAAAATTGCAGAGCAAGAAATTGCACCATTATCACGTACGGGTGATGAAACAGGTGTAAGTTTTAATAATGGAGTTGTAACAACAGCTCCTGGCTATAAAGAAGCTTATGCAACTTATGCTGCTGGTGGTTGGACAGCATTAGGTGGTGATGTTGAGTATGGTGGCATGGGTATGCCAAAAGTTGTGACTGCTTTTCATGAAGAAATGTTGTGTTCAGCTGATATATCGTTTTCCTTATTTCCTGGTCTTACCGCAGGTGCTGGTTTATCACTTGCTAAACACGGTAGCGATGAGTTGAAAGAAAGATACTTAACTCGTTTATATACGGGTGAGTGGACAGGCACCATGTGTTTAACAGAATCACACTCGGGTACAGACTTAGGTTTAATTCGTACTAAAGCAATCCCTCAAGAAAATGGTAGCTATAAAGTTACCGGCACTAAAATATTTATCACAGGTGGTGAGCATGACCTTACTGAAAATATTGTTCATTTAGTTTTAGCTAAATTACCTGATGCTCCTGCTGGTCCTAAAGGTATTTCACTTTTCCTTGTTCCTAAATTTAAGGTGAATGATGATGAAAGTATTGGTGAGGCTAACAATGTAAGTTGTGGCTCTATTGAACATAAAATGGGAATTCACGCTTCGGCAACATGTGTAATGAACTTCGATGAGTCTGAAGGTTACTTAATTGGTGAAGTGAATAAAGGCCTTAATTGCATGTTCACCATGATGAATTTCGAACGCATTGGTGTTGGTATTCAAGGTATAGGTGCTGCGGCAAAGTCTTATCAAAATGCGCTTGAATACGCCAAAGATCGATTGCAAGGTCGTTCATTAACGGGTGTAAAAAATCCAGATGCTGTTGCAGATTCAATTATGGTTCATGGTGATGTTCGAAGAATGTTATTAAACATGAAAGCTTTAACTGAAGGTTCAAGAGCCTTATCTACCTATATCTCAATGCAATTAGATATTTCTACCTATGGTGAAGGTGAGTTTAAGAAAAAGGGCGAAGCATTAGCAGCATTAATGACGCCTTTAGCTAAAGCCTTTTTTACCGATATGGGTTTTGATAGCACGATTACTGGACAGCAAGTTTTTGGTGGCCATGGTTATATTCGAGAGTGGGGCCAAGAACAATTAGTACGAGATACTCGTATTTCTCAAATATATGAAGGCACCAACGGTGTTCAAGCAATGGATTTACTTGCTCGAAAAGTTGCCGGTAGTAAAGGCGAGTTAATGAAGATCTTTATTGAAGAGGTTAGAGAATATATTGATACAACTTCTGCAACTAAGATGGAACAGTTTATCACGCCATTAAAAACCTCTATTGATGATTTAGAAAGCTTAACGCAAGAAATATTACTAGCAGCGAGTAAAAATACAGAAGAATTAGGTACTGCAGCAAACGATTACCTTCATGTATTTGGTTATACCGCTATGGCTTATATTTGGGCGAGAATGGCAGAAGAAGCGTTTACTAAAGAAGATTCAAGCGATAACTTCTACGCAAGTAAAATTAAAACAGCACAGTTTTATTTCGCGAAATTATTACCGCGTAGGATCTCATTAATTGAATCGATAAAAGCTGGTAGTAATACCTTGTTTGATATGGAAGACGAACTGTTTTAATTAAATAATTCGATTCTGGCTATCACCAAGTTAAACAAATGAATACAACTGACAAAGCTCATAAGGTAAAACTTGTGAGTTTTTTTATTGGTTGATGAGAAAGCTAAAATGTACCCAACTTATTGTTTCTGTACTTATTAGAAAAGTATAACTACTTTTAAAACAGAGAGGATTTTAAGTATTACTATATAAAATAGTTAAGCAACAGGGTATGAAGATAGTACTAAGTTCACATTAGTGTTGAGTTTAATTATCAAATTATTATTCCTCTTTGAGCAATACTTAGCTTCTAATTTAATAGAATATGTGGCTAATAACTAATGTACTAATTGATTAATTTAAGGGGTATACTAGCGCCCTTAAATTTTATGTAGGGTATAAATTTGTTAGCGATTCTTAGAATACTGTTGATTACCATTGCACTGGTACTTATATGTATATTTTCATGCATATTTTGTCTCTTCAGACCTTTTCATAAAAATAATGCCCACTTAACATGTGCTTACTTAGCTAAAGTCACAAAATTATTAGGAGTAGATATAGAGGTTAGAATCACTGATTCGATTAAAAACCTCAATTCTGTGGTGTACATTTGTAACCATCAAAATACTTGGGATATGTTCACTCTAGCTAGAGCTGTTCGACCAAATACAGTAAGTGTGGGTAAAAAGAGTTTAAAATGGATCCCTTTTTTCGGACAAATGTACTGGTTAACAGGTAATATTCTAATTGATCGTAAAAATAGCAGCAAAGCTAAAAGCACCATAGCTCAAACAGCCAATAAAATTAATACTGATGGTTTATCTGTTTGGCTTTTTCCTGAAGGTACACGTAGTAACGGTAAAGGTATTCTTCCTTTTAAAACCGGCGCTTTTCGTACTGCACAGCAAGCAAATGTTCCTGTATTGCCTATTTGTGCAAGTAGTACAAATAATATTAAATTAAACCGTTGGGATAACGGAAAAATTATTATCGAATTTTTAGCTCCTATTGAAATTGATAATGAAACAACTGAAAAAAATGACACAATTAGATCAGTCACTCAAAAAGCACACAAAATGATCACTGATAAATTTAATGAACTTAATGCAGAAGTAAAAGCAGAGATAGAGAGTAAACAATGATTGAAGATGAATTACAGCAATGGTTAACTCACACTGAGAACTTAATTGCCGACCTTATAGAAGATGAAACAAATGAAGAAGTTGATCACACCATTGAACATCATTTTTCTAGTGCCAACTTTGAGTTATTAGAAGCTGCTGCTGTAACCGCATTTAAAAAAGGTTATGACGTTGAGGAGCCTGAGGAAGCTGAAACTGATAGTGGTGAAAAGGTTTTTGCATTCGATATAATTACAGAACAACCTCTTGAAGTAGATATTATTTCAGAAGAGACTAAGTTAATGTTTCAATTGGCTAAACAATGTAAAGTAGATTATGATGGCTGGGGAACATATTTCGAAGAATAAGATTTTTCAAGGAATGATACAATGGAATGGATCAATAATATTATAGATTCGGTTACTTTATCGGAACTAATACCTCATATGCTTATTGTTGCAATTATCGCTGTTATTGGCGCTTTTGGAATGTCGGCTTTTAGAGCTCATTATAAGCACCTTGAAAGGTTAGAAAAAATTAAGCAGGGCTTAGATCCTGACTGCTAAATAACTCCAAGCTACACACTGATATCCGCTATAGCTAGCTAATAAGCGCTGTTTATTTATCTTCATAAAAAATAGCGCTCATCCCATCTTGCTGCCAACCTTAAACTTATCATCCTAAGCCATATTTATAATTGACAGATTTATAAGTAACCCCAAAGGTATTTCATATTTAAAATCTTGGATTTTTTGTATTAGACATCATATCTCAACCGAGTTGAGGTCATTCTTCAATAGTCTTCATTTAATTTTAATTCAGGCTATTTAGCTACTTATGCACTAAACTTAAATATCAAGGTAATAAGTTTTTAAAGCATCTTTTAACTCTTTGTCTATATTGCTCCAGTGTTTCCATTAATATATTGTTAAATAAGGATTTTTAAATTGCAGATTGTATGCAATTAGTTCTGGTAATTTATTAATATTTATATAATTATAGAAATGAAGTTTTAATGATGTAAATCTACACAGATAGGTTATGCATTAATTCATGTCGAAAAGGGATATTCGCCTAGGTATTTAACCAAAACTGAAAATAATTCAGTTAAATAAATTAGGAAAGATAATGTCCCACTCTCAACAACGCACAGTAACAGTTATATATTACATTGAAGGCTCATTAGAGTTAAAGCATGACGTTTGTTCGTTTGAAGAAAACTTAAATGGTCGAGTGGTCATTCCGAACGACTTTAAACAAGATAAATCAATAATTGCTGTTTGTGATGGTGAGATAGAGATTCTAAATAAAGTGGGAGAGCGTATTTTGTCTGTAGAGTATGTTGCTTAACAAGTTAAAAATATAATTGTTATTTGAATAAAACACTTATTAAACTTAATGTTTTTATAAAGTAATGAAGTCCTATACAGGTAGTAAAGAACTTCATTATATTTATTAGCGTTTTAATAACCTTTAGCGGTTGCTTCCATACTTGTTTTACTACCATCCATTTCAAGTTCTTTTGGCATGTAATTCTCATCATGCTTAGCTAAAACTTCAGTGGCTTCAATAATATAACCATCAGTATTTAACACACCATTAGCTACAATACCTTGTCCTTCCCTAAACAAATCAGGCAAGATCCCATCATATTTAACAGTGATCATAGGATCATTTTCGTCAAAGGTGATTGGCATTTTCATATCAGCTAATTTGAATGCGATTTTTAGACTATTCTCATCACGTTTAACTGAACCAGGAACAACTAATCCACCAATTCTTAAACGCTGCCCGTTAATCGCTTTTGTGCCGGTGCCTTCTTTACCATTATAAATTTCAGATGGTTTATAAAATAAATCAATATTTTGGCTTAAAGCGTATAACACTAAACCTGAAACAAGGCTCAATGCAATAAGGATAGATGCAACAATGGTTAATCGTTTTTTACGGCGTGGATTCATTAGTTTTCTCTACTACTTCTGAAGATGATAAGTTATTTTGCTTAAGCTCTTGTTGTTGCTTAGCTGCTTCTTTACGCTTTAATTCTCTGGTATAACGTTGGTTAATTGCAAGAAGTGTATTCTTATGTTTTTGTTTACTTAAAATAATAAGTAATACGATTGCTAAGGCGGTAACACCATAAGAAAGCCATACATAAAAACCATAGCCTCCCATAGCAAAAAATGCATTTATGTTCTCGAATTGCATTATTTAACTCCCTGATTAAGTACTAATTCTCTTACCCAAGGGCGCATGCTATTTCTGGATATAATTTCGCTTCTAAAGCGGATACAAGTGATTACTACAATAAGAAAAACAAAACCCATATAACAGAATATGAAAGGCCAAAGCATATCAATAGACATTGAAGGCTTACCCATTTTACTCACTGTGGCACCTTGATGCAGTGTATTCCACCATTCAACAGAATATTTAATAATAGGAATGTTAATAACTCCTACCAAAGTTAAAATCCCAGCAGCTTTACCGGCAGAGGTTTTATCTTCAAAGGCATTGTGCAAAGCAATAACCCCCAAAAACAGAAACAAAAGAATAAGTTGAGAGGTTAATCTCGCATCCCAAATCCACCATGTTCCCCACATAGGTTTGCCCCAAGCAGCACCTGTAACTAAAGACACAAAGGTAAAAACAGCACCAATAGGAGCTAATGCAGCAGCAGAGGCGTCAGCAAGCCTTAATTGCCAAACTAAGCTACATAAAGCTGCTATTGCCATTCCAACATAAATACCCATAGATAGCGTTGCTGTAGGTACATGAATATAGAAAATTCTGAAGCTGTCGCCTTGTTGGTAATCAGCTGGCGCAAAAAGTAAAGCCCAGGTAATACCAATCGTTAATAAAGCGATTGTTAAAGCGCTAAACCAAGGGATTATTCTACCCGTTAAATGGTAGGTTGTTTCTGGGTTTGCGTAAGGATGTAACCATTTCCACATGTTAGTTTGTACTCACTTTTAAAGCTGATGAAACAGCAAAAGGGGCTAAGGTTAATGTTGTAAAAAATAGCGCGGCAATTATAGCAAGCTGCCCTGTAAAAGGTAAGTTCATTGCAGCAGTATCAATAGCGCTTGTAGCAAATATCAGTACAGGAATATATAAAGGTAATATGAGTAAGCTAAGTAATACTCCTCCTTTTTTTATACCAACGGTTAGTGCTACACCTATTGCGCCAATTAAACTTAATATGGGGGTACCTAATAAAAGCGTAAGCATAAGTGCGCCATAGCTGTTTTCATTCAAATGTAATAACACTGCTAATAATGGTGCGATAAAGATGAGAGGTAAACCTGTTAGTAACCAATGAGATGTTATTTTGGCAAGGACTAAAATAAAAATAGGATGAGGGCTCAACAACATTTGCTCTAACGAACCATCGTTATAATCTGATTTAAATAATCTGTCTAACGACAAAAGTGTCGATAATAAAGCTGCCACCCAAATAATACCGGGAGCGATACGAGATAATGTATTTATTTCAGGACCAATACCTAACGGGAAAAGGGTGATAACTATAATGAAAAATAAAATAGGATTAACCACATCATCTTTATGTCTGAAGGCAATGGTGAGATCACGCTTGAGTATAAGCATAAAAGCAGAGCGATAAGACAAGTTATTTAAATTTTGAATGTTATCTGTCATTTTACTTATTGCTCTATATTATTTATCAATAAACACTTAAAAGAAGCGATATTCTAAAGTGATTTTCTTTAATCGATCTACTGGTAACTCTAAATCTTGGTGTGTAGTTAAAATCACACATCCACCATTATCAGCATGAGCCAAAAGTAGCGACTCTAAGGTTTTAACTCCTGCCTTATCGATAGCCGTAAAGGGTTCATCTAGAATCCAAATGGGGGCTTTTGTTTGCCACAGCTGAGCCAAAGCAATCCTACGGTGTTGTCCTGCACTTAAATGAGATGCTAAAGAGTCTTCAAAGCCTAATAAGTTAACTTTTCTTAAAGTCTCTTCGGCTAAATCGGCTGATATTCCTTGCATAGCTAAATTAAAAGCTAAATTTTCTTGCGCCGTCATCTCACCTTTAACACCAGGTAAATGACCTAAATAGAGTAAGTTTTGATGAAAATCTTCACGGACTTTGTTTATGTTTTTTTCTCTAAACAATACATCACCTTCATAAGGCGATGACAAGCCGGCTAGAATTCGAAGTAAACTAGTTTTTCCTGCGCCATTTGGTCCTTCTATTTGAACAATCTCTCCTGGATGAATTTTCAGGTCTAATGTTTCAAATAGAATACGCTCTTCTCTAATACATGTAAGATTTTTAGCAGATATTAAAGGAGTCGACGTGTTGTTCTGAATTGTTGGCAAAGAAAAATCCAAATAAGAGACGTTAATATATTGTTTGATGTAAATCACACCAAATTTATCAGCATTATCATACTATAAAGGCTGGTATAGCAACAGTTCGAAATATAATTGTATATTATCGACAACTTTAATGAATATTAATGAAGGTAAATGCTAGAATAATGGCAATTTTTAGGCTTGAAGGGCTGAAAAATAGGTATTTATATAAGTTTGTTTGTCATAAGTTTTTACACTTTTTTTGTATGGGCAAGACAAATACCTTTTAAAATGCAATTCAAATTATTTGTTTGAGTAAGTATTAAGTTTTTGCTTAATTCGTTGCTTAATTAGTTGTATAGCGCGACCTACCTTACTAGGTACAAAGAACGATAAATTCGGAGAAATAAATGATACCTGAACTAGGGCACTTTGCTCTTATAATTGGTTTAGCTTTTGCTATTTGCTTAAGCATAGTACCTTTGGTTGGCGTTGTTACTAAACAGCAACAACTCATAACTTATGCTAAACCATTAACCTTTGGGATGTTCGCCTTTGTAGCAATTAGTATTATTACTTTAGGTTATAGCTTTGTTACCGACGATTTCTCTGTGCTTTATATTGCAGGTCATTCAAATAGTCATTTACCTTATTATTTCAAAATTAGTGCTGTTTGGGGCGGACATGAAGGTTCATTACTGCTGTGGGTATTCTCATTAACAGCCTGGACAGCAGCTGTTGCTAAATTTAGTGACGGTATTGAAGATGCATTTATTGCCCGTGTTTTATCTGTATTAGGCATGGTTGTTGTTGGCTTTGCTGTATTTACTTTATTAACCTCTAATCCATTCGAACGTATTTGGCCTAATGTTCCATTAGAAGGTCGTGATTTAAATCCATTACTTCAAGATGTTGGTTTAATTATTCATCCGCCGTTGCTATATATGGGCTATGTTGGTTTTTCTGTTGCTTTTGCTTTTGCTGTAGCGGCTTTAATGTGCGGTAAATTAGATGCCGCTTGGGCTCGATGGGCTCGTCCTTGGACAGTAGGTGCTTGGGTTTTCTTAACTGCTGGTATTGCGTTAGGAAGCTGGTGGGCATATTACGAGCTTGGCTGGGGCGGTTGGTGGTTCTGGGATCCAGTAGAAAATGCTTCATTTATGCCATGGTTAGTGGGAACTGCACTTATCCATTCATTAGCAGTAACTGAGAAACGAGGTACTTTTAGAAACTGGACTGTACTCCTATCAATATTTGCATTTAGCTTAAGTTTATTAGGAACCTTTATTGTTCGTTCAGGTGTTATTACTTCTGTACATTCATTTGCTGCTGATCCAGGTCGCGGTTTATTTATATTGATGTTATTAGGTATAGCTGTTGGTGGTTCATTAACCTTGTTTGCTATTAGAGCATCTAATGTTGCCAGCTTTAGCCGTTTTGCCTTTTACTCAAGAGAAACAGCGTTACTTATTTGTAATGTTATTCTGGTTATCGCTGCTGTTACCGTACTACTCGGAACCTTATATCCATTATTAGTTGATGCGTTAGGTTACGGAAAAATATCTGTTGGACCTCCTTATTTTAATGCGGTATTTGTTCCAATAATGAGTTTACTCTTCATTGTGATGGGCATTGGCCCTATGATCCGCTGGAAAAAAGCTAAAAAAGGTGAGTTACGTAAACAGTTATTTTCACCTTCAATTATTAGTGTTGTTGTAGGTTTAGCTTTTCCATTTTTATACGGTGGGGAATTTGATGCCTGGGTCGCTATGGGGATCACCTTAGCTTGTTGGGTTGAACTTGTTGTATTAAAAGAACTATACAATAACGCTAAAAATAGTGATGGGACTCTAACTTGGTCACGTTTAACTCTTAGCCAAATAGGGATGACATTAGCGCATAAAGGTATTGCCATAACGATTGTTGGCGTGACACTTGTTTCTACGTACGAAACGGAAACCAACATAAAAATGTCACAGGGAGAAACTTCTTATATCTCTGGCTACGATATTAAATTTAACGGTGTGAAAGATGTTAAAGGGCCAAACTACTCGGCAGTACAGGGGCAAATTGAAGTTTATAAAGATGGTGAGTTTGTCAGCTTATTACAACCAGAGAGACGTACTTATTTAGTACAAACAATGGGAATGACAGAAGCAGCTATTGATCCAGGTTTATTTAGAGATGTATATGTCGCATTAGGCGATCCTCTACCTAATAATGCTTGGGCTGTTCGTGTTCACTATAAACCATTTGTTAGATGGATTTGGTTCGGTGCTATTTTTATGTCAATTGGTGGTCTATTTACGATATTAGATAAACGCTATCGTAGAAGGAAAACGGTTAAGAAAAAAGCTACTAGCTTACAATATTCAAATGACACAAGTGCAAAAATAGCAGGAGCGGAATAGTGAATAAAGTTATTAGGTTTATTCCTCTTATATTATTTGTTGTATTAGGTGTGGTTTTATATCGTGGTTTATCGTTAAACCCAACGGAACTTCCTTCTGCTTTAGTAGGGAAAACATTTCCTGCTTTTGCGTTATATACAGTAGAAGATGCTAAAGACTTAAAAACTAATGCTGATTTAAAAGAAGGTATTAAATTAGTTAATGTTTG
The DNA here is from genome assembly GCF_030551755.1 of Pseudocolwellia sp. AS88. Classification (GTDB taxonomy): domain Bacteria; phylum Pseudomonadota; class Gammaproteobacteria; order Enterobacterales; family Alteromonadaceae; genus Pseudocolwellia. The sequence continues at coordinate 110,355 of NZ_JAUPEC010000014.1, forward strand.
GGGAACTTGGTGTCCATCTTGTCGTGCAGAACATGAGTTTTTATTGGAAATAGCGGATACAGAACGTTTTACTATTTATGGTTTAAATTATGATGACGAACGCGTATTAGCGCAAAAATGGTTAGCTAATTTAGGTAATCCTTATCAGTTTTCAATGTTTGATGAAGCAGGCAAGTTAAGTATTGATCTTGGCGTTTATGCTGCACCAGAAACCTTTGTTATTGATCATAATAATGTTATTCGTAAACGTTTTGCAGGGCCATTAGATGCAAATATTTGGCGAAATGAGTTTGAAGATTTAATTAATCAAATTCTTGCGGAACAAAAGGCAGGTAAATAATGAATACTAAATTTATAGCAATTATTACCTCAGCACTTTTATTTGTATTGATTTCATTATCATCTTCACACGTACAAGCAAGTCCTGTAGACACGTATGAATTTAAAGACGAAGTCACCAAAATTAGATTTAATGCCTTAACTAAGGAACTTCGTTGCCCTAAATGCCAAAACCAAAATTTAGCAGATTCTAATTCACCTATTGCTGCCGACTTAAGAAGAGAAGTTTATGATCTACTTAATGAAGGTAAAGCGGATATTGAAATCGTTAATTTTATGGTGGCTCGATATGGTGAGTTTGTGTTGTATCGACCTAGAGTATCTAGCCTGACTTATATTTTATGGTTTGGGCCTGCGCTCTTAGTACTTATAGGGATAGTAGTGGTTGTTATGGTCATTCGTAAAAAGCCTAAAATACAAGCTGAAGAAACGCTCTCTGCTGAACAGCAAAGTAAACTTGATAACTTACTAAAAGAAAAATAAATTCATGCCTGAACTCATTATATTTACTGTCGTTTTTCTTCTTCTCATACTCATTGTAGTGTGGGGACATTTTATTAAACGCAATAACAAAACAATTATCGTAAATAACTCAGACCGTGACGATACCAATGTTACTCTCTATCACGAACATAAAGCCGAAATTGAAAATGATTTCAAACAAGGTCGTATAGATGATGAAAATTACCAGTACTTAATTGCAGAGTTAGATAAAAGCCTACTTCAAGACATAGAAGAAAATAAAAAAGCTTCTTCTAATGAAGTTATTGAGAACAAAACCATATCAATAATTTGGCCAGCATCTTTAACGGTATTTGTACTCGTATTTAGTTTTTGGATGTATAACTTTAATGGTGCTTACCAACAATTAAGCCAACCACTTAATCAACAAGCTAGTTCTGAAGATCAGGCCCAACAGATTATTGCTCAAATTAAGTCTATTATTGATTTAACAGTAAAAGAGCCTGAAAATTCTGATGCTTGGTATTCCTTAGGGCAAGCCTTTATCAACATAGGTGAGTTTAATAGAGCTGGAGAAGCTTTCGATAAAGTTATGCAAATTGAAGGTGAGTCTGCTGAGATTTATGGTGCTAAAGCTCAAGCGTTTTATTACCGAGATCAGCAAGCTATGTCTGATGATGTTAGAAATTTAATAGATAAAGCTTTAGCTTTAGATCCTACTGATGCATCAACAAATATCTTAATAGGTATGCATAACTTTAGAAACGAAAACTACTCATTGGCTATTCAACATTGGGAAACTGTTATTAATTCTAATAAAACCAATGTGCAGTCAGATGCTCTTCGTGAAGCAGTAAATGAAGCTAAAAATAGATTACAACAAGTTAATAATGAAAATGGTAGTGTTCAGGCTAATACACAAGAAGCTGCAGTTTCAGGTCCTCAATTAACAGTTAATGTTGATCTTAGTGAAGAAATTAAACAACTACTGATCCAAGGTGAAGATAAAGTCGTATTTATCTATGCAGTATCAGCAGACGCTAAACATGGCAGAATGCCTGTTGCAGCGGTTAAGTTAAAAGCCAGCGATTTACCTGTCACTATTGTTCTAGATGACAGCAAGGCTATGTCTCCTCAAGCGAAACTAAGTGATGTTCCAGCTGTGAATATATACGCTGTAGTTTCTGCTAGTGGTGGCGTAGGCGTTAAATCGGGCGACTTTAAAACAGAGTTACTTAATGCTGATGTATTATCAACAGAACCTGTATCACTTCTTATAGATACAATTGTTCCTTAAATAGGCGTTTAGGTAAAAACTATCATGGCGAGATTTTTAGGTCGTACCAAAGAACTTCATAACAAAAAAGCAAATGTCGGTGTATTGATAACCAATTTAGGTACACCTGAGGCTCCAACATCTGCTGGTTTAAGAAACTTTTTAAGAGAATTTTTATCAGATCCTCGTGTTGTAGAAATACCTCGTGTTGTTTGGATGATTATTCTGCACGGCATTATTTTACGTGTTCGACCTAAAAAGTCTGCGGCTTTATATAAATCTGTATGGACAGATGAAGGTTCACCTTTAATGGTGATCAGTAAGCAACAAGAAGTTAAAATCCGCCAATCTTTAACAGAAAAATACGGTGATGATGTTACTTTGGCACTTGCTATGCGTTATGGCGAACCAACGATAGAAAAAGCATTGAACAGTTTTCAAGAGTCAGGTGTTAATGACATCGTTATTTTACCACTATATCCACAATACTCAGGGCCCACAACGGCTTCGACCTTTGATGCGGTTGTTAAAACTATTCAAAAATGGCGTTGGATACCAAGCTTACGTTTTATTAGTGGTTATCACGATAATCCTAAATATGTTAAAGCGTTAGCTCATAGTGTAACTCAGCATATTGAACAACACGGAAAACCTGATAAATTAGTTCTTTCTTACCATGGTATGCCTAAACTTTTTTTAGAGCAGGGTGACCCGTATTATTGCTTTTGTAGTATGACAACACGTTTAGTCACTGAAGAGTTAGGCTTTGACAAAGACGACTTTGAAATGACCTTTCAATCACGTTTTGGTAAAGCTAAATGGTTAAAGCCATATACTGATGTAACTTTAGAAAAACTTGCTCAGGATGGTCATAAGCACATCGCCATTATTAGTCCTGCATTCAGCGCTGATTGTTTAGAAACATTAGAAGAATTAGAACATGAAAACCGAGCGGTATTTATGGATGCAGGCGGTGAAACCTACCATTATATTCCAGCATTAAATGACGATGAACTACATATTGAAGCTTTAGTGGATGTGATTTCTACCTCAATTAATAAGTAATATTAGCTTTATACAATGATATTAATTAGGTTTAAATTATTAAGCCTAATTAATTACCTCAATTACCTTTCCTCTTATCCAACTGATTTTCATTGTTAAGTTAAACACATCTATATGTTTTTGATTGTGAATAGAACTTTCTTTTAACATATAACACCAATGTTTCTAAAATAGATGATGAACAAGATTTATATAAGTTGTTTTTCGTTAATATAATAATTGAACTATTGTTGCACTAAGGCAAACAATCGATACAGAGATCTCGGCTTACAGTCAGGATTTTATTTATATAAAGGAAAGCGTGAAAGGGAGAGAGTTACTTCAGTGTAAGATTGAGTTTTAAATGAATTTTAGTGACCCGTCCTAATATAGGTTGACAGTCATTTAATTAAAACGCCTGATGTACTTCATTGGGCGTTTTATATTTTAAG
>NZ_JAUPEC010000015.1 GCF_030551755.1 Pseudocolwellia sp. AS88
TTAAAATATAAAACGCCCAATGAAGTACATCAGGCGTTTTAATTAAATGACTGTCAACCTATATTAGGACGGGTCATAATTTTAAAAGTGATGATTTTGGCAAAGGAACATTAGTTTTTCTTCCCTATGAGCCAACTTATTTAATATTTATTATTGAATTCTGAGGAAATACTAGAGATATATTTTGATTCAGAATATAAAAAATATTAACTAGCCTGCTTCAATATTTAACATTCAGTATATTGAAGCAGGTCAGATCACAATCTATTGGTTCCTAAATAGTTGATACCATAAACTATAATCTGCTCTAGAAATAGTACCATCATTATCTAAATCAGCTGTTGCCACGTAAGACGCGTCTCCATCTGAACTCCCTAAAGCGTCTCGTATTATCATCATATCCATTCTATCAATAGCACTGTCTCCATTTAAGTCACCTGTAGGGGCTGAAATAGTAGTAGGCTCTTCAATTATGAAATTGACACTAAAATTATTCACAGACCATTTATTTCTAGTGTTGTCTGTTGCATTACCAACACCAAGAGTTAACTCTGTCACAGCATCAAAACCACCATATGTTAAGCTTAGTCCGGCTGGTGTATCTGCCATTTTTTCTCCGTCGGTAGAATTACTAACACCATTAGCGGTTACTAAAATACGATCATGAGTTGACTGCCCATTGACGATCTCTACACTGTTGAATGACAACTCAGTAATATCAGTCTCTTTCAAATCTCCGCCATTAGCAGCAAAATTAACAATTCGAAGATTGGAAATCGAGTCAACAAATTCAGTATCACTTCCTTTAAATAAATAGTCATCACCTATACCCCAACTAGTATTTGTAGATACACCTCCTGAACTACCACTGGCAATATTTCCACCATCCATTGGGGTAGCATCAAAGGCAATTTGGAAGGTTGCCAATCCATCAGGTGCCGCTTGAACTCCAGAAATCATAGTCGCAATATTGTTTACACCATAATCAGTGTCAGGTGTTGCAAAAATTTGCGTGTTACCGCTGTAGGGATAAATACTCGGCTCACCGCCCACTACCAGCTTAACCCAGCGTTCAGTTGTACCTGATGCATCTATCGCTTGAATTCTGAATTGATATTCAGTATTTTCAGTTTCTGTTGGCGTGCCTTGCAGTAACCAAGTACCAATATTGGACTCGTCTTCCACAAGTGTTAACCAAGCAGGTGCGCCATCAGCAACATCTAATAAACGTAAAGTGACGGCATCTCCTTCAGGATCCCAAAAGTCCACACCTTCAACCAATTCACGAGAATAAGGTTGAGAAAAAATAGCATCAGGCAATGCGGTATCGGCACGAGCCCAATTAGGCGCACCAGGCTGTTGATATAAACTTAAATGATCATCCATCAAGGTTAACTGTGCAATTCCCCATTCGTTAACAACAAAATTTTCACTAACACCACTATTTTTAGCAACTAATGGTACGCCCCAACTAATTGCGCCACCGGCTTTGGTCGCTTCCAAGTTCCAAAGCTTAAACTCTTCATCAGTTAAGGCTGGTGTATTACCACCATTCCAGCTAGTGGTACTCATTGGTGGATCAAAATGACCAACAACTTTATCGTCCCAATCCCAATCATTGACTTCATTACCTATATGCACATTGCCATTGGTTTCTGTAATTTTTTGAATATGTGCATAGTTTCTGTCATATAAACCGTTGTCATGATTACCTATTACCCGACCGCCATTATATGGATGACCAAACATGTAATCATCATGACGGGTTGCTTCAGAAAATGGATTTAATGATTCGGTAATACGCTCTGGACCATTATTGAATGCAACAGCTGCATGAGAATTACCTGCACGAGCAGCATCGGCAAAAGCTTTAAAAATCAATTGATCATCAGGATTACCATTAGTTGATATATCGCCATAAGTCACCATAGTCTCGCCAGAATCAAACAACCAAGAATCGATTAGATCACCGTATCGCTCTGAATATACTTTAAGCACAAATTCAGCATAAGCGAACATATAAGGTCTATCAGGATATCCTTCTTTATAGTGATAAGTTTGACTATTTAAAAAAGCCTGTACCTCTGGATCAGTATCACAATGTTCTTTCCAACGTTCAGTTATATCAGGAAGCGAATCAGGATTCGGAATATCTTCCTCGCGCTCAAGCATATTAGAACTATTCACATACGCTTGAGTTTTCATGCCTGCGTTTTTGATAGATAATAACATTTCATAAAATGGGTCTGTAGCAGCTTCAGCTCTAGGCACAATAAGGTTGATAATATTACCATTTTCATCGGTATCTCCTTGCCAGAAGCTCTCAAGTAAATCATGGGGCGCAAGATGAACCGGAGAATAAATATAAGACTCACCAAGATGCACTTGAATATAATCTATTGTTTTTAGATCTTTTATTTGGTCAATAAAATAATCAATAACAACACCTTCAGCAACGCCGTTACCTAAAAGAGCAGGCTTCCAATTAATTCCCCAAGATCCCCGTAAAAAATATGCGCGATCTTCGGTCGCGATTCCATCAACAGTCACTTCAACGCTGTCAACAGACCATTTATTCGTTGTTTGATTTGAACTATCACCTGCTTCTAATCTAACAGACGTTATTGAAGGAATAACGCCCTCTAACAACTCTAAATTTATTGTTTCTGAATCAAGCGATAAATTGCCTAAATCATTACTAACCGTATTATTCGTTACAATTTTTACCGCATCTTTATTAGGGCTTTGTCCATTCACAAAAGTGATATGGGTGAAGGCTAAACCTTTAAAATCATCAACGGTTAAAGTCCCGCCATTAGCATTAAAATTAACAATACGTAAATTATCAATATCAGCATATTCTGTGTCACTCCCCTTAAACACAGCATCATCCCCTATTCCCCAACTAAAAGTAGTAGCAGCACCAGCAGAAGAACGACTTCTCACATTTTGTCCTGTAGGAGGTGTTACATCAAAAGCGACTTGGTATGTAGCGAGACCATCCTCTGCTGTTTGAACAGATGAATACATGGTAGCGACCGAATCATTACCATAATCAGTGCTCTCTGTAGCTTGTATTTGAATGGGAGTTACAGCAGCCATTACATTCGTTGTAAAAATGCATGCAAGTGCAATTGACGTTAATTTAAGACAGTTATTCATTTATCATCCTCGTTATTTTTATAATTGGATATTTAAATAATACACATCAAGCATGTGTTTTTAAATATAATAAACACAAATATAAAATTAACATTTAGATAAAAAAAATACAACTTATTAAAAAAAACACATACAAAAATGTATTAGCTATTATTCAACCTGATCTTGGGATAAGCGGATGGAGTCAATTAAAGTGATTATGTACTTATAACTATCTAAACTTTAAGTGTAAATTAAATTTACACTACACTTATCAACCCGAGCTCAGGTTATTTAATTAAACTTCCCATATTAAAAAAATAGATATTATTACTAATAATCATACTGAAAAAAGGTACTAACTAAATGTAAATTAACTCGTTTGAATCATTAAAAATTCATGTCTTTTGTGTTTGAATAAGTTTATTTAATCTGAGAGGAATATCTTAGAGAATTTGGAAGTGGGTTAATGGTATTAACAAATTAACACGTTCACTATCTAATTTAAGTAGGGATTAAAAGCTGGTAAGGGTGAAAAAAAATCATCACATAATTACAAAAAAACACTCGGCCATTCTATTTTTATCACATGTCCTAATATTACCCCCCCTTCTGAGCAATTCTTTTTTGTTCACAAGTAGCCGAATTTTCTTCTGAAACCTTCTCTAATTCTACCTCTGAAGGGATATGGTCAATAATGGGTTTATGTTCGGCTTTAATATCTTTAGCTAGATGGAATTTATTATTGTTTCTTTTTCTTTTATTTGTTTTTTCAGAATCCATCAAAATAATGAATACACCACCTCTAGGTTCAACACTAGTAACACTAGTTGTATGTATAGGGTTTTGTGATATTTGAACTCTACCGCTTTGTGTAGCTACTGCATGACCATACTTTGTAGTTGATCTAGAACAGCCGTCTGATCCCGAGTTACCCTTAATAAAGAACGCATCGTAACCCTGCTCTTCAGCTAAAATAGCAGCATGATATAAGGCCATGCTTTTTGCTTGTTTTCTTGTAGATACTTCATTTAATCTAGCTGTTATACGATATTCTTTTTCACTTATTTTTTCTTGGGTCACTCCCAAAGGAATTTCACGCCAGCTTAATCGATAATCTCTCTCAACGGATTTAGTTAAATGATAAGGTATTGGGGTTTGGCTGCAGGCACTTAAAAATAAACAAATAAGAAGTAATTTTATCGGAGATGATTTCATTTATAATATCCATTTTATTATTTAATGTATTATTCGACTCAGGTTTAAAAATTTCACAAGTTAGATGAATAATTAGGTGCGGAGATTAAAAAGCCAACTTATCTTCTCTGCTCACACTCTTTACTCGCTTCAGCTCGGTTAGACGAAGTAGAATGAATTAGGTTTATTTGCAAAGTGGTTAAAACAGGAGTGCGGTCAATATTGGTTTCAGTGGGTTTCCAGTTTCTTGTCTTCAACGCCACTATAACATATTCATCAAAAGGCCTTTCGGATATGATTTTTGAATTTTATAACTACTCATTTTCCCTTCTTCATTAATAGCAACTAAGACTCTAACACAACCTGACTGCGATTTTTTAGGTCTATTTCTGAAGTAAGTTTATCCGAATAGTTGAACTTTCCAATATTTATGGAATAGCATTTTTTGTTTATTTAAAGGTACCTTCTTTCCATCCTTGGTAGTTAAATCTAAATACTGACTAATGGGGATTAGGTTTTTGTTTTCAGGAGGCGTATTTGAAGAACAAGCCACCAAAAAAACACTTAAGAGTGTTAATAAAACGTGTTTGTTCATCCTTGGTTCCTTGTCATCCTGTTATTATAATTTTTTGATAACATTTAAGATAAATACATCTGTTAAAAGTGTTTAACAGATGTATTTCTAATTGGATTTACTTTTTGAAACGCTCAACATTTTGTTCTTGAGTACCTAGACCATCAATACCTAGTTTCATTACATCCCCTTCTTTCAAGTATTTAGGTGGATTAAAACCAAACCCAACACCAGGAGGTGTACCTGTACTAATAATATCGCCTGGTTGTAAGCTCATAAACTGGCTGATATATGAAACAAGGAATGGTACTTTATAAACCATAGTACGAGTATTTCCATCTTGTACACGCTCACCATTAACTTCTAACCATAAGCCTAATTCGTTATAGTCTTTAACTTCGTCGGTAGTGACTAAATATGGACCAATTGGACCAAAAGTGTCACACCCCTTACCTTTACACCATTGACCTTCTTTCTCTATTTGATATTCACGCTCAGATAGATCGTTAACTACACAGTAGCCAGCAACGTAATCTAACGCGTCTTCTTCTGATACATATCTAGCTTCTTTACCAATGATCACGCCTAGCTCAACTTCCCAATCAGACTTCTCAGATTTTGGCGGTAATAATACAGTATCATTTGGTCCGATAAGTGATGATGTAGCTTTCATAAACAATACAGGCTCTGATGGTACAGCCATACCAGATTCAGCCGCATGATCCGCATAATTTAAACCAACACAAATAAACTTACCAACACGTGCTATAGGTTGTCCAATACGAACACTACTATCAACAACAGGTAAAATACTTAAATCAAGAGCTGCTAACTTTTCAGCAGTACCATCGTTAAAAATATCACCATCAATATCGGCAACATGTGCTGATATATCTCGAATAACACCATCATTATCAAGTATTGCTGGTTTTTCTTGTCCTACGTTACCTACACGAAGTAATTTCATTTTTATATCCTATTTTTACTATTAATTTATTAAGATTTATTACACTAAATTGATCACACTAAAGTGTAAAAATATTTTCCATTAGTAACCATTTCTCATTACCTTTAGCCCATGGCAACTTTTGTTGAAATGTCCACATGAGTTCTTCCCAAGCAACTACTTTTTCGTTGTTCAAATCTGCTTTTTCTTTTGCAGCAAAAGAAAACTTTTCGTTAACATCCATAATCATGAATAAACGATTAGCGATTAGGTAAATCTCTAATTGCTCTATACCTGCACCTTTAATACTTTCGATTATTTCAGGCCAAACACCATCAGGGCGATGAAAGCGTTTATATTCAGCAATAAGTTCAGGGGTATCTTTTAGGTCTAAAGCAAAACAATGTCTAATGGTCACAGTATTTCCTTATTATTTAGGTAAGTGTTTTTGTGAACGTTTGCCATATGTAGCAATGACTACAAAACATAATAATACCCAAACAAATGAGAATTTTGTTGCTGAGAATGTATCAAAAACAACTTTCATATCAATAATTGACGCTTGTAACATAGGTAAGAAAGTACCACCTACAATCGCCATAATAAGACCAGCTGCACCTAATTTAGCATCATCACCAGTACCCGTTAACGCAATACCGTAAATGGTTGGGAACATTAACGACATACATGCTGAAATAGCAACTAACGAATAAACACCTGCAACTCCTTCTAAGAGAATGGTCCCTAATGTAAAGACCATACCGCCAAAAGCCAAGATCATAAGTAACTTACCAGGGTTAATATACTTCAGTAAGAATGTACAAATAAAACGACTTAAACAGAAAATGATCATAGCGTAAATGTTCAACGATTGAGATTTAGCTTCGGCTGCTTGCTCAGTCATACCTAAATTAACAAAAACCTCTGTACCGTAATGAATAATAAAGGTCCAACACATGATTTGAGCGCCAACATAAAACATTTGTGCAATAACACCTTCACGGTAATTTTGATTGGCAAATAAACGTTTAAATGTACCTTTGATATCTAAGCTTTCTGATTTTTCTTCTGTACGTGGCATTTTTTTAATAGCAATAATCACAAACATAACTAACACTACAACGCCAATAGCTAAGTACGGATTACGAATAACCTCAAGGTCGTTAGCGGTAATGGCAGAAAGTTGATTTAATGCTGTTGTAGAACCATCAGCTGCTAAGGCTCTTCGCTCGTCGTCTGAAGCTGGGTTAAGCTTTTGAATAATAAATTGTGTGGCAACAAACATACCTAATAACGAACCGACAGGGTTAAACGCTTGTGCTAAGTTTAATCGTTGTGTGGCTGTAGATGCTGGTCCCATAGACAATACATAAGGGTTTGCACTGGTTTCTAAGAATGAAAGTCCACAAGTCATTACAAAAAACGCAAACAAGAATGGGACAAATTCTTGTGCACTAGCTGCCGGTATAAATAACAAAGCTCCTAATGCATAAAAGGCGAGCCCCATAAGTAAGCCAGCTTTATACGTGAACTTTTTAATAAAAATTGCTGCAGGAATAGCCATAGCACCGTAGCCACCATAAAAAGCAACTTGTACCCATGTACCTTCAGCTGTTGTCATTTGAAGTACTTTGGAAAATGCTTTTACTAGAGGGTTAGTAATATCATTTGCAAAACCCCATAATGGAAAACATAACGTTATTAAAATAAATGAAACAAGATAAGCTTTAGGCACTACTGCTTCTGAAGTTGGCTTATTAACTCCTTGAGTAATTTCACTATCATCTATTGCTGTGTATGGCTTATTCATTTTTTGACCTTTTATAATTATATTTTTATTAATCAATTATTTTTTATAATCACCCCGAATAAAGCTTAATTAGTTATTTAATGTTACAAAACCACCGTCAACAGGGAAGTTACTACCTGTTATAAATGCTGCTTCGTCTGAACATAAATAAACAATTAAACCTGCGATTTCGTCTACTTTACCCATACGCCCTATTGGCTGAGATTTAGATAGTTTTTCAAACATTTCTTCTTTTTCGTTCGGGTAATTCTTTTCTAAGAAGTTATCAACAAATGGAGTATGAACACGACCTGGCGCAATACAGTTACAACGAATACCATCGCTAATATAATCTTTAGCTACTGAGTAGGTCATTGTTAGTACTGCACCTTTACTCATTGAATAAGCAAATCTATCGGCAATACCTACCGATGAAGCAACAGAAGCAAGGTTTAAAATAACACCTGACTTATTTTCTTTCATTGAACCAATAACTGCTTTCATCATGTTGTAGCAGCCTTTAACATTTACTTGGTAAATACGGTCTAAGTCTTCTTCTTCTGTTGTTTCCAAATTACCAATATGAGCAATACCCGCATTGTTAATTAATATATCTATTTTGTTTTCTTTTAATACACTTGCTACAACATCATTAACTTGTTGTGCATTACCAACATTACATTCGTAGACAGAAGCTGTTCCGCCATCCAATGTTATAGCTTTTTGGGTAGATTCAGCGCCTGCCATATCAAGATCCAAAATGACAACATGGGCGCCTTCACTTGCAAATCTGATTGCTGCTGTTTGCCCTATACCGCTTCCGCCGCCAGTAATAATCACTGTTTTTTTGTTAAATCGTTGAGTCATTTTCTTTCCTTATAAAGTAAATTTTTTCTTTGTGCTATGAACAGTAAATTAGACACGTTTTTATCGTTATAATTTATAAAAACGCTTAGCTGCTCCTGACCAAATACTCACTTGCTGTTGTCTTGTTAATTTTTCAATAAACGTTGAAGCAATATCAATCCAAGTAGCATAATCACTATTTATGTTTACTACGGGCCAATCACTTCCCCACATCAATTTATTAACACCAAAACACTTAAACAAATGAGCCATGTAAGGTTCTATGTCATTGTAAGTAGCGGTACTACCTGCTTCAGTAACTAAGCCTGATAGTTTACAAAAAACATTTGTGTTTTTAGCCAACTCTTCAATATCTTGCGCCCATTGACGGTTAACTGACTTGGCAATATCTACACCTAAGGCTTTTGATATTTCAGGTTTACCACCATGATCAATAACTACACGCAACTTTGGGTGACGTGTAAGTAATTCTTTTAAATTAGCTAAATGTTTAGGTAATACTAATGCATCAAAACTTAAATCATTATCTTCTAAAAACTTAAATACTGGAGTTAGTTCAGGTTTAAGCATCCAATCAACATTTTCAATATCTTGGATCATTGGTCTTATCCCTTTAAAATAAGGGTTTTCCATAAACCAAGATAATTGTTCAAAAACATTAGAGGATTCCATATCCACCCAACCAACAACACCTGAAATAAAGTTTTGTGTATAAGCATTTAAAAACATAAATTCAGTTTCAGCGACGGTATCAGCTGCTTGTACTAAAATTGTTTCACTTACATTAGCGTATGTAAGTTCATTTCTTATATCTACAGCCAAATAATCTCGATATAAGACGCCCAAGTCTTTGGTTAACCATGAATAATCTCCACGAGATAACTGCCAGAAATGATGATGGGAATCAATGCGTTTCACTAACTACCTCTCAATACCTGTAGGTACAGGAACATCAAGAGCTAATAAACCTGCATTTTGTAAAGCAAGCCAGAAATCTGACGGGATATTATGTTGCATTTGAGCGACGGTTGTTTCTACACGACTTACAGAGCTTAACCCAGGAATAACACTAACAACGGCAGGATGTGCTAAGGGAAATTGTAACGCTGCAGCCGCTAACGGCACGTTAAATTCTTGACAAATATCTTCGATTTTAGCCACTGTGTTAATTATTTCTTGGCTAGCTGGTTCGTAATTATAATTAGCAACAACACCTTCACGACGAACACCAGTGGCAAGAATGCCTGAATTATAAGGTCCACCAAGAATAATGGAGCTGTTCTCTTTTAAACAGCGCGGTAAAAATGTTTTAAGTGATTCTTGTTCTAGTAAGGTATAACGACCTGCTAATAAAAAGCAGTCAAAATATCCATGATCCATCGCTTGTTCGCATACTTCATATTCGTTTACGCCCAAACCTATTGCAGATACAAGACCTTGTGAGCGTAACTCGTCCATCGCTTTATAACCACCTTCCATCGCTATTTTAAAAAGCGCATCGTGATCATCGCCATGCGTAACTCGACCAATGTCATGCATGTATAATATGTCGATTTTTGACAAACCAAGGCGTTGAATACTGTGTTCGAATGAGCGCATTATGCCATCGTATGAATAATCATATTTAGGCTCAAATGGCATAGGTGAGCAAAAACCGTATTTATCTTCAGCCTTTTCACAAGGCTCTAATATTCTGCCAACTTTAGTTGAAAGAATATAATCGTTTTTATCATACTCTCTTAAACCATTACCAACTCTGCGTTCACTTAAACCAAAGCCATAATATGGAGCAGTATCAAATTGATTTAGTCCTAATTCCATAGCTTTAGCAATACTCGCTTCAGCAGCACCTTCAGGCATTTTATGATAAAGGTTACCAAACGTTGCTGCGCCAAAACCTAATTCACTTACTTGCAGTTTAGTTTTACCTATTTGTCTTTTTTTAAACATTATAACTACTCAACTATCGGGCTGTAGGCAAACATGAAGGGCCAATGCCTTCAAACTTTTTATAAGTTAAAACAAACTCTTGATGACCTAACTCTTCTGATTTAGATAGTTGACCTTGTGCTACTTTTGCAACAAGTTCATAAATCTCATCACCAACCTGTTGTACAGTCGCTTCGCCGTTAATTACTTTACCGGCATTAACATCCATATCATCAGATAAGTTTTCATAAGTTTCAGGATTGGCACAGACTTTAATTACTGGAGATATAGCCGACCCCACAACAGAACCACGTCCTGTTGTAAATAGAATCAGGTGAGAACCCGATGCGATCATTTCAACAATTTCAGCGTTATCCACAATATTGGGGAAACCAAACATTGGATCACCGTCTGGAACAACATCCATCAAATACAATCCACCTTGGCTTGGTATATCGCCTGGTTTTATTAAACCATGTATTTTAGAACTACCAGATTTTGCGTAAGCTCCCATGGACTTTTCTTCTTGAGTGGTTAATCCACCTTCTGCATTACCTGGGGCAAAACTACCGTAGCCCATTCGAGTATAATATTGTTCAGCTTTTTCAACCGACTTCATTATTTCTTCACCAAGCTCTGGTGTTATAGCTCTTTCGGCCATAATTTGTTCACAACCAATAAGCTCACCAGTTTCTTCAAAAATACAAATAGCATCTAGTGCGACTAATTTATCAAAACAATGACCTACAGCTGGGTTTGCGCCAATACCACTTGTTCCGTCTGAACCACCACAGATAGTACCAACAACGAGTTCACTCATATCCATTGGTACTAATTCAAATTGCTCTGCTGCAGAAACAAGCTTTTCGACGCTCGCAATACCGGCTTCGATGGTTTTCTTAGTTCCACCTGACTTTTGAATAACTAAGGTATCAACCGAACGTCCACTAGCTTCAATAACATTCGACAATTGTTCGCGGTTAAACCCTTCACAACCTAAAGAGACAATTAATACGCCTGCCACATTAGGATGAGTACAAAGTCCTTCCATTATTTTTAATGAATATTCGTTAGGATAACAGCCGGGAAAACCAATCAACTGTACATCGTCACTAATCGATTTATTAACTATAGATCGAGCAACATGGTGTGCACATTCAACAAGGTAAGTAACAAGCACCACATTCCGGATACCTTTACGACCATCTGCTCTCAAGTAGCCTTTCATTATTATTCTCCTGATCTTTTTTGACGAGTATGGCTCGCTATATAATCACTTTTCATATTATGCATATGAATATGTTCTCCAAAGACAATATCTTTAGTTGCCGAGCCAATAGACACACCATATTTAATTATTTTTTCACCTTTAGCTACTTTCCTCCGGGCTATTTTATGACCGACTGTGATATCAGCTGTCATAACAGCATCGCTCCCTTCCAGGCCTGTTGATTCACCTGTAAGTAACTGTTTACAACATACAAAAACATTATCCACATCATTCAATAATACAAAGTGTCTATTAATCATTTTAACATCCTACCTAAAATCTATTTATGGCCACTACAAGTTGCGTGTTGTATTTCTGCAAGCCCAATAAGCACTAAAACAAAAACTAAGTTGAGTTTTCACATCAGCTTTAATATAACTTTAATTTAACCATCAATAATAAGTTTCGTCAATAATTTTATGTCTTTTTATATTTAAAAAAACATCTATAAGTATTTTAAAGAATATACTTAACTTTGAGGGATATTTTAAATCATTGTTATTATTACACTTTAAAAATTAAAAAATTAAATAGATGTTTTTTACACCAACGGATGCAGGTATTTTAAATAACAAAATGCAAAAATATATAAACATAAAGTTACTCCAATTAACATTGCATGTTGTTGTTTAGTAAATTCTACAGCGACACATTAAGCAGACTTATTTATTACTATAAAATAACTTTTCTAATGAATATCAGTGAAGAAAGGGCGGGGAGGGAGAAATAATTTCAAGTTTGGTGTAGCGTCAGCGTTTTTTCATGGATTTAATAATTGAAATGATGATAGCTGTACACTAAAAAACAACAATCGTGACATCACTTTAGCTAAAATTCGAGCGTTGTTATTTTTGAACAATAACAGATATTCTAATAAATGAGATTAATACCAATAAATAACAAAAAACTTTTTCTTTTCCTCCATTTTATTCTTAACACAGATAACAATATTGAAATCGTTACCGTACTTTCACACATTAGTATTTATTCCTAATGTTTTAAACACACCGAGTATTAATATTTTTATCATTAAGATCGGTGAATCAAACTTTGTTATCTTTATGATTGATAGCGCTAAGGTAAATGACCCTGCCAATAGTTAAGGGGAATGTTTTATCTTGGTAATATCGATCCTTCTATCATTGAAAAATTGGTATTTATTATGGCCGTTTTTCCTCTATTTATGGAAAGGATATACTTTCAGGGGTCATAAGTATTACAACGTAAAGGTGATAGCGGATGAACTTGCTATTGTTAGTATCCAATTAGGCATTAATAATATGTTAGCTGGAATGTTTCATCTAAATTTGAAATGGAGGTATTATATTAAAAGTTAGCCTAAGGACTTATTTTTAGGCCTTTAGCTAACTCATTATGATTTTAATGAAATCTTTACTGCGAAAGCAACTTAGCGATATCATTGATTGTTTCTTCATCAATTGATGCTGGTAGTTTTATTGAAAGAACCCCCTTATCTGACATTGAAGTTACAACACCTTTTTTTAATTTTATATAACTAAAAGGGTTATCTTTAACCACAGGCTTGTTGTCTGTCGTTTTAACGGCAGCCATTATACTTTTAATTTTATCTTCAAGCTTTTTAACGCCAGCTTTAGCACCATCATCATCAATAGCGACAACTTCAGGTAATGCCTCCAGCACATCGTTAATTTCAACATCGCTTAATGACTCTGTATATTTTGAGAACTTAAGGGCCAACGTTAACGAAGCGTCATTTAGAGATGGGTATTTATTAAAATAAGCTTCTGGTAACTTCATCACATCTTTGGCGTTCTGTGCGGTACCTCTTGAAACGTCAAATAAGCTAGCTAACTCTCTGACCGTATAAGTCTCATCTGTTTCTGATAAAAACTCTTTGATCGTAAGTGATAAATCTATTGTCGTAGGTTCACGGTATTTATCGGCTCTTGATACGATAACAGCTTCATCTTCTGGATGTACATATTCAGTCAACCACACGGCCAGCTGAGCACCTTCGACCGCCCTTACCGCATAAGATCTGCGAAGACCTTCCATAATAACCATATCATCTAATGTGCCATAAGCTTTACATGGATGGTCATTCTTCTTAGCAAGCTTTATGCTGGGTAAAATATCCGAAATAGCGCGTAAATTGAGATGTTTTTCATTTCGCTTATTCAGTTTCGATTTTTTTACCGCACCTTCAACTTTTTCAGCAGGAATATGCACAAGCTTATATTTTATAGGCTCTTTTCCTGTTGGAGAATCTTGAGTATAAAACTGGGCTTTTGATAATTTATTAACTGGCTTACTTCTATTAGAGATGTAACCAGGTTTAATCTCTGTATCTGGCATTATAAGCTCCCATTATTCGATTGGTGCTCAACTAAGCCTAAGATTGCCGTTAGCTCTCTTGTAAAAGCCTCTATACTCGTTTGGGCATCTTGCAACGGCTTATCAGGACAAAGTTTTTCAACTTTTCTTATATCAAGAACAGTACAATAATTTTTCGCTGCAGATTCAAAAGCAATAGAACTTAAACTATCATTTGCCATCATTAAACTACCAAGACCAAGATCAGTTCTTATCGTATTGGCAATTTGAGAATCTTTAAGCGGATTAAAATTAGTGATAGCTACTTTTAACCATTTGATGTTCTCACCCTGATTTGGCAAGTTTTTCTTAATTTGTGCAGGAAGGTTTCTTAAAAATGCACTTGTTGATGACCAATCAAGTTGGTGCGGTGTTACAGGTACTAACATTCCATTACAAGCATATTGTGCTGACCAAACCAATGGATTAATTTGAGGTCCAGTATCGATAATAATACAGTCGTAGTCTTCTCTGATCACATCAATGATTTTTTCTTTAAGGTATTTAACATGGTTAAACTCCCCCGTTTCTGCATAGCTCATCCAAGCATTAGAACTAAAACGCTCATCATCAGTAAAAGCCGGTAATATGTGAAGATTAGGTATATGAGATTCTTGTATAGAGGATTTAAGTATATCTTCATGAGAATGGCCGGATTCAATATATTCTGAATATACGCCCTCTTCTTCATCACCAAGCATAATATCAACTGCTGATAATAAATCTGTATCACTCTCTATTTGCGGCGCTAGAAAGTTTCTTAAAGATCCCTGCGGATCTAAATCGATAATTAATGTTCTCATTCTATTATGCAGAGGTAAGGCTAAAGCCGCTGAAACACTGACGCTCAAAGTCGATTTTCCGGTGCCACCTTTTTGGTTCTGCACGTTTATTACGTGCGTATAGTTATGAGAATCAGACCATTTAGGTATTTCCATGTAGTCCATTATTGCGTGCATTTGACTAAGCGAGAATAACTTTTTAGGCTTCTCTACAATAACAGGCTCAATAAGGCCCTTCTCAAGCATTTCTTCGTAATATTTTTTAAATGTATTGGCAACCACTCCACAAGCTTTGGCAGCTTCATTTTGAGTGAGCGTATGATTTCTAACAATCCTTTCAATACCGCCTTTTTGCCTATCCCTGCAAACTTGTTCGAATCTAGAGATAGAACTTTCCTGTAACTTCAACGATACAGCTTCTAAATCTTCCAATACATTACTCATAACCATTTTCTCATCTCATCTAATATCGTACACATAATACACTTGATTGCACACTTTGCAACACACTAATGCACTTTTTGTGCATCAATCATAAAAAAACATAATTAATCTAATATCATCTAATAACGCACTATTAGCATCACGGTGCATTTCCAGTAAATATTCTTCAGTATTAGACGATCAGTTTTTATAGAAAGTTAGATATATTGCGAAGGGATTTTTATATCTAAGCCCAAGTCACATCTGTTATTTGGGTGTATCTGGTAATTTGCATTTTGCTTACCATCATAACTACCTTCGTTGAATAAAAATAAGACGAATCCCACGGAATAGAATGTATCTATAATCTCTTGCGAGTCAGAATGTATGAATAAGTTTATAGGTTTGATGATTTCGCCTTGTTCAAATACATCAAAAAACTCATAGCAAAGTGTGAAAACCTCCTTTTCATGCTTTGGTATATAACGACCACTTGTTCTTGGGTCATGCTCAAGAGGAAGAGATACATTCCAACCCAATTGACGTATTTTTTCTATACAATTTTCAAATCGCTCTTCTGCAGACTCTTCATAAGCGATATACCTCACCCTTAATGCGCGATAGTCGTTTAAAATTCCTCTTAACTTTTGGCCTAAGCTAATAGAAGGGCCGTTCTTATCATACGTCCTGATCAATGAGTCTAATTCATCATTAATTAAACGTGGGGATTCACGCTTCTTAAACTTACTTTTAAGCCATTTTGCAAGGAACAATGTTTCACTTCTACTTCCCTTTTTATGCTTCCCATCAATACGAGCCAATTCACAAACGATTAATGCATTAACAATAAAGTCATTAAAAGAAGTCACTGATGCATATTCTTTATCAATACTTTCCATCTAAAACTACTTACCTTTGTAATTTACTTGTATATATTTTGGCAGTAGAACAGTAGAATCGTAAAAGATTAATCCCGATCACTTGGATTTATTTCTTGACCGCATAAAAGCACCGCTTTTTTTAGACGTAAAGCTAAGTACTTAATTTTAGTAATATAGCTAAGTGATCGTCTAATACTATGGTTTTTTGTTTTGCCAATATGGGCGATACATTCCATATTTTGAGTGACTTTAGAAAAGTGATCGTCTAATACGGAAGTTTCCAATACTCTAAAACGCTTAAATATCAAAATAAATTAGCCTTAATTTGCTAAGTGATCGTCCAATGCGGAAGGTTATTATTACGAATAAACAACTATTTACGCGTTTTTTGGAAGACCTAAGGGGGAGTTTTAAAAAGTAAAGATCTTAAAAAGTGATCGTCCAATACTGAATAAGGCGCTACAGGCCAGTAAAAACGTTCGAGATATATAAAAATTTTAGTTCTACTTTAGATCCTAAGTGCTATTTGGATCGTTTAATTAGAGCAACCTTTAGAATTAGAGATCACTTTGTTGATAACCTGTTCGTAAGCTGTTGATATCCTGTGTTATTTCAGTATTAGACGATCACTTTTATCGAATTAGACGATCACTTTGTTCCGCATTTAGAGATCACCTTTCAGCATTAGACGATCACTTTTTTTGCCGTTTCCGAATTAGACGATCACTTTGTATTTAGCTGATAACTCTACAGGCATTACAAATAAAGGGCTACAGTTAATAACCAGTATTTACTAAAAGAATATTTAAAAGAATTTAAAATAATATATATAAAAAAACCTAATAGATTAAAGGCCTTTCGTCATAAGTTTTTATTTTAATTATTTATAATAATCCTTGACCTAAGGATCTTTTTTCTTGATTATTTAGACGTCTAAAAACTAGTAATGGAAATATGATGTCTACGGGTCCTGTAATTGTTGTAAGTCTCGAATTAATCAACAACGAGGTTTTTGAAAGTTTATTAAAAAATATGCTTGAGGATAAGCATATTTTAAAATCCGAAAAAGAGATCATAAATACTATTTTGTTTTCAGCTGCATATGAATATGAGTTTAAAAATGAAACTAACGCCTACGTTAGATACTTCACCGTTCTTGATGGATTAGCTAAAACTGATCACCCTGATAAGCCTGGTAAGCTTTTTAAATTAAGTAAAGCAAGCCGATACAACAAACTAAACCACTTTAAAGAACTTGGTTTTTTTAAAGAGCTTACACAAGCTGAATACCCTAAAGAAGTTAGTAACTCTAAAAAAGGTACCAGCATCTTTCAATTACAAAAACCAACTAAGCTCATATCTTTATCAGGTGATGCCTCTAACGTAATTACGGTTAATACTACAGGTTATCGTGATCAACTAATTAAAGAGAAAGCGTTACTCAATAGCTCAACGAGTATCTTGTATGTCACCAATAAAGAAATCAACAGTGTAGCTACTCACGTTCTAGTGTCAGCATTTTTATCTAGAGCTGGTAGGCCTGATAAGTCTTTTAAAGAAAAAACGCTTACAACTTCTTTTAGAGTGCCTTCAACAATTCCTAATGAAGAATATGCAGAGATTAAAATCACAGCTACATCCTTGGCAACGACTGAAATAATCAGTGCTGATCAAATGCTATTAGTTGATTACACCCTTTCTCAAATCAAACAATACGTACAAGAAGAGCAATATAAATTAAAAGCCCCAATCAAGAACGCCTTCACACTCGATTTAGTTGATATCATCAGAGATTTTGATAAATCAGATTCTGGTGGGTACCGAGCAGCACTGTACGCTGATTTTCAGGCAATATCAGGCACTGAATTTGATATATCAGCTTCTGAGGGAGCTAAAGGCCTAATGGCTCAATTTGGCTTTACTGACGAAGATGGCAATGTATTTGATGTTAAAAAAGTTTCATTGTTAAAAATTGATGGGGAAAGGCTTGATGCTGATGAGGATTTATTAAACTTATCAAAGAACAGAAAAGTACCAAGACATATTACCGTTAAATTACCGGACTTTATGCTGGAAGTGATCAATAACTTCCTTAACGGACTATCAGACAATATCTTGCCGATGTTTAATAGAAATACGGACCAACTTACAGTTGATGATGCTGGCTATTGTTGGGTTCTAAATAACTACATCATGTCTATGCTACCTAAAGTTAACTTTATACATGGGCCCATCGATGTTGACAGGTTTCTAACTAACTTTATGCCAGCTGTTAAACAATTAAAATCGTCTATCTTAGTTCGTAACAGATTATTCACCATATTAAATAACTCATCGCGAGTATTATACCGAGAAGATTTTAAGAGCAATGTTAGAAGACAGATCAGCTTTTCACTATTTATATCTCAAATAGAAAAATTCATAATAATGATACGTAATAAAACAACTGTAGCTACTAAACTTTCATCTCAAGTATATACAATATCAATTATACGCAGTGATAAAGACTTGAACGATTTAGTCCAAGCTCAACGACATGCATTGTCATCCTCTGACGATTATCTACAAAACGAAACCTTCAAGGAAGGTGTTCTTAATGCGTTTGAAGTTAACACAAAAGGCTTAGTGTTTGATAAATAAGACTTTGTTGTTAATTTAGATTACAAGACCCCCTTTTCAACCCCCCTCCCCTTTTAGATTAATATTAACGTATTGAAAATTTACGTATTAAAAATTTTAAGGAATTTACCATGAGAATCGAATTAGGCATTAATCAAGTTAAACTTAAATCAGGCCAAACTGCTGAGACACTTACATTAGGGGGTGACTATTTGATCACCTCTGTAAATAACGTACCGGAAGAGTTCACCTGTACAGAACTTTCGGCTAACGAAGCGGTGTTTACGCCTGTAGCGGATAACTCACGCCTTAAGTTTTTTGCTAAGCTTGGACAGGTCCTTACGACTCAAGAAAAGTCGTCTATAACTGCAGCCTTACAAAAAGGTATTAAACTTTCCTATTTGGATTTACTTAATAAAGGTTTAACCATGGGGTTTCTCGCTCTAGATAGAGAATTCGGTTATAGAGTTGCCTAGTTATTGGAGTTAACAATGAAAACATTATTTGATGGCTCTTTAAAAAGCACTGCTAGTGTTAAGTTTTGTGCCTGGTTAAAAGCTAGTAGGAAAGCATTGAGACCCAAAATGTCTTTAAGAAACGCTGGTGAGCTCATTAAAGCACCTCATACCCTGCCCTCAAAAATTGAGAATGGCAATCGTCGTATAGACATTGTTGAGTACGTTATTTACTGTAAAGCTATTGGTTTAGACCCTTTAGAGGGGTTAAAGGTAATACAAGATAGTTTAGACGATGTGGACATTGAAGGTTTATCGGTTCCGAATTAGACGATCACTTTTAGGCTGCTAATTGTGATTGTTTCAAATAATAACACCCTACCCCCACCATTCCATCAACAGTAGCTACACTAGTACTTACACCGCAAAAGCACTACACTTTTTTTAGACGTTAAGTCATGGATACATTAATGATTGGCAATTATTTTCTTGTCCAACGTTGGACAAGAACAATTAATCGATTAAATCAGTATTGGAGTTGATTTAATAAAGCTAAATATTCCTTACGTTTTTCATATAAAAACAGCTTGTCCAACGTTGGACAAGATATTTATGGATATAATAATATGTATAAAACAAGGTGAAAGGCTAAAGGTTCGTATTGTATTCTTACTTGCTATCTAAGGTGTTAATTATCATTAACACAAAGTAGGGCCAGCAACGTTATATATTATCTTGTCCAATGTTGGACAAACTTATTAGGCTCGCAAATACAGTTCACTTTTTTTAGACATATACCTAACTTTAATTCTACATTTCATTTAACGCTTGTCCAATGTTGGACAGCTTCAGAATTAGACGATCACTTTTTTTAGACATATATGTATTTTCAGGCCATTCAATTAAACGTTCCCATGAATAAATTAATATTATCTCTATTTGTTTCTTGTCCAACGTTGGACAAACTTTATTTTTCTATCGCAAAATTAGTTGTTATTAATTTGAGTAATGATCAATTTAAGACCCCCCTTCAGCACCACTATGGGACTTAGGTACTATTGTTTTATACAATATTATTAAGGAATACATTATGTCTCTTCATTTAGAATCACTATCATTAAAAACTACATCAAAAGGCGCTAGAGTTTGGTTGAACAATGCTAGCTCAAAAAACTGTGGTTTTGTTACAGGCGCTAACTACACTGTTAATTACTTTGAATCTTATGTAGACGTTATTCTTGAAGAAGAAGGTAAGCGTGTTGTTGTTGAAGGCAACATCATGGACATTCAAAATAATAGATTGGCAAAAGTTTTTTCTGATACTGACCGTGTTCACGTTGAATACCAGTATGGGCGCGTAAGAATTAAACCTTATTATCATGATGAAAAAATCAAAAGACGTAAAGTTTCTCTTATAGAGCGCGTATCAAAAAACTCTCCTATTCGAATTGGTGAGCTGTTTGCTGGTACTGGCTGGTTGGGTAAAAAAGTTGCTGAAGGTTTATTGATTGCTGGTATATCTTCTTCTTTAGCTTTTGCTAATGAGCATGATAGACACGGTGCAGACTTGATAAATAATTTTCAAGAAACCACTCAAATATCAAATGCGGTTATCGTTCAAGATGATTTATTCAACATGGATAAGTCATTGGTACCTGAATTAGATATTATGGTGATGGGCTACCCATGCGTAGGCTTTACGGGCCAACAATCTGTTAAACGCTCAATGGATATAGAGCACGAAGCAGCAGGCATGTTATTTGTTCCTGTACTTGATGTGTTAAACCGCGCAAACCCATCTGTTATCATTCTTGAAAACTCTGATAAAATGATTGATTCGACGACTGATCACATAATGACTACAGTTCTTTCAAAAGCTGGTTATAAGTTTAGCCATACAATTCTATCAGGCACTGAATATGGCGACTTTGAACAAAGAAAGCGTTTAGCAAAAGTATATTACTCTGAAAATTTAGCGGAATTGGATTTGTCTTTACTTGTACCTACAAAAGAAAAAGTTAGAACATTCAGTGAAGTTCTAGAGCCAATATCTGATGATTCTGCACAATGGCGCGACCTTAGCTACCTAGCAAAAAAGAACGATGAAACAAAGCATGGTCATAAGTTTATCGTATCAAAACCAGAAGACACAAGATTACCAGCTTTTTCAGCTTCATATGGTAAAACCCAAGCAGACTCAGCTTTAATAGAACACCCAACAAATCCAGCTTTACATAGAATATGTTCAGCAGGCGAACACTGTAACGTTAGACGCATTACAGGCAACCTTAAAGCCGCTATCGTTTCAATTGCTGATGGTACTCACCATTTACAGAAAGGGCGCACTAACGCAACGAAAAGCCATTCATTATTAGGTAATTCAATCACACCAACGCCATGGAAAAGATTAGGGGAGTTTTTAGGAAACTGGATCAATGCTCAAACGTCGATTACTAAAGTAAAGAAAAGCTTTGCAGAGACTTTATTTGTATAACCAAGATTACTCATTAGAAAGCTTGTCCAACGTTGGACAAGCTCCGTATTAGACGATCAGTTTTGAAAAGACTTCTTGATTTTATTGGGCTTGAAACTTTTTGTGGGCATGTAACATGTCATGTTCTGATGCTTATTCTATTTGTCCATGTTCCGAATTGGACGATCACTTTAACAACATTTATTGAAGCACCCCCAATTGAAATACACATTGAATTAGTAGGTACATTAATTATGTCACTAATCATTGGAGTTTTAATAATGTTAGATTCAATACAAGAAAAAGCGAAAAATTTAGATCCAAAAACGGTAAGACAGTTACTTAATGAAGAGCATACGCTAGTCACAGAGCTTTCCATCATAAAAAAGAACAATTCAAGTAGAACTAGAATGTCACGAAGACAATCTGAATTTTACAGAGAAAAATTTACCCGAATTCAACGCAAGCTTAAGCTCATTGCTGCGATACATGAATTATATAGCGAAAGACCTTTATTACAGGCTTAGTTAAGTTAAACATAAAAAGGGATGTTAATTGGCATCCCTTTTTATATCCAATGACGTATTTATCGCATTCTATCGAATTGCTTCAAGGTTACGTTCCGAATTAGACGATCACTTTTGATAAAATAGTAACTATTTAGTCGGGATCGGGATTAAAGCGGCTAAAAGATTGAAATGTAGCAATCGGGTTGTCTAATATAAAAACACCAGTGGACAGACTTAAAACTTATCAACCATTGATGGGAAATTATTTGTCATTGAGTATCCTCAATTATTAAAACATTTAGACACCACTAAAAACAAAGACATTAATATTGATAAGTTGTTGTCTACATCTACAACTGAGCTTTCTTGGAATTGTGTAGCCTGTAAAGACACTTATAAGCGCTAAGTATCGTATTTTACTAAGACCGAAAACTCTATGACTTCAGCATTTTGTTTATCGTGTAGTCGTGCAGCGGTAAAGCGCTTTATCTCTCTTGAAAGTGATTATCCAGATCTTGCGTCTGATTATGACACTGATAAAAATCGGAAGAGCGTTACTGAAATAGGCGTTCATAGTAAAACCCCAGTTTATTGGAAATGTCATAATTGTGGTAAAGGATGGCTTGATAGTCCATGTAAACGTGTTTTGTCATCTAAAAGCAAAGGCTGCCCTCATTGCCATGAGAGTGAGCAGAACTCACGGGTGAATCATATGGCGTTAATGGCGAACTGGTTAATCATTCAGATGAGCCTGTAATAGCCATTTATGAAACAACCACGAACAACCTTAATGATAGAGGGGAGTACATTAAATAGCTGCCTTATGATGAATTCATGGGGCTTAAAATCAGAATTCGAGATCAATAGTAGTCATACGCTTGAACATAACAAAACGGTTGTCATCCAAAACACTTTAGATGTCAAATACAATACAGTTTTTTATAGAGGTATATTATGTTCCACATGAAAACAATGAACAAAGACATTAGAACAGAGTCTTGGTTTAAAGGCGCATTAAAAAATGATTTGCTACTCGATCACCTATTTGATTTATACCTAGTGATCGAAGCGCCCAAAGGCTTTACTAATGAATTGGCTGTATTTAACCAGAGAGGCTATATGTTCGTTACTCGCGAATCTGTTTATGTTAGTGTTGAGAACTGGGAGAGCTATACGGAGTTTACTCGACAACTGGCCAGTACAGAAAATCAAGCGCGTGAAATGGTCACGTATCAAATGGTTTACATGAATGATATTGCCATTGGTAAATACAACGAAGGCATTGCAAAAGACATTAGCCACGCAAAAGAAGAGCAGGGGGCATAACCCTCATCGCACGTTCAAACTATCGTTTGATCTTAAAACCATTGAATAATTTGAATAAAAACCTTCCGTGCTAAGCATAACCCCCACTCAAACAACCTATAATTATTAGGTTACCTTAAATACATCTTCAGTATTAAAGAATACAAATATGTCTATATATGTTTTAAACAATTCAGAAATCTCAGGTATTGCACATTTCGCAGCTAAAAATGGCATTGGTCTAGCTAACGTGATTGGCAATATTTTACGTCAAGCAAATCTTGAATGTTGGAATGAACGATATAGCAAAGCAGATGTAAATACGTTTGAGCTTGAATACGTTCCTTATAAATAAAACAAACTGCTATTGTCTGTGCAGCTCAAATTGGCGCTTCATTTTTTCGAGAGAATTTAATGTTTGGCGCGTGATTATTTGACCAACTTCCTTATTAAATATAGGCTCTGCTGATTCATTCGCTCGCTTTAACGCATCAGGAACTTCTACAAACAGTTTTTCTAATATTTCTACCATGATATTTTCAGATAAACCTAAATACTTTGCATGAGATAACCAATGCCTTGCCTGTATACGGTACCAATGATAATGCGTATTTCTACTATGTACTTTCATTGCCATCTTAATTTTTCTCGGGTGCGTATTACCTGTACCGAAGTAGGGGTATGCGCTGATAACATCGTAAAAAGGTGTTAAATGAAAACCATTGGGACGTAAGAATATACTGAAGTTTTTAGCATGACCATCGTTAGCAGCTAACAACCAGAACAACACTTGAGACTTCATAAAAACGATTCTATCTTCAATAGGTCGTAAACTAAATGACAGAAGTTCCATTATTTCTAGGGCACTAGGGCCACCATGCTCTTCATATTTATTATCACTTAAGCGACCTAATGCTTGGCAAAAATCTTCTTGCGGTAAACGTATAATTGAGTCGGCATTTACTTTCCTATCAAAGCGTTCAACGATTAACACACGTTCATCTTCAAACTGTTTAATTTCAGCATGGGCAACTGACAACCCTAATTCTTTTAAAAAAGCTAAACAGAACCATTCATTATCAATACTATTCCTAAAATCAATATTCATCGTTTCATGATGATTAATAGGAGGCTTGAAAATATGTGTTGTTGGTGTTTTGCCTAACGGTTTGTTCCATTGGTCATTCCACCAAGTTAACGCTGTTTTTTCTTGGGCTCCAGCAAGGCTGATACGAAAATCTTCATTATTTTGCATACCTAAAGTATTAGTTGTCCGTGTGTTCTTTATATGACTAGCGATATCATGTTCATTATAAACCTGAATTTCAACAGTAGGGGGCTTTCCTAATGGTGGTTCTGAACTTAACGCTATGGCACCTACACAATCTCGGCCAATCAAGACAAGTAAATCAAAAACAGATGTGCTTCTTGCGCCTAAGCGAGAAACTATATTTTTTCTGATATTCATATTATCAGGTAACAGGTTTTCGAAATAAGCTTCGACAGCTTGATCGTTCAACAATGCACTCATAGGTAAGCTTTGTGAAAGGGGTCGGCTCCCTCTGCGTTCTATCCAACTCTGTGCGTACTCAAATGATAGCGCATTACGCTTATGATGCAATTCTCCAACGAGAACACCATTCATAGAGCAATATAAGGTTTGTGTGTGTGACTTCCTACCCATTAGAAGCCTAACTCATCATTTCCGTCATTAATTTCATTTGTGTTTCTAGGCTTAACAACTAAGTCAGCACCTATTAACGCTAAAGCTTTCATAATGATAATTAAGTCGACCTTAGAGGGGTCAGCTTCAAGTTTGGAAACTTCTGGTTGATATATACCTAGATGTGAAGCTAGTTTACTTTGATTCCAACCTAGGTTTTTTCGACCTTTGGCGATAAGTTGGCCTAAGTCCTTAGGGGTATTGATATACATTATGTCTCTCTATAAAGTATTTACTATAAATCAATTTTATATACTATTTACTATAAATCAAGTTTATATACTATTTACTATAAATCAAGTTTATATAGTATTTTATATAAAAAGGTAGGTTTATTCGTTAATTAATTTTAAGCTTTCTTATTAATTTAGGGGGAATACCAAGAAAAATATTAGCGGTACCTAGATAAGGTAAAATACTCTATCGGTAATAAATAGAGTATTTTGAGGCGTCAATCAGCCTTATTGCAATCATCTATACTGGCCATGTGTTTTATTAACTCGGGCATAACAGATAATTCACGCCGTGCGTCATCAAACACCTTAAGGCGAATAACAACATCGCCCGACAGCTACCCCATTTAATAATAAAACTACTTACCTCGACATCATCTTTGTTGATCAGACAGATATTCAACTCATCAATTTGGTTGTTTGCTAATGGCTGGCCTTTTGAATACTGACTAAAACCTTTTTTGTATCCGTATTTTGATGCGATTATGTCATTCCCCTTAGATAAAATCGTTTAATTGATTGTGTAATTGTTTTTTTGTTATGCCTGCTTGTAATGCCACTAAGCTAACAGACTCTTGGTATTTACTTTCTCCATCATCAAATGAATCCATCACTTCTAATACTCGGTGAGCAAGGATTGTTTTAACAGAAACAGCCTTATCAAACCTAAGTGTTTGAGAAGGGTTCTCTTGTCGTACAAAATCACAACCTGGCATTTGTGTCACTTGCGTATAAACCACATGAATATTTTGAAAGTGTTCTTCCACCATCGCTTTTGCATTAGTAACCGTTTTAGCAATAGCAAATATTTGTACACCATGAGGAATATGACCGTTATTGTTTTTATTTTCGATTTCAATATAAAACGTATAATGGGTGAATTCTTCCTTTGTGTGGTAAGAAACGATTTGATTGCGCGTAAAAGGTGAAGCAGCTGCTGGTAAATAGTCAATCTTTGTCATGGTAAGTCCTTAAATATTGGATAATAGAGCCTTAGCGCTTGTGCGTTACTGCACCAAGCGCCAGCAAAAATAGATTAGGTTTCGCTTGGTAACTCTGTTACAACAAAGCCGGTGAGCTTAAACGTATCTTTCCACTGCGTACCGCATTCATTACATGAAACATCCTGTACTGCATAGGCTCCCTCTACACTTATGCTTTCACCATCAATGTCAGTAGA
This sequence comes from Pseudocolwellia sp. AS88, assembly GCF_030551755.1. GTDB lineage: Bacteria > Pseudomonadota > Gammaproteobacteria > Enterobacterales > Alteromonadaceae > Pseudocolwellia. The sequence goes on from NZ_JAUPEC010000015.1 coordinate 26,652, forward strand.
ACGGCATGCTTTATTAGGGTAATGGTTAGGTTGATTGATATAGGCACTGTGCGTTAAAAAATTAGTACTCATAAAAAATTATCTGGGTTGTTAAGTTAAACTTACAGTAACAACACCAACAAACTGTGCAGAAAAAGGGGGGATGTAGTTATTCTTTATTCACACCATATGCAATACGCCGGACACCCCCGATTTAAATCAAATATCTACACTTTTATACGTTAGCTCTACATTAATAAAAGCTAAGGTTTTCACAAGTTAGATTTTTATTCAGTACTTCAAAGCGGCATTACTATTCATAACAATACAGTGACAGTAAATCACCAATGTAGCGAAGATGTTTGGGGGAGTGTTAAACGCTGTTTTCAGGCGTATCGAGGCGAATGGAATGGCGGTAATAATCAGTACGGTTATTTTCCAACTGATGATCAGGTAGCGAAAGGCACCATCTTTGATCATAGTATTGCAAACCCTTATAACTGGAAGCACCTTGAGCGTAAAATTAGAATATTAGAACCTTCAGCAGGGGAGGGCGCACTAGCACTTGAAATACTTGAACGCTTTAAACGTGCAGGTGTCGAAGTTGAACTTATTTTATGTGAAATAGACCCGTTAAACGTATTGGCTCTAGAAGCCAAAGGGCTGAGTGTTCATCAAGGCAGCTTTTTTGATATGGCCTTTGATAACATTGATTTAGTGATCATGACCCCCCTCGTTTAAATCATTAGAATGGTTAAAGCATATTAGACGTGCACAAGCGATGCTTAATGATAAGGGGGCGTTGGTAGGTATTGTGCCAACACATTCACTTTATAATCGCTCACAACAAAGCGTTATTGATTTTCGTAATGAAGTGGCCCTTTATAACTGCGATCAATTAACACTTGATAAAGGGACGTTCGCCAGCGCGCCTAAGACTCAAACAGGCATCATTGAGATCTGACATAGCAAAGTAGTTAACAAAGACTTAGCAAGTGAGTTAAAGATGATTTACCACGGCAACAACTTAAAATTAACGTTAGAAAATGATGGCGACCTTATTAGAAAGAGTAGTTTATATTCTTCTCCTAAAGCTATAGAGATACCGGTCAAGTCATTCACAAAAAATGAAGCGTTTTTAAACTTCAATATGGTGTTAACTAATAAGGTGATATCGCTCGTTACTTTTGCTCTGGCTAAAAATAAACAGCTTTAGAAGGTTATAAGGCTCTTCACTCAGCAACAGTAATAGAAGACAAGCCAACACCACCAAGACGCGCTATTCGCTACTTAGATAAAGACTCGATAAGAGCAGTTACATTTCACTGTGTAGGATATAACTATGTTTATTTAACAGAATGTGTGTAGTGTTTAGCAAATTTCAATTATCTATCTACTGAAGAGGATGTAGGCACGTATTTAGACCATCTGATTTTTCGAAGGTGCAATTGGTACTATCTTTCATTCTTAAAAGGTTTTTTGTACTCGTTTTTTTTCTTCCTATGTTAGCTTCATGAACGTAACAAAAATTTTTTAGAGAAATAATATGTTTAGTTCAAACGATATTTATTGAGAATCATACAGCCTAGAAAATATATAAGTATCGCTGTAGGGACTCTAGAAAGTCTAGCGCACAGGGATCTTCAGCAAAAAAAAAGCCTCTTCAATTCGTTAAATTAATATTTAAGACTAATTGACTATGAAACACTCTAAGACCTGTAACCCGGCATGAGCGCATTGAAAATCGAATAAACAGTCTAGCTCAAGATAAGAGTAGTTGTTCTATATTAGAAGCGCTTTGTTAAGTATTTTCCATAATTTCATCCTAATTTATTGTGTTATTTTTACTAATTCTTTTTCTAATGGTTCGACTTTCTTTGTTGGTTCTATATTTTGCTACTTTAGCTTCGCTAATTGTGCGGCATTGATTCTCTCCAAATTCGTCTTTTTCTGCTGTGTCGACTCTCATTCAATTCGCTTAACTTCAATCTGCTTACTTACGTTCTATGCGTTAACTCACATAATTTAAAAGTGAACACAAAAGGCTCTGAATTTAATAAGCAAGGATCAGTGTATTTAACTTAGCGTGTGTAGTCATACCAACGCAGGATTAAAAGGATGTAAAAAACGTATTGGAAGGTGCTTTACAAGATAATATTGATGTTGAATCCTTAGTTGGACAATTACATCAGTTGTGCCACCCAATTACATTATAACTGCCAGTCATTTCCATTCAACTCTGCCACGTAATCACATTTATAATGATCACTAAATAACATTATGTTGCCACTGATAAATATGATCACTTTGTGCGCATTGAAGACATTAGCTATCGGCCATTCTTTAGGCCAACAGTCTGGTATATAAGTAGATTAAGTGTGTAAAGCTAATGTTTAAATATAACGCACCTAAATTATATTATATATAAAAATGCATCATGGATGGTTTTTCAAAGTATTATAAACATCATATACTTGACTCACTGCTCTTTAATGGCTGTTTGTGAACAAAGTAAAAAGGGTATAGGGTTTGTTGATCTTTCAGGGTTAAACTTTATTCTTTTTAAACAAAGCCTAAGGGTATTAATTGGTTGAAATTTATACGGGATTATTGTGTTTTCGAGTAGCCAGCTACACATCACATAACCCGAACTGTCTAAAAAACTAAATATGTTGCTGTTTAAAGTATCGCTTCTTCTGTGCGGTTCATTGACCAAGGTGATGCCAAAGTTGATATATAATAGTGAAATAGTTTTAATAATGATGAATTATCTGATTAGATTGAAAAAGGCCTCCAATATAATCTCTCTTTAAAAGCTAAAGACCTCAGGCTAATAAGCATAGCAATTTAATCAACCTAAAATAAGTATAGAGACATGTGGCTTATTTATTATCGTGGACATAACAACATCATATATTTTTATAAATATAGTGCTAGATATATACTAAAATTGACTTGCATTGAGTTTATAACGATATAAATATAAATTGATATATTTTTCAATATAACTAGACTTTTTTGGTTGGGTTGACTATGCAATGTATAATGTGATTTTTTATATTATATGTGTTCTCTCATATAGGATTTCATTGATAGGATCTGTTTTATAAAGTTGTTACTCTAATCAAGAAATCTTAATTATATAAATGATATCTTGGTAAAATAAAAACAATACCCATCACTACTAATTCTTGATATTTTCCATTCATGTCTTTATTTACCTGGCTTTCATGTCTTATGGATATAGGATTAGGCAGAGTTCTTATAATACTAAGTTATTAACTTTAAATATCTACAAAGCATATTTTTATCTTATTTTTTGCTGATCTATGAGTCTTTAGTTTTCTCTATTATCACGTTTAAATATATTGTTCTTTTACTGGACAATTATTTTTTACCGGAGTATCTTATATGTAACTATACAGTTAGTTAAAAGATATAGTCGATATTTATAAGAAGTAATATAGTGTTTTATAAACTCTGAGGGGATAGTGATGGATAGTCAAAGTCAAAGCCATAAAAGTAAAAGGTTTCTAAAGAAAAAGCTCGCAATAGCTGTATCTACTGCGTTAATACTTATCACAAATCAGTTAGCATATGCAGCTGAAGAAGCAAAAGAAACTACTGACGCTGAAATTGAAAAAATTAAAAGAATTAGTAATGTAGCGGAAGAAATTGAAGTTATTGAGGTAAGTGGTTTTAGATCAAGTACCACTAAACAATTAAATAACAAACGTTTTGGTAAAAATGTTTCAGATAGTATTTTTGCCGAAGACATTGGTAAAATGCCAGATGCAAACATAGCCGAAGCAATGCAACGTATTACAGGTATAGGTATTGATCGAGTTGATGGCGAAGGTACTAGTATTACGATTCGTGGTGTAGAAGGTGGTCTTAACAATGTTCAGATGAATGGCGTTACGATGACAAACAGTGGTGATGATAACGAAATTGATTTTTCTAGCATGTCAGCAGATATGTTGAAGTCAATTGAAGTTATAAAAACCCCAAGCGCAAATCACGATGAAGGTAGCTTAGGTGGCACAGTTAAGCTAAATACTTGGAAACCACTAGATATTAAAGAACCAAAAACAATATTTTCGGCTAAAACAAAATATAACGATTTATCAGATGAAACAGATCTTCAATTTGGTTTGTCTTTTGGTAAAAACTTTAGTGAAAAATTTGGTATGACGGGTTCTTTAAATTACGATAAAACCAATACTCGTCAAGACAGATTAACTAATTATCGCTGGGAATATCGTAATATAGCTGATGCAACTAGCTTGCAAACAGGTGAAATATTAGACCCTGATGGAAATACACGTTCTTTTGAACCTTTAGGTAATGAGAGAAATTTATCTTTAATAGAAACGGAACGTCTTAGTGCTTCAGCATCTTTTCAGTATAGCTTTGATGACGATACCACTATTTGGCTTGATGCAACGCATTCAGAGAAAGATAAAACTAAACTTCAATATAATAACCGTATTCTTAATACTAGACAGTATGCAGTTATTGATGAAGAAGCACACAGTGCTGTGGTTTCAGGGTCGTCAGCCTCTAGATCTAACTCGGTAACATTTGAACAACCCAATGAAAGTTCAACAACTACTCTTGGATTGAATTATCAACAAGTGTTTGCAGATGGAGCTTGGACGATAGATGCTAAGTTAGGCTGGAGTGGTTCAACATCATATAATCCAATTAATAACCGCCGTATAATTTTTAATTCTAATGCTAGAACTGAGGCTGGAGAATTATCATGGCTTGACGAAAATGGCAATATGCTATTGTCGCCAGAATTCTCATTTGGGGACGAAGGGCGAGGTTACCTTACTACAGATAATTTACGTCCATCAGCAGTAACTTACCTTACTCGCGATAATACAGATGATGCTTATAGTTTCCAAGTAGATTTAGAGGGCGATGTTGATTTTGGACCTATTGTTAATGTTGCTATGGGTGTTAAGGTTGTAGATCGAGACAAAACAAATAATTCGGTTATTTATCAGGCTGTTAGTGATGGTGTGAATGCTGATGGAGTAAGTCTTAATACTATTACATTAACTGATTATGCTTTAGAATTCCCTGTTGATGACTTTTTAACACGAGTTACTGGTACAGAAAGTAATGGTTGGCCAGTTCCTGATTTTGATGCAATTTATGGTTCATTCTTACCAGATCCTGAATCAATTATACCTTTTGAAGATGAAGCACCTGAAACGACTACATTTGAATCATATGCTGGTTATGTAATGGCTGATTTTGAATTTTTTGGTGGTAAATTACTTGGTGACTTTGGTGTACGTGTAGTTAAAACAAAAGCTCGTGCAAAAGGTAGAGCAGGTTATAATTTTACTAATTATGATCCTGTAGGCGGCGAAGATGCTGACGGAAATATTATTGGTGCTTTCAACGATGGTGCTTTTACTATCGATGACAGCACTTTTGGTGATATAGAATATAACAATGTATTACCAAGCTTTAATTCACGATACACATTGACTGAAGATATGTTGTTACGCTTTAGTGTAGCTAAAGTTATGGCAAGACCAAAGGCCTCTGATTTAGTGCCTGGTTACTTAATTAATGCTCGAAATGGTACTGCTACACCAACAGCTGTTGGCGGAAATCCTAATTTAGAACCTGTTGAAGCTATTACTTATGACTTTTCATGGGAATGGTATTTTGATGAAACAGGTATGATGTCAACGGCATTTTTCTATAAAGACTTTCAGTCGTTAGCGTATGAAAAAATTGAAGGTGTAATACATTCTTGTCCTGAAGCAAGTATATTTCCTGAAGATCAACAACAATATAGAGACTTACATTGTGCGCAAATCGCTGATGAAATAGCGACTACCACACCTGTTAATGGTGAAGGCGGTAAGAGCTTCGGTGTTGAAACTATCTATCAACAAGATTTTGTGTTTTTACCTGGATGGTTAAAGTATACAGGCATAACAACTAACTATACTTATACAGATAGCGAAGCAAATTATGTTGATCCAACTCAAGAATCTGAAACGGCTGAGTTGTTAGAAGGCTTTCCGATGAGAAATACATCAAAGCATACATTTAACAGCAGTTTATACTGGGAAAATGAAGGATTGTCTGTTCGTTTAGCGTATAACTATCGTTCTAAGCGTCTTGATTCACCAAATGATTTTGATGGTGCAATTTGGACTGATGATCGTGCAACAGTCGATTTCTCAACAAGTTATAAAGTAAATAAAAATCTTTCGTTTAACTTTTCAGCTACTAACTTAACTGATACATATGACCGTAGTTTTGTTACTCGCTTGCAAGAAGATGAAGCTAATGGATTATTTAGTGAAGGTAACGCTTTAGATGGCAATGCGCCTGAGTGGAGGACTTACGTCTTAGGTCATAACGGACGTAACTTTAGATTAGGCGTTACATACAAACTTTAATTTTTATTTTTTATAAAGTTTAGATGTTAAATATTAAAACAGAGCCTATTGAGCTCTGTTTTTTATTTTATGGTAAGAGTAACGGATATTAATATTAAATAAATTTATAAAGGGTGGTTTGCTTAATGAATGAGAGAAACGAATGAAAAAACTTACTTTAAGGATTTTTAGTACTATTTGTATTCTGTTGGCAAGTTTACAAACAGTTAATGCACAACAATTTAAAGCGTTAGTTTTTACTAAAACTAGTGGTTGGCATCACGAGTCGATTAATGCAGGAGTAACAGCTTTACAAAAAATGGCAAAAGAACATTATTTTGACCTTCAATGGCAAACTAATGCAGATCGTATAACAGACAAACAGTTAAAGAAATTTGATGTTGTTATCTTTCTATCTACCACTGGGGATATTCTTAACCAGGACCAACAAGCTGCATTAGAGAGATTTATACAGTCGGGTAAAGGCTTTGTTGGTATTCACAGTGCATCAGACACTGAATATGAATGGCCATGGTATCAAAAGCTTATAGGGCGAAGTTTTGTTATTCACCCAAAAATACAAACGGCCGTACTTAAGGTTAATAATAGAAAGTTTCCTGGTTTAGCTCGTATGCCAGACCAATTCCTCTGGACTGAAGAATGGTACCAATATAGTGATGCTTATGTAGACAATTTAAGCTACCTATTATCAGTAGATGAAGGCACGTATGATGCAAAAGTAGTAAGAAAAGGAAAAACCTACAATGGAATGGGGAGTTTTCATCCTGTTGCTTGGTATCACAACTATGATGGTGGTCGATCTTTCTATACCGGCTTAGGCCATATGAATGAACATTATAGCAACACCTTGTTTTTAGAGCACTTATATGGCGGTATTTATTGGGCGGCAACGGGCAAAGGGCTAATTAAATAGTAAAATTATTTGAAGAGTTGTTAATTTTTATTAAACATTACTGAGTACAAATTAGCAATATTTGTACTCTCTTCTTTTAACGTCACCTCACAAATATCATTTCCGGATAAGTTCTCACTTATTCATAAAAAAGCTCTATTATTTACAGATAACAGTCTCTCAACTTAGACGTAATTACTTATAATTTAGGTTGTTTTTCAATCAACCAACTTTGTGTTTTCTTATATTTAAAAATCAATTGTGCGTGTGTGTTTTATTATATCTTTAATTGTATTGATTTTTATTTAAGGTTTTGTTTTTTAATTGTTTATTATTTATTTTCTTTTATTTTGTTGTATTTATGTTGATCAGTGTTGAATTACTTGTGATTAGTTGATAATCTATTTTGTAGTTTATTATATACAAAAACACAATAAGAACGACTTAGATTGAAAGTTTAGCCTCAATAATAAGTTGTATAATAAAGGGGAAGATTAATGAAAACAGGTTTTAAAATAACATCAATAGCAGCAGCATGTATGTTAGCAACTAGTGCTATAGCTGTAGACGATATTGTAATAGAAGAAACTGCAGATAATGTTGAATCTCGGGGAGATTGGTTAAGAGGATCGTGGGGGATCAACTGGAAGCCAGTTGAAATGTATAATGGCAGAAGTGAAGGTCTTGAAATTGACAATTTCTTAGAGCAAATTAGCCATCTTAAAACCATTGATTATATTCAGGTTCATTTAGGTGAATCGTCTATCAAATCATCAGTACATATTGCGCCGCATGAATTATTAGAAAGTTTTTGGCAAGGCGATACCGATGCGACTGGTAACCCTATTAACCTAGTAGTTCCTCGTGCGTCAGCCAATGTAGACCCTTTCTTAAAAATGCTCAAAAAAGTTAGAGCTGCAGGGATGAAAACGCAAGTGTATGTAAACAGTTCAAATATGTTACAACGCAGTGAATCTACACCTAATCCGGCTTACATTCCTAATATTACAGAGCGCTGGAAGGCATGGGTTGATACTGATCCACAAGCACAAGCGTTTATTAACAGCCAGCCATACCATACTGGAACTTGGGACACTGAAACACAAACATACGTTGATGCTTCTGAAACTTACCCAAATCGTAAATACATGTTCGCCTATGCTGAATTTGTGCTTAAAGTGTACTCAGAGCGCTACGGTGATTTAATTGATGGTTGGTTATTTGATTCTGGTTCTTTTATGTATAACAACGGTGATAGTGCTACTAACGGTATAATAGAAGATCAAACCCTTTATGGTGCTTTTGCTAAAGCTTCTCAAGCAGGTAATCCAAATGCTCCTGTATCGTTTAATAATAGCCCTGAAAGAGATACTGAAGAGTTAAATCCATTCTCTGAAGCTACACATTACGACGACTATATGTTTGGACATCCATACAACGGTGGTCGAGTTATCGGAAATCATGAAAATGGTTTATATGATCGTAACTACGCGCACATCCAAAAAATAACAGCAACCAATGGTAATGTTCATTCCGGTTCTGTCGCAGCAGGGACAGATGCACACGATTGGGAATTTGACGATAAAGTGATTGGTCATTTTGATCCACCAATGAGCACCTCTAGTTGGAACGGTGGTAATACACCAGCCTTAACAGATGATGAGTTTAAACTTTGGAACTTAGAATCTGCAAAAGGTGGAGGGGCCATTAGTTGGGGCATGGCATTGGTAGGCAAGTCGAGTAATGATAACGAAAGGTTAATTGCTACTGACTGGGCTTTAGCACAATTAAGCGTAATGGATGCTCATTTAGCTGAATTACAAGAACCAGGCGCGCCAAATTGGGCTCGTGCTCATACAGAATTAACTGATGGTTATTATGAAGACGCTTATTCTCATGCTTTAGTAGAAGATAAAGACTTCTGGGATCCTGAAGGTGACGAAGTTACCTTAACTTTATTACCTGAAGGAACTCCTTCTTGGCTACAACTGATTCAAGATGTATCAAACCCAGGCACATGGTTGTTACAAGGTACAACGACTGAAACTACCGAAACATCGTATGAGTTTATTATACAAGCCGCAGATGAATCAGGTACCAGAGAACGTGTGTTTAATTTAACCGTGACAGAATATGTTGAGCCTATCATTCCTGTAGAACCTGAAGGGCCAGCAGAGCCGATATTAGCATCAATTTTTGCAACACCAGAAACTGATTACGGTATTAATACGGTTGCCACTCTAATATCTGATGTACAAACAGCTGGCAGTACAACTTTTCAAATTGCCGTTGATGTTACACCTACTGCAGGATCTAGTATTCAAAGTGGTGACTCAAGTGGTAGTTCAACCGCTACAAGCTGGGGAGTTGGTGCAGATAAACTATTCAAAGGTAGCGATGCTGAATCTATCGAGTCAATTAGTAATCTTCGTATTATTAACTTTAATGGGAATGGCAGTTGTTCAGATATTAGCAACATAACCGACTTATCCTTTAACTATGTTGAAATTGTAAATGGCCAGTCTACTCATGATCGTACTTTAGTAACCTCTAATGGTGTTGTTAATGATGAAGATGGTGCAAAAATGACGGATAACCCAACTCAATATAGCGTTACCTATGGTAGTGAGGGAGCCATAACAGATCTTGTATTAGCGGTTGGAACAGCTAATGACCAAACTAAAAATAAATGGTCGGTTAATAACATTACTGTGTCCTATTTCGTAGATGAGTCAGAAGTTGTTGTAGGTGATTTTGATTGTGATGGTGTATTAGATCGAACTGATATAGCCGTATTTAGATCCGCAATGGGTAGCGAAGTGGGTGACGATACTTATGTTGCTGGTGCAGATTTAGATAACGATGGTGTCATTACTCGTTCTGATTACAATCAATGGTTTAGTTTATATAGAAACCAATAATAGACTGGCTTATTGAGTTGCTCATTATTCAATAAGCCTTAAAAAATAATTTTAATAAAATATTCATACAGAATAATACAAAGGTAATCATTATGAAAAATTCTAATAATAAAAGTTGGTTTTCTCTATTTGCAGGGCTTGTATTTGTATTGCAATCAGGTTTTGCTTCAGCGGCGTTAATGGCAGATTATGAACTTGAGTTTAGTACAGTTGATGGTGTTGCTGTGGGCGAGTCTTTCGATGTAGATGTGTTTTTAGATATAACTGACGGAACTGAACTTACTACATTTGGTTTTGATTTCGAAAACACGTTTACTCATTTAAGTTTTGAAGGTTTTACTGTTCCAATGTGGTTAATTGCAGATAATTTTAATGAAGTTGGCGGTTTAGCTGACCCATTTGAGTTTTTACCTGCTGGAGACAATGTACAAATAGCTACACTTCATTTTACTGCATTGTCTGAAGGTGCTGAAAATATTTCAGCATACGGGGAATTTGCAGCAAATGGCGGTGGTGCATTTATTTATGATTTCATCAATGATGATTTTGTAGATGGCAGCATTGGCGGTTCATTTAATGTAACTGTTCCTGAACCATCTTCACTTGTATTGATGATGTTAGGCGCTTTCGGTATAGCTGTAGCAAGAAGAATAAAACAGTAATTTAATTAATTAAGTGTTAAAAAAAATAGCACCCATTTTATTTAACAATAAATAAAATGGGTGCTTTTTACATAATGTGTTTCTAATTAGCTCTTGTTTTTAAACAGCTAAAGTAAAAAAGTATAGGAAAATTTTTATTATGTACAACTCAGCAAAAAATAGTGTTAATCAGTGTTTCTCGTTCACCAATGTATTGTTTTTCGCTTTAGTTGTATTTTGTTGTTTTTCTAAAGCTCAAGCAAACGATACTTCTCTTTCTAATAGTCGTCCAAATATCATTTTTGTATTGACAGATGATCAAGGAATGGGGGATTTATCAGGAACAGGAAACCCTATAGTAAAAACACCAAACATAGATGCATTTGCTAAGAATTCAGTTCGTTTTAATGATTTTCAAGTAAGTCCAACATGTGCTCCGTCGCGTGCTGCTATTATGAGTGGTCGTCATCCTTTAGAGGTTGGAGTAAGTCATACCATTTTACAGCGTGAACGTATGGCGCTAGATGTGATTACCTTTCCACAAACTTTACAGCAAGCAGGTTATAAAACCGGATTGTTCGGTAAATGGCATTTAGGTGACGAAGAAGAATATCTCCCACAAAATAGAGGCTTTGACGAAGTACTTATGTTCGGTGCTGGTGGTATTGGTCAGTATTCATTAGGAGATTTCAAAGCTAATACAAAAAATCCTTATTTCGATAACGTACTTTTATATAACGACACTATTGTACAAACTGAGGGTTTTTCTACCGACCTGTTTTTTGATGCTAGTTTAGCTTGGATCAAACAACAGATTGATGCTGAGCAACCTTATTTTGCTTATGTATCTTTAAATGCTCCACATGGACCAATGTATGCACCAGATAGCTATAAACGTAGATTTCTAGAACAAGGTTTAGACAAATCATCAGCCGCTCGCTACGGCATGGTTGAAAATATAGATGATAACCTTGGTGATATGATGCAAACCCTTAAAAAGTGGGGGGCACTCAAAAATACTTTAATTATATTCATGACAGATAACGGCATGAGCATGGCGCCTATTAAAAAAGGAAGTCAAAAAATAATGCCATATAATGCGGGTATGAAAGGGCGTAAAAACACCCCTTGGGAAGGTGGAACTCATGTACCATCATATTGGTATTGGGAAGGGATTTTACAAGAAAATATTGATGTTGAATCACTGGCTGCTCATATCGATCTTTATAAAACATTCAGCGATTTAGCTGGCGCAAAAATACCTAAAAGTAAATTACCGCCAACGGGTCGATCATTAGTGCCGTTACTAGAAAATAAAAAAGCTACTTGGCCAGATCGTAAGTTATTTGTTCATAAGGGCAGATGGGACGACAATCGCAAAAACAAAATGACCCGTGAAGAAAATAAATTTAACAATGGAGCTGTTCGCACTGAGCAATGGCGACTTGTATACACCTTAAATAAAGGTGAAGTTGAATATTTCTTATCAGATATAAATAAAGACCCTGCAGAAACTATAAACCTTGCTAAACAGTATCCAGAAGTTATTAAAGAATTAACGGCTGCTTATAACAACTGGTGGGATTCAACCAAGCAATACTTGGTTAATGAACAATTACCTGAAATAACAGCAGAAAACCAACCATTTACACTTAAATATAACAAGCAATTAAAAGAAAAGGGCATTCCAAACTGGAAGCCTAACCTTTAAATTTTAAGCAAAACTAAAATGAAAAACAAATTAATTGTAACTAGCTTAATTTTATTATTAGTACCTTTTTTTAGCGTGGCTCAAGAAGGTACTAAAACAGACAAACCTAATATTATCGTTATTGTTGCTGATGACATGGGGTGGGGAGACTCTTCAACTTATGGCAATAAAGTTATTAAAACGCCCAACTTAGATAAACTTGCTAAGCAAGGTGTTAAATTTACCCAAGGTTATTCAGCTGCGGGCGTTTGTTCACCTTCGCGTTCAGCTATTTTAACAGGGAGAACTCCATATAGAAACGGCGTTTGGCGTCATCTTTCTGGTGCTGATCCTGCTCCAGCACATTTACGGAAAAGTGAAATTACTTACCCAAAACTGTTTCAAGAAGCAGGTTATGAAACAGGTCATTTTGGTAAATGGCATTTATTGTCACGCTATCAATTTAAAAATGAAAAATTTCCGCACCCTGATGATCATGGTTACGACTATTGGTTTGCCACACAAAATAATGCATTTCCTAACCATAGAAACCCAATTAATTTTGTCCGTAATGGCAAACCTGTTGGCAAATTAGAAGGTTATTCAGCGCCTTTAGTAGCAGATGAAGCGATTAGTTGGCTAAATACAAAGCGAGATCCTACTAAACCATTCTTAATGTCTGTTTGGTTTCATGAACCGCATGCACCTATTAAAACCGATATAAAGTTTTCTGAACTTTATCCAAATGAAACTGCAAAAAATAAAGCATATTTCGGCAACGTTACTCAAATGGATTTTGCACTTGGTGAAATAATGAAAACCCTTGATTCTCAAGGCGTAGCTGATAACACCTTAGTTGTTTTTACGTCTGATAATGGTCCTGTTGAACGATTTGGTGGCAATACCGGTGGTTTAAGAGGAAATAAAAGAGACGATTTTGAAGGAGGTATTCGTGTTCCTTTTGTAATGCGTTGGCCGGGTTATATTATAGCTAACACTCAAAGTAATATTCCCGTTATAGGTACAGATATATTTACAACGCTTTTAAGTATAGGGCATTTAGACGTTCCACAAGATCGCACTATCGATGGCGTTAACCTATTACCAGCAATCCAAGGTAAAGAACTTACTCGAACAATCCCGCTGTTTTGGCGGACACATGTTTCTCCTGCTGAAAGTCGAGTAGCAGTACGTGATGGAGATTGGAAGATTGTCGCAGACGAAACGCTAACTAAGTTTATGTTATTTAATGTAGAAACAGATGCTAATGAAGCACATGATCTAGCTGCTACTATGCCCAAAAAATTAAAATTCATGAAAAGCTTATTAATTAAAACTTGGAAAAATATTTCAGCCGAAGGGCCTCATCATTGGTGGGAAGACAAAGTCAAAGGCGAGCTAGGTAAAGACAGTAAATATATCTACTAATTGTTTATTGCTCGAAAAGTTAAAAAATAAATTACCTAAATAAAACGAATAAAAACAAAAAATAAATATTAAGAGAGTACTAATGTTAAAAATTTCAAAGTTATTACTTATATCTGTTTTGGCAGTGGTTAGTATAAACATAGTGTCGTGTTCTGGTATTACTGAATTAAACGCCAATACTGAAAAAGTACTTTATGTTAAAAGCACTGAAAGCGATGACTTGTTCAATATCATTGCTCAGGCTCAGCAACTTGTAGATAAAGGTGATAACGTTGAAGTTAGACTATCACCGGGTACTTATTATTTAGAAAACACGTTAAAGCTTACTAATTTAAGCTCAAATAAGCTGTCGATTGTGGGGTCAGAGTTAGGCCAAACAATGATTAGCGGCGCCACTAAGTTTGCACTTAACTGGGAAAAGCATAACGAACATATTTATAAAGCTAAGTTAAATGTTAGTAATGTTGATCAACTCTTTATAGCTGGCGAGCAACAAGTAAGAGCAAGATACCCAAATTATCAAACGGGCAATAAAGTATTTAACGGTTATGCTGCCGACGCGATATCACCAGAGCGAACAAAACATTGGAACAACCCTGTAGGTGCATATGTACACGCTTTACATAAAGGTAAATGGGGCGGAATGCACTACCAAATTATTGGTAAGTTACCTGATGGGAATTGGGAGTTAGAGGGTGGTTTTCAAAACAATAGACCATCTCCATTACATGCTAAATATCGTTTTGTAGAAAACGTATTTGAGGAACTAGACGATCCTAAAGAATGGTTTTTCGAACCTAAAACACAAACTCTGTATTTGTACCCTGATAAATTAACTATTAACCAAATCAAAACTATTGAAGTTCCTCAGTTAGATCACCTAATCGATATTATTGGTACTGAACAAAAGCCAGTACAAAACATAGAAATACAAAACATAACCTTTAGCCATACCAAGCAAACCTTTATGCAAACTCGCGAACCTTTATTAAGAAGCGACTGGACTATATACAGAGGCGGGGCAATAACAATTGAACACGCTCAAGGTGTTTTAGTTAAAGGTAATACCTTAGTTAACTTAGGTGGCAATGCCGTTTCAGTTAATCGTTTTGCTAAAAACATTGAAATAGACAGCAATCACATATCACAAATAGGCGCAGGGGCCGTTAATTTTGTTGGCGACCCTTCAGCCGTAAGATCCCCAAGCTTTAACTACAACGACTTTATAACATTAGACGAAATGGATTTTGGTGACGGGCCTAAAAACAACTTATATCCAGTAAATTCAACTGTTCATAATAACCTTATTCACGATATAGGACGTGTTGAAAAACAAGTCGCTGGCGTACAAATATCAATGTCCAAATCTATTACCGTTAGCCATAACTCAATTTACAGAGTACCGCGCGCAGGTATTAATGTTAGCGAAGGAACGTGGGGCGGTCATTTAATAGAATTTAACGACGTGTTTCATACCGTATTAGAAACAGGCGATCATGGCGCATTTAACTCTTGGGGACGAGACAGATTTTGGCATCCTAAGCGCGCTAAAATGGAACAAATATATAAATTACATCCAATGCTTCATAAAAAAGATGCTATTGCTACGGTAACTATTCGAAATAACCGATTTCAAAGTGACTACGGTTGGGACATAGATCTTGACGATGGTTCATCAAATTACGACATATACAATAATGTAATGTTAGCAGGTGGATTAAAGCTACGAGAAGGTTATAGACGCTACGCCTACAATAACATAATGATCAATAACTCGTTTCACCCACACGTATGGTTTGAAAACAGTGAAGACGTAGTTAAACACAATATTGTGCTAGTAAGCTATCAACCTGTTTCGAGTTATCATTGGGGCAGCGAAATAGACTATAACTTCTTTACCACTCAAGGTGCTTTAGAAAAAGCACACACATTGGGTTTAGACGAACACTCAACTTATGGAGAGCCTATGTTCATAAATCCCAAAGTGGGTGACTATCGAGTTTCAGAAAACTCTAAAGCATTAATGGTAGGCTTTATAAACTTCCCTATGGACAACTTTGGCGTAGTAAGCCCATCGTTAAAACGATTAGCTGAAACACCTGAATTTCCGGATCTGTTTTTAGAAAACTCAGCCAGTAATACATCAAAGGTATATAACTTTTTAGGTGCAAAAGTAAAATCGGTAGAAACTCTAGGAGAGCAATCTGCTTTAGGTATACCAGAAATATCAGGTGTTATGGTGCTGTCTGTAACAAAAGGAAGCGTAATGGACAGAGAAGGGATAAAAGCTAACGATGTTATATTTACTATTTACGGAAAAGAACAAATAGCTACTGCACAAGATTTATTAAAAGCTTACCAAACGGGAAAATGGCGTAAAAAAATGAAACTCACCATTTCAAGAAATCAATCAATGAAAACATTAACCATTAATACCCATAATGAAAATTAACTAATAATTTATTACTTAACCTAAGCATCAATAACGCTAAAGAATAGTCGTTATTTAAAATCAAAAGCCATGTGATTTCATTGAATAACTCAATGGTAATTACATGGATTTATTATTTTTATAAATAACCAAAACTTTTAATATTTATTAAAGTGATAGAAAAATACGCAGTTAGTTAACCCTATGGAAAATCATCTAGTAGACATGATGGGCTGGTTTTCTAATAAACAATAGCTTACAGATTGGGCAGGGCCAAATTTCAGACATCCATTCACTTTATTGTCTTTTATTAATGACCTGAAACTTAATACTTTAAGTTCATATATCCACTTATCAACAGTTTCTGAACTTTTAGTATTTGACTCATTTTACGAAAGTCTAGGGAGGAGGAATTTAGGACAATTGATCGTAAATCCTAAGTTCCGTGGTAGTGGGATAGCATCAAAATTTATATCTTCTTTATGTTAACTCGGTTTAAAATACCTATAAATCATTAATTTAATAACAATTATTAAGATAAAATTGTTAACTGTTTGATCGGTGTTGTCGCAGGTGAACGTTTTCATTAAATATATTATAAATTAAAGCAGAGGTAAGATTCTCTCTGCTTTAATTGCTTTAATCTTTTATATAAACGTTACCTGTTGTCCAGCGGTCAAGTTGTTCTTCCCACAAAGATACATCCCAATTGAGTTTTTTACCTCTAGCTATTGCTAACCTTAAATGGTTAACGACTTTCTTGAAGTCTCTGTATTCGCCTTTAAGGTGTGATATAGCAACTAAATAGTTATATTCTGGGTTATCACTTTGAATTGACTCAATACTTTTTAAGTAATTAACTGCTGCCTCTTGATCATGTAAGCTTTTATCTTTGGCTAATAATCTTAACTCTGCTGCTTTTAATGTTGCTGTAGGGTGGTTTTGCTGTGCTGCAGATTCATACCAAAAAAGTGATTTCCTTTCGTCATTTACGACCCAAGGGCTATCTTGCAAAATTTTAGCTAAACGGTATTCAGCTTTTGATAATCCAAATTGACTTGCTAGAGATAACCATTTTATTGCTTCTTTAAGGTTTAATTGTTCTCGGTATAAATAAAGACCATATTCATATTGCGCATTAACATGTCCTTCTTCGGCTAGTGTTTTTAACATTTTTATGGCCATACCTTTTTTTTGAGGTGCCCAAGTAAAATATAGTAAGGCCATAGTGTGTTTATATCTGTCGTTGGCAGATTTACTTTGAGCTAACTTTTTAGTTATACGTTTTATCGAATTATATAAGTCTTTATGCTTGTTTCGCATTGTTGCTCTGCTGTATTTGGCAACACCTAAATAACCTCGTTTCATAAAACCAGTGGGTTTATTGTTAAATATAGGAGGTTTTATGTTATTCATTGATAAGTTATATATCGCTGTGTCTATATTCGCTTGCCGACCTATGCTGTGTAACTCTGTGACATTACGTATAGAACCGTCAGCGGCTATATCATAATCAACTACCGAAAAATAAGGTAAATTTCTTGGGTTTTTAACTGTTGGTAGATCATCTGCTGTAATTTCTGTATTGTTTTCATCTAATAGAGCTAATAACACATCATCATCTAATTGACTGCCGTCAAAATCATTAAAACTTTCGACTATTGATTGTTCTTCTTCGTAGCTAATAAATTTTATTTTATTATGAAGTTCTGGGGTGATAATTTCGGGTAGGTATTTTTGGGTAATTATTTTTTTACCATGTTTTGCTTTAAAATTATCAACGAGTTTTTGAACTTCAGGCCTTTGCTCTGGATCTATACTTTCCATTAATTGAGCAACTATATTTTCTGAATCGTTGTATTGATATTCAGCCGCTAAAGAGAACCAAATTAAAGAGCTAAGAAAGTCAGGCTTTATACCTTGGCCTTTGTAATAAATAGTACCTAATTGATAGTATGCATGAGGGCTACCGACTTTTGTTGCTTCTAAATAAGCGATACGGGCTTGTTCAAAGTTTAGCTGACTATATAAGTTGTTAGCGTTAAATACATTTGAAGCTATAGCAACTTGCATCAATAAAGTTGATACGGCAGTAGCCATAATACTATACTTAACAATTTGTTTTAATTGGGTAATAAACTTCATTGTAATCCTTTACTTTTATTTTAATATTATCTTAAAACCGTTAATTATTTCTGTTGGTAAGTGTTTTGGAAGCTGAATGTTTAATCCTGTTTTTGTGCGAGTCCATGTTATTTTTTCATCACTACCTAATAAAGAAATATCACTAATATCAGCATTTAGTTCTCCGCCAAGTGCTAGGGTTTTAATTACTATGTTTTTGTCGGGTTTAGCTAAGAGAAAAGCATATAAATTACCATCTTTAGTGGTAAAACGAATATCCTCTTGAGAGTATTCTTTATTATTCTCTCCTTGACGGCCTGTTTTAATTTGTAATGGACCTTCACCAAATATCTTCCAAGGTCTGCTGCCATATATCCCTTCAGCGTTAGTATTAAACACTTCACCAAATGCATTTAAATAAGCAAGCTGCTTTTCGGGTATTGTGCCTTCACCACGTAAGGCTATATTTAGCATTACTACACCATTTTTACTGATAGCATCGATAGAATTACCTACCATGATAGGAATACTCATTTTATTAACTGCTGTTGCGCGATAAAACCATCCACCAGATAGATCTGTAGCCCAAAGCCAAGGCTCTGGCTGTATTATGCCCGAACCTCCTCGTTCTAGGTTGTAGGTAAACGCACTTCTGTCAGCTTCTTTATCTTTGAATGAAAGTACAACAGATTGTTTGCCGTTATTTTCTTCAAGATCACGATTTATATAGTCAGCAAATAATTTAACACCTAAACCTTTTCCTTCACCTATTTTGGGATACGGAGAGTCTATATTAAACATGTCTGGATCATATTTACTGATGATATCCCAACTTCTTTCAAACCAGTGCTGGTTCCAACTGTCTTGCTTGGCATAGTCTTTTGGATCGTAATCCATATTGAATAAAGACCACTCTGGAGTATCCGCCTTTTGAAATTTTCGAGCATGGTTGAAAAACCGAGGTGACCAATAAAGATGTGTTGAAACACCAAATTTTAAACCTTGTTCATCGGCTGCTTCTTTCCACTCTTTTAATGTATCGCGCTTAGGACCCATTTTTACTGAATTCCAAGGATGCATAGAGTTATACATATCGAAATTATCGTGATGTGTAGCCACAGGCATGATAAATCGAGCACCTACACCTTTTACATATTTTACTAAGGCATGGGGATCCCACTTTTCAGCTTTAAATAAAGGGATCATATCTTCATAACCAAATTCTGATGCCGGTCCATACCGTTTAGCGTGCCACTTAGCAAATATTTCCCATGTATCTTCTTTACCGTCTTTCGTTTTTTTACCTTTTATAGGTGTGTACATACGAAATCCATACCATGAACCGTCGTTCGGGCGGTTTTCATCTGCTGCAGACGGTATTCCCCAATGAAACCAAACCCCCATTTTCCCATCGAGTAACCACTCGGGTACGTGATAATTTTTTGATAAAGATTCCCACGTTGGTTCAACATGAATTGGCGGTGCTGAGTTATCTTGCCCGTATAGTGTTGAACTAGTAAGCGCTAATACACTTATTAATATTGTTTTTGTTAGCATATTAAATTCTTTCATTTCGGTTGTTTAATTAAAGAGTTTTTTATAATATATCTATCTGTGTTTTTATATGCAAACAAACTTTGTTTGTTATTTTAAATATATTCAGTACAATAAATTTAATTCCATTTTTTTATTAACAGTTATCTCAGTTTAAATGTGTTTATAAAGTAAATTCTTTAATTTAATATTATGTTCTATCATTTTTCTATGTTAATAAGAGCTTGATTAATTAAATATAAAGTTTAGTAAAATTAATTTAAGAAAAATAACTAGGTGTTTATTGCATGTAAAAATACATTTTGTTGGGTTTGTCATATGAAAGTAGTTCTCTATTTAAAAATGAACAGTTTTTTGGATTATCCAATGATAGATGATTTATTTACATACATTGAAGGAAATAAGAATGAACTTGATTAGAAAAAAAATAATTGCAACATTGTCGCTCGCGGCTTTGTCATTAACTTGTTCAAATTCGTTTGCTAATGACCGCTTTACAGAGCATTCAACGTCAACAAAAGTATCTAAGATCGCAAAAGTAGCTCCTAGTAAGCCAAATATTATTTTTATTTTCGCAGATGATTTTGGTTGGGGAGATATTAGTAAACATGGTCACCCTGATATACGTACTCCTAATATTGATAGATTAGCTAACGAGGGTTCAGAATTTTATCAATTTTCTGTTTCTAATCCTGTTTGTTCACCAAGTCGAGCTGCTGCTATGACAGGGTTGTATCCTTCAAGAACAAGTATTCATCGTCATCTATCTGGTTTTGAACATCATGAAAATTTTTCAATGGCTGATTGGTTAGATACTGAAGAAGTAAATATGCCAAAAGTAATGAAATCTGCAGGTTATAAAACTGCACATTTTGGTAAATGGCATATGGGCAATAATGGCGGTGCCCCAGAGCCTGTAGAGTACGGTTATGATGAAGCTAAAGTCTTTAATGGTAATGGGCCACAAACCACATTTGCAGATCTTTATGACGATGCCGTTGATTTTATGCAACGAAATAAAGATGAACCATTCTTTATTAATTTATGGATACACGAAACTCATACGCCTCATGATCCAAGTAAAAAATCTTTAGAAAAATATAAGCATTTAAATGAACAAGATCGTGTATACGCTGCTGTTGTTGATGGTGCGGATGTACGTATTGGTAAAGTATTAAAAGCGCTAGATGATTTGAACCTTACTGATAATACGTTAGTTGTTTTTTCTAGCGATAATGGCCCTGAACATACAGGCACTGAAAAAGACAAAAGACATGGTGATGGTAAGTTAAACATTATGCAAGGCCCGTATCCTTTCGGAAAATACTACAGCACGGGCTCTTCAGCTGGATTACGTGGAGGTAAACGTGACACTTATGAAGGTGGTTTACGTGTACCATTTATAGTGAGATGGCCTGCTGCAGTACCTGTAGGACGTGTAGATACACAATCAATTGTAACGGCTGTTGATTTATTACCTACCTTTGCAGAAGCTGCTGGCGCAACATTGCCTGAAGGTTATAAATCGGATGGTCAAAGTGTATTGTCTTTACTTAAAGGCGGAACAAGTAAGCGTGAAAAGCCGATGTTTTGGGAGTGGCGTTATGGTAAAAGCGATGGTAAAGAGCCAATGTTAGCTGTGCGTGAAGGACCGTGGAAGCTTTTTGTTCATCAACATAATAATAGTGTTGAATTATACAATGTAATGCTAGACAGGAATGAAACTAGAGATGTTTCAGAACTACATCCTGAAATGGTTAAATCAATGAAAGCTTTAGCACTTGATTGGAAAAAAACACTACCTGTTGAGCCACGCCCTAATGCGGTATCTGAAAGTCGTTTAAAAAAATCAGTAAAGATGAAAAATAAGCACACTAAAGCATAAGGTTTTAGTTACTCGCATTGTAAATAATTTTGTAATGCGAGATTTTTTAATATTTAAGAAGAATAATATGAAGAATTTATTAAGCTCATTGTTTAGTTTTAAAAAAGTTACACAGAAAGTGATATTTGTTATGTCTGCTAGTATTTTATTTACTAGTTTTTTTACGCAGGCAACTGAGTTAAACACAGCACAAGCCGCTTGGGAAAATTTAGTAGGAGAAAGATTCGTTAGTAGACCTGAATTTGCTTATGTTAAAAATAATCCATCATTACCTAATGTATTGCTATATGGAGATTCTATCTCTATCCACTATACAGAACAGGTGCGTGAAAATTTAGATAATAAAGCAAATGTATATCGTTTATACCGTAATGGCTCTGATTCAGGAGGGGTTATTACAAAGATGAATAAAATGCTTTCGGTTATGCAAAACCCAGAATTAAAAGATCATTGGTCGTTTAGCTGGGATGTAATTCACTTTAACGTTGGGCTTCATGATCTTAAATATGTAGCAAACGGTAAACTTGATAAAGTTAATGGCAAGCTAGTTAGTACAATTACAGAGTATAAAAATAACCTTAGAAATATTGTTATTTATCTTAAAAAACTAGCGCCAAAAGCTCAATTGATTTTTGCAACAACAACACCCGTTCCAGAAGGTGAATTAGGTCGATTTGCCGGCGATGAAGAAAAATATAACACAGCTGCACTTGACGTTTTAAAAGATTTTCCGGAAGTAGAAATTAATGACTTATATCAATTAACTAAGCCTAATCACAATAAATGGTGGTTAAAACCGGGTGATGTTCATTACAACCCACAAGGTACTAAAGCACATGCGAATAAAGTGGCTAAAGTAATCTTGTCACAAAACATATTCAATTAAATCGTTTAGGAATGACTTATGAAACATAATAAAAAGAAAATAGCGACTCAGTTATCAAGTTTATTATTGGTAACTAGTACTTTATGTATGCCAGCATATGCACAAGAAGAGGCAACTAAAAGTAAGCAACTTTCAATGGATGAGCTTTGGGGAGAAAGCGGATTAGATAAGGCAAAACATGCAAACGCTGAACGGGGAGCATGGTTTTCTCAAGATAAATACTCAATGTTTATACATTGGGGATTGTTTTCTATACCTGCTGGCGAATGGAAAGGTAAAACCTATTACGGCATATCCGAATGGTTAATGTCTAATAGAGTTGCCGACATTTCTGTAGATGAGTACAAAGAGTTAACAAAGCAGTTTAACCCTACCGAATTTGACGCTAAAGCTGTGGTACAACTTGCAGTTGATGCAGGCATGAAAAACATTGTTATAACTGCAAAGCATCATGAAGGTTTTGCTATGTATAACTCTAAAAGTAGTAAATACGATATTGAAGATGCAACACCATTTAAGCGAGATCCATTAAAAGAATTAGCAGAAGCTGCTAAAGACGCGGGTATCGGTTTAGGCTTTTATTATTCACAAATGCAAGATTGGTATGAGCAAGGTGGTGCGGGTATCTCTTGGAATGACGAAAATCAAAAGGGTGACTTTACCACTTACTTTAACGACAAAGTTGTACCACAAGTTACTGAATTATTGACAGAATATGGTGATATTAAAACCGTATGGTTTGATACTCCAGGTGGTATGACAAAAGACCAATCAATGCAATTAGTTAATTTAGTGAGAGATTTACAACCTGCAGCCATGATTAATAGCCGTATTGGTAATGGTGTTGGTGACTTTTCAACCCTTGGTGACCACAGTCTTTCTCAAGTTAACCATCCTGGTTTATGGGAAACTATTGACACAACTAACAATAGTTGGGGACACGCTTGGTATGATAATAACTGGAAATCAGGTACTGAAATTATCCATCGTTTAACCTCTACTGTAGCTCGTGGTGGAAATTACATGATCAATATTGGCCCAACAGGTACAGGTGCTGTGCCAGATATGGCGGCTAAAGGTTTACGTAGAGCAGGTGTGTGGCTTAAATCTTATGGTGACACTATTTACGGAGCTAGTGCTTCTCCATGGGGACGAGCACAAGCTTGGGGTGATATCACAGTAAAAGAAAATATGGTTTATTTACATATTTTTGATTGGCCCGAAAATGGTGAAATTAATCTGTCAGGGCTAAATAACAATATTGTATCTGCTCGTTTGTTAAATAGTGATAAACCTGGATTTATCGACAATTTATTAAATGGTGATCAAGGTGAAGTAACTTTCGACAAAGAAAATAATGGTTGGAGCCGTTTTACTTTACCAGAGCACAAACCTAATGTTCTAGTACCCGTTATTGCTGTTGAACTAGATGGTACTCCAGAAGTCACTAAAGTATCGGGTGTTGACCCAAGTATTAGAACAACCTTAAATTCTGCGTTTGCAACGTGTAATGGTTGTAAAAATACCGAAATTCGTTGGATGCAAAAATTCGGTGACTGGAACTACGCAAACAATTTATTAAATTGGGAAGATGGCGGCGAAGGTGTTTGGGATGTAGATGTAGCAATAGCAGGAGACTACTTTTTTGAAGTTGAATATTCTGCGGATGATGTGGTTGATTTTAGTGAGTGGAAGTTTATTTTCGGTGATAAAACTATGATGTTACAAGCTTTAGACACAGGTGAACGCAAAAACTCTAAGCGTCAACCAAAAGGCCGCACTTTATTCCGTTACCGCACAGACGAAGTGGGTGTTGTTAACCTCAAAGCCGGTAAACAAAGCATAAAAGTTATACCTAAAGGTGAAGTTGTTGGTGGTGGTATAAATTTAAAAGCTATTCACTTAACCCCAATTGTTGAATAACAATTTAAATATAAGGAATACATTGTGATAAATAATAACTTTCCACGCCGTCGTTTTTTAAAGCTATCTGGTGCAAGTTTAGCCGTTTCTGCGTTGTCACTACCGTTGATCAGTTGTGCTAATAAAATAATTAGTTCAACACCTGTTATTTCTGATAAAGCAGACTTTTATGTCGCTGTTAATGGTAATGACAATTGGTCGGGTATTGCAGCCGTAAACACCAAAAACACAACTAATGGGCCTTTTGCTACATTAGAGCGTGCTCGCGATGCAGTACGAGTGCTAAAGAAAGCGCAACCTAATAAAAACATTACGGTACTTATTCGTGGTGGCTTGTATAAATTAGATGAAACTGTTGTGTTTGGTCTTGAAGATTCAGCAGCAGACAATTACACCATTACTTACGCAGCTTATCCAAATGAAAAGCCTGTTTTTAGTTCTGGCCGTCATATTACCGGTTGGGAAAAAGCACCTAGTAATATTTCTGGTTTGCCAGATAAAGCAAAAGGTCAGGTGTGGCAAGCAAATATAAATGAAGGCATTACAACATTATATGATGACTTAGGTCGATTACCTCGTACTCGCACAAACGGTTTTATTACCGCTCCTAAAGGTAAAAGAGACGTTGTTAACTTTCCTCAAAATATGTTTATAGATTGGGTTAATCCTAATGATGCTGAACTGTTCGTTCGTCCACATCATGCTTGGATTGTTAACGTTCTTCCTTTTAAATCTATGAATAAAGATAAACGGACTGCGACCACCACTCAAGAAGCAACCTATGCAATGAATGAATTACATTTTTTACCTAAAAATGAAAATGCGTGGGTTGAAAATGTTATTGAAGAATTAAATGCACCGGGTAAATGGGTTGTTGATACTAGAGTAGGTAAAGTATATTTATGGCCTCGAAATAATCAACAAGCAGAAGAGCTTAATGCAAATGTTGTAACTCCTGAACTACTCGAGTTATTCCGTATTGAAGGCGATATAGACGAAGAAGGTTTAAAAGACACTCCAGTTAAAAACTTACACTTTAATGGTTTAACATTTAAGCACGGTAAACGTTTTACAATAGCAAAAGATGATAAAGGCTTACAGCATGACTGGGATTTTCATGATAAAGCAAACTCATTAGTACGTTTTAGAGGCGCTGAAAACTGCATTATAGAAAACTGTCACTTTGTTGATAGTGGTAGTGGTGCTATTCGCATCGACTTACATGGTCAACATAACACCATAAGAAATAATCATATTGAACATCTTGGTGGTGCAGGGATCTTACTTGCTGGGTATGGCCCTGGTATTAAAGACGTTAATCATCATAATACAGTGCTTAATAATCACATACATGATATTGGCGAAATTTATAATCATTCTCATGGCATATTAGTTTGGCAAAGTGGTGAAAACTATGTAGCGAATAATCTGATTCATAATACTGATTATATCGGCATTACTGTTTCTGGATTCATGACTCACTTTTTTGATAAAAAAGGAAATGGCCGGGAACTACTTAGAACTTTACGCAAAAATGAAGTTGTTGCAGCTAAAGGTAATAAATATACGTTAGACGAGGTTCGACCATATCTTCACAGTCATGACAACATCGTTGAAAATAATGAAATACACCATGTTATGCAGAAATTAGCTGATGGCAATGCAATGTATATCCGAGGCTCAGGTGCGGGTAATGTATTTAGGCGTAACTATATTCACCACCTAGTTGGCGACACAGCAATGCAAGCTGCTATTCGCACTGATGGTGGACAAATGGATACATTGATCAGCGAAAATATTATTTTTCACTGTCGTAGTCAAGGCATCAAATTAAAGTTAAATAACCGTGCTGAAAATAACATTATTGTCGATATTTTAAAGGCTAAGCATAACGGTAAGCCAATGCCAGTTACCTTTTTCTCATTAAGAGAAGGTCCAATGACAGGCGCTAGCCTTAAAAACAATATTATGTATTCTACAGCAGATGACTGTGATTTTTATAATGAGCAATCTATGACAGGTGAAAAAACTCAAGATAGAAGAGGTCGTGCTCCAGCTAATTCTAAAGATGCGGATACGGATAATAATATTTACTTCTGTGCCCCTAATCCTAGTTTAGGTGAAGAATTTCTAACTAAGCAGAAATCAGATGGTGTTGATATTCATAGTTTAGCAATTGATCCTCTCTTTGTTGATATTACTAACGGAGATTTACGTTTACGTAAAGATTCACCAGCATTTAAATTTGGTTTTAAAACCATTGATATGAGTAAAATAGGTTTAACTTCTTAATACTTATTTATAAAGTTTTAATGTACTAATTATCATTTATTAGTACATTAAAACTATTATTTTCTAACTCTTTTAAGTCAACTTTCATTCAACTTTCATTCAACTTTATTTTATTGCCCATCATTAAACTTATAAAGATCAGATGCATCTTTCTATCATGTTTTTTCGTCATATTAAGAGAAGCCAAGTTTAACTAAACGTTAAAGTTAGATTACCTTTGAATATTCATTGCTAATATTATTTTTAGTATACATTTAGAGGTATTATTATGTATAAAAATACTTTATATTATTCATTGTTTTTGTTTTATGTGTTATTTTTATATAGATAACAAGTGTTTTTCTGATGGTTTTACTGTTTTTAAATAAATGTCATTGTTTTGGTGTTTTTTTATATGTAATGGTCTTTATTTTTTGTTCAGTTAAAAATGTATGATGAGTATTTTAAAGTTTGTTTGCTCATGATTGAAGTACGTATTTTGGGGTTGTTTAAACTTTATTTATGAAATGTATAAAACTATTTTTTATTATTATTTTGACATCGTGCGCACAGCAAAAAGAAGTTAAAATAACAAAGATTGCAACACCAAAGTTATTTATTGCCCAAGGCACTGATCACCTTGATACAAAATGGTGGAATAGTTTTAATAATAAATCTCTGTCAGGATTTGTTGTTCAAGGGCTTGAAAATAATATTTCTTTAAAAGCTAACGAACTCAGATTAAAAAGCTCTGAGATTGACACCTCAATTGCAAATAGTGAACGCTATCCATCGTTAAGCGCAAATGCTAGTGCTTCATCTGATTTTGATAACTTTGGGAATGTTGATAATGTCTCTTTAGGATTAAGCTCCAGTTGGGAAATTGATTTATGGGGGGGGATAAATGCCAATATTAATCGTTCCCATTGGAATTTACAGGAAGATTATGCTTTATACCGTGGTAGATCTAATTTAGTTGCTGGAAGTATAACTAACGCTTGGTTAGGAGTAATTACAGAGCAAGAAAAAGAACAAGTACTGGCTGAGCAATATAAGCGAACAAAAGATGCGTTAAAAGTAATAACACGACGTTTTGAAATGGGTAAAAACTCTGTTACTAATATTTGGCAACAACAAAGGTTGTTAAAATCGATTGAAGTTCAACAATCTAATAATGAAGCAGATTTATATCTCTACCGACAAACACTGGCATTATGGTTAGCTGTTCCTACTGACCAAATTAATATTGATCAAACATTATCATTACCTAAACTGCCAGCATTACCTGATATTGGAATACCTGCGCAAGTCCTTAAATTTAGACCTGATGTTCAGCAAGCCTTCGCTAAAATTCAAGCCGCTAACGAAAACCTAGCGATAGCCTTATCCAATCAATATCCGCGTGTAACTTTAAGAGCTAATTATTCTACCTCATCCAGCTCTATAAATGATTTACTTGATGATTGGGCTGGAAACTTAATAGCATCATTAGCAATGCCACTATTTGATAGTGGCGTTCTAAAATCTGTTGTAGAACAACGAAAGTTAGAGTTAAAAGCGTTAATTTTAGATTATCAGCAAGTGTGGTTAGAAGCTATCGCTTCTGTTAATCAAGTATTAATTAACGAGTCGCAGCTACTGCAAATACGTAAAAACTTAAATCAACAATTAAATCTAGCCAAGAAAACAGAAAAGCTTACTAAAGTTAAATATTTAAGTGGTAAAACTAATTACCTCGATCTGTTAAGGGCACAAGAAAGTATATTGTCGTTAGAAAGACAAAAAATAGATGCTAACAAAAGAGTAATGACCAATCGAGTTTTGTTATATCGAGAGCTAAGCCATGGGGATTTTTCACTTAACAAGCAAGTTAGTCGTAATCATATTGATGGTAATAATAAAAGCAATCAGGGAATATAATCTTAATGCGTAACTTCTTCTTTTCAAAAAAACTATTACCTCTTTTTATTGTTATTTTAGGCGGAGTATTAGGGTATTTAATTCTTGAAGCTGGAGAGAAAAAACCTAATCAATTTCAAAAAAAGAAAACTAAACGTGTTCGTGTTGTGCAAACAATAGAATTAGAACGAGGCTCGGTTATACCATCATGGGAAGCCTCTGGTTTTGTTATTGCTGCAGAATCTGTTGATGTTAGCCCTCGTGTGGCAGGAAATATAGAATCAATAAACCCTGAAGCCATACCAGGAGGCTTATTAAAAAAAGGGCAATGGCTAGCATCTCTTGAAACAATTGAATACCAACTTGCCTTGCAATCGCAACAATCTCAATTAGCCCAAGCCCAGGCGAATTTAGAATTAGAATTAGCAGATCAAGTGTTAGCGCAAGAAGAATTAAAATTACTTGGTGATCATGTTGTTATTGAACAGTCGCTTGTACTTCGAGAGCCACAATTAACCGTTGCTAAAGCAAGAGTATCAGTTGCTCAAAATAATCTTGATAAAGCTAAGTTAGATTTAGACCGCACTAAAGTACTTATGCCGTTTGATGGAAAAATAGTGAGTAAGAATATAGGTCAAGGAAGTAAGGTTTCTACCAACACGACATTGTTTTCAATTGTTAACACAAACACATATTGGCTTGAAGTAAAAATACCGCATAAATTTTTCAACATTCTTGATGCTGAGCAAATGGCTAAAGTTAGCCAACAGCGTATATGGGGCGATAGCGTTAATCGTCAAGCAAAGGTACTTTCATTCTCACCTGAACTTGATAGTAACGACAGGCAAGTAAAAATTCTTTTATCTATTGAAAATCCACTATCAGAAAATTCAACATTGCCTTCTGTGTTTATTAACGACTTCTTAAACGTCGAATTGATGGGTAAGCCAATAAACAACGCTTGGACGATTAAATATTCTTGGTTGCAAGCTGACAACACCATTTGGGTGGTTGATAAAAATAATACATTACAGAAAAGACCAGTAAAAATACTTTTCAAAGGCCGTGAACTGATTTATATAGATACTGATGTTGAAGATGGAGACAGAGCACTTGCTGAAAAGCCTGGTATAGCAAGTGTTGGATTGAAGGTTAATACGCGTGAAGATCTTGCTCGATCTATAGAGGAAGAAGGCGATAAAAGCTATCAAAAAATAAATCAAACGAGGATGACAAAAGCAATAAAAAATCAGAAAGGATTAAAGCATGAAATTTAGTCCTATCTCATGGATGATCGACCATAAAATAGCCCCTCATTTATTGATGCTAGCCTTGATTTGCGGTGGTTTGGTTATGTCTTTTATTATCCGCAAAGAATATATGCCGGAAACCACACGCGATACAATTTCTGTACGTGTAATTTATCCTGGCGCAGCGCCTAGTGAAATGGAGTTAGCTATTGCTGTTCCTATTGAAGCTGCCTTAGATAGTTTAGACAGTGTAAGTCGAGTTGATACACGTATAGGTACTGGTTGGATGCGAGTTACCGCAGAGTTGGAAGCTGGAGCAAATCCGCAAAAGGTATATCAAGACTCGCAGCAGGCTGTTAATAGAATATCGTCTTTCCCTTCGGGAATGGAGCAGCCTTATGTTGTATTAGATACTAGTGTTGCCGATGTCATGGAGATTATTGTTCATGCCGACTTAGATCGCTTTGCGTTAAAACGTTTAACTGAACAAGTACGAGATCGTATTTTACAATCTCCTTATATTTCACAAGTAAAATTACGGGGTATTCCTGAAGAAGAGATACATATTGAGGTTGCACAATCTGATCTACAAGCCTACGACCTTACGCTCAATAATATTGCATCAATACTTAAAAATAATGTTGTTGAGCAATCAGCCGGTAAAATTAAAGCTGATAATGGCGATATTATTGTGTCGGTTGATCAACGTGAGTTTTGGGCAGAAGATTTAGCCAATGTTCCTATTGTTACCGATGAGTCAGGTGATCAATTACGTTTAGGTGAAATAGCTAAAGTGACAGAGGGTTTTGCTGATACTCGTGACGTGGTTACCTATAATGGACAACTTTCTGCTCAGCTAAATATATACCGAATGGGAGAACAAACACCGTCTGAAATTGCTGATGCAATTCAAGAGATGTGGCCAGAATTATTAGATTTATTACCTCCTAATGCAGGTATATCTATTGTAGATGATGATGCAAAAAATTATCAAAAACGTTTAAGTTTATTACTTAGCAATGCATTTATGGGGTTAGTGTTAGTACTTATAGTGATGAGTTTGTTTCTTCAGTTTAAACTAGCCTTTTGGGTAGTTGCTGGTATTCCAAGTTCATTTTTGGGAGCCATGTTGTTTTTACCATCATTCGACGTTTCAATTAACATGGTGTCTATGTTTGGCTTTATTGTAGCATTAGGTATTGTTGTTGATGATGCCATTATTGCAGGTGAAAATATTTATTCTCATGTGCAAGAAGGGATGTCGTTTCAAGAAGCTGCAATAAAAGGTGCTAACGAAGTCGCTAAACCTTTAACTTATGCCATTTTAACTAATATTGTAGCGTTTCTACCGTTATTACTTTTACCCGGCAGTATGAAGTTATTATTTGGTGCAATCCCTATTGTAGTTGTGCTTTGTTTTGCTGTTTCGTGGGTTGAAGCATTATTTATATTACCGTCTCATTTAGCGCATATTAATGATAAAAACCCTAATAAAATAGAGCAATTATTTAATAAAGCACAGGCTGTATGCCAAGGTAAATTAAATCATTTTATAGAAAATATTTACCTTCCATTTCTTAGTAAATGTTTGCAGCAAGCCGTGTTAACGTTATCGATAGCTTGTTTAATTTTTTGTGTTGTTATTACTTACGCTTTTAGTGGGAAAATGGGGTTTAGTTTATATCCGAAATTAGACGGTAGATGGGTTAAAGCAAGTTACGAAATATCTGAAACAACAACAGAGCAACAAGCACAGGAACTAAAAAACAAATTAGAAAACAGTGCTTATACAATGATCGATGACAACAAC
The DNA here is from genome assembly GCF_030551755.1 of Pseudocolwellia sp. AS88. Taxonomy (GTDB): domain Bacteria; phylum Pseudomonadota; class Gammaproteobacteria; order Enterobacterales; family Alteromonadaceae; genus Pseudocolwellia. The sequence continues at coordinate 58,673 of NZ_JAUPEC010000015.1, forward strand.
ATTGAAAATAATGTCGTTAGTGTACGTACTATTATTCGCGAAAACAGTGTTGAGGTTGCTTTATTATTGGTTGAGAGTGAAGAAAGAGAATATTCAACTGAACAAGTAAAAGAAATGTGGCGTTCACATGCAGAAAACTTACCTAATATAGGGAAATTAAGGTTTAGTGGGGCTCGGCGAGGTTCAAGCTCTAATGTTGATGCTTCTCTTACTATAGAGTTGCGCCATAGTGACAGTACAATACTTGCCTTAGCAGCAAAAGATGCCATTGAGTTTTTATCCAATAGTGATGACGTAGTCGCAACCGTTAACTCGATGGAAGAGGGTAAACCTCAATGGAAGTTAACCTTAAATGAAAATGGCAGGGCTTTAGGGTTAGATGCTGTAGATTTATCAACACAACTTCGATCGTCCTTGTATGGCTCTCGCGCACAAAGACAGCATCGTTTACGTAACCAAGTAACAACCTTAGTTAGACTGCCCGAGCATGAACGTGCCGATGTTAATAAAATAGAATCAATGTTAATTAGAACAAAAGGAGGCGGTTATGCTCCTTTAGGTAGTGTTGCCACAATTAACAAGGTTCTTGCACCAGCATTCATATTAAGACGAAAAGGCCAGAGAATAGAAAAACTAGGAGCAGAAATTCTGCCAGTGGAGAATATTCCTGCTGTTACTTTGATGGTTAAAGACTATTTAGTACCTGATTTAGAAGGGCGTTACCCAGGACTTAAAGTCGGTTTTGGGGGCGAACAAGAAGAAATTGCACAAAGTGTTTCTAGTTTACAATTTGGTACTGCATTTGCTTTGGTTGGTATATACATATTACTTGCTATCGCCTTCAGAAGTTATTCTCAGCCTATTATTATTATGGCTATTATCCCTTTTGGTGCTGTTGGAGCCATTCTCGGGCATATGGTGCTAGGTTTTGGTTTAAGCGTGGTAAGTTTAATGGGAATGCTTGCATTAGCAGGTGTTGTTGTTAACGACAGTTTGATATTGGTTGAATACGCAAATAAGAAACTTGAACAAGGTGATAGTGCTTTAGAAGCTGTGAGTGAAGCATGTAGACGCAGAATTCGACCAATAATACTTACTACCATCACAACATTTTGTGGGCTTGCACCTATGGTATTCGAAACTTCACGACAAGCTCAGTTTGTTGTACCTATGGCAGTATCGTTAGGTTTTGGTATTTTGTTTACTACTTTGGTTTGTTTACTGGTATTGCCATCTTTATATTTAGTTATAAATAACAGAAGGAATTTGCCCACAAACAAATTACCTGTTTCAGAAAAATCCTAAATAACGCTTATTAATCGGTATGTTATTTAACATAAATTAGCGATAATAAGTGTTAATTTTGTATACTTAATATTTGAATTATCAACATTAAGTACCATTATTTAGTGTTCTGATTTTATGGCAAAGTAAGATATATTCAGAAGATAAAAAGTTATCACCTGTTACTTAAAATTAATATTCCCAATGACAATCCATTGAAGCTGTATTTAAGGTTAATAAATTTGAATTTTTTAAAAACTTGTTATGTTGTATTTTTATTGGTGTCTATTCAAGCAAGTGCTGTTGAAGAGTATAGCTTTGAAAAAAGTAATCCAATATCCAATCAAACATGTGTTTCATGCCATCAACAGTCACAAAAAGAGTGGCAGAAATCAGATCATGCCAAGGCAATGGCAATTCCAACTAAACAAACAGTTTTAGCCGATTTTAATAATGTTAATGTTAAACATTATGGACAAAGAGCTTACTTTTTTATAAAAGATAATACCTATCAAGTCACTATTTCTTATGACGATAAAAGTGACACTTACCCGATAAAATATACCTTTGGACATTACCCACTTCAACAATATTTAGTAGAAGTTGAAAAAGGAAAGTTACAAGTTTTACCTTTTGCTTGGGATAGTCGAGACAAAAAGCAGGGGGGCCAACGCTGGTATCATAATTATAGTCATGAAGAAATTCGCCCTGAAGATCGACTCCACTGGCGCCAACCATTACAAAACTGGAATGGCATGTGTGCAGACTGCCACTCTGATAGACTAGTGAGAAATTATGACGTAGACAATAATAGTTTTGCCAGCGAGTTCGACAACATCAATGTAGGTTGTTTATCTTGTCATGGAGATATGACAAATCACAATACAACAAAATTTCAATCTCAATCATCTTCACGTAATGTAAGTGCAGATGTAATTTCTGCTAAACACCCTACAGGACAGTGGTTACGTAATATTACCGATAAAACCGCTCATTGGCAGGGTGAAAAACGTGATAACAGTTTTATGGATAACTGTTTTGCATGTCATTCTTTACGTTCACCATTAACTGATAGTTTTAAAGCGAATACCGCATTTTTAGATCAATTTATTCCACAACTACCTTCTGCACCTAATTATCATACTGATGGGCAAATTAAAGAAGAAGTGTACGTTTATGGTTCATTCCTACAAAGTAAAATGTTTACAGCAGGAGTGAACTGTTTAGATTGCCATGATAAACATACAATGAAGGTGAAGGTTGAAGGAAATGGCCTGTGCTTACAATGTCATTCAAACGATGAATACAATGTTAAAAAGCACCATCAACACGAAAGTAACTCAACAGGTGCTCAATGTGTTAACTGTCATATGCCTGAAACTACTTTTATGGGTGTAGATGATAGACGCGATCATAGTTTTAAAATCCCACAACCACATTTGTCGGATGAATTTAATACACCAAACGCATGTATAAAATGCCATGAAGATAAATCAAATAAGTGGGCAAGTGATACTCTGTTAAATTGGAAGGGTAAACACAATGCTATTTTACCGAGCAAGTTATTATTAATGAGATTGAATAATGGTGAAGCAATAACATTAGCGCAGCACTTTAGTATCATTGCAGATGAACAAATTCCGGTTATTAATAGGGCCGCAGCTATACAGTTGTTAAATTTCACTACACCGTCAATACCGGCGGAAGATCTTGTACCTTACTTATCACATAAAGAAGCTTTAATTAGGTTAAGTGCAGCAAGTGCTATCACTCTTTCTACTCCTGAAGAGAGATTAAAATATTTAATTCCGTTATTAAAAGACAAATATAGATCAATAAGAGTTTCCACGGCACGTGGCTTAATTGGAATGAATATACCCAATGTAAATAAAACGGCTTTTGATAACGCTTTCAATGAATTAGTGAACGCTAATAACTTAAATAGCTGGCGCGGTGAAGGAAGGGGTAATCAAGCGCTACTTGCTATGAGTAGTAATAATTTAAAAGCTGCCGAAAAATCTTTAGTAGAAGCTATTAAAATAGACCCATATTTTGAAGCTGCATATATTAATTTAGCTGATATTTATCGTACACAACAAAGAACGTTTCAAGTAAATTCTGTACTTGCTAAAGGCATTAAAAACTTACCTAAGTCTGCTGCTTTACATTATTCGTATGGTTTGTATTTTGTTCGACAGAAGAATATGGAAAAAGCAATTGGCTTATTTGATGAAGCGATGATGCTAATGCCAGATAACTCTCAGTATGCTTATACTTATGTATTAGCTTTAGACGGTATGGGGCAAAGCGAAAAAGCACTAAATACATTAAAAGCATTAATTGTAACGTATCAAGATACCGCTCAATTAAAAGAACTAGGGTTGTACTTGTCACAGAAATTAAGATTAAGATCTGAATACAATTGGTTTATGAAACTTAAATAAAAACGTGAGGATGGATGAGGTACTATTTACTATAAGGAATATTAGGTGACCTGAAGGTTTCTTTTTAGACAAACTTTAATAAATCGCCAAACTAAACAAATAAAGGGGTGGACGCAACACCCCAACAACAAAATTTAGATGCTCCCTCCAAACAAAGGTTGAGGTTGTTAAAGTTATCTAACAACTATTTTAGAGCCCTACATTACTGTGAATGATATTAAAGCGATTGAGCGCTTGCGTATGCAAAAGCTTAGGTCAAGTAAGGCACATGTAGTCCAGTTTAGTACATGTGCCACTTAAGCCATTTTTAAATCGTATAGAGGCTCGCAATCTACGTCCAAATCACTATTAATAAATAAGTCATAGGTTGTCTGTAGGTTCATCCAAAAGACAGCACTAATACCTGTTGCTTTTTCTAACTTCATCGCTAAAGGTGCTTTTACACTCACTTTCCCCATAGAAAAATCAATCAGATGAGAACGGTTAATATGCATCTTTTTAGCTGCCTCAGTGACAGACAATTTATGTGCTAATAAAATACAAGTTTTAAAAATAATGCCAGGGTGCTTAGCTGGCAATTTGATACTTCTTGTAAGTTTAATCATTCACTCCTAGTCATATTCATTCAAGTGTCTGACTCTAAAATAGTTTGAGAATATATAATAAAGTTTGATAATTTATAAAATGGTGGATAGTCGTTTTGCCCAGTCCGATATCTTCGCGCCTAAACATGACGCGAAAACAACAGAGTTTTACTACCGTATTAATAATAAGTTTGGCAAAGGTGCTTTACGTCTTGCGAGTGAGTCACATGATGAGAAATGGGCGATGAGAAGACAGTTCTTATCGAAAAGATATACGACACGATGGTCTGATATTCCCATCATCAAATGTTAAAAAAGAACACATAGATAGAAGTAACTCATTAAAAAAGATGGCTTACATAATCATCGTTCAGTTTTACGAACTAATGAATACTTTACGCTAAAAGGAATATCATGAAATCAAATATACTAGAATGTATCAAAACAGCATGCCAGTGGACTATAGCTCAGGCATACAAGAAAACGACTCACTATGATAAAGATACGCTAGACCGTATTTTCTTAACAGCCCCTAGGATGTATAAGCCTTCAGTTGAAGATAGATTATTACTGAAATGGCAGAATGTATTTACAATTGAAAAGTTCGATTATTTTCCTATCGATCTGGAAGATGCAATACTTGCCACTGTAGTCCGTGAAGAATCTGAAGTTAGAGGGTTTAATTTTGGACGCATACAAAGCATGACTGATTCAAAAGGCTTCGGCATAGGTCACACAGCAAAAGTGAATGGTTCATGGTTTAAGAACGCCTGTGATTGGGGAAGAGCTATGTACCCTTTTGATACATTATCAGGATTAGATGAAGATGATTTTAAAGCAAATATACACTACACAGAAAATACAGAAGGCTTTCTTTTAAGAAAAGAAATGAATGTTCATCATCTGGCATGGTTAGATAGATATGTTGGCCAGCAAAGGGGTGGCTCTCATCATGCGGCCATGTTAATACATCAAATAAATAATCAGAACAGGGAATACACGCGAGATATTACGTTAACGTCATTTTCATTAAATACGAATCCATTACAAGCTTTATCAGAGCACTATTATATGTTTGTCACTTCAGAAGAGGGGTATTGTTCTGTATATAGCAATAGTGAAAGCCAGGTGCGACATATCTTTAGAGAATATGTTTGTGAAAAAATATATACGATTTTAGAAGTTGATTGCTGCAAGAAGCCTGTTGAGTTCATATTCATTAAAAAGACTGACTTGAAGATCAATAGAAAAGTTTTTGATATTTGGTATAAAAAACAAATTAAGCGTGGCGTGATCATCGATCTGTTAAGTTTGCTAAGTGATGCATACACTTACTGTAATGAACCGTATCTTCATGAGTGTAAATCAATCACGTTAGGTGATTATTTTCGAACAAATGATTTACTCGTAAAAGAACAAATGAGCACTTCAAAATAGATAGCAGTAGATTAATAAGCTCATATTGAGATAAAGCAATGATACTGTTCTTTGTAGTATCATTGCCGCATATTCTGTCTTTATTATCTTTCGAATACACAACCGGCATGCATAAAAGGTTGATTTTATTGTGGGACCTATCTGTACCGATGGTATTAGCTTTATCTCCAATTATCGCTTTAATAATTATGGGTGGAGATAATAAAAAAGGTCTTGGTAGGAATAGTCAATGGACTGATTTCTCTTCACTTAACTATCTTAGTCAAATAAAAACAGGGAGAAGTTACACACCCCCAAAGAGAGAAAAATAAGACTAATATCAAAAGAACAGCTGGAACGTGTTAGGAATTAATGAATGCAAATGCACTTAATTCAGTTGTTGAGGATTATGGACATATAATTGAAAGCCTATATTTACCGAATATTGATGATCGGTATGTTTTAAGCTGCAGCAATTCAATTAAATGCTGCAACCATTTTGTTACATTTAACCTGAAGAATTTCCCAAACGAATATTTAGATAAATATCATAAAACTACCGTATTTGTTAATGTTTTTTAAATATAAGCATTTTAGTTTGAGTAATTCCACTTTCAACATTTATATAGGAGTGATAATCCCACCCTTCCTTTAATTGGGTTTTTATAACTCCTTCTAATTTTAAAGCACTATCTTTTGGTGATTGCTGAAGCTTTATATATACTACTTTTACATCTTTAGTCTTTATTTCACTGGAATTAGCTATTTTAGTGTTAATAAAAGAACATACTACAATCAAACCTACCAACATTATTTTTTTACTTATCATCCTACTTACCTCATATATCCATAATTTAAATAATACTGCCAATCTAGAACTTAACTGAAACCTTTCACTTCAGCCATCATAGAGCAATCTTTAGTAAATATCATTGTTGTGCTGATACAGATTTTATACTCTACATATTATCTTTACATTAATTATAGGTGCCTTGAACAAATAAAGGTATTTATCTGTTTATCGCAATCACCCTTAAAAAGCTGTTTGAACTCATTTTACTCACTTAACCCACCATGTAGAGTGCTATTGACTCATTGTTATCCACTATATACAATCAACTCTAAAAGGTTTATTATAGTTATCAAACCTATCCAATCAACTGTTTAAAGGTGGTTATTGTGAATAATGTTACAGCGCAAAGCTTATCTGCTATGTTAGGTGCTCGCTTGAGGACTGCTAGGTTAAATAAAAACTTTACCATGGATGATTTAGCACTTAACTGTGGCCTATCCTATAACGCGATCAAAAGTGTTGAGCTTGGGACTGCAAAGCTGTCCACTGTCATGTCAGTCTTAATAGCGCTCGACCTTGTGGAGCAATTGGACCTATTTATACCACCGCAGGAAACCTCCCCCATACAATTAGCTAAACTCCAAGGTAGTACTCGCCAAAGAGCCACGAAGTCATCAAAAAAGGTTACTAAGGAAAAACACTCATGGTAGACATTACAGCTATTAACGTGTCATACAAAGACAAGAATGTTGGCGCAGTAAGCTACAATGCTAAAACAAAGCTTGGTGCATTTGAATATTCGCCTAAATTCATTAAAACAGGCATAGAACTTTCCCCCCTTAAAATGCCCTTAAGTGATCGCATTTATACGTTCCCAAACCTTAATTCAGACACATTTAAAGGATTATCCGGCCTTATTGCAGATTCATTACCGGATGATTTTGGTAACGCTGTGATGAACGCATGGCTGTCAATGAAAGGTCGCTCAAGCTCTGATATAACACCGCTTGAGCGTTTGCAATACACAGGCCAACGAGGAATGGGCGCACTGACTTATTCGCCAGCCACGCGATTAAAACATATGAACAGTCTTAATTCGATTGAAATTGAATCGCTTGTTAGTGTAGCGCAAAGCGTATTAAATGATCGTGAAGCTTTCCAAGTAAGTCTGCATCAGGAAGATGAAGATAAAGAAGCTATGTTGTCATTATTAAGTGTTGGGATGAGCGCAGGGGGAGCAAGGCCTAAAGCCGTTGTAGCTTTTGACAAGGATTTTAAAAACGTAAAGTCTGGTCAAGTTGATGTCCCAAATGATTTTACGCATTACTTAATGAAATTTGATGGTGTAAGTGAGCACAACAAGAATAAGGAAACGTTTGGCGATCCGCTTGGCTATGGAGCCATGGAGTATGTTTATTATCAAATGGCTACATTGTGTGGTGTTGATATGATGCCGTGTAAACTCTTAAATGAAGGTGAACGTCGACACTTTATCACGCAACGATTTGACCGTATTGGTAATGAAAAGGTACACGTTCAAACGTTAAACGGTATAGCACATGTGGATTATAAAAAAGTCGGATCTTATTCCTACGGTGAATTACTCGGGACTGCAAGAGCACTCGATTTATCTCCGCAGGAAGGGATGCAGATTTTTAAACGTATGGTCTTTAATGTCATTGCGAGAAATCATGATGATCATGCTAAGAACTTTGCCTTTTTACTTGGCGCTAATAATCAATGGAGATTAGCGCCAGCTTATGATTTAGCGTATAGCTATAAACCTGATAGCAGTTGGGTGAGCCAACACTGGATGACGTTAAATGGTAAACGTGACAATTTCACAAGAGAGGACTTTTATGCTTTCGAAGCATTAAGCCCACTATTTTCACGCAGAAAAATTGACGTAATTGTTGATGAGACGATAGAGCGTGTATCGACATGGCGAGCTTTAGCAACACAGCAAGCGGTACCAAAAACATTAATCGATGTCATTGAAAGCAATTTACGTTTGTATATTTAATACTTAGATATTAACTACACCTTTCATTTATATGATGTGAGTTTATTACTTTCGGGGATAATTTAAGATATTTAAAACCTGTTATATTTTTACTTACCGCTAATTTACGAGCATCTTCTTTTTTAATAAAGAGTGGAATACCTAGTGCAATTAACTTAGTCGCTATTTCATCATGGTCATCTTCTAACATTGTATTGCCGTGTTCATCTTTTATATATTGTAAACCAAAATATTCTTCAAAATTGCTGCTTATGAAACTATAAAATCTTAAGTTTACTGACGTACTAATAATTACCCACATTTTTAAAATCCACTTGTTTTAATGGCCGTTACATTTACCTAGAGTATACTTTGTTAAGTGCAGTTCAAGTACTATGCTGTTGGTAATACTTAAGTTATATGTAGTTCTACTTGTTACATGTTCCACTTAAACCATTTTCAAATCGTATAGAGGCTCGCAATCTACCTCCAAATCACTATGTATAAATAAGTCATAGGTTTTCTGTAGGTTCATCCAAAAGACAGCACTAATACCTGTTGCTTTTTCTAACTTCATCGCTAAAGGTGCTTTTACACTCACTTTCCCCGTAGAGAAATTATTCAGATGAGAACGGTTAATATGCATCTTTTTAGCTGCCTCAGTGACAGATAAATTATGTGCTAATAAAATGCGATTTTTAAAAATAATGCCAGGGTGCTTAGCTGGCAATTTGATACTTCTTGTAAGTTTCATCATTCACTCCTAGTTGGAAAATATCTAGCGGCAGTACCACTTAATTGCATTTAACTATACCAGCCAATTACATGTAGCATGTGTCAATAATATTCAATCTTATTAGATCTCTCATCTTTGGATGTATTGAACACTCCTAATGCACACTTTTGCCACAAAGAAGACGTGAGCTTTTACAGTTATTGAACAGGTTGGATTAGATTTTGTACTGAAAACTGACCATAGTCACTTGTTAGGTATGTACTACACAATGCCTCTAAGTTTACCTAGAACAAGATACACTGCCCAAAAGAAATCAGCATGTTTAACTTTTAGTAGCTCTGCAGGCCAAATTTCCTCTTCGATTTTTAATAAAGCTGTATAGGAAGAAATCTCACTATCTATCTCAGCAGAACTTAAGTTATGAGCCATAAGGTTTCTTACTTTATTAAGTTTATTAATAGCACCCCAAACCCAAGATTCGCATTTACTGTTATGAAATGAGCGAACCAAGGCTATTTTATTAGAAAAGGTTAATCTTGATTCAGAAATGTATTTTGGTTTTTCGGCTCCAATAAGAGCAATGCGTTCTAACTCCTTTTCAATAAGAAGGTGGCATTTTAGAAGACTAAGCTCTATGTCATTTATGTTTTCGAGAACATCAACCAATTCTAAAAAAGGATTATCAAACACGATTTACATACCTAACAGTTTATTATGGAGACTTCTCAGTAATGTCCATCCCATAAATATTATTTAATTCACATTAATATCCCATAATTTCAAAGCATTAGAAACTATAATGTTTCTATTTCTGTCACAACCAGCGTATTACTGAGAAGTCTCAATAATATGACAGAAACAATATATTAGAAAATATATGGCAAATAAATTTTGTCTAATGTCTCTAATGCGCACAAAGTGATCATATTTATCAGTGGCAAACCTAATATTATTTGATGGTCACTGTAAATGTTATTAGGTGACAGAGTTGAATGATAATGACTGGCACTTATGATGCAATTGGGTGGCACAACAGATGTAATTGTCCACTAGTCATATTCATTCAAGTGTCTGACTCAAAAATAGTTTGAGAATATATAATAAAGCTTGATGCTTTATTAGGGCGATAATATAAGGCATCATTATATTGAAGACTTATTATCTTTCCTAGATTTTAGAACAACTAACGCCCTAAGTCTTTTGCAATCTTACCCATTCCTGTTAGCCTAGCACTCGCTTTTCTTGTATAAACTACAGGCATTGCTGCATTAGCCCAACGTCCTGCACGTTGTATGTCAAATAATGAAGCGCCTTTCTCAGCTAAAGTAATTGCAGCTCCAACACGACCACTGTGGCCGGTAAAGAAACCGTATTCTTTACCAGCTAATACGGATGCAGATCTAAAAGCATCTAATATAGTTCGATATTTGAGAGGTGCATTTCTAATATCTTTCTTAGGACTTAAACTACGCAATAAATAGCCCGTTTTACGCTTAAGTAGTGGTATCCATTGTTTGATCAAACTTATCGTAGTGTCAGATAAATACAGGTATTCACCTTGTCCTGTTTGGTCCGTTTTACTTGATGGAATATAAACAGTTTCGGTATTGAAATCGATATGTTCAATTTTAATGGCGCACACTTCGCTGGCACGTAACAGCGCATCAAAAGCGATGTTAAAAATGAGCTTATTACGAAATTCTAAAGGGCATTCATTTGAAAGGTTTTCATTGATCATGGCCAATGATTTATGATCCATACCTTCCGCTTGTTTCTGAGCTGCAGGCTTAACTTTTAAAGCGGATTTTAACCAATCACCAAACAAGCTATTTTCAACGAACGGGTTAGCCAGTGACATCGCTTTTAAAATCTTATTAACAGAATCTTTATGCCTAACAATCGTCGCACGCTTTAAATCACTTTCTATCATTTGCGTGAAATACAACTTCAAGACATCTTCATTATTTTCCAAATCTGTATTTAGAACATGCTGGGGATTTTCATTAAACCAGGCGCGCAAACTATTACCATCATATTTTAAAGCGGCTTGACTGTTCTTAGTCGTGAGTTCAAATATTTCAGAAAACCACTGAGCATTACGTTGTGATTTTTTTGCATGTTCGTTTCCACCAATTATATCGATATCACTAGAACCCTGAAAAATTTCAATGTCAGTATCAAGTAATCTGTTTTCCAAAACATTAACGCCTTTTATGTGTTTATTAATACAGCTTGTATAAATATACATTATATATTTACAAAAACAAGCTAAATGAGAATAATTCTCTAACACACATAACTGTAATTATGTGTGGTTAGCAACTATTATCATTTAAAGAGAGTAAAACGGCATTTTATGAGAGTAGGGGGCTTTGATGTTTTTAGTGGCTTTAGGAGGGTGCGCACAGTGAATTAAAGTGGGTAATCTCCCTAAAACAAGTATAAAAAGGACGTAGCGCATCATGATTTTTAATAAAAAACAGGTTTATGCCTTTTATTACAAGGGGTGCAGGGGGATAACAGCTGGAATGAATGGCGGTGTTTTAAGAGGGGTTGTCTCTTATTTTTCGTTACAGGTAATAAACGAGGGGCTGTATTTGTACGATATACTAAAAGGTCCTAGTACTTTCTTATTTCTGTAGGCATATTTAATGCGAAAACATTATAATATTTTCAACAATTAAACATTGAAATCTTACGTATATCGATAGCATAAAGCTGAACATCAAATAACGCTCAAACTGAGGCTATAATTGATGGCTTAAAATAGCGAGCTACAAGCAGTGGCCAGCTATTTTAGTATTTAACTATTCTCTCTAAGCGCCATAATTAAAGGGCTAACCCAGTGCTATTTTTTTACTTTGAAAAGTTCGCTTTTTATCATGAAGTTGTTTTTGTCGATAAGTACGAACATATATTCAACAACTTCTTTTGGTAGTTTAGCGGTTACTGAAGTTTGTGTATTTTCTTTGGCTTCAATATTAGCGCTTAATTTCACATATCGTTTATCTTTTTTCCCTTTAACTAATACATATGCATGGTGAATCGGAGTTTTGTTATCGGCTAGTTGAATAGTAGCGATATGTTTTTTAGCGTTATAAACATGATTTTCAATAACAGGTAGTACTTTTTTGTCAGATTCACTAAGGCCTTTATACTGAGGGTTTTTACTCGGGAATTCGGCATTGTTCTGTGTCAAAAGTTCTTCTAGCTTACTTGAAAGCTTAGCAACAATCGTCTCGTAGCCTTTTACACTTGTTAGATCATTTTGCTCCCCAATATCATCCATTTTCCCATTTTTATATAATCTAAATAATGAGTAGCTGTTATCTTTATAATTTTTGTAGAGCTTAAAATCGCCCTCACGTATTGCTGATTGCATTTGTGAGTCTGAATTGTGTGGGAAGTGCCAGAATAGAAATTCTCTAGGTTTACCCTTTGAATCTGTAACAACTTTGCTCTTGCCATTAAGTACTGGAGTAATATCTAGCCCATTAAGTTTTGACTGTTGCTGTGGCGTTAGAGAAGTACCCGTTAAGTCCATAATGGTAGGGAAGTAATCTAACTGACTAACCATTCCATCAAACTGTGAGCCAGATTTAATAGATGGTCCGCTTATTATCATAGGTACACGAACGCCACCTTCTTGCGCATATTTTTTACCTTTATCAAGCGGTGCATTGTCAGTAATAATTTCAGTGCGACGGTCTTCAGCACCTCCGTTATCTGAGGTCATAAAGATATAGGTGGTTTCAATTAATTTTTTACCTGGGTTACGCGGATCATCGGTAGCCTTTAGTAAATCAATCACTCGACCTAAGCTCCAATCTACCGTTGTTACCATAGCACCGTAATAAGGGTTAGTTTGTCCTGGCGTTGTTATATCTGATTTGTCTTTCGGGAAATCAATGCCTAGCTTATCAGTATAATATTCCAATAAGTTACGGTTACGGGTAATAATTGGGTAGTGAACCATCCAGTGAGCTAAATACAAGAAGAATGGTTTTTTCTCATTGGTACTATCGGTAACAAACTTTAATGCTTGTTCTGTTACTGGCTGATAAGGATATGGTATACCGTTAGGATGTTTTTTACTTGTGGGTGGATACAGTTCTTTACCTAACGGAAATTTTTCGTCGGCGTCATAACCAGAAAAGTCTTTAGAGCGATCATCTAATTGGCTGTGTGCTCCTCGTTTTGTATAAGCAACATCGAACCCTTTTTTAGCACCATGAATATGCCATTTACCTACTTGGGCTGTGCGGTATCCATTCTGCTGTAGTGCTTCGCTAAGGATTATTTCTCCTTCTCCGTCTGGCAATGTATTAATAAAGAATGGTGAAATCATTTTCTGAGCTTTGCTCGATTGTGGGAGCCTATTGCCATTTACATGAGTAAAGTGAGTTCTAGCTGGATATTGTCCTGTTAATAAACCTGCACGTGATGGGCCACAGGTTGGCGCAGGAGAATAGCCTTGTGTAAACAGCATTCCTGAGTTTGCTAATGCATCCATGTTAGGTGTTTCCCATGGGCTAGGCTTATCTATATTATATATATTAGTATCCTGCCAACCTAAATCATCCACGTAAAATATAATAATATTAGGTTTAAATTCAGCACTAACCACACAGCTGAAAAGTACACCAATTAGTACACTTAATATTCTCATTAATTTAGCCTTTCTCTGTTATATATCAAAAATAGTAACGAGCGATATTGTTAAAATAGTTATATTGCCTTGCTCTTACTTTATCAACGTAAACCATCGTATTTTATTTATATATATACACGATTAATTTATGTAATTCGTTGCACTGGTTTGTAGGTTTACACTAAAAAGTTAAACCAAAATGTCTGAAACTATATTCTGACTATCGCCAAAACTATCAGTTTCTACACCAACGCGTTGTAGAATGGTAAGCAGTAAATCATTAAACGGCCGTTCTTCTTCAAACTTATGAAACGCTCCATGTTTAATCCCTAGGTTTTTACCGCCAGCCAAAATTAACGGATAATTTTTACCTACATGGGTTTTACTTGTACCACTTCCATACAACACAATAGTATTGTCTAACAAGCTTCCTTCTGCGATTGGATCAGGTGTTTCTGCCATTTTTGTTAAAAACTCTGATAAACGCTCAGCCATGTATTGATCAAATTTAGCCCAACGCTCCCAACCACCCTCGTCGCGAGCGGCACTGTGTGATAGTTGGTGATGGTGTAATGACAGACCAGCAGCATAAGGTAGTTGATTACCTCTACCTGAACCACCATCAATAGATGTTTGGTACGTTACCACGCGTGTAGAATCTGTAAGCAAAGCCATGTGAATAAGATCAAACATAGTACGCATGTAGTTGGTACCTAATTCACGCGTTGGTTTTGAATCAAAATCAAATAAAGAAGCATCGACCTCAGGCTTTGGTATATTTAACCATTCGTTAGCTCGTTCAAGTTGTTTTTCAAGGGAATTACTCGCTGACAAATAAGCGTTAAGGTGCTTTTGCTCTTCTGTACCAACTCTTACATTAGATTTGGTTAATTGAGAACTTATACGTTCTAAAATACTACGGTCGCGAGCAATAGCTCTTCTACGTTCTTCGGGTCCAGCTTCTTCAACACCAAATAAGCGGTTATAAATTTGTTGTGGTTCAGACAGGGCTGGCATAAGTGCGCCATCACGATTTACAGATAAAGTCGCGGGTCTACCTAAACTACCTGTTCCGCCATTAGCAGATAAAGCCAATGATGAAAAACGTGTTGTACCGTCTATAGCATCTGCAAACACTTGATCAAAGCTAATAGAGTTTGAATACCCTTTTGATTGATCTGCGCCTGTTAAAAATTGCGCGCTACAACTATGAGGTACTATTGAGCGTAAATTAGGATGAGAAAACCCAGATAAAACCGACATATTACTACGGTGCGCTTCGAGCGGTTTCAGGGTATTCGTCAGGGTGTAATCTGTACCTGGATTATGTGGAAACCAGTGCCAATCTTTATGGCTTGCATCGCTTTCAGGCGGAAGTGACACTCCATTTGGAAAGAAAATAGTCACTATTCTTGCGGGTTTAACTGCCTTTGTTGCCTCTTTTGAATCAAGTACAGAGGCCAATGCTGTATTTTGTACACCCATGAGTGAAGCAATAGATGGCAGTGCCACACCAGCTAACCCTGCTTTTAGTAATTTACGTCGAGTAAATACATTTTTAGGTTTCATATTAACGTCCTATTCAGCTTTAATTACGGGATTAGTGTCGAATACTGTCGAATGTTGACTATTAGATACCGTCAATTCGTTTTGTTCTGGTGTTACTTGAAATGCTTCACTTTGTGTAATGGCTAATACAAGCGCCGAAAATTTATAACCTGACGCTCTAAAATGGCTATGAATGGTGTCTAGCTCTTGTTCATCACCAATATTAGGGGCTCTTCCTAATGCGTAAGCCATCATGTGCCAAACTAGCGAGCGAGTAAATTCGTCTTCACGTTCGTTATGTAAATAGGTAACGAGTTCTTTAGCGTTTTTAATTTCTTCGCCTGTAGCCAATACGGTACTGCTATCTATTGGCAAATAAGACTTAGCTGATGTTTCAGGATTGATCACTAAGGCTTTCTCGCGCCATGATCCTATTGCATCAAAACTTTCAAACGGTAGCCCCCAAGGATCAATATTAGCGTGGCAAGCAGCACAGGCACTTTGCGAACGATGAAGCTCAATTTTTTGTTTTAAGGTTAATGGTCCTAAGTCAGCCGACGGTTCTTCTAAAGGAGGAACTGATGGTGGTGGTGGCGGCGGTGGATCATTTAATAAACGCTCTAATACCCAAACACCACGATAAATAGGGTTAGACTCTGCACCATCTGCCGTCATGGTTAAAATAGCTGCTTGTTGGAGTATACCTCCGCGTGATGTAGCATCAGGTACCTTTATTGCTTGCATCTCGCCACCTGTAACTGACGGAAATCCATAATGACGAGCTAAACGCTGGTTAATATAAACAGTGTCGGAAGATATTAATTCTCGTGCATCTTTGTCATCATGAAAAATTTTCTGAAACGTTGTTACTGTTTCGGCCATCATATCTTGACCTAAAGCTTCATCATATAACGGATAAAACTCAGGATTAACAGACACTAAATCAAACTTATCTAAGCGTAGCCATTCACGTGCAAAACGGCTGCTAAATCTACGTGATTTTTCATCTTTAAGAAGTCGTTTAACTTGATTAGCTAATACAGCGGGATCGCTCAAACGATTGTCTAATGCTAGTTTAAGCAGTTGCTCATCTGGCGGACCACTCCACAGAAAATATGAAAGCCTTGAAGCAATTTGGCTGCGTTCTTCTTCTGATACTTCTTTATTTAATTCAGCGGGTAATGGCGCTGAAACATATAAAAATGGGGTAGAAATTAAAACAGAGCTAAAGGTTTCTTTCATCGCATTTTCAACATCATCACCATTTTTACGAAACTCATCATAAAGGGATAACATGTCTTCTAATTCTGTAGACGAAACCGTTCGACGATAAGCGCGTTCCATAAATGATCTAAGAGATTTTTCTGCTGACAGGCGAGCTATATCGTCACCCACATTATCGTCAGGAACATATATTCGCCACGCTTTCGAGTTATCTTCTGCTCCAAAAGGAATAATATCGACTTCCATCGCATCTAAATACAGTTCATTAACCCCAGCTTTTCGCATAGCAGCCTTACCAGCCGTTGCAATTTTACTCGCATCTTTATGTCTTTTTAATAAACGTGTTCTCTTTGGATGCGTATTTAAGCCCTCAGGCGCTAATGCATAAACGGCATCAGGATCACGCGATTTGTTAAATATAAAAACGTCGAAGCTTGTTGATTTTTTCGTAAATTCTACGGGTAATTCTTCTAAAGGTACTTTGAAAGTGCACACCTGCAGATTATTGACAGGAGCAGTTACATCGCACTCTCCTCCAACTATAGCACCCAGTTCAGTACCAATCGTTTTACCCACTTTGAACTCAAGCCGAGGAAGCATACCGTTATCTCCCATTTTAGAAGACACATAAATTCGAGCAATCAATTCACCATTTTTATGCTGTAACCGACTTCTAAATCGTGCGTATATACCATTCAATTTTTGTTTGTAACCTAACTTCAACAAACCTTCACCATCAGAGTTTAATAAAGGCCCGTCAGGTAGTGGGAATAATGTTCTAGGTGCATAAGTAATAGGTTGTGATTGGCGTTGCTTAATTTTTCTCGCTATTTGTTGCTTATTGTAGGGTTTAGCAATTGAGTAACCGCCATCAACACCGGGTCTAAAGTAAACATCTTCAAACTCAACAAGGTAATGTTCACTTTGAGGAATATTTTTATCAAACAATACATACTCATTAACGCTTTCGCGCGCTATGTTAAGAAAGTACTCTAGTTCAAGAGCAGACACACTTAACAATTCGGCATCTCGCGAATACCCATGTTCAGATATAGGAGCTGATGGCAAAGCATTAGCAAACTTAAACTTTGTACCAAAAAGCTCTTGAAGCGTATTTTGGTATTCGTTTACCGTTAGACGCCTCATCGGAGATGCTCTGTTTTCTCTACGCTGCTTTGCAACATGATCAAATGCAGTGTCAATCCAATTAACAATTTGTTGGCGTTCATTGCTACTGGGTTGACGCCCTTCTTCTTTTGGTGGCATTTGATGTGAATTTAACGCATCTCGAACAGACGACCACACATCTACTTCTAAATCTCTTTCCATCACAGGACTAAGTTCATCAAAACGTATTCCAGCATTTTGTTTGCTAGCACCATGACAACTACTACAGTTGCGTTCAATAATAGGTGCAATATCATTATGATAAGCATTAAGTAATTCAGAGTTTTGTGGTTGTTGTGACGAACTATTTACTGTTGAATTTGATGAAGACGAAACATCTGAACTAGATAAATAAGGTTTGATTGATTCAGGCGCATATTGAGATAAATAATTTGAGCCATGAACCATGCTGCCACCATCATGAGCGGCAAACATCATCACAATACAGGTTACAAACAATGTAGCTAAAGAGCTTAAACGTAAAGGCTTGCTATTTTTTTGAACGACTTCAGCAACCCAACGTAAAATAAGGGCGATAATTGAAAGAGCAGCGACAGAAACACCGAGTAGTCTATGCCTTTCTACCAATACTCCCATATGCCCTTCATTAGCGGCTAACAACACGCCAAGGGTTGCGGTAATACAGGCTGACAATACGGCCAAGATAAGAAGAGGAAAACCTAAAGCAGACCAACGAACCCAAGACTTAGAAGAAAACCTTAATAACTCTAAGCTTAAAGCAAGAACAAGTAAGGTAATTGGAAAATGTAAAACTAAAGGATGAAAACGACCAAAAAATCGTAACACTCCATCACCAGACACACCGTCTAGAGGTGAATATATTGTAGCTACTGCAAGTACACCCGCAGCAAGAATTACACTAAGTAAACCTGCTATAAATAAATATGACTTTACTGATTTAGTTTTCATATTGTTTACGAATTCCCCATATGTGACTGAAATTTTATTTTTATTTTTAATTTAATTTACGAACACGAATGTTTTTATAAGCAACTCGCATCACTGTGCCATCGTGCAATTGAAAGCCTATGTTACCTTCGCGCGATGCATTAGGATCTTCATCAATATAATCCATCACTTTAATACCATTGATCCAATACTCTATTCGCTTATCACGCGCACGAATGGTCAAACGATTCCATTCTTGTGGTGTGTAGGTATTTGATATTAAGTTTTGATCTGCAAATATCCGCAATTTTTTACGAGAAAACCAATCACCTAAAGCGCCCCAAAAATTGTGTTTTTCAGGGTTATGTCGTGCTAGATCAAATTCATAACCAGAAGGCGCTTCGAAAGACTTATTACCGCGAGCACTTTTAAATATAAATGTATTTACCCTGAAATATATGCCTGTATTACGACGGTCATCACCCGTAAGTTTTACGTCACAAGTAAACTCAAAATTTTTAAATCGTTGCTTGGTGTATAACCATTCAGGTGTTGATAGTTTTTTATTGCCTGTACTACCAATAATTGTATTGTCTACAACAGACCAGTTAGTTGAAGGTACTTTCCAACCGCTAAAGTTATTTGTTGTTAATAGCTCAATCGTGTCTTTACCTTTAACACCTGGTTCTACTGCATCATTACTTTGCACAGCAAAGCTAAAATGAGGTAAAGCTAATATTAAAAACACAACCACACGCGTTAGGGTATTAGTGGCGTTTGTTATTCTCTTCATCATTATTAATGTCCTTAAATGCCTTAACTACATTTAGGTTTTAGATAAAGCTTTTCTCAACATAAACAGGTAAAAATAAACCCTTTATTATTTTATAAATGGGTTTAATTACTGTGTGTAAATCAACGCTATAAATAACTGCCAAACAAACTAATTTCGTGTATACGCCATGGTTTACGTTTTGCTGTAACTTGGTTGGTAATACGAATAAATTTACCTTTACGACCTAACGTTTGTTCTCTATTAAGTTCACCTGCAGTACGGTTGGTAATCACAGTTTTCCAGTTTATTCCGTCTTCTGAAAATTCAATGGTGTAATGACGAGAATAAAAAGCAGTAAGCAAAGTAGAGTCAATAACCACTTCTGAAATTATGGCTAACTTAGGTAGCTCAATCGTTATGGATTGACCTTTGTCTCTATTACCTTTTGAACTAAAAAATGGTCGTTCAAATTTATTATCAGTGAGATTTTCAATAGTAAACTTTGGATGAATGTCAAAATTGGTGGAAACTTTCCATTGCGGTTTAGCGGTTAATTCATTGGCAAAGTTTTCATCTAACTCGGTTTGAGTCCACATGCCTGTACGAGCGTTATTCATGTTTATTACAGCGGTAACATCTTCAGGGGTGATAATGCTGCCTGTATTACCAAATTCATTACGAATATAAGTTAAAACGTTAGCGACGTATTCGCTGCCATTTGAACTTATAGAAGGCATCATATCGCCCGTATAAGTAACGCCATCAATTTCGCCTTGTAAGCCATGAGTAACGAGGTTAATAAGTGATGCGGTATTACCGATAATTCTAGGGTTATTATGAAAAGATGGGGCAATCAAATCATTTCCAGCATGAGCTCCTTTGCCATCGTCACCATGGCAGGTATAGCAAAAACCTTTGTAAGCTTTTTCACCAGCAATTACCGCTGCTGCAAGTTTTTTATCACCCTCAGCAAGTTTTCGACGCTTCTCATTATGAGCAATAAGTTTAGCCATAGACTGCTCTATAGCGATAATACCTTTTTTATTAGGATGTGCTTGTTTAGCCGCACTTAATATCGCTGTGTGGTTACTGCTATTCGCGTAGTAAGCAGATAAAATAGCTTGTTGAGCTACCTCAACGTCTTTATCACTAGCCAAGGTAAGCCATTTATTGGCTATGTTGTTATCGCCAGCAGAAACTAATGCTTCTGAAATTCGAATGGCTGTAACGCGTACATCACTATTTTTACTGTTAAACAGATCTATTAAAATACTGTTGTCGAGTGCGTCTAAACCTTCAAGGGTCCAAAGGGCATGAATTTGAGCTAAAGGCTTATTGTTATTTTGCGCCACTTTTTTAAGTGCTGGCACCAGTTTTTTATCACCACTTAATACCATTAACTTTTGCGCTTCAAGTCGCCACCAATGGTTTTTATGATTTAAGTATTGAACAAGTTGTTCAGGCTTTTTAGTTAACATTTCAGGCAATTTACTTAAAGTAACGCCGTCTTTTTTTACTCGATATAAACGCCCTCGCCCGATCACTTTGTCGAATCCGTAATTGTCTATAACACCACGTAAATAGGAACCTTCTTGCGTCCAATTACCTTCTTGGATAATGCCTCGGTACATATCTAGTATCATTAAAGAACAATCTGGTGCTGTTGCCGTCCAAACAGGTCTAAAGTTAGCGTCTGTTGATGCGATAAATTCTTTACGCTGACTTTGGTACTTATTACTTAGAACGGTGTAACCATCCTCACGAGTTACTTTTGAACGACGAATTAAATTACCAACTGGCTCTGCAATAATGTAATCACCTTGCATGTCATCAAAAGCACCGCCCATATATACAGACTGCCCACCTCCTCCAGTAAAATGATTTAAGGTATTGTCTGGGCGCAGCATTTTTAAGCCACCTTGCACATCGGGGGTTTTATCAAGTGGGAAAACTTCTCTAAAACCTTTTGCTTGTTCTCCTTCAACAGTTACTTGGCTATAAACACTAGGTGCTTGAAAGGTGAAGGCTGGATTTTGTCCGCCAGCAGTTGAATAATATAGTCGACCGAGGCGGTCTTGAGCTAAGCCCCACTGACCACCTCCGTATGGGATTTCTTGTGCAATAACTTTACCGTCAACAAATTTATAACGTTTGTTGGTATAAGTAACATACAGCCAGTTATCTAAACCATAAATAAGGCCACTGGGTTGATGCTCTAAATTCCCCCCTCGTTTACCGCCTTGATATATAGTTTCTCTTAAATCAGCAACACCATCACCATTGGTATCTGTTAATAGTAATAGGTCTAAGGTATTGGTTTCGCGAACAATAATGCGGCCATCGTCTAATGTTAAAATCATACGTGGTAAAAGTAGTTTATCGGCAAAAACGGTAAAGCTTTCAAAAAGCCCATCGCCATCTTTATCTTCTAAACGTTTAATTTGGCTAATGGAGTTAAACGTACCGCTGCCATCAACGTCTAACATATAAGTAAGCATCTCGGCTACGTAGATGCGTCCGTTACCATCAAAGGCCATAGTTACAGGCTCTTCAATTAATGGTTCAGCAGCAACAATCTCCATCGAGTAACCATCTTGAATAACCATGGTTTTAAGGCTTTCTTCTGGTGACATTGGTAAAATGGTTTCATGCAATTTAGGATCATAATCCTTAGCTGATACCCCTAAACAAATAAAGCTCGATGTTACTATTAACGCAACTAAAGTCTTTGATGATTTAAAAAACATGACTTACCTTTTAATTATTTTAATTCTAGTACTTACAACATGGATATCTGAAAAATTATTTCAAAAATGTCTCAAGCGGAATGCTATGTTCAAATTCTTTAATTTCTATATCGCGATAAAATATTTCAGCCGTTTCAGACTGAAAACCAATAATACCTTCGCTTGGTTTTAAGTGAGTGGCCATATTAACGATCTCGCCATTCAGCTTATGTACTGTGTATTTATCGCCCATAACAATAATTTCAACCTTATTCCATTTATCATTTAATCCATTAAAGTTTTTAGTATCTGCTGCTAAATGAAACCAGCCTTCAACTTTAGTTTCTTTACCACCTTTATTAGGATGTAAAAACGATTCTCCATGCCCTTTACCTTTAGGCTTTTTATTTTTTAATGTGTTTTTACCATCAGGAAACCATAAATAATCAATACTTTTTGGACGAATTAAATCCCCTGAATGATTACGACCCGTTAAATGGTTATATCTAAGTTGATATTCTATGCCTAGAGGAAATACATCGTCTTTGGTAACGTGATAATAAACACCAGCATCGTATTGCCATTGCTTAAAGTTATTGGCAATTCGGCTTCCCCATTTATATTCAAACCTTAAAATATACTTACTGTATTTTTTCTTAGTAAAGAATAAGCCATGCGTATCATTTTCACCGGTATCTACTTTATATTCTTGAGGAAATTCATCATTAAAAACATGGATCATTTCATCTTCAATAGCAAAAACCTGCTTTGCCATTTCATCATCACCACTGCGTATTTTTAAATAAAACCCATCAAAATTCTTACCATTAAATAGAGGTTTAAATCCTTCGTTATTTTCAGTTGCAGCAAGTGAAGTTATTGACAAACTCACAACAAAAACAATATTAACTATATAATTTTTCACGAATATTAACTCTCAACTAAAGTATCAACCAGAACACATGTTATGGTTTTAAATATAAAAACACTCAACAAATCATTCTGTAGTTTTATATTTAAAATAACACTTTATAATGAAAATATAAAAAACACCATATATAATCATTAGAAAACTAAAAACACCACGATCTAAGTATCCTTCCAATAGGAACGATAGGTATTTATTAAGGGTTAACTTGAATAACAATAAATATTTACCTAGGTACCCTTTTAAAATGGATGAATAAAAAAGTGATAAAAAACCTAACCTACAACATTTTTCTGATTAAATTATTTATAGCGCTGATAAGTATTTTCACTTTAAAGAACGTATCAGCACAGGAAATAATAAAAGCACCGTGGACACTCGGTTATAAGCCCGATAAGACCATCATATATTCTACTCCAGCCCAAGGCAGCCCACTCAAACTTGACATCTTTTTCCCAGAGGGGCGTCCGCCTAAGCAACCACTTCCCGTCATTGTGTTCTTTTTTGGTGGTGGGTGGAATAGTGGCAATACTGAACAATTTTATGGCTTCAGCAAATACTTCGCATCCCGCGGTATAACAGCCGTATCAGCACAGTATCGAACTAAAAAGAGCCACAGCGCTACGCCCAAAGAATCTGTTAAAGACGGAAAAACAGCCATTCGCTATCTACGAGACCATGCAGAAGAATTAGGTATTAATCCAAATAAACTCATTGCTGGTGGAGGCTCAGCAGGTGGCCATGTCGCAGCTTGCGCAGTAATGTGTCCAAAGATTGATGCCACTCCAAACTCTCTTACTTCTCGCATTCCCAATACCCTAGTACTTTACAATCCTGTTTACGACAACGGTCCTGAGGGATACGGGCATGATCGAGTAAAAGCTTATTGGAAAGCCATATCACCTATGCATAATATCCGTCCTAACCTCCCGCCAACGATCATCTTTTTCGGCACTAAAGATATTCACGTTCCCGTTAGCACCATTAATGCATTTCAAAATAAAATGGAACAAACTGGCAACGATAGCGAAACACATTTTTATAAAAATCAAAAACATGGATTTTTCCACATCAGTAAAGGCGGTCAAAAAATGTTTGCAGACGTTCTCAGCAAAACAGATACGTTCCTCACCCGATTAGGTTATTTAAAAGGAAAAGAAAACGTTAAAGAGTGGACTATACAATCAATAAAGAAACTCAATAAATAAGTAAATTTTTAACTCTCTTACAACGTAAAATCCCAAAAGTAATAAATGTGTGGGTGTGTCATAAATAATGAAAAATGCTTTAGCTAGCAATATCTTATATAATCTGTTATTAATAATTTATATAAAAAATTGCGTGATGTGTCAGCATAAAAATGCGCAAGTTGCGCACTATTAAATTGTTAGGTGCCTAGGGAGAGGTAATTGGAAGTCTTCGAAGTTAAATGGAAAGAGCTTGCGAAATTTATAACGCGGCAACTGTTTATTATTTTGTCCGTTGGATTTATTCTGTTGATGTTAGTTAGACTAGTTTCTACAGGTTTCGATATAGCCGTAACTTTTGAGCATATAAGGCTTCCTCATGTTCCTATCGTTTTTCTTATTATTTTCGTTTTTAGCTTAACTTTCGCTTTTTTAATCAGTGCACTATTAAAGTGTGCGAGAGTTACTATAGAAAATGGGGTAATAACCGGAAGAAATTACTGGCTTATCAAAAGAAGTTTTGAATTAGTTTCAATTAAAAAAGCGTTTCCATTTAATAGTAACGGAATGCCAGTGGTAATAGTCGATGCAGGTAAAAAAGGCGAAATCCATATCCCTGTTCATATCGAAAAATCAGAAGTGCTTTTTGCTCTATTGGATAACTATCAAAACGGCACCTAACAAAGGTTTTCAAGTCGGACCAATTACAGTTGGTTTTTTATTCGTACCTCACTTATTTTAGTCAATTGTAACTTGCCGCTTAAAGCGGCGTATACGTTTAGTCAATTTATTATTCGGAGTTTAATAAATGAAGTTAACTGTTGGTACTGATTCAACATGGTCATTAAGAGTTTAGATATGTAGTCAATTAGCACAATTAGATGTTGAAGTTAATGTAGTTGATTTAACCAATTCAGATTATAAATCCGAAATATTTAAGTACTCAGAAACAGGATTGGTACCTTGCTTAAATGAAGGTTCATTTGTGATACACGATTCACTGGCAATTGCGGAGTATTTCAATGAATACTCTAAAGGTGAACTTTACCCTAATTCAAGCCCTGAAAGAGCATTGGCTCGTAGTTTGTGTTCGGAGTTACATTCTGGTTTTATGAATCTTAGGTCACACTGCCCATTTTCATTAGAGCAAGTTACTCCCTTATTAGCATTTAATAATGGTATTGATAATGAGTTAACTCGCCTTGAAAAAATCTTTGGGTCAGCACATTTACCATTTATGTTTAATTCTGCTGGAATAGTAGATGCGTTTTATTCAATTCTTGCTTTTAGGTTAAATGCATATGGTATAAACCTACAAGGTAAAGCAGGAGAGTATCAAAAAAGTCTCTTGAATTGGTCTAAGTTAAAAGAAGCTATAAAGCTTGCTCAAAGTTGGAAAAACGCATAAGAAAATCAACAAGAACACGCAACAATTGGCTTCGCTTCAAAATTTTAGCCAACTATTACTTAGCCTGTTATTTAGGTGTTGAGGCTGGAGAATAACTAATTCAATCAAAACGCGAATTTATTGCTCCTATATCGTGCTGTAGAATATTACTCGATATAGGCAGTGCATTTGTTAATTAATTAAAAACGAGTAATTCTGCAGGCTCGTTATATGTTTATCTATTAAGGAGTCATCAAAATGTCAAACTCAGAAACAAACTGCCTTTGTGGTGCTGTAAAAATCGTCGCAGAGGAAGTTAACCCTAAGTTTACTGTATGCCATTGCCAATCATGTAGAACTTGGGGTGGTGCTCCATTCTTTGCTGTGAAGTGCGGTACTAAAGTAAAAATTGAAGGTGAAGATAAAGTCAAAATGTACGAATCATCATCTTGGGCATCTCGTGGTTTTTGTACTGAATGTGGAACTCATCTGTTTTATAAATTTAAAGCAACAAGTGAATATAATATGCCAGTAGGAATGTTTCCAAACTTGAATGGCTTGGAAATGGATATGCAGTATTTTAGTGACATGAAACCTAGCTACTACTGCTTTTCAAATGAAACAAAAGAAATGACTACAGCTGAGATAATGGCTTATTTTGCAGCTGAAGAGTAACTAAATATGTAATTAGATGTTTGGTGTGATTGAAATAGTGTCCCAAAATAACATCGCAGAAGTATTGCCGTTGATTCGTGATTATCAAGAATTCTATAATGTTGCGAGTATTTCAGATTCTAAAAACTAGGAGTTTTTCTCTCAATTTGGTGAATCTAATCCAGCTGGTTGTCAGTTTTTATATCGTGATAACGGACTTGTAGTAGGTTTTGCTACTGTCTATTTTTCTTATGCTTCAAGTATCACTTCAAAAGTTGCTGTCCTTAATGACCTCTTTACGGTTTCGAATCAACGAGGGAAAGGTATCGGACGGAAGTTAGTAGAACATTGCCATCAATTTTCATCAGAAAATAATGCATCAAGGCTTCAATGGACAACAGCTCCAGATAATGAAGTTACACAAAAATTATATGATTCAATGAATACTAGTAAGAGCAATTGGCTCTTTTATGCATACAATACTTAACAAAATTTTTTATGTGTTAATAGCTGATTATTAGTAATAAGCGTAACGCAGTTAGGCGATTAAATAACAAATTACTTATAATGAATTTAGGTTATTTAGGGCGTTGAGCAAAAGGCTGGCGTGATTTGAGAATATTTTGCTTATTAACTTCCCAGTCTGGGTTAGCCTCTGCATGCCAAATGCGAACTCGTTTAATTTCATGCCACGTTGTGCCTAAGGTTAATGAAACTGTATTCTTCGGGCCATTAGCTATTGCATCTAGCTGTGCATAGGCAACTTGATCTTCAAGGCGAAATAAAGTCTCGTCATCAACAATTTCTAATACTGCTGTGTACCAAGTGTTAACCTCAAAAGCCAGTGGTTGATGATCCATTAATACCCCACCGCTATCATTCCCTTTATAGGCTTTGTCAACATGTTCAAGTACTAAACCTGTTTGAGTATATCGGCTATTAGTATTGGCCCATGCAGAAACAATATGCCCGTTTCTTTGAGGGCGTTGATCAGCCGCAATGCGTATAAATCGGTTCTGCCATGGCTCTGTTATTTCTCCCCAACGGAATGTCACTTCAACAATAAGATTATTAGCCTTTAGATTTTTATACCCTGCAACTGGGGGATGTCCCATGCCCTCTTTAAATGTTGAACGCCAAACGTTTTTATCTTCTGTTGAGCGGTTCCAAATACCTAATTTTGCTCTTAGAAATATCCCATCCTCGAAATGGGCGTCGATATCACCACCGCGACTTTGTGAACCACTATCATCTAGAATTAACTTTCCGCGCTTAGCTAATAGTGTTTTCACGACTGTTTCATTTGCAGATACGTAACCAATACTAAAAAACATAGTGATAACACTGATGATAATTAAGCGGGTTAATATTGAATGTTTGCTCATAATAAAAGCTTCTTTTTGTGTATTCGTAAATTTAAGAAGTCATCTATTTCATTTATTAAAATTTAATATGATAACATCTACTTGTTTTATTTTTTATAAAAACAATAAAACTGTATCTTTAAGGTAGTAACCACACGGCTGTGGTGCCTGCATAACTTTCTCTGCCATCACTTCTTACTGCTGTAACTTTAAGAGTTACCTGTTTAGCTTGTTTTAGATCAGACGCTTTATAGTTAAATTCTTTATCTTTAATGCCCGCAGCCACTAATTCGTAATGTGGAGCATTGCCTATAGCACGATACACATTATAAGTTTTAGCATCTTCGCTCGCAGACCAAGATAGTGAAACGTTCGTGCTATGTTCATCCTGCTTAAGCTTAAGATTTGACGGTGCACTAACAGGTGTGAAGGTAGGAATATGACTTACGATATACGTTTGACCTTTAATTGACTTAATACTGAGTTCATCTGTCCCCTTGGCAATAAAGTCTACCTTGTTACCGTCTGCCGTTTTAATAACAGCTTTAGTAATATTTGGGTACCTTAATGCTAATAACCCACCAGCTTTAGACACAACATCTAAATGATTTAACTGTTTATTAGACCACTGCGCTGAAACTTCAAAATTACCACGAGCAAGTAATCCACGGTAACTACCGCTAGCCCATGCGGAAGGCACAGCTACTAAGGGTGATACAACATGATCTTGACTCTGTAATAGCATTTCGGCAACACCTGCAGTAGCGCCATAGTTTCCATCCGCTTGGAATAATGGGTCGCCCCGATGATCATTAAACAAGTTATGCATTAAGTTCCCTTCAAGGAAATCTTTGTAATATGCATAAGCCTCTTCGCCATCGTGAATTCTGGCTAACATAGCAATGCGTTCAGCCCTTGCCCAGCCAATGTTAGACACTCGAGTACGCAAGTTAAGGCTAACTTTTGCAGCATCTAACCAAGCAGGTGTTTTATCATTCACTAATTGACCAGGGTATAAACCTAAAACCATTGAAGCATGTCTGTGATGGGGATCATAAATATCTGAGAAGTCGCCATAGAATTCTTCTTGACGAAACTCTTTGATATGACCTGACTTACCTATTTGAATAGGCTCTAACAAGGGTAATTGATGTTCATATATCGCTAATCGACTATCTGAGCGACCAAGCACCTCCGCAGCAGTTAAAGTATTATGGTGATTTTCATAAAACATTTGTTGGTCGAACGTAGTACCTATAGTATTGCGAATTTTTTGCTCTGGCGACGACGAGGGCTTAGCTAACAATGCGCCATCAATATCTTGTACAAAGCGCGAGGTAAAATTGGCTTGTTCATACATGATTGGATAAACCGTTTCAGCTAATAGTTGCTCATCTCTTGTAAAGTCGTAGTAATCCCAAAACATTTGTGCAATCCACCCACCAGTACCGAAACCTGCCACTTTTGATTTACCCGGAACATTGTATGGATTTGTCCAGAAAGGACCTGACCAACCATTATCACCATTGGCATCAAGTTGAGACGGGTTAAACTCTTTGATGTACTGATTAGCGTATAACTTCTGTTTTGGCATATATGCTTTAAAATAATTTACATAAGAATCAAACAGCTCAGGCAAGTTAGCAGAAAATACTGGGGCATAAGCCATTTGCACATTGGTGTCGTGTAAATACTGTGACGCCCAAGGTGGTTTATCATACACATTCCAAATACCTTGTAGATGCGGAGGAAGCGTACCGGCTCTAGAAGAACAAATTAACATGTAACGCCCAAATTGAAATGCAAGCTCTTCAAGGTAACGGCTTGATTTACCACTTGGGTAAGCATCAACCAATTCATCGGTAGTTATTTTGGGTAATGTAGCGCCAAGGTCTAAACTCACGCGATTAAAAATCTCAGAATAATCTGTTTGATGATTTGCGAGTAATTGTTCGTAAGATTTTTCAGAGGCATCAGTAATATAACGACTTACTTTATTATGAGGGTGTTCAAAGCCTTCAAGCTTCTTACTATCATCTTCAGTTAAAAATACTTGAGAATCGAATTGGTAGTTAGTGCCAACCGCGATCAAAATAATAGCACTGTCAGCATTTGAAACAGAAATGCTACCTTGTGACTGATTATTATTTGTTTTTATTTCTCCGCCCTGTGGGATAACTTTAAATTGACCTTCAAATTCAATATTGTAATGTTTCATTACACCTGAAAGCGTAATCGTGTCATGATTTGCTAAAACAACACCTGATTTATCTTTATTTAAAAAAGGAATGGTTGGACGTAAAGTAAACGATAAAGCCCCCGCTTTAGATGCGCTTAATCGAATAGCCATGACTTTATCAGGGTAGCTCGTAAAATATTCTCTTGAATAATTAACACCATTATTCTCATAATTTACATACGATAGACCTTCATTGAGGTTTAATCCTCGCTTATACTTGCTTGCTTTATTATGGTCGAAATCAATATAAACTTCGGCAAAGTTATTTAAACCTGTACGGCGAAGTCCTTTAGCACCTACTGCATCATAGAGGCTATTTTCAGTAATTTGTATTCTCTCTGTTTTAGTACCACCGAATAAATTAATTCCCATGTAGCCATTTCCCATAGGAATAGAACTATTGACCCAACCTTTATTACTGTCTTCGGCTGGCTCGTCATACCAAAGGTTAAGTGGTTTTTCTAATGACTCACCTACCTCTTGCGAACTGTTGGCAAAAGAAATAATAAACAAACAACAAATACTTAATATTCTTAACATAAATGACTCTTTCATTTTTTTTCAACGGAAACACTACAAAGAATTAACATTAATTAATGTTATTCCAATACCAGTAATTCTTTTTCCCAGCCACCACCTAAAGTTTGATAAAAAGCTACTATCGCATTAAGACGCGCTAGTTTATTTTGTAAATAATTATCCCTTACGGTATACAATGCTTGCTGAGTGGTTAATAACGTTTGAAAATTTTGTACGCCTTCTCTATACATGACTTCTGATATACGAAAAGCCTCAGTTGCACGTTCTAAATCTTTGTTAGCCGTTTCAGCTTGCGAATCTAATAATCTAATATTGCCCAAAGCTACATCAACATCATTAAACGCTTTTAAAACCACTTTACGATACGTTAATAAACTGTTTTCTAGCGCTAAACGACTGCGCTCTTCGTTTCGAAAGCGAGAGCCATTATCAAATATTGTTTGAATTAAATTAGCTGTAATTGAAATAGGATTAGGATTCTTTAAAAGGTTTGTTAGTGAACTATCAGCTGAATTACTGCTTGCAGTTAAAGAAATTGAAGGCAAGAAAGCCAATCTAGCTAAATCTACATTCGCTTTGGCACTGCGTAAATTAGCTTCAGCTTCAACAATATCTGGTCGTCTCACTAAAAGTTCAGAAGGTATACCAGGCTGAACTTTAGGTACTACAATATCTTGTAGCGTGATGACTTCTAGATCAAAGTTTTGCACTGTTCGCCCTAATAACAAAGCTATGGAAGATTTAGAAGCCAATTCACTTTGTTTTAGGTTTTCAATCGTATTCAAGCGTTGTTGAACGGCAAGTTCTTGTTGTAAAGCATCAACAGCAGTAGTTACGCCTGCATCAACTTTAGATTGGGTAATACGTTGAATTTTTTGCGCACTATCTAAATTTTGTTTGGCTGTTTTTATTTGGTCTCGAATAAAGATTAATTGAAAATATGTATTAGCCGTAGTGCCTAAAGTACTTAATACAGTATCCGCTGCAGAAGCTTGAGCAGAATCATAATTAGCTAAGGCGAATTGATGTTCTGAATATTTATTTAAAATGTTTGTGTAAGTGAGTGAACCATTAAGTGAAAAGCTATTACTCCCATGAGTGCTTGAAGAACCAAGCCCAGCGATAGAAGCCATGTTGCCAATAGTTACACTTGGTGTGGGCCAAAGATCAAAACCTGCATCAATCATTGTTAATTGTGCATTGCGTAAATTGTTAGTATTTATCGCTAAATCTAAGTTATTTTCTTCAACATCTTCAATTAAATCAATAAGCTCTTCACTACCAAATTGTACCCACCAATTACGCTCAGGCCATACTGAAGCTCCGTCAGCAATTGGCCCTTGCCAATTGGTAGGAATATCGGTATCCGGTAAGGTTGTATTTAATGGTGTACAAGCCGCAATAGCCGTTAAGCTAAATAGCAAAATGATAACTTTATTAATTACTTTAAATGATTGCATATCAATACTATTCTCATCTCTTTTCTATTAGTCACTCGCAAGCGCAACGACTGGATCTAACTTTGCGGCTTTACGAGCCGGAGCATAACCAAAAATTAATCCTGTAGCGGCAGCACAGCTAAAAGCAAGAATTATGGGCTGTGGCGTAAATTTAACCGTTGTACCTAATAAGCTAATAAGCTGCCCCGCACCAATACCAATTGCGACACCCAAAATGCCACCAACAGCAGTAACAACAATAGCCTCAGCTAAAAATTGCTGAAGTATGTCTCGCTGCCTAGCTCCCGTTGCCATACGAACGCCAATTTCTCGTGTTCGTTCGGTTACCGACACCAACATAATATTCATTACGCCAATTCCACCAACCAATAATGAAATAGCAGCAACAGAGCCGAGTAAAATAGTAAAAGTTTTCTGTGATTCTGAAACATTTTCAATTAATTCAGCACTATTAAAAACACGGAAGTCTTCGGTACCATGTCGTGCGATTAAAAACGCGGTTAGTTCAGCCTCCGTCTCATTAATTAGATTGGTATCTTCAACTGCTACTGTCATTGAAGACAAATAGGTTTGTCCAGACAGACGTAATCCAACCGTTTTTAACGGGGCATAAATAATGTCATCTTGATCGCGCCCGCCAAAGCCAGAAGAACCTTTAGATGTCAATACTCCAATCACTTGAAAAGGAATGCTTTTTATTAAAATATATTGACCAATAATAGTACCGCCATCGGGCAATAAACTTTGAACAACGGTTTGGCCTAGAACCGCAACCGGAGCATATTCTTCACTATCAGCTTCAGTAAAAAACACCCCTTCAGCTAAAGGCCACCCTCTCGCCTCAGGCAGATTTTCGCCTGTGCCAGTAATGGTTGTTTGATAGTCGAGGTTGCCAAAACGAACGGTGCCATTAGAACGAATTTCAGGTAATACGTATTCCACATTACTAATATTATTGGGTACTAACTGCGCATCCTCAATCGTTAAAGTAGCAGAAGCACCACCACGCCTGCCTGATCGACCTCTATTTTGCGGGCTTATCGTCAGCATATTTACCCCAAGCGAACTAATTCGATCAAGAACATCTTGTTGCGCCCCTTCACCAATAGCCAACATTGCCACAACAGAAGCAACCCCAATAACAATACCCAATAAAGTTAATACCGTTCGAAACACGTTAGCCATTAATGAACGTAATCCCATTTGCAATGCTTCGGTAAAGCCTGAGATCATTGCGGGTAAACTATTACTTTCTTCTATGTTACTCAAATCTACTTGTCGGCTTATAGTTGAAGACTCTTGAGTTGATTTATATCCACTGTCACTAAGAACTTCACCATCACGAAATTCAATAACACGATCAGCATGAGCAGCAACATCGGCATCATGGGTAATTAATATAACTGTATGACCATTACGAGCTAGTTCTTCTAACAGCGCCATAACTTCTTTACCACTTTGGCTATCAAGCGCGCCAGTAGGTTCATCGGCAAGAATAACTTTACCGCCATTCATTAATGCTCTAGCTATTGAAACACGTTGCTGTTGACCACCAGAAAGTTGGCTAGGACGGTGATCCATACGTTCACCTAAACCTAGTTTTGTTAATAACTCACTTGCACGCTCTCTGCGTTCTGTATGTGGCAAACCTGCATAGATAGCAGGAACTTCTACATTTTCTTCTGCTGTTGCTGTAGATAACAAATTATATTGCTGAAAAACGAAACCAAAAGCTTCTCGGCGTAACCAAGCAAGGCCATCAGCGTCAAACGATTTAATATTTTTACCTGAAAAGCGATAGCTACCAGATGTTGGACGATCTAAACAACCTAATACATTCATTAAGGTTGATTTTCCCGATCCCGATTGCCCCATAATAGCGAGGAACTCTCCTGGATAAATGGAAAGTGACACACCTCGCAAAGCGTGTACTTCAACACCACCACAGGTTACAAAAGTACGATGAATATCTTCAAGCTCTATTAACGGCTGTTCAAAGTTTTCAGTATTTGTCATAGCTTTCATCCTTTAGATCATAAGCCACGAGGAATACGTTGATTATTCTTTCTTTCATCTTTAACAATACTAGGAGAGTTATGTTGAATAATGCCTGAGATAACACGATCGCCTTCGTTTAAACCTGATATAACTTCTGCTGAAATACGGCTAACAACTCCAACTTTAACTTCAACTGTTTCATAAACACCCTCAGAAACTTCACGCTGAACAGTTGCGCGTCGCGGCTTAGAGCCATCTAAAACTGGTGAGTTATCAGCATTGGGCCCTTTACGACCTCGACCTTTTCCATCTCGTTTACCACCACCATTAGCTCTCGCGGCTCTCATCTCTGCACGTTGTTCATCAGTCATATTAGCTCGTCGGTCTTTAGCTGAATCGCTGGTAGTAATTCTTGATTTATTAGGACTATTAACATCATCAATATAAGTTAAAGCTCCCACAGGAACTGAAATGATATTTCGAGCAGAAGACGTAACAAAAAACACTTGTGCTGTCATCTGGGATAAAAGAGCACTATCGCTGTTATCAATGTCAAATAGAACGGTGTAAAGAACGACGTTATTAGAAATTGTTGGTGTTGGTAAAATTTGTCTTACGCGACTTTTCCATCGACGTTTTCCTCCACCTAAGGTAGAAAAATACACAGGCATATTCTTTTTAAGCTTACTTATATCAGCTTCTGAAACTTCTGCTTCTACTGTCATTACGGTTAAGTCGGCAATCGTTAAAATAGTTGGCGCTTGTTGATTAGCATTTAATGTTTGCCCTTCTTTAGCAGCAATCGTTACAACAGTGCCATTCATAGGAGCATAAATTTTTGTGTAACCTAACTCTGCTTCTTGGCTACTTAAACTAGCTTCGCTCTGAGCTATTTGAGATTTTAATTGTAGCAGTGAGGATTGTGCTTCAATTAACGCGTTTTGCGCATTGTCGTAATCTTGCTCGCTGGTAGCTTTTTCTTTAATCATACGACCTTGTCTTTCGGCCGTTAGTTTAGCTAATTTAAGTTTTGATTCTCTGCTCGACAACTGAGACTTTAACGCATCAAGGCTTGCTCGTGATGCGTTAACTTGAGCAAGTTGTACTGTTGCATCAATCTCTGCAAGTAACTGTCCTTTTGTTACCAAATCACCTATTTCAACCGCTATATCATCTAACTGCCCTGAAACCTGAGCACCAATATCAACCCAATCTTTAGAGGTTAAACTACCTGCTGCAGTTACCGTATTTTCAATATCGCCACGAGTAACCATACTTAATCTTGGCTCTACTTTTAGTTCATCGTTAGCTGTAGGCCTTAAGAAGTAATACGCCATTCCTAAACCAATCAATAAGAATAACAGTAGCCAACGACGATGAATAAAAAATGCCATAAAAGAGGATAACAAAGATGTCGATTTGGTTTGATTGGTGTTGGCCATATGCTAATTTCCAAAAGATTTAAATGATAAACGACTTGTTATATTTATATATAGTTATACACCTTAGACTATATTATAAATATAATAATTACTTTATGTTTTTTACATAATTTTATAAAACTATAGGTTAATCAGCAAAATATAAAGTTCTTCATTAGATGGGCATCATAAATAATAAAAAGTATATTACTGAATAAAAAGATCTAATGCATCAAGCTTCAATTCATAAAACTGAAATTTTAAATTTAATAATTCAGTTTTGAACCTTTCATAGGTGGTTGTGTTTCTGCTTCCCACCATTGATTAGGTCCTTCGGACTTTATATCAGCCCAAGTTTCTAATAGTTTGGCTTTCATGCTATTAAGTTTTTCTGGCATGGTTTTAGCGAGATCGTTTTGTTCTTGCCAATCTTTTTGTACGTTAAATAACATAAATTCGGTTAACGTATCGTTTCCTACAATTTTCCAGTCATCAATACGCATAGCTACGCGATCTTCTGCAGGGGAAACATGAGTACGCCAAAATAAAGGAGTAGTTCGTTTAAGTTTTTGTCCATCGAGGGCAGGTAAAAAATTAACACCATCTATCGTTCTATCTTTAGGTACTTCAATACCTGCTACATTTAGAATAGTGGTAAAAATGTCGGTACCTATAATAGGGGTATCATTTTCAGTATCTGCTGTTATATGACCTGGCCAGCGCACAAGAAATGGAACACGAATGCCTCCTTCAAAATCATTACGTTTGAATCCTCTCAAACCACCAGAATCGCCACCAACACTAACAACAGGACCATTATCAGAGGTAAACATAATTAAAGTGTTTTCGCTAAGGCTTTGCTCGTCTAACACTTTCATTATCTTCCCTAAGGCATGATCCATTTGGCTTATGTTGCCAAAATAGGTTTTGTTTTTCTTAGTTTCATTTGGGTAGAGTTCTGAAAATTTAATATCGGTAGCAATTGGCTTATGTGGCTCATGAAACCACACAGACATAATAAATGGTTTAGTTTTATCTCTACCTTCTTCAATCCAATTTATTGCTTCGTCTGCCACTAGTGGCGCTGAATATCCTTTTAATTCGCCCACTGGTTTATGATTACGAATAAAGTTATTAGGGTTTTTATGGCTAGGTATTGCATTATTTTGGGTTGCAAACCAGTAATCAAATCCATGGCTATCTGGGTGTGGAAAACCTTCTTTATTAAATTGATTTTTAGATAGTAAATGCCACTTCCCAAAATGCCCAGTGGTATAACCTGCTTTTTTGAATAAAGTTGGATAAGTTATTTCGCTAGTGCGTAAATGAGTTTCGCCATTTCCAGAAAGGTGACGCCAAACACCGTTTCTATAAGGTGTTCTCCCCGTTAATATCGACGA
This sequence comes from Pseudocolwellia sp. AS88, assembly GCF_030551755.1. Classification (GTDB taxonomy): domain Bacteria; phylum Pseudomonadota; class Gammaproteobacteria; order Enterobacterales; family Alteromonadaceae; genus Pseudocolwellia. The sequence continues at coordinate 95,510 of NZ_JAUPEC010000015.1, forward strand.
GCGTGCTGGCGAACAAACACCGGCTGATGAATAACCTTGCGTAAATTTTACGCCTTGTTTGGCTAGCTTGTCTAAATTTGGAGTTTTAATGGTTTTGTTACCATAAGTTGCTGAGTCGCCCCACCCCATATCATCAGCCATTACTACAATAATATTAGGTTTTGATGTTGGTTCTGCAGTAAAACCAACAAGATGATAGGCAAATAAAAACACGCCAAAAATATATTTTTTACTCATAGTCGTTCCATTCTTATTATCACAAACTTACTTTCAAGCTAAATTTGAGGATTTTATCTGACAGTAATAAAAAGCTTCCTCTAAAGAAGCTTTTTATGTCGGTATGTCCAACTACTTTTTATATTTCTCTAATTTACTGAGTAATTTCTATAGCATAGCCAGCGCCGTTATTTTTCAAGTCAGGTAGTAAAACATGAATCGCATCTGCTGTTTTACTCCAATTTAATAGCTTGCCACTACCAACTAAGCGAATAGATTTAATATTAAGATCTTTAATGGCTTTGATAACAGCAGTACTCGATTTAGGTATTGTTAAAGAAATAACATAAACTTTATTTTCTTTTTCAGTAAACCAGAAATCTTTTTCTGTAAAGTCAAAGTTAGCCTTATTTTCTTTACGATGACTCGTACCTTTCATGTCGATAATTGTTGGACCTTCATGATCAATCACCCAAGGTTTTGAGTCATAAATTGCATCACCATTAACTTTCAGCCACTTACCTACTTCTTTAAGTATGTTGGCCGAAGCAGCCGGAATCACACCTTGCCCGTCAGGACCAACATTCAGTAAAAAGTTTCCGCCTTTACTTACGTTAGCGACTAACCAATACATTAATTCTTTTGGTGATTTCCAGTCATGATCATACGAGCTATAACCCCATGTATGGTTTGTAGTTGCTATACCTTCCCAAGTATTTGCGTTTGATTTATCCGGGATAACGTTATCGCCCGGGGTACCAATATCACCAAAACCATTACCAATACGCGCATTGACTAGAATTTCAGGATTAGCGTCATATACTGTTTTGTAGAAATCCATACTGTATTTAGCAGGAATATAAATAGGTGTATCGAACCATATTTGTGATAAGTCGTAATTAGCTAATAGCTCTTTAACCTGTGGAATAGACTTATTCTTAATGTAGTCATCAAAAGATACTGGTGCTGGATCCCATTCATTAGGCATAGGCGCTCTTCTTGCTTTAACGCCAGGCTTAGGACCATAAGTTTTCATCCCACCATCACCACCATCGCGCCAATCAAGAGAGTTAGAGTAATAAACACCAAAATCTAAACCTGCTTTTTTAGTGGCTATTTCCATTTCTTTAATTGGATCTCTACCAAATGGAGTCGCATCTACCATATTAAAGTCACTTACATCAGACTTAAACATAGCAAAACCTTCATGATGTTTAGAGCCCATAACAATGTATTTCATACCTGCAGCTTTAGCGATAGCTACCCACTCATCAGCATTAAACTGTTTAGGATTGAAATCTTTGGCTAATTCAGCATATTCAGCACGAGGGATCTCTTTACGTCGCATGATCCACTCAGTAATTTGTGGACCTGTGCCGCCATCTTCCATTTTTTTGCCTTTATAAACGCCACCCAGAGATGAATAAAGACCCCAATGTATAAACATACCGTATTTGTTTTTATTGAATTTTTCACGACCACGCTGTTTAGCTTCTGAACTATTTAGCTCTTTCCATTCTGCGGTTAAGGTTTTCATTTCAGCTGAACACGGTATCCCAGAACCTTCAAAACCATAAACAGCTTTTTTTTCAAATTCGTTTAAAGCATTGTGAGCAGCAAGCTCTTCTTCAGTACAAGCATATGTAGTTGCAGAAAATATAGATAACGCTAAAAGAGGTGCATTAATGTAGATATTTTTAGTTTTCATTTTAAATCCTAATTTAATATTAATTTTCATTAAAGCTTTTCAATATAAAGATAAAAAACAGCTAAAGGTTTATCTGTAGAGTCTTCGGTATTATTAAACCATGCTTTAATATCTAAATTTCCTAGTTCAATGTTTGATTCAAAAACAACGTGTGTTGAGTCTGTATCTATTTTCTTAACTAATGACTTACCATTTAAACTGATATGCGCAAATGATTTAGGTATTATTTTATTTGCCGATTTATCATGTAAATACAAAGTGAATCGATATTTACCTGCTTTTTCGGCTGTAACTTTCCATGGCGATATTTCGAAGCTACTTTCTCTACCTAACCATCCTCTATGGGCAAAATGATCGTCACCAAACCCTGGTGTATGTGCCACCTGCCCTGTATCTGGTGCTAACCAATCATGACTAGTGATACGCATAGGATTTTCTTTATCAGAACCAATAATTGAACGCATAGTTGGCATACCATTACTTGTAGTGTAGTCCCACCATTGCTGGTATGAATTCGACAATTCGTTCGCTATTTCAGGGTGTTGTTCAAGAATATTCATTGTTTGTCCTGGATCTAATTCAAGATCAAACAACTCAAAGTTATCGGCTTTACTGTTGCCATGAATATATCGCCATTTATTTTTCATGACCACGTAAGGACGATTTGGATCTGGTGTTAATACACGCTGTGTTGTTACTACTAAGGTTCTATCCGGTAATTGACTGTTTTGAGTTAATGCTGATTTTAAACTAATACCATCGGTATCAAGTTTGTCGGCATCTACTCCAATAAGATCTAATAATGTTGGCAATAAATCAAAGTGTGCTGCTAATCCGTTTATTTCGGTAGGTTTAATAAAACCGCCATTAGGCCATTTAATATAAAAAGGGACTCTGTGCCCACCTTCGTATACATTGTTTTTAGCGCCTTTCATGCCATCGTTAAGAGAGACTATTTTTTGTCCTATCTTTTGTTCAATCAGTGCTTTTGTTTCACCACTCACTAACTTAGCTCCCTTTCCACCCATTACTGAACCATTGTCAGTCATGAAAATAAAAATAGTATTGTCGGTGATGTTCGTTTCCTTCATAGCATTTTGTAAACGATCAACATTTTCGTCTAAGCTGGCAATCATGCCGTAAAATAAGGCAAGCTCTTCTGGAACACCTAAATCTCTGTAAGGTTGAATATACTTTTCTGGCGCTCTAAACGGAGCATGTGGTGCATTAGTAGACACGTAAAGAAAAAATGGTTTTTCTTTATTGGCATTGTCGTGAATAAAGTTTATCGCTTCATCAAACCATATGTCTGTTGCATAACCTTTATATTGTTTTTCTTTACCATTTAAAAAATACGTATCATCAAATTGTGTATTTCCCCAATGATCTGGTGTTTGACCTATACCACCCGCACCATGCATTAATACATAATCAAAACCTTGATCTTGCGGACGAAATGGGTAGTTATCACCTAAATGCCATTTTCCTACCATACCTGTTTTATACCCAGCGCCTTTTAAAACTTCAGGCAAGGTTGTATGTTTATCAGATAATATATGTCTGCCCATAACAGTATGCCAAACACCTGCGCGAAGGGAGTATTGCCCACTCATTAAAGCTGCACGGGTTGGTGAACAGGTTGGATCAACATGAAAATTGGTAAAACGAACGCTTTCATTCGCTAATTTTTCTAATACAGGCGTTTTAACAATAGGATTATTGTTATGACCAAAATCGCCATACCCTTGATCGTCAGTCATTACTATAATAATGTTAGGGCGAGTTTGTTCTACTATCTTCTCTCCGCTCTGTTGCTCTGAACTACACCCAATAATATTGAGCAGGAAAAGAGCCCCTGTCGATATTACTTTTATATGATTACGCATCTTATACCTTCTATTTATATTATTTTCTGGTGACCACTTAACTAATACAAAGCTTTTATTGATTCATTTTATTAATAATAAACCAACATTAAACTGAAATTTTTATTTGGATTTTTTGCCTACGAAGTTTGCCAACATAAATTAAACATAACGAAAACAAGCAAGGTTTAATTAAATATAATAATACACACGTTGATTCAAAGTCAATTTTATCGAGAACATTTATATGTCGTTTGCAGATGAGGTTGATCAAGCTAATAACATTTATTTAAATTAAATAATCGTAATAACCGATGAAACCAAAAAATTTTCATAAAGCTAATGATGTATGGAGGGTTAATGCGTACAGATAAATTTGGGGAACTGACGTTAGCTAAAAAATAGTAACTTAATTTACTAGACTAAAATTAGCAGGCAAGTTTCCTTGCCTGCTATGATATCGTTATAAACGACCTGTAATACCAACCGTCATAGTACGCTCGCGTCTAAAAGAACCATTGAATATCGATTCATCTAAATAAAAGTCGCGTCGTCCTTCTTCAGTGAGATTATTCACATCGACAAAAATGCTAAAGTGCTCGTTAATATTATAGCTTGCATTAATATTTATACGCTCATCATCACCACTCCATAATGGAGTCGCATTTTTAGCTTGAGCTCCTTGTCCAGGTAAGTTACGAAAATAGGCATCGCGATATATGTAACTTAAACGCACACCAAAATCACCTTTTTCAAAGTATATAATTGAGTTGAAGTTATTTTTCGATGAACCTGGAAAGCCATAACCTTGATCACCAACATCTTCATCAAAGCTACTATCAGAATAGGTATAATTTGCTTGTAAGCCTAAACCATCAAAGGGTTCAGGTAAAAAAGTAAATGGTTGGTTAAACCCAAGCTCAAACCCTAAAACATCACCGTCAGAATAATTTTCTGGTCTACGAACATCATAGATTTGATCGCCATAGCCCGGTAAAGTGTCTTGTGTGGTGACAGGGAAAATAAAGTCATTAACATCTTTATAGAAAAAACTTGCAACATAAGCACCTTCCATATCGTTATAGTAGGCAAGCGTTGTATCAAAAATGTATGAAATTGTTGGATCTAAATCTGCATTACCTCGCTGACCCGTTGGAATGTTACCAACACCAAGTGGCTGATTAGCCGCCTCGCGCGGAACCAAATCAGATGGATTAGGACGCGACATAACTTTTGCTGCGGCTAGACGCCACACTAAATTATCAGTGATATCTAAGTTAAAGTTAGCGCTTGGTAGTAATTCAATATAATCACTCGAAGTGGACGTTGGTGTTATGCTGCCATCGGTTTCAACACGAGAACCTTGGCCTGCAAAATCAACATACACTGCACGAACACCAAAATTGGCACTATAATCCATGTCACCAATGACTCCTACCATATTTCCTTCAGCGTATAGAGCAAGCACATCTTCTTGATAAGAAAATGATGATGATGGATCCGAGCCTAAATCAATAGTCTTTCCTAAGTTAGGGATCGCGTCATAAAAAACACTTAAATCACCTAAAGGAAACTCAGAAAACACATTGTCATCAGGATAAAACCCATACGGGGCAGTTCCTGATTGGTCGATGCCCGCTATTGAAATAACTTCTAGTTCAGCATCGGTATAATCAGTTGTAACACTTCCAGTATTACCACGTATTGAATCAGTATCTTCACTTGTCCAACGAACACCAAATTCAACTGACTCTAACCAACTACTATTAAGTGATAGATTAAAATCAAATCTTGCACCATATTGTTCAGCGTCTAAAAAAATATCTCGAATTAAAGACAGTCCCTGTTGTAAACGATATTCATCGAGGGGTACATCACCTAAATCAACACTATATAATCCATTATCATTATTGAAACTGACCTGACTAGCAGGTATGTCTTGTACTAAAATAGGTAAATCTAAATCTTGTTCATAATCGACACCTGAATAGTGAAAGTCTGCATTCATAGTAAGGTCAGAAGTAATATTATATTTGAAATTTATACCTGCAACCGTTGATTCTGTTTTATTCCCATAGAGAAATGGAATAAACTGCGTTGTGATTTCTTGGTCTCCCAAAAATGCACCTTGCTCAATTGACTGTAATGTATTGGAGTCATCAATATAGATTTTACTGGCATCTAAAACACCATTATCGAAAGCACTACTAAATACAGGAGATACACGATTTCGGATAGAAGAATTATCATATGACGTGTAAATAACATCAGCTATTATTTCTAAATTATCTGAAGCTTTCCATTGAAGAGCTGCAGCAATCGATTCACGTAAACGATCTTCACGAATAGGTTCTATATCTATTTTATGAATGGTATAAACATCTTCAGCAACTGTATCTGCTAAACCATCGCCAGTTGTATCAAGGTTTAAATCTCGTTGACTTACTTGTGGAAATAATTGATCACGACCCGGATGAGACTCTGAGTTTAAGTAGGCAACATAGTAACCTAGTTTTCCATCGTCACTACGTTGGCCAAAAAGTCCACTGAAACGAGTTCCCTGCTCTTTACCTATGCTGCCCTTATCTCCTTGTATAGTTAGTGATCCAAAAATATTACTATCGTCAGTATACTGTGCATTGTCTAAAGGTTTACGTGTTTGTAAATCTACACTCCCAGCTAAACCCGATTCAGGGTCAGAAGCCGTTGGAGTTTTTTTAACTATAACGCTAGTGATAACATCTGTAGGAATAACTTCTAAATTAAATGCACGTAAGTTTGACAACCCTTCAGTACCAGAAGACAGTGCAGTACGACCAGATACAGTAGTGGTAACATAGGTTGCTCCTAAACCACGAATTGATACACGATCACCTTCTTGACCGCCATCGTTACGCTCTACTTGTACACCTGGAATTCGCTGCATGGCATCTGATATAGCTGCATCAGAAAACTTACCTAAATCATCTGCCGAAATTGCATCAATAACAGAGTCTGCATTTCTTTTTAAATGTTGCGCTTTAAGTATGCTACTACGAATACCTTTCACTTCAATAATTTCTACTTCTTTTGCTTCTGTTTCCGCAATAGTAGGCAGAGTTGTAATGCCTGCAAGTGCCGATAATACTGCACTCGCTAATGTTGATTTTTTGATCATCATATTCCCCGAATTTTCTTTTATATTTGTATTTATGATCATTTGACCTTTCATATTTATCTTTGCTGTTAACTCAGTATTTTCAACTAGACTTTTTAAAGCATCATTTACTGTATATTCTCCGATAACGCGGTTAGTTATTTTTCCTTTCACATTTTCAAAGTGAAAAATAGAATCAATATTCGCTTGTTCAGCAAATGTTATTAACGATTCTTCTGCTACCATTTTTTTTATATCAAAATGAATTAGTTTTTTTATTTCATTTTGAGTAAAGGCTTCGCAACGAAAAATACAAATTAGAGTTAAAAGTAAAGCAACAAAGGTTTTCATGAACTTTTTACATCAATTAAATATCGACGCACCTATTAAACGATTAAATATAAAAAATCAGCTAAATATTTTTTATTAAATGTAAGTATTCATATAAAATACTTTAAATACAGTAAATTAAATAATATAAATGATAATGGGTAAAGTTAATGCTAATGTGTTTTTAAATACAAAACAACACCATTAAAATGAACGAAAATGTTAAACTAATCTAAAATCATTATTTATTAGCTAAATAATAAATTTTAATTTAGCTGATCAAGTATCCTAATTCGTTTACTAGTTATGTGGATATATGACGAAAGGCTTATATGAAATTTTTTGATAAACAAGCATCTTCAAGAAATACTGAAAATTCGCTTAATGAGACTCTATTCTCATATAGAAAGGTACTGCTAAAATTAGTAGGTAAAATAGCTCCTTCAGCTGAAGTAGAAGATATTGTACAAGACGCCTATGTTAAAATATTTCAGATAACTTCTAATAAAAAACCTATTAGTTATCCCAAAGCGTTCATATACAAAATAGCTAAAAATTTAGCTCATGATTATAATAAAAAATCAGAGGTAAGATTGTCTGATGGAGCTATTAACGAAAGTGATTATGGTTTTAGTAATGATGACACTTTTCAACAAGTATTAACTAATGATGAATTTTGCCAATTTTGTGAAGCTGTAAAAAATTTACCGGTACAATGTAGAAAAGTTTTTGTTATGCGAAAAATTTATGGATTTACTCAAAAAGAAATAGCTAAAGAACTTAATTTAAGTCAGTTTACTGTTGAAAACCATACCGCTAACGGAATGCGAAAATGTAATGACTTTTTGAATAAGAAATTTAATGAAAAACAACGAAAAGCAATTAGTATTGCGTCAGGGTATAAAACCAGGAGCGAGCAATAATGACTAATAAAGTTATCAAGTTACCTGATACCAATAAAATGAAAGGAGAAGGCTCTCTTTGGTTAGCTAAGTTAGACCGTGGTTTATCACTTGAAGAAGAAATTTTGCTAAAAACATGGCTTGAACGATCTCCCGATAACAAAGCTTATTTTGTTGCGTTGGCAAAGCAATGGGATCAGCTATCAGTATTATCTCAATTAGCTGAAATAATCCCTTATGAAACTAAAAAAACCAAAAGTAGTATTTCGTTTTATGCAAAAGCGGCGACTATTGCTTTTGTGTTTGTACTCGGTTCATTATTTTTAAATACAACAAGTGATATGATTTTTAGTAATAATGCCGCTAAAAGTAAATCAGTTTTCATACAAAATTACAGTACCGCCATAGGTGAAAAATCGACTATACACTTACCTGACTCATCAATAATCACTTTAAATACTAATAGCTTAATCAAGGTTAATTTTACCTCAGAAAAAAGAGAACTAACTTTAGTTAAAGGCGAATTACATATCGATGTTGCTCATAATAAAGAACGTAGACTCGTCTTGTTTGCAGGAAATAAATCTTTTGTCGCTGTTGGTACTGCTTTTAACGTTCGTTATGACGAACAATCCTTACTTCAACTTATTGTAACTGATGGAAAAGTTGGTATTACCGATATTGAAAACACTGATGAAGCCAAAACTTTATTCACACAATCAAACATAAATAACCCGCGATTAGTTAATGCAGGAGAACGTGTAATTATCCCTCCCCGAAATGCGTTAACAGATACCGATTTAACAAAAGAAGATATTAAACAAACGATAACAGACTCACTTGCTTGGCGTGATGGTCGAGTAATATTTAAAGGTGAAACATTAGAAGAAGCTATTAATGAGATATCTCGTTATTCTAATGTTAGCTTTGAATTTGAAGATGAAAACCTCAAAAAAATTAGAATTGGTGGACGATTTAAAACGGGTGATATTATTGGCTTTTTAGATGTTTTAGAGCAACAATTTAATATTAAATATAATCGATTAAGTACATCTAAAATCGAGCTGTCACTCAATACTCCCAATTCATAGTTGTTATAGTGAATACTTTTAAACTAACCAATATACTTTGGCATTTTATAGCTAAGTTCCATAAGGGTAATCAGTAAACTAAAAGTGTTGACTAAAATACCTTATTTAAACCGTTACTATTTCAAATCAGGGCTTTGTAGAAATTAAATCCCCTTCATTTTCAATTAACTTTCAAGTATAAATATTAAAGGGCTGTAGGCGTAGTTCGTTCAGAAAACTCGCTACTGTATATTAAACCGTTAGCTTCTATATTAAATACCCATGCTGTAGCTGTTTTGGGTAATGTAGACGCTAATGTAATACCATTTTTTGACGTGTTAATTTTAACGGGTTGCTCATGCCATTTTCTGTCTAAAGTATGGCCTAAATCGTTTGTATAATAGAGTGTTGATGATATTGAGTTTTCGGTATCGTTATTTTGAATATTTTTAACGTTAATACTTACAATTTCGTTCATGATTTTTTCATCATAAAAAGCAGGAAGTAACTTATGATTAAGAACCGAACGAGCAAATATATACGGTTCTTTTGGTGCCCAACCATATTTATGGCTATGTTTTAATGTAGGTTGAATACTTTGATAATGAATACCCTGAAGCAATTTATAAGTATTAGCTTGAGCATCTAAAGAGAAATTGTTTTCTTTAAGGCCAGTTAACCAAAATGTAGGATTTTTAAATTTAGCAATTCTAAGGGCTGGTTCCCATATTTCACGATAATAATTATGTGTAGGTTTTGAAAGTATTTTACCGTATTTGTTTTGCATGGTATCAAGGAATCCACTGCCATAAATAGGGATAGCAAAAGCGAAACGTTGATCAAAACCTATTACTGTTGAAGTAATAACACCGCCCCATGAAATACCTGAAATACCAATTTCATCTTTTTTAACTTCGTTAAAAGATCTTAATAAATTATGAGCCTGAATCGCTGCAGTAATCGATTGATTCATCCATTGGTTGTTTGTAGCTCTTTCTGGATCATTATAAATACCGGGGCGTCTTGGGCCTCCCCATTTGTTTTTTTCCCATTTAGGCTGTTTTTTACCTGTTAAGTAGCCTGTTTGACCTTCTGTCGCAATAGATATAGCGGCAAAGCCCGCATTGTTCCATTTATCTACCCATTCTTTAAATGCACTTCCACCGCCACCGTGCACTAAAACCATTGCAGGAAATGGCCCTTTTCCCTCAGGTGCTTTATAGAATGCAAAGATTCGAGTTTGCTTCCCTTCAAACGTTGCACCTTCAAAATAAATTTCTTGAAAACCATCATCAAGCAATTTATTTGCATAAACTTTCGGAGCTTGTTCAGATTGAGCAAGCTTATCGAGGGCTACAAATACATCATTTGCCAAAACACTGTAAGAAAAAAGCATTAAGGTGATGAGTAAAAGTGTTTGTTTTATGTTTATCATATTTTTCCTCTTTAAGCTTGCTCGGATTATGCTTTATTTATTCTTCGTTATTTTTTTTCTTTTTGTCTTTTTTATTCTTTTTATCTTTCATTTTAGCCATTTCATCTTCACTCAAAAATCCATCGGAATTAGCATCTAATTTTACAAATGCTTTTGTAGATTTTTCTTTCTTTTTAGATTTTATAGTGAATTCTTCAACGCTTACTTTGCCGTCATTATCTATATCTAACGATTGAAAACGAGACTCTTTCGCTTGAACTGATAATATGGTTGAAAATAAAGCAATAAAGGATAAAGCTGTGAATATTTTTTTCATAAGATGTACCTTTAATTGTTAATTAATAATTTTTATTTTACTTTCTGAATATTTCAAAACTTAATAATTAATTTTTAAGTTTTTCTGCATAGACATAAAATGCAGCTAAGCCTTTACTTAAGCCACTTGCATCAGATTTATCATCAAACCAAGCGCGTAAATCTAAATCACCTTTCGTCAATTCAACATTAAAAGTAACTGATAAAGCTCCTTTAGGTATTGGCATCGTTGTAACATCGCCATTTATTTGAACATGAGCAAAGTTTTTTGGAATAACTTTATTTGCTGGTTTATCATGTAAATAAAGACTCAGAGTGTAGTTACCACTTTCAGCTACTTTTAAAGCCCAAGGTGAAACCATAAATTTCTCTTCATTACCAACCCAACCATGGCCTTTACCCCATTTGTCGTTACCAAAACCAGGCCACCACGGCACTTGATCGGTATTAGGAGATAACCAATCCATACCTGTTAACCGAGATGGATTTTCATGTGTACTGCCAATGATAGGGCGAGTAGTCGGTGTTCCTTTACCTATAGCGTGTTGCCACCATTTTTCATAAACTTTTGCTAACTCAGCAACTTTATCAGGATGTTGAGTAGCTATATCATTGCTTTGACCAGGGTCATTAGTAATATCAAATAATTCAGTACCACCCGTTTGAACAGCATGAACATATCTCCAGTTACCTTGCATTACAACATAAGGACGTTGTGGATCAGGGTTTAAAACACGTTGATTTGTAACAACCATAGAACGGTTAGGTAATTTTTCAGCATTCCTTAATGCTGGTACAAGAGAAGTACCGTCAATATCAAGATCTTTTACATTAATATTCGCTAAATCTAGAATAGTTGGAAGCAAATCAATATGTGCAGTTAGATCATTAATATTAGCAGGCGCTTGTAAATTACCATTTGGCCAACTAATGAAAAGTGGTACTCTATGACCGCCGTCATAAACAGAAGCTTTACCTTCTCTCATATAATCATTTAAGGTATTTAGCTTTTTGCCTGTTTTAGCTTCAATAGCTAACTGAACATCTTTAGGTATCCAATTTAATGGCTCACCATTACTTTTTGCTGCAGCAACAGAACCATTATCTGTCATAAAAATAAAGATGGTATTATCATTAACTTTCTCGTTTACTAATGTTTTACGTAATTTTGCAACGTTATCATCTATATTAGTGATCATGCCGTAGAAGTTAGAAAGGTCATCATTTAAACCTAATGCTTTATAAGGAGCACTATATTCTTCCGGTGCTCTCCAAGGTATATGTGGTGCATTAAGAGATAAATATAAGAAAAATGGTGAATCTTTATCAGTTTGTTCTTGCACAAAGTTTATTGCTTCAGAAAACCATATGTCGGTCGCATAACCTTTGTACTTTTTCTCTTCGCCATTTAAATAATAGGTATCATCAAACTGATCGTTTTCCCAATAGTCTGGTGATTGGCCTACACCACCACCACCATGAATAAGTACATGATTAAAGCCTTGATCTTGTGGACGAAATGGATAATTTTCACCTAAATGCCACTTACCAAACATAGCCGTGTTATAACCAGCATCTTTCAATAATTCGGGTAGAATCTTATGTTTATCAGATAACATATGACGTCCCATAACCGTATGCCAAACCCCTGCTCTTAATGAATACTTACCACTCATTAATGCTGAACGTGTTGGTGAACATGTTGGGTCTACATGAAAGTTTGTAAAACGTTGGCTTTGAGACGCTAATTTCTCTATTTGAGGTGTTTGAACAATTGGGTTGTTAAACATACTAAAATCGCCATACCCTTGATCATCAGTCATAAGTAGAATGATATTAGGGCGTGTTTGTTGCTTCGATGATGATTCTTCTGCAACTTTTTGTTTAGACTTATCTGTAGCATTACAACCGCTAACAGCGACAGCGCATATAAATAAGAAACTAATTGTGCTTCGTTTCTTATTCATTAATGACTTTAATAGATTCATAATTTCCCCATTTATATGTAAATAGTATTCTAATTTTTTTAATTAACGTAAGTATTTAGTGGTTCATTACCACGATATTCTTTAACAAGCTCTTTATCTTTTGCTCGTAATTTATTAACGATCATCGAGTTTTCAGGTACATTGATTACGTTATTGATTTCATTTGGGTCGTTTTCAAGATCATATAATTCTTCATAAATGGGTTGTTCTCCATTAATTGATGCAACACTCATTGATGCATAGTCTTGATCTTTTTTCTTATCAAAATAACGTATGTACTTCCATTTATGTGTACGCACACCTTCCATCCGAGGATAGTTTTGAATTGTCATTAGGTTCTCCAAGAAGATTTCTTGTCTCCAATGCGCTTTCTTTTCTGACGTGACATTCATTAGTGGTTGTAAACTAAAACCTTGATAATCTTTCGGAATAGGTGTGTTAGTTAAGTCAAGAATGGTAGGAGCTAAATCAACTAAAGCTACTAAGTCGTTGTTCTTATCTATCTTTTGGATCTTTTCAATTCTAGGGTCATAGATCACCATTGGAATACGAACAGAAGGATCATATAAGTGCACCTTGCCACCTAAACCAAATTCTCCATGCATCAAGCCATGATCTGAGGTAAACACAATAATAGTGTTATCAGCTACTCCTTGATATTTTAGATGTTTAACTAACTTACCTATTAGCTTGTCTATACCTGATATGGTTTGCATTTCTCTAACAATACGTTCTTTTAAACTATCTTCCTCTTTCACATAGTCATAAGTTTCTAGGTACTTACCGTTATATACCGACTTAGGTAATTTAGGCGTTTTTATGTCTTTAGCTGCAGCGTATGTTTTAGGAAGCGCGACATCATTTAAGTGTTCTCTATAAGTCGTTTTATAAAGTTCTAAATCACTATCTCTAAGTTCCATTGAGCCCGTAGAATTAGCATGTGGAACATTAAAATTAATGAGTAAAGCAAAAGGCTTACTTTTAGGACGGCTATCAAGAAAGTTATGTCCTTTTTGAAATGCTTCATTAGGTGTCATGAAGTTTTCAACACCCTCTTCAATAATTTCTATTTGAGTATCTGCTTGAGCATTTTTAAAAATTGCATGACGTGCGTGATCTTTTGGATAGAAACTTAAATGTTTATGGCTGGCATACCAATAATCAAAGCTGTTATCCATCACCCCACTTTTATAACCCGTTACGCCAGATTCGTTTCGTCCTATTGGCGTATGATTCTTTCCTACATAACCCACGAAATACCCTGATTTTTTCAATAACATTGGGTACGTTTTGTTATATGCAGTTTCAGTCATACTGCTATTAGAATTAAAATTAATTCCATGTCTGCGTTCATATAGACCTGTAAGTAATGTTGTTCGACTTGGTGTACAAACAGCGCTTGTAGCAAAAGCTTTCGAGAAAACAGTACCGTTATTAGCTAAGTTATCTATATTGGGGGTTTTAATGATAGGGTTTCCCTCATACCCTGTAACACCAATTTGCATATCATCAGCTAGAATAACAATGACATTAGGTCGAGCCTGTTTCTCTTCCATAACTGTATCAACTGGAGCTTTCGCACAACTCGCTAAACTGACTATAAAGCTAAAAATAACAATTAGATATACAGGTATATTCATTAAAAAATTTCCATTTTTATATTTTCATTTATTTTATTCTTATTTAAAATAAATGTGTCTATTTATATATAGAGTAACCCTCAATATTAATACAAGTCAATATTTATCGATCCGAATCAAATATATTAATAATAAATATGTATTATTTCTGTCAAAATACACACATAATTTGATAAAATACGACATATACTTGTTAAATCATGTAACCTTGAATATAAAAACATCATGATAAATTTTATAAAATATCAATATGTAAGGAAAACAATGTGAGTAAAAAAACTTACTTATTTAAACAGTCTACAAATCGTATGCTTGAGTTAATTGCCAATCTGTCAGACGGCGAAAAGGTTATGCCTAACGATATTGAACTAACTAAATTATTAAAAATAAGCCGTACAACCGTTAGAGCTTGTATTGAGGACTTATGTACTGCAAATATAATAAAGCGTGACGGCGCAAATAAAGTGGTATTACGTCAACCAACTCCAGATGATTATTTCGATATTCAAGATAAAGATTCGACAAAAGACGTACAAATTGAAAAATATTTTTTAGGTTTAATTAATGCTGGTAAATTATTACCTGGTGATAGATTTTCAGAATTAAGCCTTGCTAAAAATTCTGGGTGCACAACGATAACAGTACGTGAGTTTCTAATTAAGTTTTCAAACAACGGTTTAATTGAAAAAATTCCTCGTGGCCGTTGGAAAATGGTTAAGTTTGATGAAGAGTTTGCGAGAGAGCTTGTATCATTCAGAGAAATGGTAGAAATGCGTGCCCTTACTGAATTATTAAAATTTCCTAAAAGTCATGATGTTTGGAAACAGCTTCAACAGCTATTAACAAAACACCAAGAAGTTAGAGCTGATATGGAAAATAGGTATTTAGAATTTCCAGATCTTGATAGAGAATTACATTACATTATTCAACAAAGTGCGAAAAATAGGTTTACTCAGCAATTTTTTGACATTGTCTCGTTCGTTTGTCATTACCATTACCAATGGGACAAAACAGGTGAATTAGAAAGGTTTACTGTTGCTATTGAAGAGCATATCGACTTATTAAATAATTTGATTACTCATAATAATGCTGGTTCTATTCTAAGTATGGAAAAACACTTAAATAGCGCTGAAACAACTTTACTCCGCTGTGTTGAAGGTTTTGAAAGTTAAGCTTAGATTGATGAATCTATTTATATAATTTATTCATCTGTAAAATGATTAATAAAAAGGCAACTCACTGAGTTGCTTTTTTATTAGCAAATGACCCGTCCTAAATAAGGTTGACACTTTTCTTTAAGTAAATTGGAGAGTGTTATGAAATCAACAACTAAGCGTA